>NKIP01000048.1:0-1197 GCA_002256145.1 Comamonadaceae bacterium PBBC1
GCGCCCGTGACGCTGAGGCTGCCCGAGGCTTGGGTTGTGCTGTCTTCGATGGCCGCGCCGCTGCTGGTGCCGCCAATGGCGGTGTTGGCGCCGTTGGTGTTGCTGTCGCTCAGGGCGTAGTTTTGCACCGCGTTGGCCGTGCCTGCGCTGGTGGTGATGCGGCCTTCGATTTGGGTGTCGTAGTCGGCCAGCAGTTCGGCCGTGGGCACGTTGATGCTGAAGGCACCTTGGGCGTTGACAGCGCCGCTGTAGGGCTTGCCGTTGACGCTGAGGATGACTTGGTCGCCTGGCGTGAACACGCCTGTGACGCGGCCAGTGATGGCGGTGTCGGTGGCCTTGGCTTCGCTGGCGTTGATCACGTTGTCAGAGGTGACCGGGTCGATGTACATCGCCACGGTTTTGCCACTGGTGCCACCACTGCCACCACCACTGCCCCCATTGCCACCCCCACTGCCGTCGGTCTCCACCGTGTAGTCCTGGCTGGTGCCCACGGTGTTGATCTTGCCCGAGACGGGGTCTTTGGCCGCCACACTGACTTCTGCTTGGGTGTCCGGGTCGGCCTTGAGGGCGGCCATGCTGACGATTTGGCTGTAGTTGCCCACAGCGTCCACGGTGGTAGACAGAATCTGGTCGTGCACGCGGAGGGTGACCACGTCCCCTGCGGTGAAGGCGCCCGAGACTTTGCCAAAGAGCGTGATGCTGTCGGCTTGGCCCTCGGCCACGGTGATGATGTTGTCGCCCGTGACCGGGTTCAAGCTGATGGCCACGTTGTTGGCGGGCGGTGCCACGTTGCTGTTGTAGTCGTTGGCACCCGAGGCCGTGCCGGTGTTGCCTGCGCCGTCCGTGAGGGCCACAGTGACCTCGTACTTCGTGTCCGTGTCGGCAATCAAGGCCGCTGTGGGCACGGGGATGCTGAAGTTGCCCTGGGCGTCCAGCGTGCCGGTGTAGGGCTTGCCGTCCACGGTGACGGTGACTTTGTCGCCCACTTTGAAGTCGCCGGTGACTTTGCCGGTGACGGGCAAGGTGGTTTGGCCCGCTTCTTGAGCGTCAATCAGGTTGTCGGGTGTGAGGGGGTTGAGCGTGACCGTGCCTGCAGGCGGCGTGGTGTCCACGGCGTAGTTTTGCTGGGCGCTGTAGATCGCGCCGCCGTTGACGCTGACAATGCCGTCGATTTGGGTGTCTTTGTCGGCCAGCAGG
>NKIP01000048.1:1948-3893 GCA_002256145.1 Comamonadaceae bacterium PBBC1
TCGACCCGCACGGTGCCCGCCGCTGCGCTGCCGTCGGGGGTGAAGACGGCGGTGTAGACCAGCGGGTTGGTGCTGCTTTGGACCAAGGTGCCCAGTTTGCCGCCGGTGACGGTGATGTCGCTGTTGCTGAAGTCGCTGCTGGCTTCACTCAAGGTGAAGGTGAGCTGGGCCATCTCGTCGCTGCCGATGCTGGTTTTGTCGATGGTGACCGCGATGGTGGGCGGCGCGGTGTCCACGGTCACGGTGAACGGTGCGGTGGTGCCACCCGACGGGGTGCTGGCGGTGTAGCTGTGGGGGCCTGTGGCTTGCTCGGGGGCGGTGAAGCTCCAGGTGCCGTCGGGGTTGACGGTGGTGGATCCGATGATTTTGTCGCCGTCTTTGAGGGTGACGACTTCGCCGGGCGTGCCGGTGCCTTTGAAGCTGGGGGTGGTGTCGTTGGTGCTGGCGCCATTGGGCACACTTTGTGTGGCCCCGCCGGGGTTGCCAACGTTGTCGGTGACTTCGCTGATGGCGGTGGGCTTGCCCGCGACCACGGTGATGCTGACGCTGTTGTTGGCCTCAAGACCGTCTGCGTTGGCGTTGCCTGCGGCGTCGGTGAATTTGTTGCTGTCAACACGCACGATGCCACTGGAGCCTGCGGTGGTGCCTGGGGTGGGCGTGAAGGTGGCGGTGTAGACCAGCGGGTTGGTGGCGCTTTGGACCAGCGGCCCCAAGCTGCCGCCGGTGACGGTGATGTCGTCTTTGATGAAGTCGGCGCTGGCCTCAGACAGGGTGAAGGTGACGCTGGCCGTGTCGGCGCTGCCGATGTTGGCTTTGTCCACGCTGAGCGCGATGGTGGGCGGCGCGGTGTCCACGGTCACGGTGAACGGCGCGGTGGTGCCGCCCGACGGGGTGCTGGCGGTGTAGCTGTGCGGGCCGGTGGCTTGCTCGGGGGCGGTGAAGTTCCAAGTGCCGTCGGGGTTGACGGTGGTGGATCCGATCACTTTGTCGCCGTCTTTGAGGGTGACGACTTCGCCGGGCGTGCCTGTGCCTTTGAAGCTGGGGGTGGTGTCGTTGGTGCTGGCACCATTGGGCACGGTTTGTGTGGCCCCGCCGGGGTTGCCTGCGTTGTCGGTGACTTCGCTGATGGTGGTGGGCTTGGCCACGGTTTCGTTGACGCCGTTGACGGTGACCACAATGTCTTGTGTGGCGCTGCCGTCTTGGCTGGTCACGCGCAAGGTGTCGGTGACTTGCTGGCCTTGGGCCAGGGCTTGGGTGGCCGGTTTGCTGTTGTCCAGCGTGTAGGTCCAGGTGCCGGTGGCGGTGTTGAGCGTGAAGTTGCCGTAGGTACCGGCCAGGCTGGCGGTGGTGGGCGTGCTCAAGAAGGCTTGGCCGGTGTCCACATCCGTCACGGCGAGGGTGCCGCTGGCGGTGGTTTGTGCGGCCGAGTCTTCGGTCACGCTGCCCGTGGCTTGGCCGCTGATGACGGCCGCATCGTTGACGCCGCTGACGGTGACCAAGATTTCTTTGATGGCTTTGCCGTCTTTGCTGGTGACGGTGAGCTTGTCGGTGACCGACTGGCCTTGCGTGAGGGCCTGGGTGGCCGCTTTGCTGTTGTCCAGGGTGTAGGTCCAAGCGCCCGTGGTGGTGTTGAGTGTGAAGTTGCCGTACTGGCCCGCCAAACTGGTGGGCGCTTGCAGCACGTTGTCGGCGCTGTTGGCAGAACCCGTGACGCTGAGCGTGCCCGAGGCTTGCGCGGTGCTGTCTTCGATGGCGGTGCCGGTGCTGGTGCCGCTGATGGCGGTGGCGTTGGCATCGGCTGCGCCGGTGACGGTGACGGTGATCAGCTGCGAGGCCGTGCCGTCTTTGCTGCTCACGGTGAGTTGGTCGCTGACTTGCTGACCTGCAGCCAGCGCTTGGGTGGTCGGCTTGCTGTTGTCCAGGTTGTAGAGCCAAGTGCCGGTGG
>NKIP01000025.1 GCA_002256145.1 Comamonadaceae bacterium PBBC1
GCGTGCGCGAAGGCGTTGAAGGGGTAGGAGTGTCTTGATTCATCATCGTGTCCACGTTGTTGTTGTGTGGCCAGGATGTTGCCGGGATGGCATTTGAATCTCAAGATGGGTTCACCGGACGCTTACCCGACAACAAACCAGCGTGCGCGTAGATGCCCAGCTTGGCGCGGGTGTCCACGATGTCGAGGTTGCGCATGGTCAGCTGGCCGATGCGGTCGAGCGGGCTGAAAGGGGCGTCTTCCACTTTTTCCATGCTCAAACGCTCAGGCGCGTAGGTCAGGTTGGGCGACTCGGTGTTCAGGATGCTGTAGTCGTTGCCACGGCGCAGCTCCAGCGTCACGGTGCCGGTCACGGCGCAGGCCACCCAGCGCTGGGCGGTTTCGCGCAGCATGATGGCTTGTGGGTCGAACCAGCGGCCTTGGTACAACAGGCGGCCGAAGCGCAGGCCGTTGATGCGGTACTGCTCGATGGTGTCTGCGGTTGAGCGTGCCCGCTGGAATGTGTCCTTATCCAACATTGAGTGCTTTGCCCTTGCGCTCGGGCCTTGGAGCTTGCTTAAACCGCCCCTGATAACTCAATAAACAACAAGACCATGAAAAAAACGGCCTATAGGCCGTTTTTCATTGGTGCAAAGCGCACGACATTCTTTCGCGTTCAATGACGTTCCAGGTTAGGCGGCCACCGATCTTTCGTATAAGGTTTCAGGTGAAATGTCGATGTTGCCGGGCCAGTTCACCGTGCCGGCAAACACATAAGCTTGCTCAAAGACATGCTGTTGCTTTAATGGCTCAAATGGTTTTTTGCTTAACAGTGGTTTGACATCAAACAGACGGTTTTCGCCATTTTCAAAAGACAAAGCCAGCCAATGGTTTTGCATGGGCTTGACCAAGATCACGTCCAACAAGTCTTGCATGGTCATGCTCCTCAACGCAAAGGGTCAATGGGATAGAGCTGCTCACCAGCCTTGGCAAGTTCCCAGTCGGCCAGCAGTTCATCTTTGTGGATTTCAATCCAAGCTTGAACCATTTTCAATTGCTTGGGTGGAAAACCTCCAGCCAACACGCGGCCATCGTCAATGGCAATGGCCGCTTTATCGCCTGCGTAGCGCACATGGATGTGGGCGAGGTGATGCCTGTCCGTGTCCTCAAAGAACATGGAGACCAGGATTCCGTAAAACATGCTGATGGTGGGCATGGGCGGATTGTATGGGGTGAATCGAAGATGGTCACGATGATTGGGTCAGTAACGCAGCCTTGGTGCAGGTGCTTGCCGGACTCGCCGATTTGGCGAGCGAAGCGAGTGATGAGGCGAGCCGGCAGGCACCCGTGCCAAGGCGGAAAACACCCACAACGCAAAAAGCCAGAGGACAACAAAAAACGGCCCGAAGGCCGTTTCTCTTTAGAGCAAGGCAAAAATCACTTCTTGCCGCTGCCATCCAGCTTGTAGATGTGCGGGCCTTCACCTACCGACAACAAACCAGCGTGCGCGTAGATGCCCAGCTTGGCGCGGGTGTCCACGATGTCGAGGTTGCGCATGGTCAGTTGGCCGATGCGGTCCAGTGGGCTGAACGGCGCGTCTTCCACTTTTTCCATGGACAAACGCTCAGGGGCGTAAGTCAGGTTGGGTGAGTCGGTGTTCAGGATGCTGTAGTCGTTGCCGCGGCGCAGCTCCAGCGTCACGGTGCCCGTGACGGCACGGGCCACCCAGCGCTGGGCGGTTTCGCGCAGCATGATGGACTGCGGATCAAACCAGCGGCCTTGGTACAACAAGCGGCCCAAGCGCAGGCCGTTGATGCGGTACTGCTCGATGGTGTCTTCGTTGTGGATGCCGGTGACCAAACGCTCGTAGGCGATGTGCAGCAGCGCCATGCCGGGGGCTTCGTAGATGCCGCGGCTCTTGGCTTCGATGATGCGGTTTTCGATCTGGTCGCTCATGCCCAAGCCGTGGCGACCGCCGATTTCGTTGGCCTTGAGGAACAGCTCAACCGGGTCGGCGTATTCCACACCATTCAGCGCCACGGGCATGCCTTCTTCAAAGCGCACGCTCACTTCTTCGGCCTTGACCTCGACTTCGGGCTTCCAGAACGCCACACCCATGATGGGGTTGACGATCTTCATGCCGCTTTGCAGGCTTTCCAGGTCCTTGGCTTCGTGGGTCGCACCCAACATGTTGCTGTCGGTGGAGTAGGCCTTTTCGGCGCTCATCTTGTAGCCAAAACCGTTGGCGGTCATGAAGGCGCTCATTTCGGCGCGACCACCCAGCTCGTCGATGAACAGCTGGTCCAGCCAGGGCTTGTAGATCTTGAGGCTCGGGTTGGTGAGCAATCCGTAGCGGTAAAAGCGCTCGATGTCGTTGCCCTTGAAGGTGCTGCCGTCGCCCCAGATGTTGACGTCGTCTTCCTTCATCGCGGCCACCAGCATGGTGCCGGTCACGGCGCGGCCCAGCGGGGTGGTGTTGAAGTAGGTGATGCCGCCCGTTGAAATATGGAAGGCCCCGCATTGGATGGCGGCAATGCCTTCGTGGGCCAGTTGGGTGCGGCAGTCGACCAAGCGGGCTTTTTCAGCACCGTATTCCATCGCTTTGCGGGGAATCTCGTTGTAGTCCGACTCGTCAGGCTGGCCCAGGTTGGCGGTGTAGGCGTAGGGCAGGGCGCCCTTTTGCTTCATCCACAGCAGGGCGGCAGAGGTGTCCAGGCCGCCCGAAAAGGCGATGCCGACTTTTTGCCCTTTGGGCAGGTTTTGCAGGATGGTGCTCATGAGGGGTTCAACCGAAGTGGCAGATGTAGTGGTAGGGCTCGGTCACGCGGATCTCGAACTTGGAGTTGCCGGGGATGCTGAACTCTTCGCCTGCGCTGGACTTGACCCATTCGGTGCTGCCGTCGAGCTTGTATTCGCAAGATCCGCCCACGCATTCCATGATTTCAGGCGCGCCGGTATTGAAGGTCAGGGTGGCGGGCAGGATCACGCCGACCGACAGCTTGGTGCCGTCAGCCAAGGTCAGGCCGTGGCTGACGCATTTGCCGTCAAAGTAAACGTTGGCTTGGGTGTTGACGGAAACGCCGTCGATGGTTTGTGTGGTCATGGTGGGTGCTTCAAGGGGGCGGATGATCCCGCATCAATGGAAAAGGGCGTCTTCAGACGCCCTTGACGGTCAATTAAACTTATATTTTAGGTGCTTTGACGTGCTGAGGGCACATGGATCGCCAGGTCTTTCAGCGCCAGTGACCATCTCTTCGACTGTAGCCATAGCCATAACCAGGTCTCCAACCCCAGGCCAGATCAACATGGGTGTAAACGGGGGCGTAGCTTCTGTAAACCGGAGTCGGCACATAAACCACCCGAGACTCCTGGATGACGGTCTGTGTTGTGCTTGGTGTCAGGGGTGGAGAAACCGCAACTGTCGAGTTCAAACCCGTGTTCCCGGGCAATTCTGAACGAGGGGTCATCACGGGTGTGACTTGTAATTGCAGGGTTGGACCAGGATCCTGGGGCAGGACCACATTGAATTGTTTGCCTGCATATTCATAGACAACGTTGTAACCGGTCAAACGGTTTTCATAAACGTTTTGAGTTGAGCAGGTGGTCTGATTTTGGATTTGAGTACCAGGGTTTTCGACTTTGTCTCCCATCATGGCACCGCCCATCACGCCAGCGATGGTGGCCAAAGCACGGCCGGATCCGCCACCGATTTGATTGCCAATGGCCCCACCCGCAATGGCCCCCATCAATGCGCCAGCCCCAGAACTGGGGTTGGATACGGTCACTGGGGTCTGTGTGCAGATTTGGCGAGGCACAAGCACTTGCTGGTAAACCGCTGTGCGTGAAATCACTTGTCCCACTTCTTGAGCATGCGCAGCAAAAGTGGATGACAACAAGAGGGCAATTGCCAAATTTTTCATGTGGTTTTCCCTTTTTAATTAGATTGATCAAGTGTAGCGCTGGCCAGTCCTGTTGCCCATAACGGGCATGTAAAGTTCTGTTTTGTTCAGCATGTGAGTGCACTCAATGGCTTTCAAGGGGCCAACTGTCTGGTGAGAAACCGACGCTGAACTGTCCAGAGGGCCAAGCGATCACAGGGCGTTTGATGGTGCTGGCGTGTTCCAGCATCACGGCCTTGGCACTGACACGGTCGGTCACGCCCGCTTGCACCGCTGGGTCAAGTTTTCGCCAAGTGCTGCCTTTGCGGTTGAGCACGGTTTCCCAGCCCAAAGCATCCAGCCATTTGTCAATTTCGGTGGGCGGCACGCCTTGCTTTTTAAAGTCATGGAATGTGAAGTCCAGGTCTTGGCTGGCCAGCCATGTGCGGGCTTTTTTGACACTGTCGCAGTTGGGTATGCCGTAAACGATCAGGTTCATGCTGTTTTTCTCTCGTGAAAGCGGGTGGGAGTCGGCGACAATCGCGCCCTATGAAGACTCTACAACAATGGCTCGATTGGTGCGAGCAGTTACACCCCGTGGCCATCGACATGGGGCTTGACCGTGTCAAAACAGTGGCCGACCGCATGGCGCTGCATTTTGACTGTCCGGTGATCACGGTGGCAGGTACCAATGGCAAGGGTTCAACCTGCGCCATGCTTGAGGCTATTTTGTTGCAAGCAGGTTACCGAACCGGGGTTTATACCTCGCCGCATTTGGTTCATTTTGAAGAACGCTGCCGTTTGCATGGCGAATCTGCCTCCTCTGAGGTCTTTGCGCAGGCTTTTGCTTTTGTGGAGTCGGTGCGCGGTGATGTCAGTTTGACTTATTTTGAATTCAGCACCCTGGCCATCCTTCATCTGATGTCCAAAGCCCAGCTGGATGTGGCTATTTTGGAAGTGGGTCTGGGGGGCCGCTTGGATGCGGTCAACATCATCGACACGGATTGCGCGGTCATCACCAGCATTGACATCGACCATACGGCCATTTTGGGCCTCGACCGTGAAAGCATTGGTTTCGAGAAGGCGGGCATCATGCGAGCTGCTCGGCCTGTCATTGTGAGCGATCCGGTGGCACCACAAAGCGTGATTGACCACGCCCAGGCTGTGGGTGCCTTGCTCTGGCAATTTGGGAGGGATTTCAATTTTTCAGGTGATCCCCAGCAGTGGGCTTGGGCTGGGCGTGACCGACGTTACAGCGGCTTGGCTTACCCCGCATTGCGCGGGGCCAATCAATTGATCAACGCATCAGGCGTGTTGGCGGCCTTGGAGGCCATGCGTCAGCAAATTCCCGTCACAGCTCAGGCCATCCGCAATGGCTTGGCCATGGTCGAGTTGCCCGGGCGCTTTCAGATCGTGCCAGGTCAGCCCGTGTTGGTTCTGGATGTGGCACACAACCCTCACTCTGTGGCTGCCCTGGCCGTCAATCTGGATGCCATGGGGTTTTATCCCACCACCCATGCGGTGTTGGGTGCCATGGGTGACAAAGACCTATTGCCCATGCTCAAGCGGGTCAGTCCGATGGTCGACAAGTGGTACTTCACCGATTTACCCTTGAGCCGGGCAGCCACGGCCGTGCAGCTTCAAGCGCTTTGGCAGGCCCAAAACACGCGCAAAGATGCGACAAGCAGTGTTCATGCCAAGCCCATGGAGGCTTTCCATGCAGCCATCAAGAACGCAGACCCGGCTGATAGAATCGTGGTCTTTGGTTCCTTCCATACAGTGGGGGGTGTTTTGCAAGATGGCATTCCACGTCTTCAGGCCAAACACCTCAGCCCCTGAACATCGCCATGGCGTTTTTCAAGTTCCGAGTACCCGGTCAGGCTGACCCCGATGCCCCCGTTGCAGAAGTGGCTGTTTCAACTGCGAGTGAAAACATCGACATCGTCAGAAGGCGTGCGCGGCACCGTTTGATGGGTGCTGTGGTGTTGGTTCTGGTGGCGGTACTGGGCTTTCCTTTGTTGTTTGACACCCAACCACGCCCAGTGGCTGTGGATACGCCAATCGTCATTCCTGACAGACATTCGACCCCTGCATTGACCGCCGCCGCGCCAGTGTCAACGGTTGCGCCTGAAGCGCCTGTGACATCTGCTTCGCCTGTAGCCCCCGTGCCTGTGAAGCCTTCGGTCAATGAGTCCAAGCCTTTGCCCGTCCAAGCCGGGCTGGATGAACGGGAAGAAGTGGTTGTGCGATCGGCCCCTGTGGTCAGTGCAAAGCCTGCCCCTGCGCCGGTTCCTGTCGACGTCAAGCCTGCACAAGCCAAGCCGGTAGAACCCAAGCCAGTGCCTGCCAAAACCGACCCCGTGCCGCCCGCCAAGCCCCAACCAAAAGACGATGGGAGCAAAGCAAAGTCTTTGCTGGATGGTCGGGACAATCCAGCAGTTGTACAGAGGCACGTCATCCAAGTGGGCGCATTTTCGGATGCAAGCAGAGTTCGTGAAGTCCGTAAAAAGCTCGAACAAGGGGGCTTGGCCACTTACACACAATCGGTTGAAGACAAAGAAGGCAAAACCAGTACCCGAGTGCGAGTGGGGCCGTTTGACTCGCGTGATGAAGCAGACAGAGTTGCTGAACGGATCCGAAAATTGGGTTTTTCACCTGCAGTGCTGAGGATCTGACGTGGACGTGTCCCTGACAGACTGGATTTTGCTGGGTGTTTTATTCGTGTCCATGATGGTCGGTTTTTGGAGGGGACTTGTTTACGAAGTGCTCTCTTTGGCCGGTTGGGTGGCCGCATTCGTTTTGGCCCAATGGTTCGCCTCAGATGTGATCGTTTGGCTGCCATTTCTAAAAGGTGCGGCTGAGCCCGTGCAATACGCCATGGCTTTTGTGGTGGTGTTCATCGCCACATTGTTTGCTGCGGGCTTGGTCTCTTGGATGATCAAAAAGTTGGTGGAAACCGTGGGCTTGCGTCCCGTAGACCGCAGCTTGGGGGCTTTGTTTGGCTTGGCCCGTGGCCTGGTGTTGCTGCTCGCCCTGACGGTGGTCGTTCAGTTGAGTGGTTTTTCAACCGAAGTCTGGTGGAAAAATGCCCGTGGACCTGTGTTTTTGAGCGCAAGTTTGGACCGATTGAAGCCATTGTTGCCACAGAGTTTTGCAGAGATATTGCCCTGATTTGTTTGGGGCGCATCGTTTTTTGAACGGATAAAAGTATGTGTGGAATTGTTGGCGTTGTCAGTAGCGCTCCGGTCAACCAGTTGATTTATGACGCCTTGTTGCTCTTGCAACACCGCGGTCAAGATGCGGCGGGCATTGTCACGCAGCTGGACCGGAAGTTTTTCATGCACAAAGCCAAAGGCATGGTGCGTGATGTGTTCCGCACCCGAAATATGCGCAGCTTGCCGGGCAACTGCGGATTGGGCCAAGTGCGTTACCCCACGGCGGGCAACGCATTCAGCGAAGAAGAGGCCCAGCCCTTTTATGTGAATGCACCTTTTGGCTTGGTGCTTGTGCACAATGGCAACTTGACCAATGCCCATGCGTTGAAAGCGGAGCTGTTCTCAGTGGACCACCGCCACATCAACACCGACAGTGACTCTGAGGTCTTGCTCAACGTGTTGGCCCATGAGTTGGAGAAAACCACGCGCGGCTTGCCACTCAAACCCATAGACGTGTTTGAGGCCGTGCGCGGTGTAAACCGCCGCGTCAAAGGCTCCTATGCCGTGATTGCCCTGATTGCAGGTCATGGCCTTGTTGCTTTTCGTGACCCGCATGGCATTCGGCCTTTGTGCGTGGGTCGCAGTGAAGACGGCTCCATCATGCTGGCCAGCGAGTCGGTGGCTTTGGATGGCACATCGCACCAATTTGAGCGTGACGTTGCCCCAGGGGAAGCCATTTTTGTTGACCTTGAAGGCCAGGTGCACACCCAAGCATGTGCCGACAAAACGCAATTGAGCCCTTGCATCTTTGAATACGTTTACTTGGCCCGACCCGACTCGACCATGGACGGCATCTCGGTGTACCAAGCCCGCTTGAATTTGGGCGAGACACTGGCCAAACGCGTGATTTCCACCGTGCCACCCAACGACATTGATGTGGTGATTCCGATCCCCGAGTCCAGCCGTCCGAGCGCCACCCAATTGGCCCATTTGCTGGGCATTCCTTACCGCGAAGGCTTTGTCAAAAACCGCTACGTGGGCCGCACCTTCATCATGCCGGGCCAAGCGGTGCGCAAAAAATCGGTGCGCCAAAAACTCAACACCATCGTCAGCGAGTTCAAGGGCCGCAACGTGCTGTTGGTGGACGACTCCATCGTGCGCGGCACCACCAGCCGCGAGATTGTGCAAATGGCGCGTGATGCAGGAGCCCGCAAAGTCTATATGGCCAGCGCTGCGCCGCCTGTGCGTTTCCCCAACGTGTATGGCATTGATATGCCCACCAAGGAAGAGCTGGTCGCGCATGGCCGCAGCATCGAAGAAATTCGCGAGATCATCGGCTGTGATGCCCTGATCTACCAAGACGTGGATGCCATGAAAACTGCGGTCGCCCAAGCGCGTGTCAATGCGGCGGGTGTGTTGTCTGACTTCGATGCGTCTTGCTTTGATGGCGTGTACGTGACGGGCGATATTTCCGCTGCTGACATCAACCGGTTGAATCAAACCCGTCCTCAAACCGAAGAGGGCGATGACGACAATTCGCGTTTGGCTTTGCCCAACGCCAGCGTGTGAGCCCAAAAACATGACCTCATCTTCCCGATTTGACGATTTGCACATCGAAACCCTGGCCGTGCGTGCCGCAGTGGAGCGCAGCCAGTACGGCGAAAACTCCGAAGCCTTGTACCTGACCAGCGGCTACGTTCAACCTACAGCCGAATCTGCCGCCCGGCGCTTTGCGGGTGACGAAGAAGGCTTTACCTATGGCCGCTACGGCAACCCCACGGTCAGCAGCATGGAAATGCGCTTGGCAGCATTGGAGGGCACTGAAGCGGCCATGGGCACTGCATCGGGCATGTCTGCCATTTTGATGATGTGCATGGGCTTGCTCAAAGCGGGTGATCATGTGGTGTGCTCGCGTTCCATGTTTGGCTCCACCATCAAATTGATTGGCTCGGACTTGGCCAAGTTCGGCGTTGAATCGAGCTTTGTTTCTCAAACCGATTTGAATGAATGGCAATCAGCGGTCCGGCCCAACACACGTTTGCTCTTTGCCGAAACCCCCACCAACCCCCTGACCGAGGTGTGCGACATCCAGGCATTGGCCGACATCGCTCACAACGCGGGCGCCTTATTTGCGGTAGACAACTGCTTTGCCACACCTGCACTGCAACGCCCTGTGACCATGGGGGCGGACATCATCATGCATTCGGGCACCAAATACCTGGATGGCCAAGGCCGCGTGATGGCGGGGGCGCTTTGTGCTTCGCAGCAAATGATCACAGAGAAATTTTTGCCTGTGCTCAAAAGTGGCGGCATGACACTGGCCCCATTTAATGCTTGGGTGGTGCTCAAGGGCCTGGAAACACTGGACCTGCGCATGCGAGCCCAAACGGCCCGCGCACAAATTTTGGCCGAATGGCTGGAAAAACACCCCGCCGTGGCCCGTGTGCATTACCCCGGTTTGGCCAGTCACCCCCAACACGACTTGGCGATGCGCCAGATGTCGGGTCTGGGGGGGGCCGTGTTGTCCTTCGATGTGAAAGCCGATGGCCCAGAGCAATCGCGTCAACGAGCTTTCCACGTCATGGACCAAATGCAAATGCTGTCGCTGGCCACCAATTTGGGCGACACCAAAACCATGGTGGCTCACCCCGCCAGCACCTCGCACGGTCGACTGACCGAGGCGCAGCGCCAAGCTGCCGGCATTGGCCAAGGCCTGATCCGCGTGGCCGTTGGCCTCGAATACCCCCAAGATGTTCAAAAAGACCTCTCCCGTGGTCTCGATACCCTCTGATATGACCAAAACTCGCACCCGCTTTGCCCCATCGCCCACGGGCTTCATTCACTTGGGCAACATCCGCTCGGCTTTGTACCCTTGGGCTTTTGCCCGCGCGACAGGTGGCGACTTTATTTTGCGCATTGAAGACACCGACCTCGATCGCTCCACCCAAGCTTCTGTCGATGTGATCATCGAAGGCATGGCTTGGTTAGAGCTCCACCATGATGAAGGTCCGTTCTATCAAATGCAGCGCATGGAGCGTTACAAGGCCGTGCTGGCCGATTTGATCTCTGCAGGGCATGTCTACCCTTGTTACATGAGCATGCAAGATCTGGATGCTTTGCGCGAACGTCAAATGGCCAGCAAGGAAAAACCTCGCTACGACGGCACCTGGCGTCCGGCAGAGGGAAAAACCTTGCCCGCGATTCCCGAGGGCGTCAAGCCTGTCTTGCGCTTCAAGAACCCCATCGGTGGTGTGGTCGCCTGGAATGACAAGGTCAAAGGCCTGATTGAAATCAGCAATGACGAGCTGGACGATTTGGTCATTGCACGCCCGGACGGCACGCCCACCTATAACTTTTGCGTGGTGGTGGACGACATTGACATGCAAATCACGCATGTGATCCGAGGCGATGACCATGTGAACAACACGCCGCGCCAGATCAACATCTTCAAAGCCCTCGGCAAAGAGCCTCCGGTTTACGCCCACCTGCCCACCGTGCTCAACGAGCAGGGCGAGAAGATGAGCAAACGCAATGGCGCCAAAGCCGTGACGGCGTACCGCGACGAAGGCTATCTGCCCGATGCCATGGTCAATTATTTGGCGCGGCTGGGTTGGAGCCATGGCGATGACGAAATTTTCAGCCGAGCACAGTTCCTGGAGTGGTTCAATTTGGACCACTTGGGACGCAGTGCTGCGCAATTCGACGAAGCCAAGCTCAAATGGGTCAACGCCCAGCACCTCAAGGCCATGAGCGATGACGCTCTGGCCGTGCATGTGCAACCCTTTTTGGACAAATTGGGTGTGGTGGCCGATGAGCGTTTGGCCAGCATTTGCGGCTTGTTCAAAGACCGATGCGACACCTTGGTCGTTTTGGCCCAATGGATTTCTGCTTTCTACCTTGATGTGGTGCCCAATGCACAAGAGAAAGCCTTGCATGTGACCGATGCCGTGAAACCGGGTTTGGGCGTGTTGGCGGACAAGTTGGCAACATGCACTTGGGACAAGGCTTCAATTGCTGCGGCCATCAAGGAAACCTTGGGCGAAGTTGGGCTGAAAATGCCTCAGCTGGCCATGCCCGTGCGTGTCTTGGTCATGGGCACGGCACAGACGCCATCGCTGGATGCCGTACTTTTTTTGAGTAAAAGAGAAAAAATTCTCGCCAACTTAAAAAATGCCTAAAAACCTGTCTATAATTCAAGTCTCGACACCAACGAGGCATAACAAGAAAGCAAACAGCGGTAACGTAGTTTGAAGTCTTGAATGTCAAAGGGGGTATAGCTCAGATGGGAGAGCGCTTGCATGGCATGCAAGAGGTCAGCGGTTCGATCCCGCTTACCTCCACCAAAGTGTCGAGAAGATTCGAAAGAATCAGTCCAGGTTATGACCCTATCGTCTAGAGGCCTAGGACATCACCCTTTCACGGTGAGTACCGGGGTTCGAATCCCCGTAGGGTCGCCAAGTTTTGTAGCACTTGGTCAGTTGCTAAGGCAGTCTGACAAAAGTTACAGCTACCAGGAGTGGTAGTTCAGTTGGTTAGAATACCGGCCTGTCACGCCGGGGGTCGCGGGTTCGAGTCCCGTCCACTCCGCCAGATCAAAGCCTAAGTAGTTATCTACTTGGGCTTTTTTCATTTCAGGAGCGCCAATTCTAGAGATTGGGCCGCGACGACTGACATTCTGGCCTGCATCAAGTCTCTCAAGCCGCAGTGATCGTGTTCATTGAAGCGATCGGTTCACTGCGTCTTTTACAGGGAAAGTGCTCACAAGCAGTGCTGGACGAAGGTTGCACAGTTGCAGTAAGCTACTAGGTTTTCTAGGTAACTCGTTGTCAAACATGGACAGTTTGCTCCCACCCATTCCGGCCAAGCGCTACTTCACCATTGGTGAAGTCGGTGAGCTGTGTGGCGTCAAACCCCACGTCCTTCGCTATTGGGAGCAAGAATTTACCCAACTTCGCCCCGTCAAGCGCAGAGGCAACAGACGTTACTACCAGCGTCACGAGGTGATGATGATCCGGCGCATCCGAGGTCTTCTGTATGACCAAGGGTTCACGATCAGCGGTGCTCGCAACAAATTGCAGGAACTGGTCCAAACTGAACGCCAACTCTCTCGTTTGTCACAAAACGAAGTGGACACCGCGGAAGAAGATTTTTTGCTGGACATGGAAGAGGGCATGAACACAGACATGGATGCACGGCCAACCTCATTGATGTCGGCTTTGCCTTTGCCGCAGATGACTCCTGTGCAGATTCATGAAGAGCTTTTGCAAATAAGAGTCCTTTTGACCATTTAAGGCCCCAGAACAGGCTATAATCTTAAGCTTGTCGGCGTGTAGCGCAGCCTGGTAGCGCACTTGCATGGGGTGCAAGGGGTCGCGAGTTCGAATCCCGCCACGCCGACCATTTATTCCTAATGAAATCAACGGGTTACAGCCCACAAGGCTGTGACCCGTTTTTCATTGTGGCTTGAGTCTGAGGGTTTTTACTGCTTGCAGACTGTGTTTTGCAGTCAAAAATCGGGGAATTCAAATACACGGAATTTCTCATGCGTCAATCCATCCTCATTGCTTTGGCAGCCAGTTTTTCATTGTGGGGCAGCGTGTGGGCCCAAGAAAAATACCCGAACAAACCTGTCACCATCATCGTGCCGCAGGCCGCAGGGGGTGCCAATGACGCCATTGCCCGCGTGGTGGCTCAAAAACTGACCGAGCAAACAGGGCAATCCTTTGTGGTCGAAAACAGGGCGGGCGCAGGCGGTAATGTGGGCACTGCGGCTGCGGCCAAGGCCAAGCCCGACGGCTACACGCTCATGATCACAGCCGACAGTGCGCAGGTCATCAACCCGTTTTTGTACCAACGCACAGGTTTTGACCCGGTCAAGGACTTTGAACCCGTGGCCCCCTTGGCCCGTGCGGGCTACGTGCTGGTGGCCAATCCCTCATTTCCGGCCAACAACATGTCGGAGTTGATCGCTCAAGCCAAGGCCAATCCCGGCAAATTTGCCATTGCCTCTGCCGGCAACGGCACGCTCAACCACTTGATTGGTGAAATGCTGCAAAAAGCCACCGACATCAAGCTCCAGCACATTCCCTACAAAGGCGCGGCTGCGGCGGCCACCGATGTGGTCAGTGGGCAAGTGCCTTTGTCCGTGCAAAGCATGCCTTCATCGATCGCATTTGTACGTGCAGGCAAACTCAAGGTCTTGGGTGTGGTGAATGAAAAACGCGTCGCAGCCTTGCCCGATGCACCCACCATTGGCGAAACAGTCAAAGGTTTCGGTGCAACTCCTTGGTATGGCATGTTTGCCCCCGCTGGCACCCCCAAAGACCTGGTGCAGTTTGTGCAAAACGAAGTTTCCAAAGCCCTGGACAGTGCCGATGCCCGTGACCGTCTGGCCACTTTAGGCTGTGAACCTTTCAAGGGCACTTCGGAGCAACTTGCTGCGATCGTGCGCGATGATCTGGTGCGTTGGTCGCGCATCGTCAAAGAATCGGGTGCCAAGGTGGATTGATCCGTCCCCAGTGTGCAAGCCAAAGTGGGTGCATCCATGCCCAACGTGGCTTGACATGACTATGATGGCGATCCACCAAGGACCCTCATGACCAGACCTCTTCTCGATGAATCGGCCATTCACCCGGCCATTCGCCAACGCGTTTCCGAACACCATCTGCCCGTCATAACACGGGTGCAAACCGCCATCGCCCAGCACCCAGTGGTGGTGGTCGGCTTGTCGGGCAACCCCTTTGTCGGCAAGGCCCGCAAAGCACTGGCCGCAGCGGGGGTGGCGCACGAGTACATTGAGTTCGGCAGCTATTTCTCGCAGTGGCGCTTGCGCAATGCCCTGAAGATGTGGACCGGCTGGCCCACTTTCCCAATGGTCTTTGTGCGAGGCACCTTGGTCGGTGGCGCAGATGACCTGCGCCGCTTGATCGACAGCGGCGAACTCCAGACCTTGCTCAAAGCCTGAGCGATATGGCCGCAATGGCAAAACCCGAGTTGTGGCGTACAGAGGTGCGCGATGCGGTGGCCGTGCTCAACATTCCCGGGGCGTTGAAGCGGCCCCGCACGTTTGACATCGATGTGAGCTTGCTGGTGCGCGTGCCCGAAGACAATGCCGAGGCTTGGCACGCATTGACGCTGGAGATCGATGGCAAGCAGCAGTGGCACCGCCGCATCGCCAGCCACTGCCCGGGGCAAACCGATGGGCTCGATTACCACTGCCGTGTCGTGCTCGAAGCCGGCCCCGCCCTTCGCATCCGCGCTGTGGCGGACACGCGTGGCGCTGTGGTTCAGCGCCTGCAGATAGAGGCCCGCGAAGACAGTCCTTGATGCCAGCCCAATGCGTTGGACAAACCCTGCAGGTACGGCGCCCTCGCCGCGAAAACCATCACAGACCACCACGGATCGTCCCGGGGGCGGGGCTGCCACCAACAGCGCAGCAGGGCGGCTTAACCGATCACCGCCAACTCGCGCAGCGGGCGGTTTTGCGCCAGACGCTCAAATCCGAGTTCTTGCACGTCGATGGTTGGCGATGGCCGCTGCAGCATGCACTCGGCCAGCGCCAAACCGGCTCCAGCCGCATGCTGCATGCCGTGGCCAGAAAATCCGTTGATGAAATACAGGTTGCGCAACTCAGGGTGCGGGCCGATCACGGCGTTGTGATCGAAGGTGTTCATCTCGTAATAACCTGCCCAGGCCCGTTCGACCCTCAGCGCAGCCAGCGCTGGAATGCGGTGGGCCAGTGAAGCCCATTGCTCGTCGTTCCATTCTGACCAGTCGGGCTCCAGCAGCAAGCCGGGCTCGGTTTGTGTGGGCTCTGAGCCACTGATCAAAAAACGCCCCTCCGGGCGCAGCCACCAACCCGTGGGGTCGATCAGCAAAGGGCACAGGGGCAAGGGCTCGGGGCAAGACAGCACAAACACCGTGCGCCTGGCCCCCACCACCGGCAGCTGAACCCCGGCCATGGCCGCCACTTCGCCGCCCCAAGCCCCTGCAGCGTTGACCACCTGAGCGCAGCTCAAAGTGCCGCCACTGGCCAGGCGCACCCCCGTGATCTGTGTGGCGGTGTGGTCCAGGCCCACCACCCGGTCGTGCAGGCGCTGCACGCCCTGCGCCATGGCTTTTTTCAAGAACGCTTGGTGCAGGGCCGGGCCGTCAAACCAACCCTCGCCGCTCAGGCCCAAGCTGCCCAGCGCCACATCGTCCACATTCAGCCAGGGGTATCGCTGGCGCAGGGCTTCGGGTGTCATCAAAGCCACATCGGCCCCCGCCTGCTTTTGAATCTGGTGCGCCGTACGCAGTGCAGCCGTTTGCTCGGGCTGGGCCAAATACAAATAGCCGAGCTCTTGCAAGCCCAGCGCCACCGGGTGGTCGGGCAGACCCAGGTGTTGCTCCGCTTCGCGTAAAAACGCGATGCCGAACTGGCTCAGGCGAATGTTGACGGGGCAGGTGAACTGCTGGCGGATCGAGCTGGCCGACAGCGACGAGGAGGCTTTTTCGTAGCGGGTGTCCGACTCGACCAGCGTCACCTTCAAACCCGGTTGCAAGCGGGTCAACCAATAGGCCGTGGCCGCGCCCATCACGCCACTGCCCACAATCACCACATCGGCGCGGCTCATGGGCGAGCGCCTTCGGCCAAAGCCGCGCGGTACACCAAGCGTGCTGCCACCGTGTCTTCCACCGCCTGGCCCAGCGATTTGAAAATGACGGTGGTGCCTGCTGGCGGGGGTGCCACGCGACCGCACAACACCTCCCCGATTTCGGCCGTGACCTTGGCACCCGAGAGCATCACGTCACCCGATTCTTTCTCAGCCGCTTCGCGCTGATCGGCCACCACCCAGTGGGCCATGGCCGCGTCGTCCAGCTCGCGCCAAGTGGGGCGGGGCGCACCCACGGCTGCCACAAAGGCCCCGGGCTTGAGCCAAGCGCCGTGCAGCACGGGTTCGCTGGCATTGGTCACGGTGCACACGATGTCCGCGCCGCGCACGGCCGCTTCGGCGTTGGCGCAAGCCACGCCGCCAATGTCGTGTGCGCACTGCTGCGCGTTGGCTGCGTTGGGGCTCCATACGCGAATTTCGGACACCTCGCGCACGGCCCGCAGCATTTGCGCGTGGCTGCGGGCCAGCACGCCGCTGCCCAGCATGGCCACCACTTGCGGGGTGCGCGGCACCAGTGCGTCGGCCGCCACGGCAGAGGCCGCTGCCGTGCGCATGGCGGTGATGGTGTTGCCCTCCATCACGGCCAATGTTTGGCCCGTGGCCGGGTCCATCAGCACGATGGTGCTGAGCAGTGTGGGCATGCCCTTTTGCGCATTGCCCGGCACCAGGGTGATGAGCTTGGTGCTCAGGGCGTCGCCCAGCTGCGCGGGCTTCAAAAACAACAGGCCATCTGCCGATGCCTCGCCTATGGGCATGACCATGCGCAGCGGCTGCACCACCTGGCCCAGCGTTAGGGCGACCAGGGCCTCGCGCACGCCTTGCAGCAAATCGGGCACGCTCAACAGTTGCTGAACACGGGTTTCGTCAAAGTAATGGACCATGTCAATTCTCTTGGGGAGGATTTTCCTGAGGGGGCAACACCCATGGAGTGGCCGCCAGATACCGGGTTTCGAAATCACGAATGGCCTGCGCATGGGTCAGGCTCATGCCCACCGCATCCAGGCCGCGCAGCAGCATTTCTTTGTGCAAAGGGTCGATGTCAAAGTGCAGCGTCTGCCCGTCGCCTGCGGTGTGCAAGCTTTGCGAGGGCAAATCCAAAGTGAGGCTGCAGCGCTGCGGGTCTTGGGCTAGGGCCATCAGTCGGTCCACCTCGGCTGCGGGTAGCACCAGCGCAGGCACGCCGTTGCGCATGCAGTTGTCGCTGAAAATCCCGCCAAAGCTGGTGCCCAGCACACAGCGGATACCCAGCTCGCGCAGGCCCCACACCGCGTGTTCGCGGCTGGAGCCACAACCAAAATTGGGGCCTGTGACCAGAAAACGCGCCTCGCTCCAAGGGGCCTGGTTCAAGACAAAGTCAGGGCGCATCTGGCCCGAGCCATCAAAACGCATGTCGTGCAAAAAGCCCTGAGCCAGGCCTTGCCGGTCAATGCCCTTGAGGAACTGCTTGGGCATGATCTGGTCGGTGTCCACATGCGGCAAGGGCAGGGCGGCGGCGCAACCCGAGAGGCGGGTGACGGCTGGAAAGGCTGAATTCATCCCATCGCTTTCAGTGGCAGGGCAGGGTGCGCAGATCGGTCAAGGCCCCGGTCACGGCCGCAGCGGCCACCATGGCCGGGCTCATCAGGTGGGTGCGTGCGCCCGGGCCCTGGCGGCCCTCAAAATTGCGGTTGGTGCTGGAGGCGCAGCGGTCCCCGGCGTTCAAGTGGTCTTCGTTCATGGCCACACACATCGAGCAACCCGCCTGCCGCCATTCAAAACCGGCCTCTTCAAAAATGCGTCCCAGGCCTTCCGCCTCGGCCTGCGCACGCACCATCGACGATCCGGGCACCACCAAGGCGCGCACGCCGGGTGCGACACGTCGGCCTTTCAAAAAACGCGCTGCATCGCGCAGGTCGTCAATGCGGCTGTTGGTGCACGAGCCAATGAAGGCGTGGCTGATGGGCAAGCCCTGCAAGGCCTGACCGGGTTGCAGGTCCATGTAGGCCAATGCGCGTTGCATGCCGCGTTGGCGTTGTGGGTCGGCCTCCAGCGCCGGGTCAGGCACCACGCCGTCAATGGGCACGCCTTGGTCCGGGCTGGTGCCCCAAGTCACACGCGGGGCCAGCGTGCTGGCGTTCAAGCTGATCTCGCGGTCAAACACAGCGTCGTCGTCGCTGCGCAGTGCACGCCACTGCGCGACTGCTGCATTCCACTGAGCGCCTTGCGGCACGCGCGGGCGACCGTGCAAATAATCAAACAGGGCATCGTCCGGGGCCACAATGGCCCCCCGAGCGGCAGCTTCCACGCTCATGTTGCACAGCGTCAAGCGGCCTTCCACGCCCATGGCGCGAATGGCCTCTCCCGCGTACTCGATCACATGGCCCGACGCCCCGTCGGCCCCAATGTGTGCAATCAGGCTCAGCACCAGGTCTTTGGCGGTCACGCCGGGCGGCAGCTGGCCGTGCACCGTCACACGCATGTTTTTTTGTGGGCGGTAAATCAGCGTTTGGGTGGCCAGCAGGTGTTCGATCTCGCTGCTGCCAATGCCAAAACCCAAAGCGCCCATGGCCCCGTGTGTGGTGGTGTGGCTGTCTCCGGCCGCCATCACCATGCCGGGCAGCACCCAGCCTTGCTCGCTGGCCACCACATGTTCAATGCCTTGGCGAGCGTCCAGCATGTCAAACAGCTCAATGCCGTGCCGTGCACAGTTGTGTGCCAGCGTGCTGACCTGACGGGCGCGGTCGGCATCAAGGAGCACCATAGTGCGGGCGTTGCGCTCCGGTGTGGTGGCGTTCACATGGTCCACCACCGCCAGGGTGGACGCGGGTCGCCACACTTTGCGTCCTTGTGCGTGCAAGGCGGCAAAAGCCTGCGGGCTGGTGTATTCGTTGAGCACCTGGCGGTCCACGTACAACAAGATTTGCCCGCTGTCCCCCAGCGGCCGCACCGTGTGCGCATCCACGATGCGCTGGTACAGGGTGCGCCCTGTCATGCGGGCGGTGATGTGGGCAATGAGGCGCTGCCCGCCGCATAAGCGGCGGTGGCCGCCACCACATCGTCCACGGCAATGGTGGCCGCCGTCAGGCCCGTGGGCAGCACGATCACGCCATCGGCATCGACCACCACATGGTCACCTGGCGTGAAGGTCACGCTCCCAAAATGCACCGGCACATCGCGCTCACCTGCACCGGTGCGGCTGCCGCGTTTGGGCACCGTGCCCAAGGCTTTCACGCCAATGTCAATGCCGTTCAGTTCATTGGCATCACGCACCACACCATGAATGACCAGACCCGCCCAGCCATTGCGCGAGGCCAAATCGGCCATCACGTCGCCAAACAAGGCACGCGCTACCGAGCCCCCGCCATCGATCACCAGCACCTGGCCCTGCCCCGGCTGGCTCACGGTGTCGCGCATCAGGCCAATGTCTTCGTGGATGCGCAGGGTGCGCATGGGGCCAGTGAAGGCCCGGCGCAGGCCGTAACTTTGAAACAGCACGGCGCAGGCCTGTGCTTCATCACAGGCATCACACAGGTCGGTGGTTTTGGGGATGGGGCTCATGACTCAGTCCATGCGCACATTGGCGTCCTTGACCAGCTTGGCCCACGACGCGCTGTCTTCGGGAATGAAGGCCGCAAACGACTCGGGCGTGCCGCCAATGATTTCACCACCTTGCGAGGCGATTTTTTCGGCCACATCGGGCAGCTTCAAAATGGCGGCGATTTCGGTGTTCAAGCGCCGGGTGATGTCGGCGGGCAACTTGGCCGGGCCCAACACGGCAAACCACTGCAGCATCTCGGCGTTGGGCACACCGGCTTCGGCCAGGGTGGGCACATTGGGCATCAGGGGCGAGCGTTTTTCGCTGGTGATGGCCAGCACGCGCAGCTTGCCCGCCTGGTAGTGCGGCAACACATTGGGCGGGCTTTCAAAGTTCAGATTCACCTGGCCCGACAGCAAATCCACAATCGCTTGGCCGCTGCCTTTGTAGGGAATGTGGTTCATCTGCGTCTGGGTGGCCAGCATGAAGCGGGCCGCCGCCAGGTGCTGCGCACTGCCGCTGCCCGACGATGCAAAGCTCAGGCCCATGGGCTTTTGTTTGGCCAGCGCCACAAACGAGCGCACATCGGTGGCCGGCACGCCCGGGTTGACGGTCAACAGCAAAGGCGTGGACGCCACACGGATGATGGGGGTGAAATCTTTCACCACGTCGTAAGGCAGCTTGGGGTAGAGCGCGGGAGCCACCGAATTGGAGTTGCTGTGACCCAGCAGCAGGGTATAGCCATCGGGCCGGGCCTTGGCCACGATGTCAGCGCCCACAGTGCCCGCAGCACCGGCCTTGTTGTCCACCACCACCGACTGCCCCAGCCGCTCTTGCAGCTTTTGACCAAGGGTGCGGGCCAGCACATCGGTGAACCCACCGGGGGCAAAACCCACCACGATGCGGATGGGTTTGTCGGGCCAGTTCTGGGCAAATGCGCCCGTGCTCAGGCACAAGGCCAAAGCCACGGCGGTGCGGCGAGAAATTTTGTTCAAATTCATGAGTTATCTCTGTTGGGCTCAGTCAATCTGTGCGCCAGAGGCTTTGACCACCACGCTCCACTTGGCCAGGTCTTTTTTCAGCATGCCGGCAAACTCGGCAGGTTGGGTGATCAGCACATCAGCGCCTTGCGCGTTGAAGCGCTCGATCACATCCTTGTTTTTCAGCACTTCTTGCACATCCTGGTTGATGCGGCGCACCACCGCAGCCGGGGTTTTGGCAGGCGCAAACAAACCAAACCAGGGCGACACGTCAAACTCTTTGAAGCCCGCCTCGGCAATGGTGGGAATGTTGGGAAAGTTGCCCGAGCGCACCGCGCTGGTCACCGCCACTGGGCGCAGCGTGCCGCTCTTGATGGCCCCCGACACCGACGGCAAGCTGGTGAACACCATGTTGATCTGCCCGCCCATCAGGTCCTGCATGGCTGGCGCTGCGCCCCGGTAAGGAATGTGTTCCATCTGCGTCGACGCTGCCGCGTTGAACATGACGCCCAGCAAGTGGTTCACCGAGCCATTGCCCGCCGAGCCAAATGTCAGCTTCGATTTTTTGCCCAACTCCACCAAGTCTTTCACCCCTTTGATGGGCGACTCGGGCCGCACCACCAGCACAAAGGGCAGGGTGGCCAGCGTGGCCACAGGTTCAAAATCTTTTTCCGGATCGAAGGGCAGTTTTTTGTACAAAGCCGCGTTGATGGCGTGCGATCCCGCATAACTCATCAGCAGCGTGTGGCCATCGGCTGCAGCTTGGGTCACATGCTCCATGCCCACGTTGCCACCGGCACCTGCGCGGTTTTCAATGACCACCGCCTGTCCCCATTTTTCGCTCAACTTTTGACCCACGATGCGGGCCAAGGCATCTGACGCACCGCCGGGTGTTTGTGGCACCACAATGCGCACGGGTTTGGACAAAAACTCTTGTGCCAACACGGCGCTTTGGCCCATGCACAGACCCAAAGCCAAGGCCAGTAAATTCAATCGACGGTTCAACATGTCAGCTCCAGAAAACAAGAGATCAAGAATGACACGAAGGGCCGCCCGCGCTTGTCTCGCGTCGGACAAAATCGATGGGGGTTTACCCAAGGCCCGTGACACAATCAAAAAATGATCATTCGCCAAATTGCAGGTGCCCTAGGCGCCGAGCTGCACGGGGTCGATCTGACCCAGCCCCTGTCTGCCGATGTGCAACAAGACATCCGCGCCGCCTTGCTGCAGCACCAAGTCATTTTCTTTCGCGGGCAGGACCTCGCGCCCGACCAGTTCATGCGTTTTGCGCACACCCTGGGCCAGCCGGTCGAATACCCTTTTGTCAAAGGCTTGGACGGCTTTCCCTGTGTCATCGAGGTGAAAAAGCTCGAGCATGAAAAAGTCAATTTCGGCGGCATCTGGCACTCCGACACCACTTACCTCGAACAGCCCCCCATGGGCTCGATGCTGCTGGCCAAAGAAGTGCCACCCTACGGCGGTGACACCTTGTTTGCCAACCAGTACATGGCTTGGGACACGCTGTCTGACACCATGAAATCGCTGCTTGACGGCCTGGTAGGCATCAGCAGCTCGGCCAAAGCCGATGTGTCCAAAACCCGCGAAGACCGCATCAAAAGCGACGGCAAGGACAGCGCGCCCAAAAACTACTTGGCACACCACCCACTGGTGCGCACCCACCCCGAAACCGGACGCAAAGCGCTGTACGTCAACATCGCCCACACCTCGGGCATCGTGGGCATGACCGACGCCGAAAGTGCGCCCATCCTCAACTTCCTGTTTCAGCACCAGGTCAAGCCCGAATTCACCTGCCGTTTTGTGTGGCAAGCCCATTCGCTGGCCATCTGGGACAACCGCTGCACCCAGCACAACCCGGTCAACGATTACCACGGTTTTCGCCGGGTGATGCACCGCATCACCCTGGCGGGCGACACACCCGTTTGATAATGTGCAGGGCGGCCATGCAGGCCGCTTTTTTGATCGACTGGGAGCGTGTGTGAAATTCAAGATGTCCGAGAAATCATTGTTTGCGGTGCTGCTGCGCTCGCCATGGTGGATCAGCTTTGTGTTGGTGGCTGTCATCGCCCTGGTGGCCGGGGCCTTGTTGCCCGAGCAGTACAAGGGCGTGGGCATGTTGGGCGGTTTTCCGTTTTTTGTGATCGGCTGCATGGCCCTTTGGCGTCAGCGAAATTTGCCCACTGCTGCCGAGACCGAACAGGTTTTGCAAACGCTGGCGACCATGAATTGGCGCGACTTTTCTGCCCTTCTGGACACCGCATTCACCCGACAGGGCTACAGCGTGATGCCGCTGACAGGCCCCTGTGACCTGCAATTGGAGAAAAAAGGCATGCTGACCGTGGTCAATGCCAAGCGCTGGAAAGCCGCCAACTTAGGGATTGAACCCTTGCGCGAACTGGTGGCCATGCGTGACCAACTGCAGGCGGCTCACGGTGTTTTCATCAGCATCGGTCAAGTCAGCCCCAAAGCGCGTGACTTCGCCGCGCAGCACCGCATCACCTTGGTGTCAGAAGCCGATCTGGTGTTCCTGACCGCCGCCGCCCTCAAGGCCTTGTGAACCTATCACCCCATGAGTCCAAAACCTGACACCCCTGCCACACTCGACGCCCAAGCCCTGAAGGCTCTGGCACCTTCTGGTCTCTCAACAATGACCCCCTTGGCCTGCAGTTGCTCCGTTGGGACCTGTGACGGTTGGGAAAGCGTGAGCGATGATCGCTGGCCCGCGCAGCACATGAGCCGCCTGGGCACATTGCGGGCACCGGTTGACCCAGACGCCCCCGGTCATACCGAAGCCACCTTTGAGGAGTTCCATCCCGAGGGTACGCGCTACGAATCTGCCAACGCCCCCATCGCCCCCTTGTTTTATCCCTATAACCGCTGCGACGTTTTTGAATGCAGTACCTGCCAACGTGTCTTGCTCAAGTACACCGAGTTTGGTGGTTACTACGTTGACCACCGCGTGCGAGCTCTGCAAGTTCACCTGGTGGTTTGATCGCTGTTTTTTTGTAGGAGCCAGCCCTGCTGGCGATAAAAAACGTTTGAGCGTTGGCGAGGGGCTATTGCTTGCAGGGCAAGCTCCAACAGGGGGATAGTGCCCAGACCATCACCGCTGGTTTATTTGTAGGAGCCAGCCCTGCTGGCGATGAAGTCCGATATTCCAATGCGAAAGTGCTGAAAGCAGGGGCCGCGATTGATCAATCGGCCTTGATGCCGTTCTCGCGCACCACCTTGGCCCAGGTGTCGATCTGGTTGTCGATGAAGGTTTTGGCTTTTTCCACGCTGCCCCCCGAAATTTCAATGCCTTGGGCCACCAGGCGTTTGGACACATCGGGGTTGTTCAGCGCTTTGTTGAGCTCTTCGTTCATGCGCTTGACGATGTCCGGCGGGGTCTTGGATGAGGCCAGCAAGGCCCACCAGGCCGGGGCTTCAAAGCCCGGAAAGCCCATTTCGGCAATGGTGGGGACATCCGGAAATTCGGCCACCCGTTTGGCCGATGTCACCGCCAAGGGGCGCAGGCGTTTGCTGTCGATGTGCGGCTTGGTCAAAAACACCGTGCCCACACTCAGAGGAATGTGGCCGGCAATCGCGTCGTTCATCAACGGACCCCCTCCTTTGAAGGGCACATGGTTGAATTCCATGCCCCCATTTTTGGCCAACAGCGTCATGGCCAAATGGGCCAGGCTGCCATTGCCAATCGTGCCAAAGGACACGTTCTTTTTGGCTTTGGCCGCTGCCGTCACATCGTTGAATGTTTTGTACTCGGTGCTCGCATGTGTGGTTAGCATCATGGCCGATGTGCCTACCAGCACCAAAGGCAGGGCGTCTTTTTTGCTGTCATAAGGCATGTTGGGCATCAAGCTTTGGTTAACACCATGGGTGTCAAACACCACAGCAAAGGTGTAACCATCGGCCGGTGCATTGAGCACGCTGGCCGTGCCAATCACGCCCGAGGCTCCACTTTTGTTTTCCACCACCACCGTCTGCCCCAGTTGCTGAGACAAAGGCACGGCCAAAATTCGGGCCACCTGATCGGCCGACCCGCCGGGTGGAAACACCGCCACCAGTTTGATGGGCTGTTTGCTGGGCCAAGCTTGGGCCCAAGAAACCACGGGCAAGCAAGCCACCAAGGCCGCGCAGGCCCAGTGTGAGATCTTTGTATTCATGTGCGAAACTTTCCAAAATTCAACAACAAACAGTATCAAGGCTGAAGCTGTTTTGGCGTTCAGCGTATTCCCTTAAGTGCATGACAACTCGGACCCATCGTGCTGCAAGCGCTGTGGCCCAAAGGCATGGTTGTTCACACTGTGGCAATGGGGGTGGCGGGCGAGCCGATGGCTCCGGGCAGGCGCAGCGGCGGCGCTGTCAGCAAAAAGCGTGAGCGACCCGCTTGACGCAAATGTTCGGCCAAAGGCGTCAGGTGCCAAATTTCGCCCAAATGGACGCCCAGCTTGAACAAACAATGCTCGTGCAAAGGCAAAGACGCGCAGCTGCCCGGCTGGGGTGTCGACGGCAAACCCTCCACCGCGTAGTTGTCCGCAATCAAGGCCACCAGACCCGAATCGGTGATCCATTGCAGCAACTTCTCGTCGCGTCCTTCCAGCACCGCGCACGAATGCTCCACCGCGTGTGGGTCGGGGTTCTTGTTCATCTCCAGCAGCATTTGCGCAAAGCCCGTGTGCAGGCACACCATGTCGCCATGCTCCACCACCACCTGGTCTTTGCGCATGATCTCCATCAGCATGTCGAAGTCCACACGCACCCGCTGTCTCCCCAAATGGGCATGCAGGTCAATCATCACGGCTCGACCTTGCACACAGCGCTCGGACATTTTTTCGATGCCCAGCGCCTTGGCCTGGGAGGTCGATTCGCGGGCAATGTCCGGAAAGCCAAAAATACCCGCCCCCTCGGCACTGCGTGGCCCCACGACATCGGTGCCCGCCTTGAAACCGTTGTAATAAACCGGCTCGGGCACGCCATCGCCGTTGGCGTCAAACATCGAGCCCACATGGGCCAAACCATCCCACTGCGTGCTGTATTGCAAATGCATGATCACCAAATCGTCGCAAATCACGTCGGTGCAATCGGGGCTGCTGCACCACAGCTGGTAGTTCATGTTCGGCTGGCCCTCGCGCAAAGTCGGGCGCAAAACAGGGGGCTGACGGCGCGGGTTGAGCACATTGCCGCCAGGAAAGTCCAGTGGCAGGCTCAGGTTGAAACTCTGTCCCGTACGCACCTCGGCGATGCCCTGCAGCACCTTTTCGGGGGTCAACCAATTCATGCGACCGCATTGGTCATCGGGGCCAAAGTCACCCCAATTGGATCCGGGGGGGCGTTGTTTCCAGCGGGGCGAAGTGGACATGGCAGTCTCCTTGAAATGGGGGTTAAGGGCCCCATCATCGCAAAATTAAACCCCAACAGCTGTCCGTCTCTTGACCTGCCAAAACGGTCATGAGTGTTCTGCCCCCGTCGCTGTCCTAGCCGGGCCGACCGACCTCTTTCCATTGCTTTCCATCCATGACCCAATAACTGTGCAGGCGTTTGGGGGCGCGACCCGGAGCTTGCAGTTCGTGGCTCAATACCGCCACATTGTTCTGCTTGTCCGTCCACTCAAAGGCCGAGATCAGCTGCCAATCGCCGGGTGTTTTGCGCATGTCCTCCGGCTCAGGCCAGCTTTTGGGCGGGGCCTTCAGGGGCGAGGCCTTGGGCGCATCGTGCCAAGTCAGTTGTTCGGCAATGATCACGGGGGTGTCCGCTTTGAGCCCCAGTTGGACCAAACGCGTCATGTCGTCATTGGCCAACACCACACAGCCATCGGTGGCGGTTGGTGGACGCGCATATTGCTCGCTGGGCGAGCCATGCAGCCAAATGCCCGAGCCGGTTCGTTTTAGCTCTTTGTCGATCGGGCTGGGGTAGTCCAAAGTCAGTGCCCCCGAGCCATACAGGTCGGGCAGCATGGGATCAGTCAGGTGCTTTTGAACAAAGTACACCCCTGCCGGAGTTTTGCCATCGCCTTCGCGCCATTTGCCCATCCCATTGTTGCCAATGGACACATAGGCATCAAAGACCACTTGAAGCTTACTTTCACCCAATGCGTCCGTTGGCCTGGACAGCACATAAAGCCGCGATTTTTGCGCATCCACCACCACCACTTTGGACACACTGTGTGACAAATATCGCAGGGGGGCTGGATATTTGCCGACAAAATAAGTCTTGTCCTGGTGACGCGTGCGCTGCAAGGCTTCGGCTTTGAGTTGGCTCAGACGGCGGCGCACTTCAGGTTGTTGCAGCAAAGCCTCGCGCTCTGGCATGCCCCCCGAAAAGCCAGCCATCAGATCCGCATACATCAGCTGACCGAGCTGAAAGTTGGGAAAGCGCTCAACCATGGTTTGTGCAACTTCAAGAGCCTGCGCATGGTTGCCCGAGTTGAGCAATTGGTAGGTCTGCAAAAACAAAGTCTCGCCGCTTTCAGACGCTTTTTCAGACGGCGTCTTGCGCTGGGTTTTGACGCCCCAACCCACACCATTGCCCACTGGTGCTTGGGCAACAAGCGCTTGGGGTTCGTACAAGGTGTTCCAGTCGGGTGCAGGCCCTGTTTTGTCATTCAAAAAGGGCAAAAAAACAATTTCACTGGACGATTTGGCTTCAGCGTCCATACCACTTTGACGCAAAAAGCCCCACAAAGCGACCAGCAGCAACAAAGCCAAAAATAAAACCTGAGTCCAAGTCTTGACCAAACCCAATTGGAAAAGGGTCCATTGAACCCGTTGCAAGATCGCCATGCTGCTTAATCCGTGGTTTCACTCTGAATCAACCATTTGCCATCGCTTTTTTGCCACACCATGGTTTTCTGATCGAGTCTGCGCAAGCGTTCATCCGTGTAAACCTGCGTGAATTTGACGACGGCCTTTGACTCATTGATCTTGACTTTGAGGTTCTGCACCGTGAGCGTGATCTTTTCTTTGCCCGAAATTCGCTCGCCACGCAATTCGGCCCAACGCTGGCGGTTCATCCCTTTGGGGGGAACAAAATCAGGACTGTACAAGCTCAAATAGCCCGGTACATCCCGTGCACTCCAGGTCTGGCTCCAGCGCGTGATGGCTTGACGCAAAGCACTCTCGTCACTGACCGGGGGGCTGTTTTTGTCCAAATTCTTGGGGGTGACGCGAATGTTTTCAATCAATTCCACTGGCGGCAACCAAATGGTTTCAGGTGATTTTTCGGGGTTTTTCTTGGCAGGCCAAGCCACAAACACCAGCAACAAAGGAATGACCCACACCCAAAGCCGTCGACTCCAATTGGAGCGGGGTCTGAAAATATGTCTTGAATTCATGCTCACTGACCGATGACGCTTTCACGCTCGATCTTCCAGTTGCCCTCATGGCGCACCAGATCCAAACGTTTGCGGTGGGTCGAAAAAATGTTGTCGGACTCGTAAACCTGGCTGAAACGGGCCACCACCTTGGAGCCTACTTTCTCAAAGCTGAATTGACGCACAGACACGCGAACAAACCGTCGCCCCGCAATGCGCGAGGTGCGCTCGGCTTCCCATGCGGCCCGTCCAAGCCCCTTGGGTGCAGAAAAATCCGGGGTGTAAGCTGCAAAATACTGCGTCATGTTTTGCGCGGTCCAGGCCTGTGCCCAAGCTTCGATGGCCGATTGCACCTGCTTGCGCGTTTCCTCGTTCATGGGCGCTTGCTCGGTCGTCTGGACGGGGACAGGCGTTGGCTTCAAGGGCTGAACAGGGGGGGCAGGCGCAGCGCTCGCAGGCGCTGCGACCAAGTCGGCAGCGGGGGGCGGCAAAGCAGCTTTTACCGGGCTTGGGGCATCGTTGGCCACAACCTTTGGTTTTTTTTCCGGACTGCTCAGCGAAGTCGAGGCCAACAAAGTCAGTTTGGGGGCTGCAGCTTTCAAGGGCAATTCGGTCTGCAGTGCACTGGCATACGCCTTGCGCGAGACCTCGACCTGCAGGTTTTGCATGTTCTGGTGAACCGTCCACAACGCTGGCACGCGTTGCATGGCCAAATTCAGCCAACGTCTGGCTTCGTCGTGTTGACCCAAGCTGGCGTGCAGCACACCCAAATTGTTGTAAGCCTCCAGCATGTCCGGCTGCGCTTTGACCAAGGCATTCAGGCAAGTGATGGCTTTGGCCGTTTGGTTTTGGTTGGCCAAGACCACGCACTGCAGCAGTTGAAATTGAGGGTCCGTTACAGGCTTTTGCAGCTGACGTGCAATTTCTTGCCCCGCTTCGGCCAGGCGTCCAGCCTGCATCAACTCGCGCACTTGGGCCAACGATGCGGGCTCAGCCATGGGCGAAGCGTTGGTCAAAGAGGAGTTGGGTGTGCTGGTCAATGGCCACAGCACCACCCACGAACAAAGCCAGAAACGAAGCAAAAAATTCATGTTCACAGTGCTCGCCTCAACTGAACAACTTGGCAGGTTCGTTCAGACGCTCCAAACTCATACCGCAACCGCGTGCGACACAGGTCAGAGGCTCGGGTGCAATGAATACCGGCACCCCGGTCTCATCGCTCAACAATTTGTCTAAATCACGCAGCAAAGCCCCGCCACCGGCCAGCACCATCCCCTTGTTCGCAATGTCTGCGCCCAGCTCAGGGGGCGTGCTCTCCAAGGCGTTTCTGACCACTTCAATGATCTGACCAAGCGGCTCCGTCAAAGCCGCCATCACTTCATTGCTGTTGATCGTGAAGCTGCGCGGCACCCCCAAGGCCATATGCCGACCATTGACCTCCATTTGCAAAACTTGCTTGGAAGGTATGGCACAGCCCACCGTGATCTTGATGCTTTCTGCCGTGTGCTCACCAATCAACACGCCGTGGTTGCGACGCACATGGGTAATGATGGCCTCGTCAAACTTGTCACCACCCACGCGGATGCTGGATTTGTGAACCATGCCCCCCACAGAGATAACGCCCACTTCGGTGCTGCCCCCGCCAATGACCACCACCATCGAGCCAGTGGCGTCGGTCACGGGCATGCCTGCTCCAAAGGCCGCAGCCATGGGCTCTTCGATCAAAAAAACCTCTTTGGCACCTGTGGCCAAGGCTGACTCACGAATGGCACGCCTTTCAACCTGAGTCGAGCCACACGGCACACAAATCACCATTCTGGGAAGTGATCTAAAAAGCCTCTTGCTCGGTTGAACTTTGCGAATGAATTCTTTGAGCATGAGTTCGGTCAAGGCGAAATCAGCAATCACCCCCCCGCGCATGGGGCGAGTGGCTGACAAATTGCCAGGCACCTTGCCCAACATCGCCTTGGCCTCGCTGCCCACAGCCTGCAAGGATTTTTTCCCCAAAGGCCCACCTTCAGACCGAATGGCCACCACCGATGGCTCATCCAAAACAATGCCTTGTCCACGCACATAGATCAAGGTATTACAAGTCCCCAGATCAATGGCAATGTCTTTGGGTTGAAAAAGTCCTGAAAACATTGGGTTGGGAAGTTAAATTGATTATTTTGTTAAAAATCACAATTTTATTGTATCCCCAATGGCGTGGTCAGCAAACGAATTGTGTGCAGTCAAGGTGTAACTGCATGCTTTACAACGTTTGAGACTTTTCAAGGCAAGGCAGACAGTTTTAAATTTTTTTGTAAGAGCCAGCCCTGCTGGCGATGGTGTTCGGTTTTTTTGTAGGAGCCAGCCCTGCTATTCGCCGAAATGGCCCGACTTCCGGCACTGCTAGGCAATGAAAGGCGGTGACGGACACGGAGATGACAGACGGTGTTCGTACAAAACATTTGTTGTTTTGGCATTTTTATAGGGAAAACCTAGGGTTGACCAGGGTCAATACCACTCAAAATGATAATTTTTCTAATTTTGATTAAAGCGAGTTAATCATGGGTATCAAGTTGACTTTGGCGGATTTGGATTTTTTGTGGGCCCAACTCAACTTGCCCCAAAATGACCCCCGAAATGCGCCTTTTGGCACCATCCTTGACCCGTTTGGCATTCGAGATGTGGGGGGCATCGGCAACAACCTCAACAACCCATTTTTTGGAGCTACCGACCAGCTTTTTGTACGCAAAACACCGGCCGTATTCAAGCAAGCAGAGGGCACTTTCAGCTTTGGCCCCGGCGGACCGCAGGTGGTGCCGGTGCCGGTCAGCTATGCCGTGCGGGATGTCAATCTGGTGGACAGCTCGGCCAGGACCATCAGCAATCTGGTGTCGGATCAATCTTCGCAGGCCTTGTCGGCATTGGGTTACACCACGGCCGGGCAGCAAAAACTGGCTGTTCTGGATGATCCCTACGCCACACCTGGTGGGCGCATTTCTCCGGTGACCCTGGACGCAACCAACCCCTTACCCTACAGTTCGATCACCACCTTGCTGGGCCAGTTTTTTGACCACGGACTGGATTTCGTCAAAAAGGGCGCGGATGGCATGATTTTGGTGCCGCTCTTGCCCGGTGACCCACTGTACAACCACCCTGACAACGCCATCTACCAAGGTGATCAGATTGTGGGGTACAAAAACTTCATCCTGGCTGATCGCACCAACACGGTCCACGTCGATGTGAACGAGGCCAGCACAGACCGTCTGGTGCAGGCCTTGGGCCTGACCGAAGACCGTTATGTGGCCGGTGACCCGGGCGTCACGGTCGGCCGTGTGGTGGGGGTTGCACCCATTCAAGCGGACATCATCTTGGGTGGCGTGCTCATCTTGAACCGCATCGCCATCAACATTCAGCCCGGGGCCACCACGGCCGACGTGGTGGCGGCCATCAACGCCCAGTCCAAGCCCACAGGCATCAGTGCCTCTTTGGATGCACAGGGCCGTTTGGTGCTGGACTACCAGGCCAACGAAAGCGTCAACCTCACCTCGCCGTTTGTGGACCTGAGCCAGTCTTATGGGTCAGTGGCCAGCCACACCGCCTTCATCCGCGAATACCAAGAGGTCAATGGCCGGTATGAAATCACGGGCCGCCTGCTCAGCGGGGGTGCAGACAAGGACAACGACGGCCGGGCCGATGGCATGGCGACCTGGAAATCAACCGTGCAAAACGCGCGTGTCGTCAACATCGTTTTGCACGACAAAGATGTGGCCGACATTCCAGTGGTGCGTTTGGGCGCTGAAGGCGTGCCCTTCATGGACGCTTCAGGCATGTGGCTCGTGGCACGAGAAAAAGTCAGTGGCGACATCTACTATGTGCAAGACAGCTTCATCTCGGCCAACACCCTGGCTTTGAAATTGCTGGCCGATGGCTCCACGCAAGCCATCACGGGGGTTGAGCTGCAAGCCATTCAAGGCCAACTGCTGCTGCAAACCACAGGGCACGCGTTTTTGGACGACATGGCGCACGGCGTTTTGAGGACCATTGACCCCACCACCGGCGACCTGTCGGCTGGAAACCCCGAGGCGCGTGCTTTGCTCGATGCCCACCTGATTTCGGGCGATGGGCGAACCAACGAAAACGTGGGTTTGACCATGATCCACGACGTGTTCCATGCCGAACACAACAGCGTGGTGGCGGACCTCAAGTCGCGCATGACGCTCAATGCCGATGGCACCTACACCGAACAGGTCAACGGTCGCATTTGGTCTGGCGAGGACATTTTCCAAGCCGCCAAACTCGTCAGCGAAATGCAATACCAGCACATGATTTTTGGCGAGTTTGTGCGCAAGTTCAGCCCCAACATCAATTTGTTTGCAGGTTACGACGTCACCATTGACCCGGCCATTTCGGCCGAGTTTGCGCACGCGGTTTACCGCTTTGGCCACTCCATGCTGACCGAAACCGTGGCCATGACCGGTTACGACCCCCTCACGGGCCTGTCCAACGGCCAAGACAACTCGATGGGCTTGATCCAGGCCTTCATCAACCCCTTGGCCTACAAAACCGACACGGCAGGTCAGGTGGCCCTGGGCATGTCGGGCCAAGTGGGCAACGCCATTGACGAATGGGTGACCGGCGCTTTGCGCAACAACCTGGTGGGCTTGCCGCTGGACTTGGCCACCCTCAACATCGTGCGGGGCCGTGACACGGGCATGGGCTCTCTCAACGAGGTGCGTGCCTCCTTGTATGCCAGCACCGGTTTGTCGTCTTTAAAGCCGCACGACACCTGGGATGAGTTTGCTGCCAGTTTGTTGCACCCCGAGTCGCTTGAAAACTTCATCATGGCCTACGCGCGGGATGTGGTGCTGGACACTTACGGCGATCTGGACCCTCTGGTGTCGGGCATACAGCGCCCGGTGGACGGCCTGGCCGGTTGGGACACCCTGCGCGACAGTCCAGACGAGGCCAGTCGCCAACTGTACGCGCAGGCTTTGCGCGAATCGGCACGCTCGGCCATCAACGACGATGCCTTCATGGGAGGGAATTTCGGGCTCAACAACGTCGATTTCTGGATCGGCGGTCTGGCCGAAAAGAAGGTGCCCGGCGGCATGCTGGGGGCCACCTTTGACTTCATCTTTGCGACCCAGATGATCAAGCTGCAAAACGCAGACCGTTTTTATTACTTGTCCCGCTTGGCCGGCACAGACTTGCTGGTGGAAATTGAAAGTCAGCTTTTTTCGGATCTGGTCATGCGCTCGACCGGGGTCAAGCACTTGTACTCCGATATTTTTTCTGTCCCCGATCAGTACGTGGAGATCGGCACGCCCGGCACGACTGCAGAAACTTTCGGCACCTTGTCCTCACTTCAGCGCACCACCACCACGGTGATGGATGTCGAGGGCAATTGGGTCAAAGTCAACAAAGCCGGCTGGGTGGGCAGCGACAACACCGGCTGGACTTTTTATGGCAACCCAGGCGAGTACCTGGATGCCCGTGGCGTCTACAGCCCCAACAACACCGCATCGCTCAAAGGCAACGCCAGCGAGATGATTGGCGGCACCAACGTGGCCGAACACATCAACGCCCAAGGGGGCAACGACACGGTCTGGGGCGACGGCGGCAACGACACCATCGAAGGTGGTGATGGCAATGATTTTCTGCACGGTGGTGATGGCGATGACCTCATCACCGACGCGCAGGGCATTGACCTGATTTGGGGCGATGCAGGCAACGACACCATCCACGCTGGCAGCGGGGCTGACCAGGTTTTTGGTGGTGACGGCAATGACCTGTTGTTTGGCGGTTTGGGCCCTGATGCGGTCAATGGCGCGGCGGGCAACGACGTCATCTATGGTGACTCTGGTGCCATTCAAATCAACCTCGTCAACGGCGTGATGGTCGAGGTCATGGACGTCAATGGCGATGCCGATGTGTTGACGGGTGGACTGGGCAACGACACCCTGTTTGGTGGCGGTGGTGCGGACATCATGGACGGCGCCGAGGGTGACGATGTGCTCTATGGCGGTCTGGGCAGCGACCTCCTGACCGGTGGTTTTGGCAATGACCGCTTTGTCATGGACGCCTCGGACATTGGCTTTCTCAATGCCATGGACGGTGGCATGGACCATGACGTGGTGGATTACTCCGCCAGCGCGGGCGCTGGCGCTGGCACGGGGCCTGACCGCTTGGGCATTGACATTGACCTCAACCCGATTGCGCCGGTACTGGCCCCCGTGCCAGCGCCACCTGTGCCCGATTTGTTCCTCAGCATCGAAGAAGTCATTGGCTCGCGCTTCAACGACAACATCCGTGGCGGTGCCAATTTGCCACTGCAGTTGGGCACCCTGAACAACGAGTTGGGCATTCAGATCAATTTCGGAACGGTGGCTTTTCCCTTGTTCCGCACCTCGACCGTCATGATCGACGGGGGTTTGGGCAACGACACGATCGAAGGCGGCGACGGCACCGGGCAGTGGTTGCTGCAGGCCAATGGCACTTATGCCTACGAAGGCTGGGCGCTCAACCCGGATGGCGTCAGTTACACCTATGTCGGCGGATTTTGGGGTGGCGACGTGTGGGACCCCACCACCGCAGGACCGGGCATGGACGTGCTGACCGGCGGCGATGGCATCGACACGATCACTTATCGCACCGCCACCAGCACTGCGGCCACGGCCATCAATGTGTTGGGGCCACCCACGCCGAATGTGACGGGCGTGACCGTGAACCTCTTGATCCTGGAGGCGCAAAACACCATCAATGCCGGCTGGGATTTGTTGTCTGGCTTTGAAAATGTGGTGGGCAGTGCCTTCGATGACACCCTCACGGGCAACGACACGGCCAACATGCTCGACGGTGGCGTGGGCAATGACACCCTGGACGGCGGTGCGGGCAACGACACCTTGGTCGGAGGCCTGGGCGACGACCTTGTGCAAGGCGGCGCAGGCAACAACACCGTCAGCTACCTGACGACCAACAGCACGGCCCTGATTGCCGGTGCCAACGGGGCCACGCCTGGCGTGACCGGTGTGGCGGTCGACCTCAGTTTGGCCACAGCGCAAAACACCATCAACGCCGGTCTCGACATCTTGGTTGGCATACAGAACGTGGTCGGCACCATTTTCAACGACACCCTGTCTGGTGGTGCCGATGCCATCTTGGTGGACAACGTGCTGGATGGTCAAGCTGGCAATGACACTTTGACCGGGGGTGGCGGCAACGACACCCTGATCGGCGGGCTGGGCGACGATTCATTGAACGGCGGTGCGGGCATCGACACCGCCTCTTTCGCGGGCACAGCGGCAGCCGTTGTGGCCAACCTGTCGAACGCGTCGGTCACCGCACTGGGCTTGACGGTGGCCAGTAACCGCGCCAATGGTGGTGCAGGCCTGGACGTGTTGACCGCCATCGAAAACCTGATCGGCGGCGATGCCAGTGATGTGCTGATCGGCAGCACAACAGCCAACCGACTCGATGGCGGTCTGGGCAATGATTCTCTGGATGGCGGAGCGGGCAACGACACCTTGTCGGGCGGCGCAGGCAACGACACTTTGCTCGGCGCTGCGGGCAACGACCTGCTCGAAGGCGGCGTGGGCAACGACACCCTGACCGACACGGCTGGCGTGGACACTTTGGTGGGTGGCTCGGGCGACGACACCTACACCGTGATCGCGGGCTCCACCATCACCGAGTTGGCCAATGAAGGCATCGACACGGTGCGCACGGCTTCTACGGTGTTCACTTTGGCCAACCACCTTGAAAACCTGGTGTACACCAACGCCGCCGCCTTCCAGGGCACGGGCAACGCTTTGGCCAACACCCTCACGGGCGGTGGCGGTGCCGACACCTTGAACGGCGCAGACGGCGACGACACCTTGGTGGGGGGGCTGGGCAACGACCGGCTCGATGGCGGTGCCGGTGCCGACACAGCCTCTTATGCGGACACAGTCGCTGAGGTCACCGTCAACCTGTCTGCCGTGACAGTGGGGGGTGTGCTGGCGGGTCAAACGGGTGGTGCGGCAGGCACCGACACGCTGGTGTCCATTGAAAACGCCACCGGCGGATCGGGTGCCGACACCTTGGTGGGCAGTGACGCCAACAACCAACTCGATGGCGGCGCGGGCAACGACACCTTGCAAGGTGGCCTGGGCGACGACACCTACACCGTCGACAGCCTGAGCGATGTGGTCACCGAGTTGGCCGGACAAGGCCTGGACACGATCCGCACCCGTTTGAACGCCTACACCACGTTGGCCGACAACGTTGAAAACCTGGTCTTTACCGGCGTGGGCAACTTCACCGGCACAGGCAACACCCTGGCCAACATGCTGCAAGGCGGCTCGGGCAACGACACCTTGTCGGGTGGCGATGGCAACGACACCCTCGACGGTGGCGCGGGCGATGACTCGATGTCAGGCGGTGCGGGCAACGACGTTTACCTGGTCAACTCATTGCTGGACAAGGTCACCGAAGCATCTGGCCAAGGCATCGACACGGTGCGCACCTCGCTGTCCACCTACCAACTGGGCCAAAACATCGAAAACCTGGTCTACACCGGTCCCATTGGTTTTTATGGCGAAGGCAACACGCTGGACAACGTCATCACCGGTGGCGCGGGTGACGACACCTTGGTGGGCGGACTGGGCAACGATGTGCTCAATGGAGGCGAAGGCTCCGATCTGGCCTCGTACACCAGTGCTGCCGGAGCGCTCACCGTCAATTTGGTCTTGGGCACCGTCTCGGGCAACCAAGGCAACGACACCTTGGTCTCCATCGAGCGGGTCATCGGTGGCTCGGGCGGAGACACCCTGATTGGCAACGATGCCGACAACGTGCTCGACGGTGGCTTGGGCAACGACACCCTGCGCGGTGGACGGGGCAACGACATCTATGTGATCAACTCTCAACTCGATGTGATCGATGAGAGCCCTGGCGAAGGCAACGACACCGTCATCACCTCGATGGGCGAATACACCCTGGGCGCTGACAACATTGAAAACCTGGAATTTTTTGGGGACCTGACGCACCGGGGTTTTGGCAGCAACCAGGCCAACCGCATGGTGGGTGGCGCTTTCAACGACGAACTCGATGGCGCAGAAGGCAACGACACCCTGCTGGGCGGTTTGGGCAACGACACCTTGCGCGGTGGGCTGGGCGACGACCTCTTGTCCGACGGGCAAGGTTTCAACGTGCTGGCGGGCGGCGAGGGCAACGACACCTATGTGGTGACCGACAAACGGGTCGACCGCGTCATGGAATTCGCTGCCGAGGGCACCGACACGGTTCAAACCAGTCTGACCAACTACACACTCGATGCCGAGGTGGAAAACCTGGTCTACACCGGCACCTCGGCGCTGGTGGGCTTCAGTGGCGTGGGCAATGCCCTGGACAACGAAATTTCGGGCGGCGTGGCCAGCGATGACTTGCAAGGCGGCGACGGCAACGACACCCTGATCGGTGGTCTGGGCAACGATGCCCTGAACGGTGGCGCAGGTTTTGATGCGGCCTCTTATGCCACGGCCACGGCGGGCGTCACCGTCAGTTTGCTCACAGGCGTGTCTTCGGGCAGCGCGGGCGCCGATCGACTGCAGTCGATCGAATCCTTGATCGGCAGTGCCTTCAACGATTCGCTCACAGGCGATGCGGGCAACAACACCCTCGAAGGCGGCGCAGGCAACGACACCCTGGTCGGCGGCGCAGGCATTGACACGGTCAGCTATGCCAGTGCCCAAAGCGGGGTCAGCGTCTCGCTGGGCACGCAGTTCACCATTGCCGCTTTGTCGGCCTTGGCCCAACAAAACACACAAGGCGCGGGTTCTGACCGCTTGAGTGGTTTTGAAAACCTCACCGGCAGCCAGTTTGCCGACACGCTGACCGGCAGCACCTCGGACAACACACTGGACGGTGGCGCGGGCAACGACAGCCTGAGCGGCGACAACGGCAACGACCTTTTGCTCGGTCGTGGCGGCTCAGACACCCTGACCGGTGGCGGGGGCAACGACACCCTCAATGGCGGCCAAGGCGTTGACACGGTCAACTATGCCGGTGGCACAGCCGTCACGGTCAACCTGGCCACGGGCGTGGCCACCGGTGTGGGCACCGACAGCTTGCTCAACATCGAAAACGTGATCGGCTCCACGGCTGCCGACCTCTTGATTGGCGATGCCGCCAACAACCGCCTGGACGGTGGCGATGGCTTTGACACCGTGTCTTATGCCTCAGCCACCAGTGGCGTGGTGGTCAAGATCCCACTCGGCACCACCTCGGGCGGTGGGGGCAATGACCAACTGGTCTCCATCGAAGCCATTGTGGGCAGTCAGCATGCGGACACCCTGATGGGTGGCGCTGGCGGCGACAACCTCGACGGCGCTGCCGGTGACGACAGCCTGGACGGCGGTGCAGGCAACGACACCTTGGCCGGTGGCGTGGGCAGCAACACGATCAAAGGCGGCACGGGCACCGACACCGCCACTTACCAAGGGGCGCTGGCCGGGGTGAGTGTGAGCCTGGCGCTGACCATTGCCCAGGCCACAGGCCAAAGCACCGATGTGCTGGAGTCCATCGAAAACCTGACAGGCAGTGCCTTTGCCGACCAATTGACAGGCGACACCAATGCCAACGTGCTCGATGGTGCGGCGGGCAACGACAGCCTGGCCGCTGGCGCAGGCAACGACACCCTGATCGGTGGCCTGGGCAACGATCAACTCGACGGCGGCGAGGGCACCGACACCGCGTCGTTTGCCGCGTCGGCCACAGCCGTCTCGGTCTCTTTGGAGGCGGGCACCGTCACGGGTGAAGGCACCGACACCCTGGTCTCGATCGAAAACATCGTGGGCAGCGCATTGAACGACACCCTCTCAGGGGGGGCAGACAGCTTGGTGGTCAACAGCGTGTTGGACGGTGGTGCGGGCAACGACTCGGTCTTGGGCGGCGGCGGTGACGACACCTTGATCGGCGCCTTGGGCAACGACACGCTCAACGGCGGCGCGGGCATCGACACGGCCTCTTACACCGCCGCCACGGCGGCAGTTTCGGTCAACCTGAGCACGGGCGCCGTCACGGGCGGGGCCGGCACAGACACGCTGTCCAACATCGAAAACGTGGTGGGCAGCAACTTCAACGACACCCTGATCGGTGGGGTCGGCCAGAACATCTTGACCGGTGGCTTGGGCAACGACACCTACACCGTGGACACCAGCACCGACCAAGCGATTGAACTCGCAGGCCAAGGCACCGACACGGTGCAGACCTCGGCGCTGACGACCTGGACACTTGGTGAGCACCTGGAAAACCTGACCTACACCGGCACAGGTGCTTTTACAGGCGTGGGCAACGCTCTGAACAACGTGCTCACCGCTGCAGCAGGCAACCAAAGCCTGGACGGCGGTGCAGGCAACGACACCCTCAATGGCGGCGCGGGCAACGACACCCTGACCGGTGGCGCAGGCATTGACACGGTCACCTATGCGGGCACGGCCGCCGCCGTGTCGGTCAACCTGCTCACGGGCGTGGTCAGTGGGGGGGCGGGCACAGACACCCTGATTGGCATCGAAAACGTGATCGGTGGCACCGGTGCCGACACCCTGGTGGGCAGCAACGATGACAACGTGATGGAAGGCGGTGCGGGCAACGACAGCATGTCGGGTGGCCTGGGCAACGACACCTACTTTGTGAACGCAGCGGGTGACGTGGTCACCGAAGGCATTGGCCAAGGCACCGACACAGTGTCCACCGATTTGGCCACTTACACCTTGGTGGCCAACGTTGAAAACCTGTTGGGCACCCGCGCCGGCCAATTGCTGGGCACCACCTTCAGCGGCACAGGCAATGCGCTGGACAATTTGATCGTCGGCACCAACGGTGCGGACAACCTGGTCGGTGGCGCAGGCAACGACACCTTGGTGGGCGGCGGCACCAATGCGCTGAACAACCTCTTGAGCGCAGCCGACACCCTGGATGGCGGTGCAGGGACCGACACCGTGACCTTTGCCGGCCTGACCGCCGGTGTGGTGGTGACCCTGGCCAACCAAGCCAGCAACCAGGACGTCACCAACGGCATCATCCGTTTGGTGGGCATGGAAAACCTGGTGGGCAGTTCTTTCGCCGACCAACTCTCGGGCGATGGCAATGCCAACGTGCTCGACGGTGCCGATGGCGACGACACCCTGATTGGCGGCTTGGGCAACGACACCCTGATCGGTGGCTTGGGCATCGACACGGCCAACTTCAGCGCAGCCACAGCGGCCGTCACCCTGAACCTGCGCACCGGCCAGGCCACAGGCAACCAGGGCTCTGACAGCATTTCTGGCATTGAAAACCTGCTGGGTGGCGGCTTCAACGACACCCTGGAAGGCGATGCCTTGGCGAACCGCCTCGATGGCGGCCTGGGCAACGACACCCTGATTGCCAGCGCAGGCCAAGACACCTTGGTGGGCGGTGGCGGCAGCGACGTGGCCGTGTTTGCCGGGGCCATCACCGACTACAGCTTTGTGATCGACCGGGTCTCGGGCCTGTTGGTCGTGCGTGGCGCAGGCGGCAACTACACGGCCTTGGTCGACGTCGAGCAAGTGCAGTTTTTGAGCGGCAACGCAGGCACCGTGGCCGTGGGCAATTTGCCCATGACCGACATCGCCCCGGCGCGGGTGGTGTCATTTGGGGCCACCACCGCCTCGGGCCTGTTCAACAGCGGCGATGTGGTGACCCTGACCGCCACCGTGAACGAGTCGGTGCAGGCAGGCTCCGAGATGGCGGTGCTGCTGGACACCGGCGCACAAGTGGTCTTGCGTGCCAACAGCGCGGGCACGCTGCTGACGGGGGACTACACCGTGGCCGCAGGCGAGACCACTGAGCTGCTCAACGTGGTGTCCTATGCGAATGCGCCCAACGGCAGCGTCAAAGACACCGCAGGCAACACCATGGACGAGTTTGCACTGCCCGCGATCAACATCGCCGATGCGCGTCAAATCCAGATCGACACCACGGCCCCCACGGTTTTGCTGTTCAGCTCGACCGCGCCCGACGGCAGCTACGGCAACGGCGACACCCTCATCATCACGGCCACCCTGTCCGAGGTGGTGGTGGCAGGTGCCGCCATCGACGTCACCCTCAACACCGGCGATGTCATCACCCTCAAGGCGGGCACCACCTCCAACGTCTTGCGCGGCACCTACGTGATCGGTGCAGGCGATTCGGTGGCCAGCTTGGGCGTGTCCAGTTACGTGCCCAGTGCCAGTGCCCAAGACCTGGCTGGCAACGTGGTGGTGCCTGGCGCGGCCACATCCATTGACTTGGCGGTCGACGACCTGAGCAACATCCCGGCATCGCGCAACTTGCTGATCGACACGGTCAAACCCAACACACCCAGCATTGGGCTGATCTATGACGATGTCTCGCCGATGGTGGGCAATTTGACGGATCTGATCACCAACGACCGCCGTCCCACACTGTCCATCTCTGCCGAGTCCGGTGTCACGGTGGACGTGTACAACCTGGGCCGCTACATCGGCAGCGCCATCGAACAAGTCGGTGAGCCGGTGCAAGGCTTGGTGCAATACCGCTTCACCCCCAGCTACGCCTTGGGCGAGGGCCAATACCAATTCACCGTTCGCGCGGTCGATGCAGCGGGCAACGTGAGCGACGCCTCTTTGGCCACAGCGCTGACCATCGACTTCACCGCCCCAGTGGCTCCCAAAGTCGACGCGCTCAGAACCAGTTCAACTGACCCCCTGGTCACCGGTTTGGCGGCTTTGCAAGTGGGCGAGACGCTCACCGTCACCTTTGACCAGGCGAGTTATTCCGCCCGGGTTGTGGCGCGGCCAACGCTTGCGCTGCCCGATGGCGTGGTGGAATACAGCACCAACCTCGTTCCTGTGCCCAGCCCCTTGCCTTTCAGTGTGGACCTGGCCGCCAACAGCTGGTCTTTGGCCTTGTCAGGTTTGGTTGAAGGCAGTTACTCGGTGCAAGCCTCTGTTGTGGACCGCGCGGGCAACCTGACGGTTGAAAGCACCAGCAACGAATTGGTGGTCAACACCAGTGCGCCCATGGTGGCGGGGTTCCGCTCCAACACACTTGACGGCACCTACGGCCAAGACCAACCCATCTCCATCATTGCCGACATGAGCGAGATGGTCCAAGGCGGCGGCACCCTCGAGGTGGAGCTGTCCACTGGCGAGTTGGTCACGCTCACCACGCCCACCCAACAGCCCTCCATGATTTTGGTGGGCACCTACATGGTCAAGGCGGGCAATACGGCGGCCGACCTGGCGGTGGAGAGTTATTCGGGCATCTCGGACACCCTGCCCAAGAACATGGCCGGGACCCCCATGTCGCTGACCTTCACCATGCCCGGCAGCAGCAACATTGCCGACCAAAGCGCCATTGTGGTGGACACCACCGCACCTGTCGTGCCGGTGATCACGGCCATTTTGGACAACGTGGGGCCCACCACCGGCCCACTGAGTCTGACGGTGGGAGAAGGTCACACCGACGACAACACCCTCGTGTTCCAGCTCAGCGCCGAGACGGGGTCCACCGTGCGCGTTTACACCGGCACGCCCCAAGCGCCCGTGTTTGTGGGCCTGGCGGTCGAGACCGCCACGTCGGGGCAATTTGAAGTGACGCTGGACGTCGGCCTGGCCGATGGCAGCTACCGCTTTTTTGCGGTGTCCACCGACAAGGCAGGCAACAACAGTGCTTGGTCGGCCATCACCGACACCTTTGTCATCGACACCGTGGCCCCCTTGCAGCCCACGCTGCAAGCACTCATCACCAACGACATTTCGCCTGTGGTCACCGGTTGGGTCACCTTGGGCACGGGTGAAACCTTTGTGGTCAAGGTCAATGGCGTGATCTACGAAGGCGTTGAGGGCAATGGCATGACCTTGTCCGCCAACGCAGGCGTGACCACATGGAACTTGCAGCTGCCCGCCTTGACCATGAACCAGACCTACGAGGTGGCGGTCGTGGTCACCGATCTGGCGGGCAACACGCGCCAAGACCCCAGCTCGGCCGAGTTGGTGCTCGAGGACACCGCCCCGACGGTGGTGTCCTTCGAATCCTCCACCGCCGATGGCGCCTACAAAGCGGGCTCGGTGATCAACCTGTCCGCAGTCACCAGTGAAACCATTCGTGCAGGTGCGCAGGTGGAAGTCAAGCTCAGCACAGGTGCCACCGTGTTGTTGACCGCTGATGTACAGGGCACCCGCCTGACGGGCAGCTACACCGTGGCAGAGGGTCAAAACACGCTCGATCTGGCCATCACCGGCTTCACGCCCGGTGTGAACGCCAGTTTGCCCACCGACTTGGCAGGCAATGCCATGGTCTCGCTCGACCTGCCCAACACCTTGGCCGACACCCGGGCCATCGTGATCGACACCTTGGCCCCCGTCACGCCCGTGGTCACGGTCAACGACAACACCAACCCGGTCCAAGGCCCGGTTGCACCAAATGGCTTCACCAACGACACCACGCCCACGCTCAGCATTGCCGCCGAGGCCGGCGCAACCGTCACGGTCTTTCAGTCAGGCAGTTTTGTGGGCAACGCGCAAGAGACGGCACCCGGTGTCTTCACCTTCACGCCCACTTTGGCGCAGGGCAGTTATGTGTACACCGTGACCGCCACGGATGCAGCGGGCAACAGCGCCTCATCGATCGAGTCGAAGTTCACGGTCGACACCGTGACCCCCGCCACATCGACCGTGGTGGTGGCATTTGCGGCCGGTTTGCCAGCGTTGTCTGGCACCTCTGTTTTGACAGCCAACGATGTGCTGGAAGTGGTGGTGGCTGGCGTCACTTATGCCTCCAGCAATCCGCTAGCGGGTTTTGTCTGGCAAGGCAGCCAGTGGACGCTGCCCTGGCCCGCTGCCCTGAATACGGCAGGCACCCAAGTGGTCAGCGCCTCGGTGGTCGATGCCGCTGGCAACCGCAGTGCAGCGAGCACTTTGTCGGTGCTCACGGGCACAGCCGCCGCGCAGACCTTGACCGGCGTGGCGACGGCCGATTACTTGCGCGGCCTGGGCGGTAACGACACCTTGAACGGTGGCAACGCCAACGACATCCTGGATGGCGGCATTGGCAACGACAGCCTGCTTGGTGGTGCTGGCAATGACACCCTGTTGGGCGGTGACGGCAATGACATATTGAACGGCGAAGGGGGGACCGACACCGTCACCTACGAAACCGCCACCCTGGCCGTGAGCGTCAACCTGGCCACCACCACCGCGCAAAACACGGTGGGCGCTGGCACCGACACGATCAGCAACATCGAAAACCTGGTGGGCAGTGCTTTCAACGACACCCTGGTCGGCAGTGCCGCTGCCAACGTGATTTTGGGCGGTGCTGGCAACGACACCCTCACGGGTGCAGGCGGGGCCGACACGCTCAATGGGGCGGCAGGCTCTGACCTGTACATCGTGGCGGCGCTGGCCGACATGCCCGCCACCGAAGTGATGGCCGATACCGGCACCGGGCAAGCCGATGTGGACGAACTGCGTTACACCGCCACGGCCGCAGGCACCTTGACGCTGGGCACATCGCTGGCGGGCATTGAACGCGTGGTCATTGGCACCGGCACTGCGGCCCAGGCTGTAGGCATCGGCACCACCGCCATCAACATCAACGCCGCAGCCGTGAGCACCGGTTTGACCCTGGTGGGCAACAGCGGGGCCAACAGCTTGACGGGCACCGATGCCACCGATTCTTTGCAAGGTGGCGCTGGCAACGACAACCTGGTGGGCAACGCAGGCGATGACACGCTCGACGGTGGGCTGGGCAACGACGCCATGCAAGGCGGCACCGGCAACGACACCTACATCGTCGATGCCGTGGGCGATACCGTGGACGAATTGCAAGGCGCCATCACCGACGTGGACACGGTGCTGACCTCGGTCAGCTATTCGCTGGCGCTGGCCCCGGCCGCCGGGGTAGAAAACATGAGCTTGACCGGCTTGGCCGCCATTGACGGCACCGGCAACGCCTTGGGCAACACCCTCACGGGCAACGCCGCAGCCAACCAACTGTTGGGCCTGGACGGCGACGACACCCTGACTGGCGCAGGCGGCAACGACACCTTAAACGGTGGCGCAGGCCAGGACGTGGCGGTGTACAGTGGCGCGGCCAGTGACTATGAAATCCGCTACCAGGGCAATGGCTTTTTCTTGACCCATTTGAACAGTGGCTCAGACGGCGTTGATTTCCTGGTCGATGTGGAAACCCTGCGCTTTTCGGACCAAACCATCACCTTGCCCTTGCTTGCCTCCATCCAGGCGGTCAACGGTGTGGTGCTGGAAGGCCAAGCGGGCAACACCGCCATGGTTTTTGAAGTGCGCCTGAGCCAACCCGCCACGCAAGCCACCAGTGTGGGTTACCAGATCGAATTCAATGGCGTCAATGCAGCGGATCTCACCGATCTGGCGGCGGGCACCTCGTTGACAGGTACGGTTGAATTCGGCGTGGGGGAAAGCGTCAAGACCCTTGTGATCGACGTGGCGGGTGACACCGTCTGGGAGGCCGACCAGGTCTTCCAGGTTCGCTTGACCAGCCTTCTGCCTGGCGCACTGGTGTTGGCACCACAGGCCCAAGCCACGATTCAAAACGACGACGTCTTCCAGATGCAGACCACCAGTTTTGTGGGCACCACGGCCACCGATTTAGTCAATGGCACGACAGGCAACGACGTCATCGACGGCGGTGCTGGCAACGATGTGCTGACGGGCGACTTGGGGGCCGACACCCTCACAGGTGGCGCTGGCACTGACTTCTTGAATGGCGGCGAGGGTTCAGACCTCTATTTGCTCAATGCCTTGGCCGACTTCGCCGCCAACGAGCAGATCAACGACAACGGCACAAGCGGTGTTGACGAACTGCGAATCGCCGACGTGGCGGCGGGCAGCTGGGTGCTGGGGGCCAATGTGACTGGGCTGGAACAAGTCAGCCTGGGCACCGGCACTGCAGCGCTGGCTGTGACCACCGGCACCGCTGCGATCAACGTCGACGCCCGCAATGTCGGCAACGGTCTGCTCATTGTGGGCAACAACGGTGCCAACCTGATGCAAGCCAGCGCATTGGCCAGCACCCTGACAGGCAATGGTGGCAACGACACCTTGGAAGGTGGTGCAGGTGACGATGTGCTTGACGGGGGACTGGGCAACGATTCCTTGCTGGGCGGGGCGGGTAACGACGTCTTGACGGCGGGTGCAGGTGTTGACACGCTGGACGGCGGCGCGGGTGCAGACACCTTCCGCTTTGCTGCAGGCGACACGGGCCAGACCTTGGCCACCAGCGATGTCATTCAGGCTTATCAAAAAGGCGCTTTGGGCACCGGCGATGTGTTGGACTACACGGTCAACTTGACCTTGGGTGGGTCTGCGGCAGCGGCCACAGCAGCCCAGGCCAGCATCAGCCAAACCACGGGCGTGGCCACTTTTGCCAACAACTCCGGCACCACCATGGCCGATGCGCTGAACGACATCACCGCCCGATTTACCGCAGCAGGCGATGCAGTCGGTGAAATGGCCCTGTTCCGAGTGGGCAACACAGGCAACTTCAATTTGCTGGTGTCCGATGGTGTGGCCGGTGTGACCGCCAACGACGTGCTGTTCTCACTCGTGGGCGTGACCACCATTGGCAGCATCACCTTGACCAACGGCAACTTGAACGTGGTGATCTGACCCACCTGGGGCCCCACATTTTCTGTGGGAGCCCCGCCCCCAGGGCGATGCCTCATCAGTAGGAGCCACCCCTGCTGGCGATGGTGTTCGGTTTTTTGTAGGAGCCAGCCCTGCTGGCGATGGGGACGGTGGTGGTCCATAACGGTTTATCGCTAGCAGGGCTAGCTCCTACAAGGGACCGGGATGGCGCAATGACCCACCGACGAATTGATGCCAAGAGACCGGGATGGCGCAATGCGTCTGTCGGCGCGTTCATGTCATTGGGCCTCAACAAGGGGGGACTGTCCGAGGGTTCACTTAAGACACCAATGAGGTCAGCAACTTTTGTTGGGCCGGCAAGCACTGGGTGTGCAGGTCGTAGCGCGACACGGCGGTGTCTCGGGCGTGTTGGCGCAGGGTTTGGTAGGCCTGGGGGTGGGCCAGCACATGGCTGGCTTTGTCGGCCAAGGCTTCGGTGTCAAAAAAATCCACCAACACACCGTTGTGGCCGTCTTCAATCACCTCCATCACCGGGGCGGTGCGCGAACCCACCACCACACAGCCTGCACTCAGGGCTTCCACGCAGCTCCAGGACAGCACAAAGGGGTAAGTCAAATACACATGGCAAGCCGACAGCTGCAAAACCTTGAGGTAGTTTTCATAGGCCAAAGTGCCCAGAAAATAAATGCGCGACAGGTCCAGCTGGTCTTTGACTTCGTTGAGGTAAATGTTTTTCCAGCTGCTGCCTTGAGGGGCCGCCTGGCCATAGCTGTGGCCGTCGCCGCCCACGATCAAGGTGATGACTTGGGGCCGTTGGGCCTGGATTTTGGGCAAAGCCCGCATGAACTGGTGGTAACCCCGGTAAGGCTCGAGTTGCCGCGCCACAAAAGTCAGCACCTCGTCGCCCACCTGAATGCGGTGGCCTGTGCCGTCGGCGTGTTGCAGCTGCATGTGGGGCTTGGCATCGGGCCGCACCACTTGGGTGTTGATGCCGTCAAACACCACATCAATCCGGTCTTGCCATGCGCTGGGAAAAGTGCTGCGCTGCCAATGGGTGGGGGCCATGCCGTGGTCCATGCATTCAAGAGCCAGCATGTGGGTCATGTTTTTCAAGCGCAGCTGCGCCAGCATGTCCATGTTGACGGTCTGCATGCCCGGCTCAAAGCCCACATCGCGGCCCGTGGCGCTGTAATAAAACTCTAAAAATGCCAAAACCTTGGTCTGCGGCCACACCTCTTTGATGAACATGGCCTCACCCCAAGCGGGGTGGGCCACCACCAGGTCGGGGGTCCAGCCTTGTTGCTTCATGGCCAGCATGGCCTGAAGTGCCGAGGTGCCCCGGATCAGCTTGGTCTCAAATTCGGCCAGCCAAGGGTGAATCGTTTTGCTGGGCTGCATATTGGGCTGGTGCCGCACCATGTCCACGCCCGTCAAGCCTTTGCCTTGTATGGCCAAGGCCCGCACGCTGTGGCCAGCCGCCTGCATGGCGGGGGCCAAATGGCGAAATTGCCCCGGAAAATTCTGGTGAATGAAGAGAATGCGCATACAAAGTGATGAAATGATCAATATCTTCAAATAGCTAAAAAATACATTTTCAATAAAAAAATGTCAAAAAAGTGGTTTTTCTTGGTTTGGATGTCGTTTTTTTTCGGATTTCCTACAATCACCTATTCCCAATCTCCTGTTTTGTTGCGCGGCGTCGTGGTGCCTGGTGGCGTGGTGTGCCCGTTGTTTCGTACAGAAAGCGGAGATTTGGTGAGTTTGACCGGTCTGAGTGTGCAAGGTTTTGCGCCCGGCATTTTGATGGGTCTTCAAGGTCGATGGGAAACGCAGTCGGTCTGCATGCAGGCCTACCCCACCTTGCGTGTTGAACACATTTCAGTCAAGGAGCCTTTGCGATGATCATTCCAACATTAACGCCCACCGACCCGCTGTACATCACCCAGTGGCACCTGGCCATGATTGGCAAGCTGGGCTTTGCCGGGGTCAACAACACCGTCGGCATGGAACGGGTTTGGGCCGATTACACGGGCTTGAGTGTCCGAGTGGGCATTTGGGATTCTGGGGTGCAAGCCACCCAATGGGATTTGAGCGCCAATTTTTTCAGCTCGCTTTTGGTCTCTGTGAACGGTCAGATCAACGCGGGCTTGCCACTGACCCCGGCTGACATTCATGGCACGGCCGTGGCCGGTTTGATCGCCGCAGACAACAACGGCCTGGGCGGGGTGGGGGTCGCGTTTGACGGCAGCATCACCAGCGTCACCATTTTTGGGGGGCCTGATGACATCAACCTCAACTGGGACCGCTACTTGCTGACCTTGGACGGTTTGCAGAACTTTGATGTCACCAACCACAGCTACGGTGCCGTGGCCAATTTTTTGACCTTGGCCGATGTTCAAAAGTTTCACAATGCAGCGGTTTTTGGGCGCAAGGGTTTGGGCACTATCACCGTCAAATCGGCGGGCAATTACGACGCCAATGGCAACGGTGACGGACTGGACGCGTCCCAGCACAGCGTCACAGTGGCCGCCATTGCGGCCGATGGCTACATTGCCAGTTATTCCACCTATGGGGCGCACATTTTGGTCAGCGCCCCAGCCGGCTCGGTGACCACCGATGTGACCGGCTTGGGTGTGGGTTATGACGGCCTGTTGAACGGCGATTACACCAACACCTTTGGTGGCACCTCGGCTTCTGCGCCCATTGTGACGGGGGTGGTGGCGCTGATTTTGGATGCCAACCCGCTTTTGGGCTGGCGCGATGTGCATGCCATTTTGTCTTTGAGCGCCATTGGCACGGGCAGCATTTATGGCGGTCCGGCCAACACCGAACACTTTGGCTGGCGCTGGAACAAGGCCAACAACTGGAACGGCGGCGGACTGCACTACAGCGAAGACTATGGCTACGGCATGGTCAACGCCTACAACGCCGTGCGCATGGCCGAGGTCTGGAGCCTGTTCATGCCGCAAGCGCAAACATCGGCCAACGAGCAAACATTGAGCACCGGCCTCATCAGTGCCAACATGGCCATGGTCGATGGCGGCACGCTGATCTACAACTTCAACGTGACGCAAAACATGTCTTTGGAGCATGTTTCTCTGGAAGTCAATTTCACGCACGCCAACTTGACGCAATTGCGCATTCAATTGGTCTCGCCGTCGGGCACCAGCATGAACCTCTACAACGGCACCACGGGCACGGTGTCGACTTCTGACTTGGGTCTGTCTTACGCCTTTGGTCTGGATGGCCTGCGGGGCGAGCAAATGGCGGGCACCTGGTCGCTGCGCATGCAAGACACGGGGCTGGGCGAAACGGGCACGCTCAATACCGTGGCGTTGACGGGCTTTGGTGCAGCCGTGAATGTGAACGACATTTACCATTACACCGATGAAGTTTTAATCCTGCAGACCCAAGCGGGCCAGACCCAGCGGGTGAACCTGATCGACACCAACGGGGGGGTGGACTGGATCGACGGTGCTGCCCTGTACCAAGATGTGTTGCTGGACCTCAATTTGGGGGCCAACTCCACCCTGGGCGGCGTGAAGTTCATCACCATTGGCATAGCCAGCGCGATAGAAAATGCCGTGACTGGCGACGGCAACGACCGCCTGCAAGGCAACAACCTCGACAACCAACTGCTGGCTCAGCAAGGTGATGACACTTTATTTGGCGGCTTGGGCAACGACACGCTGGATGGCGGTGACGGATTGGATTGGGCGGTTTTTCAGGGCTTGTCCAGCGCCTATGTCATCACCACATCGGGGGGCAAAACCCTGGTTTCGGGGGCAGAGGGCAGCGACTGGTTGACCGGCATTGAATACATCGCCTTCAGCGACAAAAACCTGCTCGACCCCACCGCCTTGCTCGGCACACCTGCGCCCCCCTTGGTCGGTCCTGGGCCTGGCGCGGGATCGGTGACGCCACCCCCACCCCCACCCCCACCCCCGCCACCACCACCACCAC
>NKIP01000026.1 GCA_002256145.1 Comamonadaceae bacterium PBBC1
TCTTGTAGGCCGCGACCGAGACCACACCCGACCAGACGATGGTCAGCAGCACAGCCTTGGCCTGAATCCACACTTGTGCAGCGATGGAGTAAGCGTCTGGCGTGACCATGGCCACGGTGACCCAATCACCCACAGCGCTGGGACCACCCAAAGCGGGCGAGTTGAACACCCCCGTCATCAGAGCACCCACGATACCGCCCACACCGTGCACACCAAACACGTCCAGCGAGTCGTCAGCGCCCAGCATTTTCTTCAGACCATTCACACCCCACAGGCAAGCAAAACCGCCGATGAAACCAATGATCAAAGCACCGCCCAAACCGACGTTGCCTGCTGCTGGCGTGATGGCCACCAAACCGGCCACGGCGCCCGAGGCTGCACCCAACATGGAGGCTTTGCCACGCATCAGCGCTTCACCCACACACCAGGCCAACACAGCACCGGCTGTCGCGATCAAGGTGTTGATAAAGGCCAAGGCAGCGAAACCGTTGGCTTCGAGAGCAGAACCCGCGTTGAAACCAAACCAACCCACCCACAGCAAGGAGGCACCGACCATGGTCAATGTCAGGCTGTGAGGGGCCATGGATTCACGGCCATAACCCACGCGCTTGCCCACCATGAAGGCACCCACCAAGCCAGCCACAGCGGCGTTGATGTGCACCACGGTTCCGCCAGCGAAGTCCAAAGCGCCCCACTGCCACAGCAAACCGGCTTTGGAGGTCATTTCGTCAACAACTTCTTTGGAGGTGTAAGCGTCAGGACCCATCCAGAACCAGACCATGTGCGCCACAGGCAGGTAGCTGAAAGTGAACCACAACACCATGAAGGCGAGCACAGCAGAGAACTTGATGCGTTCGGCAAATGCACCCACGATCAGTGCGCAAGTGATGCCTGCGAACGTGGCCTGGAAGGCGGCGAACGAGATTTCAGGAATCACCACACCCTTGCTGAAGGTGGCGGCGTTGGCAAATGTGCCCGCGACGTTGTCCCAAATGCCCTTCATGAAGAGGCGGTCAAAACCCCCAATGAAGGCATTGCCCTCGGTGAAGGCCAGGCTGTAACCGTAAATGAACCACAGCACGGTGATCATGGAGAAGGTGACCACCACCTGCATCAGCACCGACAGCATGTTTTTGCTGCGCACCAAGCCGCCATAGAACAGGGCCAGACCAGGAATGACCATCAAGATCACCAGGATCGTGGACAGCATCATCCAGCCCGTGTCGGCCTTATTGGGCACGAGCACAGGCGCGGCTTCGGCTGCTGCGGGTGCAGCGGCAGCAGGCGCTGCAGGGGCAGGTGCCGCATCGGCCTTGGCCTCAGCAGCAGGTGCCGTCACGGCGGCGGGGGCGGTTGCGGGGGCGGTTTGTGCGGTGGCGACAGAAGCCGTACCGAACACACCGAAACCCAAACTCAGGCCCAAGGCCAAAGTAGCGAGTAACTTTTTCATTGTTTGACTCTCTTTCTTCTTGATCAGAGGGCTTCGCCGCCGGTTTCACCGGTGCGGATGCGAACCACTTGTTCGAGGTCGTACACAAAGATCTTGCCGTCACCGATCTTGCCGGTGCGGGCACCCGACTCGATGGCTTCGATCACACGATCGACGAGGTCGTTGGACACAGCGGCTTCGATTTTCACTTTGGGCAAAAAGTCGACCACGTATTCCGCGCCACGGTACAGCTCGGTGTGGCCCTTTTGACGACCAAAGCCCTTGACTTCGGTCACGGTGATGCCCTGCACGCCGATGCCCGAAAGCGCTTCACGCACCTCGTCCAGCTTGAAGGGTTTGATGATGGCGGTCACCAGTTTCATGATGGCTCCTTGTTGGGTTGAACGGCGATCAGAAGGCGTATTTCAGGCCGACAACTACACCTGTCTTGCCTGTGAACTTGCCTGCGGGGGTGACATACAAGGTTTTGTCAGCGTCGGTTGCGACCAAGGCGGCTGTGGCGGACAAGCCATTGCCCAGATCTTTGCCCAATGTCAGCGAGTAATCGGTGTAAGACCAATTGCTGCTGTTTTTGATAGATTGATAGCCCACATGAGGCACCAGGCTCAAGCCATTGCCCAGGTCGTACGTGGCGCTCAGGTCCACGTAGTAGCTGTTTTTGCTGTCGATGAAACTGAAGATGTTGGAGATAGCGTGTGAATACTTCAAGGTCACAGGACCCATGGTGCCCGCTGCATAAATCTCATTGGTGTTGGCGTTTGCAAAAGTTGGCACTTGAGCCAGTTTGTTACCCGAGTATTGATAGCGCAAGAAACCCACGTCATAGGCCACATCGCCCACAGCACCCTTGTAACCGGCATACAGGTCCAATTCCATGTTGGTGTCGCCACCCGCATCCTTGACCCACTTGATGCTCGAACCCCAAGCACCCACATAAAAACCGCTCTTGTCGGCGTAGTCAATGCCGCCTTGCACAGCAGGCTGGAGACGCGACTGAGAAATGCCACGGTAACGGTAATCGGTGGTCGCACCGACGTTGTAGGACAGGCTGCTCTCGGGAGCCGCTGTTTGGGCTTGGGTCAAACCGCTCACGCCGCCCAAAGCCAGGGCGATCAAAGTAGGAACAAGGATTTTTTTCATGAGGAACTCCAATAAAGTGAAGAAAAGACAAGCCATCTATGCACAGAGCGTGCCAACCCATGCGGCGTCGCTCATACCCGGGGATTTACCAGTGCATTTGCCCACAGTGCATGTTTGAATGGCATTTCAACAAGAAGCGCACGCACTGACGGCGTGCCAGAACACACACCATGCACCAGCATGGGGCAGGGAGGGAATATGAGTCTCAGTTTGGTGCACAGCCGTGCATTGGTCGGCTTGCAAGCGCCCGCCGTGACCGTGGAGGTGCACATGGCCAATGGCCTGCCCAGCTTCACACTGGTCGGTTTGGCGGACGTCGAAGTCAAAGAGGCACGCGAGCGCGTGCGTTCTGCCCTGCAAAACAGCGGCTTGGACTTTCCGCACAACCAACGCATCACGGTCAACCTGGCCCCGGCTGATTTGCCCAAAGACTCGGGGCGACTGGATTTGCCCATCGCTTTGGGCATCTTGGCGGCCAGCGGGCAAATCGATGCCAGCAAACTGGCCGGTCACGAGTTTGCGGGCGAACTGTCGCTGTCGGGCGAGCTGCGTCCGGTACGCGGCGCACTGGCCATGAGCCTGGTGCTGCGCCAGCAGCAGGTGCGCACGCGACTGGTGTTGCCTCCGGGCAGTGCCGAAGAAGCGGCGCTGGTGCCAGACACCGAAGTATTCAGAGCCCGCCACCTGCTGGATGTGGTGCAACAGTTTTTACCCCCCTCCAGCGAAACGCCGCCTGTGCCCAGCGAAGGATGGTCCCGCATGGCCGCCACCACGCCCAGCGCCCCTCCTCGTTATGCCGACTTGGCCGATGTCAAAGGTCAAGCGGGCATCAAACGGGTGCTGGAGATCGCCGCCGCCGGGGGCCACTCACTGCTCATGGTGGGTCCGCCAGGCTCGGGCAAGTCCATGCTGGCGCAGCGATTTGCGGGTTTGTTGCCGCCCATGGCAATTGAAGACGCCCTGGAATCAGCGGCCATCGCCAGCCTGGCCGGGCGCTTTGACCTGAGCCGGTGGGCGCAGCGCCCCACCGCCCAACCGCACCACTCGGCCAGTGCGGTGGCTTTGGTGGGGGGTGGCTCCCCACCCCGACCGGGGGAAATTTCGCTGGCGCACCACGGCGTGCTGTTTTTGGACGAGTTGCCCGAATTCCCCCGTGCGGCCTTGGAGGCCCTGCGCGAGCCGCTGGAAACCGGCACCATCACCATCGCCCGGGCTGCCCGGCGGGCCGAGTTTCCGGCGCGTTTTCAGTTGATTGCGGCCATGAACCCCTGCCCTTGTGGTTATTTGGGCAGCACCACGCGGGCCTGTCGCTGCTCGCCCGACCAGGTCAGCCGCTACCAAGGCAAGCTCAGCGGCCCCTTGCTCGACCGCATCGATTTGCACATCGAGGTGCCCAGCCTGCCCGCACAAGACCTGCTGAACGCACCGCCCGGTGAAAGCACCGAGGCGATTGCTGCCCGCAGTCTGGCGGCACGCCAACGGGCCTTGGCCCGCCAAGGCTGCGCCAACGCCGACCTGCAAGGCCAAGCCATTGACGCCCAAGCCCAGCTGGACGAGCGAGCCACCGCTTTGCTGCAAAAAGCCGCCTCCAAACTGGGCTGGAGCGGGCGCAGTGTGCACCGCAGCCTGAAAGTCGCCCGCACCATCGCGGACCTGGCGGGCAGCAGCACCATCGAGGCAGCGCATGTGGCCGAGGCGGTGCAATACCGGCGAGTGCTCAAGGAATGCTAAAGAAAACCCGTGGCCAGGGTGAGTGGCAGTGACAACTGAAAACAAGTTCAGGTGTGCTGCGGTCAACGGCCCGTGCTGACCGGCGTTATGCAGGGACACACTTGCCAAAGGTTTAGCCATGAAAAAAAGTTTCCGCGTCTTCGTTTTGGGGCTTGTGCTTGCCAGCATGAGCAGTCTGGCCATGGCGGGGCCCCACCACGGGCAGCACCACAACCGTCATGGAGGTGGACATCACGGTGCGGGCGACTGGATCGGGGCTTTGGTGGTCTTGGGCTTGGCGGGGGCGGTCATTCAGGCCACCACCAGCACCCCGGTGCTGGCCGCACCACCGGTGACTTATGCCAACCCTGTCAACCCGTCTTTTCCACCTCCGGCTCCGGCCGAAGCCCATTATTTTTGTGCTTCGGTCAGGCAGTTTTACCCCGACACCCGCTATTGCCCAGAAGGCTGGCAGTTGCTGAACCCTGCACGTTGAGCGCAGGGGCGGCCAGTCAGCTGGCCATCACACCAAAGACAACCCCCCGTCCATCATCAGGGTGTGTCCCGTGACCAATCCCGAAGCCGACGAGGCCAAAAACATCACTGCGTGAACGATGTCCTCTTCGGTGCCGGTGCGCTTGAGCGGAATACTTTGCGTCTTGGTGCGCACGTAATCCGGGTTGGCAAACAAGTCCTGCGTCATGCCCGAGGGAATGGCCGTGGGGGCCACCGCGTTCACACGCACCAGCGGCGCCCACTCGACGGCCAGCACCTTGGTCATGTGCGAGACGGCCGCTTTTTGAATGCCATAGGGTGTGCCCTTGCCCGAGACCACCACCCCGTTGACGCTGCCAATGTTCACAATCGCGCCGCCGCGTGTACGCATGGGCTCGCCAAAGACTTGGCAGCTGCGGTAAACGCCATTCAAATTCACATCGGTCAAGGTCATCCAGGTCTCTTCGTCGCAGCCCGCAAAGTCCGAGCGGATTTGCAAGCCATGCGCATTGACCAGTACATCCAGGCCCGCCGTTTGTGCCAGCTCGGCCTGCACCGCCAGCAGTGAAGCGCGGTCACGCACATCGGCCACGCGGTGTGTGATGCGCGGATCGTTCTCACCCGCTTCGATCGGAGATTTGTCCACGCACCAGACCTGCGCCCCCAACGACGCAAAACCCCGGCTGATGGCCGCACCCAAGGTGCCACGCCCACCCGTTACCAGCACCTGAGTGCCGACCAAGTCCCGGTAGGGAAACGCGTAATCGCCACTCGGCGCAAAGTTGCCCAAAGCCGCCATGGCTCAGTCCACCGTGGCGCCAGAGATCTTCACCCCCTCGGCCCACAACTCGATCTGGCGGCCCACAAACTGGCGGAACTCGTCAGGTTTGTTGCCCACCACGGTGCTGCCCAGCTCGTTCATCTTTTGCACCACGTCGGGCTGCTTGAGTGCATCGGCCAAGTCCAGCGCCAGCTTGTCCACCACCGGTTTGGGCGTGCCCTTGGGCGCAAAGAAGCCGGCCCACGGCGCGGCGTTGAAATTGGCAAAGCCTTGCTCGGCCACCGTTTTATAGTCAGGTGCACCGGGCGCACGCTGGGGGGTGGTGATGGCGATCATCTTGAGCTTGCCTGCCTTCAGGTGCTGCTGCACGGCTGGCAAGCCGGTCACACCCACCATCAAGGTGCCGCCCAGCAAGTCAGTGATCATGGGCGTGCTGCCCCGGTAGGGAATGTGGGTCAGTTGCACATTGGCCTTGGACTTCAGAATTTCCATGCCCAAGTGCGATGCCGTGCCGTTGCCGTCTGAGCCATAAGAGAGTTTGCCCGGCTCTTTTTTCAGCAGCGCGATCAACTCGGTCAGGTTGTTGGCCGGCACCTGGGGGTTGACCACAATCGCGTTCGGATAGATCGTGGCCTGTGTCAGCGGCTCAAAGTCATTGAGAGGGTGGTAGGGCATCTTTTTGTACAAAGAGATGTTGATCGAGTGCGAACCCGTCACGCCCAGCACGATGTTGTAGCCGTCCGGGGCCGACTTGGCGACCAGGTCCGAGCCCACGTTGCCGCCCGCGCCCGCTTTGTTGTCGATGACCACCGGCTGGCCCCATTTGGTGCTGAGCTTTTCGGCCACCACACGGGCCGTGATGTCGGTGGCACCACCGGGTGGAAAAGGCACCACGATGCGCACCGGCTTGTTCGGAAAGTCGGTGGTTTGTGCGGCCACAGGGCCGCTCAGCCAGGCTGCGGCCAGCACAGCGGTCGTCACAAAGGTTTTCTTCAACATGGTGTTTTCTCCTGGGGTGAATGCCAAAACGGAAAGGGACGGGCGTCAAGGGGGGCGTGCAGCAACTGCGCGGCCCAGTCTGCGGCCTGCGCGGCAGGCAGGCTGCCCTCGCAGTAATTCAAAAATTTGTCACGCAGCTCGGGCTCGGTGAAGGGCATTTGCGCATCGCCGGGCACGGCTGTGATGACGTGCTCATGCCGGGTGCCATCGCTGCAGTCGATCAAGACCCGCGCTCCGCGCTGTTGCTGCTGGGTCCACGGGGCATCGATTTGCACCTGCACCTTGGCTTCCAGGGCGCGCAGCAATGGGTCTTGAAACTGTGGATCGCGGTAGACCCAAGGGTCGAGACGCCCCCAACGCAGCATGGCGGCCAAACCGAAGCTGAGGGAAAACTGCGCCTGCAAAGGCGTTTGGGGTGCCCGGTTGCCGCAGTAAATGGTGGCCTCTTCGTAGACCTGCAGCACCACGCGATCGATCTTGGCCACATCCAGCGACAGCCGCAGCGCATGTGCCGCCAAAGCACCGTAATGCACATGGCGCACCGCCGCATAAGGCTTGAAATAGGCGTGCAAAAGTTGAAAACCCGGCGAATCACCCCAAGGCAGGGGAGGCTTGCCCAGGCCGATTTGGGCATATTCAGCCAGCGCCCCGGCAGGTGCCGTGATGCCACTGGCCACAGCCAACGCGGCAGTTTGACCCAGCTGCGCTGCGTGGCCCAAATAGGTGTTGCGCGAGGTGTCGCCCGAACGCACAGGCAAATACAAACTCATGGGCAATTGGCAAGCGGCCACCTGAACCGCTTGCGCAATCTGCTCGGGGCTCAGCCCCAGCGCGTGCGCCACGGCAGCGGCTGCGCCCAAGGCTGGCCAGTTGCCATCGACGTGCATGCCTTTGTTGATGCGCAAGCTCGCCCCCATGCGGGCCCCGACCTCATAACCCGCCACAAAAGAGGTCAGAAATTGCCCATACGTCAGCTGCGAGGCCATCGGCAAGAGCGCTGCCAAAGCCGCCACCCCCGGGCGTCCATGGGCACCGGCATGGCCCTCGCAGGCCTCATCCCAGCAAGCGGCCATGGCCAGCACCATGGCGGCATGGGCCGCCGACAGGCCCGGACCCCCATTCGGATTGAGCCGGAATCCGCCGGGGTCGGCGGCTGCAGCGGCCTGCGAGAGGCTGGCCACGGGCTGTGCCCGCAAACCCGCTGTGATGCAACCCAAGGTGTCCAGCACCAGCCAGCGGGCATGGGTTTGCAAGGCAGGTTCGGCCGCCAGGTCAAGCCGGGCGAGTTGATTCAAAATCGACAGCAATTGAGCGTTCATGTCCAGTCCACGTAGCCTGCCACTCTAATGCGTGTTCCCAAGCCCACACCGCACGCACGCGACAGGTTTTCTGGCATCACAGCCGCAAGATGAACGCCAGCCCTGCCCACTGAACACGATTCTTCGTCCATGCCTCACCTCCCCCGTCAACCCTTGAAGTCTTCAGGTTTAGGGCCTTTCAGCTTTTGGCTGTCTTTGCCCCAGCTCATCACCTGGGGCAGCGTGTTCTACACCTTTTCCTTGCTCATGACCCCGTTAGAGGCCGAACTGGGCATGAGCCGAGCCGAATCCTCGGTAGCGTTCAGCTTGGCCCTGTTGGCCGAAGGCTTGATGGCGTATCTGGTGGGGCGGTGGATTGACGCTGGCCATGAGCGCTGGGTCATGGGTCTGGGCTCTGTCTGGATTGGGCTTGGCCTGCTGGGCCACAGTGAAGTTCAGTCGGTGGCTGGTTTTTATGCGGCCTGGATCTGGCTTGGACTGGGCACGGCCGCGACTTTTTATACGCCGGCGTTTGCCGTGGTCACCCGGCGCTTTCCACAAGACTTTCGGCGGGCCATCATCACCCTCACCTTTTTGGGCGGTCTCGCCAGCACGGTGTTCATCCCCTTGTTTTCGTGGTGGATGAGCTTGTGGGGCTGGCGTCATGCGCTGTGGGCTTTGGCCGCTCTGCAGTTTTTGGTGTGCGCCCCATTGCACTTTTGGCTGCTGAAAAAACCCGCTGAGCAGCCCCACGCCCACCCCTTGGCTTCGCATCACGCCAGCGCACACGCCCCCACCCCCCTGTCGGTGCGCGAACACCTGCGCCACGCGCCCTTTTGGTTGTTGGCTTTGTTCATGGTGCTGACCATGTCGGTGACCTCGGCCCTGCCCGCACACATGATCGCTTTGCTGCAAGAGTCCGGCCTGTCCCCAACCTGGGTCATCGCCATCCCCGCAGCCATTGGCGTGATTCAAGTCATCGGCCGTCTGGTGCTGTTTGTGTTCGAGCGGTATTGGGATGTGCACGCCGCCAACCGCTGGATTCCAACGCTGATCCCGGCGGGCATTGTGGCCTTGCTGCTGGGCGGATTGAACCCTGTGGCCTCGCTGGTGTTTGTGTTGCTCTATGGCTTGGGCAATGGCATGAACACCATCGTCAAAGGCACGGCCATGGCGCAATACGTCAGCCGTGCGCATGTGGGCCAGCTCAATGGCTTGCTGGGCATGCCGATTGCCTTGGCCCGAGCGGCCGCACCGCTGACACTGGGCCTGCTGTGGTCACCGCAACACGGTTACACCCTGGCGTTGTGGTGGCTGCTGGTGGCCAGCGTGATGGGCACAGGGGCACTGTGGGCAGCGCAGCGTTACGCCCTGAACCCACGGCATTGATGGCCTTTTGCGGCTGGCGTTTTATGACCATCGATCTGCTGGCCCCTGGCAACGCCCCCTGATCGCGGCAACATCAGGGCCAGCGATCAGAGCAGGCCGCGTGCATCGTTGCTGCCCACAGGCAGCCTACAAGGGTTGGCGCATGTGCTGATGGAGGGGCAGGTTGTGTCCGCTGGCTTGCCGTGCGCCCAAAACGCCAACGCTTGGTGGCACACTTGAGGCACCAGTGTGCCTTGCGTGTACCCTTATTTGAACCTCAGGCCGAACGTGCCGCCTTGCACCACTGGGTGCAAGACCTCTGGACCTTTGATGAAACCCTCTGATCAACCCGTGCTGCGCGATCTGGTGCTGATAGGCGGCGGCCACAGCCATGTGGGCGTGCTGCGCATGTTCGCCATGAAGCCTGAGCCGGGCGTTCGCATCACCGTGATCTGCACCGACATCGACACGCCTTATTCGGGCATGCTGCCAGGCTACATTTCGGGCCATTACAGTTTTGACGAGGTGCACATCGACTTGGGCCGCCTGTGCGCTTACACCGGTGCACGCTTTTTCCACGATGCGGTGGTCGGCATTGACCGCCAGAACCAGAAAGTCATTTGCCAAAACCGCCCCCCCGTGGCGTACGACCTGTTGTCCATCAACATTGGCTCAACACCGCAGGTGCGCCATGTGGCGGGTGCCCAATCGCTGGCCGTGCCGGTCAAGCCGATTGCGCAGTTCAACCAGCGCTGGCTGGCTCTGCTCGACAAAGCCCGCCAGTGGCCAATCCACCGGGGCCGCATGACGATTGCGGTGGTGGGCGCGGGTGCGGGGGGTGTGGAGCTGGTGCTGTCCATGCAGTACCGATTGCGCAACGAACTCAAAGCGCTGGGCCGCAATCCCGAAGACCTTCAGTTTGTGTTGTTGACGGCGGGTGAGACGATTTTGCCCACCCATAACCCTGGGGTTCGAGCCCGCTTTGCGCGTGTTTTGCAAGCGCGCAATGTCACTGTGCACACGCAAACCGAAGTGGTCGAGGTCTCGCCTGGCTGCCTGCACACGCGTGATGGCCGCACTTTTGATGCCGACGACACCCTGTGGGTCACCCAAGCCGGTGGCCCTGCGTGGCTGAAAAGCACGGGCCTGGCGCTCGACAAACAAGGCTTCATCCTGGTGCACCCCCAACTGCAAACACTCAACGACCCCTTGGTCTTTGCAGCTGGCGACATCGCCTCGTTTGTGGAACGCCCGCTGGAAAAAGCCGGTGTGTTTGCCGTGCGCATGGCCAAACCCTTGGCCGAGAATTTGCGCCGCAGCCTGCGCGGCCAAAAGCTGCTGGCCTACGACCCGCAACGCCATTGGCTGGCCCTCATTTCCACCGGCAACCGCTTTGCCGTGGCCTCACGCGGCCCGCTCGGCTTTGCCGGTGCCTGGGTCTGGCGCTGGAAGGACCGCATCGACCGGGAGTTCATGCGCCGCTTCACCGAGTTTCCGGCCATGCCGGGGGCGGGTGGCCCCGCTCAACCCGGCGCCAGTGTGAGCGACGCCGTTCAGGCCATGGGTCAACTGCTCAAGGACATCCAGGCCCAAGGCAAAGCGCCCACCACACACTTGACACTGACCTCCGAAGAATCGCTCCAAGCCATCTCGGCCATCGCCATGCGCTGCGGTGGCTGCGGTGCCAAAGTCGGCTCCAACATCTTGTCCCGCGCTTTGGGCAGCTTGCAACCAGTGGAGCGGCCGGATGTGCTGATCGGCCTGCATTCACCAGACGATGCGGCCGTGGTGCGCGTACCACCGGGCATGGCCGTGGTGCAGACGGTGGACTTTTTCAGGGCCTTCATCGACGACCCGTATGTGTTTGGCAAAGTCGCAGCCAACCACGCGCTGGGCGATGTGTTTGCCATGGGGGGCGAGCCCCAAACCGCCACCGCCGTGGTCACCGTGCCGCCGGGCCTTGAGAGCAAGGTGGAAGACCTGCTGACCCAAATGATGGGCGGCGCGATCGAGGTGCTGAATGCCGCAGGCTGCGCCCTGGTGGGCGGGCACACGGGCGAAGGCGCCGAACTGGCCCTGGGGTTTGCCATCAACGGCCTGATCGACGAAAAAATGGACAGCGTGATGCGCAAGGGCGGCATGCAACCGGGCGATGTGCTGCTGTTGACCAAGCCGATTGGCACCGGCACCTTGTTTGCCGCGCATGCACGCTACGCCGCCAAAGGCCGCTGGATCGATGCGGCGCTGCAATCGATGGTGCTGTCCAACCAATCGGGCGCTCAAATTTTGCGCACCCACGGGGCCACCGCCTGCACCGACCTGACCGGCTTTGGCCTGCTGGGCCACTTGGTGGAGATGACGCGGCCGTCCGGCGTGGACGCCGAGCTGCAGCTGAGCACCCTGCCCCTGCTCGACGGCGCGGTGGACTGCGTGCAGGCAGGCATTGTCAGCTCCTTGCAACCGGCCAATGTGCGCCTGCGCCGCGCCCTGCGCAATGGTGACGAGTTCGTGGGCGATCCCCGCTATCCCTTGCTGTTTGACCCGCAAACCGCGGGCGGCTTGCTGGCCAGTGTGCCCGCAGCGCAAGCCGATGCCTGCGTGCAGGCGCTCAAAGCCGCTGGCTACGTGCACACCGCCATCATCGGCCGCATCACCCTGCAAGGCGATGCCATAGAACCGGTGCTGCTGAAAACCTGACCGCCGGAAACTTGATGACCACCGAACACCTCACCCACCCCATCAACCTCAACGCAGACCGGACCCAGCGCTGCATCGTGCACAGCCCCTCGCTCGACTGGCTGGACTCACCCGCCTCGGGCGTGTCACGCCGCATGCTCGAGCGCGACGGCGGTGAAGTGGCCCGCGCCACGTCCATCGTTCGATACGCGCCGGGCTCGGCCTTTGCCAACCACACACACGGTGGGGGCGAAGAAATTCTGGTGCTCGAAGGCACACTGCACGACGAGCACGGGGTGTACGGCCCCGGCACCTACATCAAGAACCCGGTGGGCAGCTCACACGCGCCGTCCTCTCCCGAGGGCTGCACGCTGTTTGTCAAGCTGCGCCACATGGACCCCCGCGACGACGAGCGCGTGGTCATTGACACGCGCCGCAGCGAGTGGCGCCAAGGCATGGTGGAAGGCTTGAAGGTCTTGCCCTTGAACACCTTCGAGACACAAAACACCGCCCTGGTGCGCTGGGCACCTCAAACGTTTTTTAACCCGCACCGGCATTGGGGCGGCGAAGAAATCTTGGTGATCGAAGGCGTGTTCTCTGACGAGCACGGTGACTACCCCGCAGGCAGCTGGCTGCGCAGCCCGCACATGAGCCAGCACCAACCGTTCAGCCGCGAGGGCTGCTTGATTTTGGTGAAAACCGGGCACCTGGTTTGAACATGACATCCCCCACAACCCCCATTCGCGCCGTCGTGTTCGACGCCTACGGCACGCTGTTCGATGTGTACTCGATCGGCGCTTTGGCCGAAAAACTTTACCCCGGCCAAGGCGCGGCCCTGTCGGTGCTGTGGCGCGACAAACAAATCGAGTACACGCGCCTGATCTCGCTGAGCGACCCCGATCCAAAGGGCAGCAAGCATTACCAATCGTTTTGGGACATCACACGCGCGTCGCTGCGTTATGCACTGGCGCGTTTGGGCTTGATGCACACCAGCGCAAATGAAGACGCGCTGATGGCCCAATACGCCCAGCTCACAGCCTTCCCGGAAAACCTGGGCGTGCTGCAAGCCTTGCGCCAACGCGGCGTGGCCACGGCGATTTTGTCCAACGGCAGCCCCGAGATGCTGCAGTCGGCGGTGCACAGTGCGGGCATGAGCGAATTGCTGGATGCGGTCCTGTCGGTGGACAGCGTGCGCCAGTTCAAGACCACGCCCAAAAGCTACCAAATCGTGACCGACCACTTTGGCTTTGCCCCGGCCGATGTGCTGTTTGTTTCGAGCAACGCCTGGGACGCGCTGGGAGCCACTTGGTTTGGCTTCACCACCCTGTGGGTCAACCGCCAGGGTCTGCCGCCCGAGGCCATCGGACCTGCGCCTCATCACACGGGGCGCGATTTGACCGAGGTGGTGAAGGTCTTGGGTTAAAGCACCGATCGGACCGCTGCTTGTAAGCCGCTTGCACGGCTCGGTTTTTTAGAATGACGCTTGGTTGAACTGTCCATTTTTTAAGCCCCTATGAGCACTCCATCTGCCTCGCCTTTGGCCTCCCTTGTCGCACCCCACGGCGTATTGCGCGTGGCCATCAACCTGGGCAACCCGGTGCTCGCCGGGCTCGATGCGGCGGGTGAGCCCTCGGGCATCTCTGCAAATTTGTCACGCCTGTTGGCCGCACAGTTGGGGGTGGGCATTGAATGGCGCATCTTCAAAAAGGCCGATGAATCGGTGCAGTGTGTGCGCTCTGACGAGGCCGATATCGGCTTTTTTGCCATCGACCCTGTGCGCGGTGAAGGCCTGCATTTTTCACCGCCCTATGTGCAAATTGAAGGCGCTTACATGGTGCGCAGCGACTCGCCACTGCAAAACAACAACGAGGTGGACCAGGCCAGTCACCGCGTGACGGTGGGCGCAGGCAGCGCCTACGATTTGTTTCTCACGCGCCACCTGAAACACGCCACCATCGTGCGTGCCCCCAGCTCGCCCGCCGTGGTCGACGTGTTCATGGCCCAACAGCTTGAAGTGGCCGCAGGCGTCAAGCAGCAACTGCAAGCCGATGCCCAGCGCCTGCCCGGCGTGCGCCTGCTCCCCGGCCGCTTCATGGTCATCCACCAGGCCATGGGCATGCCCGCGCAGCGCAGCGAGGCAGCGCAGCAATTTTTAAACGCTTTTGTCGAAGACGCCAAGCAATCGGGCTGGGTGGCAGAGGCTTTTGTGCGGCATCAGATCCAAGGCGCAGCGGTGGCCCCACCAGGCTATCCCGCACACGACTGAGGGCCGTCAGGTCAGGTGATAAATTGGGGATTGATCTTTCAACACATCCCAAGAGACAGCCCAATGACCTCCCCCAAAATCGACCGCCTGCCCGAAATTCCGCGTGAACAAATGACCGACGCACAACGTGCGGCGGTGGACGAACTCGTCAGCGGGCCCCGAGGCAAACTCTCGGGCCCGTTTGTGCCTTTGATGCGCAGCCCCGAGCTGATGCGCCGCTTGCAAAAAGTGGGTGAATACCTGCGCTACGACAACACCGTGGGTTTGCACAATTCGGAATTTGCCGTGCTGGTGGTGGCACGCCACTGGTCACAGCCTGTAGAGTGGCACATCCACAAACCGATTGCCATGAAAGCGGGCGTGAGCGAAGAAACCTGCGACGCAATTGCCGAGGGCCGCCGCCCACCGAACATGACGGCGCAAGAAACCGTGGTGTACGACTTCTTGCAAGAGCTGCTGCACAACCAGTCGGTGAGCGACGTGACCTGGGCGGCAGCGCAACAGATGTTTGGCGACCAGGGCGTCATCGACATGACCGCGCACTGCGGCTACTACAGCTTGCTGGCCATGGTCATGAACACCACGCGCCGCAGTTTGCCGGACAACGCAGCGCCGGGCATTGCGCCCTTTCCTCAATAAGTCTGCCCGCAGGTCTGCGCTGCAGACCTGCGACTAACCGGGCCAGAGCCCGGCCCTTCAACCAAAGGCATTGAGCGTTTGCCCCCCCGCCTGAACCGGGTGGGCGTGCACCAGCACCACCGCCATCACGCAAGTTTCTGTGCCCCGGTTGATCCAGTTGTGCACGGTGCCGCGCTGCACCATCACGTCGCCGGCCTTCAGGTGGACTTCCTCGCCGGATTCGAGTTCCATGTCGATTTCGCCGGACATGACCACGATGTAATCCACCGAGTCAGTGCGGTGCACGCGTTGCTGCACACCAGGGTGAAAGTCCAGAATGCGGAACACCGTGCCGTTCTCGATGACCGAGAATTTGCCCTCACGCCGGCCTGCGTCCACATGGCCATTGTTGTTGGCGGGGTTGGTGTCGGTGGTCCAGACGTTGCAGACAAAACCGTTGGGGCGGCCTTGGCGGTAATGGCTGCAGACTTCATCGATCTCGACAATGGCTTTGCCTTGGTCGTCGTGGCCGGTGACGACGCGGCGAATGGACGGGTTGATCGGGTTGGACATTCAATGGGCTCCTAGGAAAATAGGTTCAGTGGGCATCATGGCCCACGCGGCGCATGAAATGGGTCATGGCTGTCGCCAGGGTTTCTTCGTGCGGGCCCCAAGCCGAAAACGGCAAAGCAGGCACGTCTTCGTCCGCCACCGGCAGCTCAAACAGTTCACAACCAGGGATCAGGGCCGCCGCTTCACGGCCGTGGCGAGACACATGGGTTTTGTCGTTGCCGGGTACCACCCAGGTGGGCACACGGATGGCCTGCAGGGCCTCGGTCGTCATGCCCAGCACCGGTTCGCGCGGGCCTTGCAAAAAAATCTGAAGCCAGTGGCGCATGACGGCCATGTATTGCTGGGGGTCCATGGCCATCAGGCGATCCTGGTTTGCGGGATCGGTTGTGATGAGCTCTTGGTAAAAAGGCGTGGCACACACGGCGGCCATGCCACATTGCTCGGCCGCGCGGATGAACTGGCCGTAATAGTTCTCGGGCAAGCGGCCCGCGGTGAAGGCCCCGCCCGTGATGCGCAGCAACAGCAAGCCCCGCACCGCATCGGGATGACGCAAGCTGGTCAGCAAAGCCAGCCGCGCCCCTGAAGAGCCGCCGCCAAAAAACGCGGGCACCGCGTTCAGGTGCTGCATCAGTTGCACCCAATCGTCGGCCCAGATGTCTTCTTCGCCTCGATCGCCTTCGATCAACACCTGCGAAGCCCCGGTGTTGCGCCGGTCGTGCAGCACCACCCGAAAACCCCGGGCCGCAATGAGGCGGGCCAGTGGCAAAAATTCGGCACCGCTGCGCCGACCACCCGACACCAGCGCCAGCCAGGGGCCTTGGTTGCCAAATATTTCATAGTGCAGGCGCACGCCTTCGGTGTTCACAAAGTCCATGGCTCAATCCAGCAGCACGGGCAAGCGCCAACCGATGGCCGATGCCACCGCATGGGCCACCTGCAACAAATGGCCCTCGCCGTGCATCGCAGCGCCGATCTGCAAAGCCATGGGCAAGCCTTGGCTGGACACGCCCATGGGGCAGGTCAAGGCGGGGTGCCCGGTCAGGCTGAACAGTCGGTTGCAGGCGCTGCGCTGCGCGGTGGGGTTGGCCATCAGGGCTTGCAGGGTTTCGGGCAAGGCTTCGCGCCCTGGCCACATCAGCACGTCCACCTGTTCAGCCAGCAAAGCGCTGACCTGCTGTTGCCACACATCGGCCTGCACACGGGCCGCGTGGACATCGTTCAGGCTCAGTTGCGCGGCACCCGACAGTTTTTGGCGCAAGCCCTGGCCCAACTGGTCGGGGTGGTCACGCCAAATGTGCTGCAGTTGTTGAAACGCTTCGTAAGCAATCAGGGTGTTGGCCGCCTGCACCACGGCGGGCTGCGGTGGCAAATCTACAGTGACCACCTGCGCACCTTCGGCTTGAAGTTTTTGCAAAGTCTCATCGAAGCAGGCCTGGATTTGCGGGTCGTGCGTGGCCTGCCCGTTCTCGGCGTTGCGCCACAAGCCCGCAGGCAGACCAATGCGCAGCCCCCGAAGCACCGAACGCTGCACATCGGCGGTGCACGCGGTGGCCACATCGCTGCCGTGCCAAGCGTCCCAGATCAGGGCCTGGTCCAGTGCGGTGCGCGTCAAAAATCCAGCCACGTCCAAGCTGGGGGCCAAGGCGATGACGTCAGACACAGGGTAAGCATGGCGCGTGGGTTTGAGGCCCACCACACCACAAGCGGCCGCCGGGTGGCGGATGGAGCCACCGGTGTCGGTGCCCGTGGCCGCGATGCACAAGCCTGCCGCCACCGCCGCACCCGAGCCGCTGCTGGAACTGCCGGGCATGTGCGCCAGATGCCAGGGGTTGCGTGCAGGCGGAAACAAGTCATCTTCTGAGGGCGAGCCAAAGGCAAATTCATGGCAAGCTGTTTTGCCCAAACTGATCACACCCAAACGCTCCAGGCCCGTCACCAGCGTGGCGCTGACCGTGGGCACCCAGTCGTGCAAATGCCGCGAGTGCGCGGTGGTGCGCACCCCTTGCGTGAGGTACACATCCTTGTGCGCCATGGGGATGCCATGCAAAGGCCCCCGGTATTGGCCTTGTGCGATTTCGCGGGTGGCTTGGTGCGCGGCTTGCATGGCGGCATCGAGCGTGGGCGTGACAAAGGCGTTGACTTGCCCATCCAGTCGCTCTATGCGGTCGATGCAGGCCTGCACCAGCTGCACCGGCGTGATCTTCTGCTGACGAATCAGGGCACTGGCTTGCGCCAGTGACAAGGCATGCAAGGGCGTGTCGGCATGCGCCTCAGTGGACGGGTTCGAGGGTGTCTGACGACTCATGCCTCAAGGCGCTGGCAGCGGGCTGGCTTGTTGAAACCATTGGCTGATTTCAGTGCCGTTCCAGAACACCACACCGGGTTGCTTGGCCAAAAATTCCAGCATCATTTCAAAATAGCGGATGCGGTGCGCAGCGCCCGAAATGTAAGGGTGAACCCCAAACGCCATGATGCGGGCACTGTCGGCCGACTCGGCGTACAGCCGCTCAAACGCATCTTGGGTGCGCACCAGCATCGCGTCCGAACGCTCGTGCGAGGTCAGCATGATGTTGATGTCGTTGAGCTCGATGGTGTAGGGCACCGACACCAGCGGTCCATGTTTCGTGTGCACGTATTGCGGTTGGTCATCGAGCACCCAGTCGCCAAACCAGGACATGCCCAGTTCTTTGATCAGGTCGGGGGTCTCCAGCGTCTGGCTGCGGCCCGGGCCCAACCAGCCTTGCGGGCGTGTGCCTGTGAAGCGGGTCAGCACGTCCAGCGTCTGCTGCATCATGGCCCGCTCGTCCGGAATCTTCTGGATCGGGATTTGCTCGTAGCAATGCGCCATGAACTCCCAGCCAGCGTCCAGCGCGGCTTGGGTCACGCGTGGGCGGGTTTCGCACACTTTGGCATTGATCGACAGGGTTGGGCGAACGCCCACGTTTTTGAAAGCGTCCATGAGTCGCCAAACGCCCACGCGCATGCCGTATTCATGCCAGGTCCAGTTGGGCACATCGGGCACGGGCGCTTGGCCCCCGGGTGGCGGCGAGACCATGCGCGGCATGGGGCGCGAAATGTCCCACTCTTCGATGTTGACCACCGGCCAGACCACCAGCCGAACACCTTCGGGCAGGAGCAAGGGGGGGCGATCGACGATGGCGGAAAAAGGCAAGCGGTCTTGCGGGCGCAGCACGTCGCTCATGTTCAGTTCACTCCACCGGGAATCGAAGCGGCAATTTGCCGCAACTTGGCCGTCTCGGTGCGGATTTCTTGCACCATTTGATCCGGCGTGCTGCCCACCAGGCTCATGCCCATGCCGTTGAGCCTGCGCTGCACATCCGGGTCGGCCAGCGCGGTCTTGACCGAGGCATTGAGCCGCGCCTGGATGTCGGCGGGCAAGCCTTTGGGGGCAAACAGGCCCACCCAATAGGTCAGGTCGTAACCCGTCAAACCACCTTCGCTGAGCGTGGGCATGTCGGGGTAACGTGGATCACGCACCGAACTGGTGGTGCCCAGCAAACTAACTTTGCCCGCATCGATTTGGGGTTTGGCAGCGCCATCAAAAATGACCTGACAGACACCTGCCAGCACATCTTGCATGCCAGGTCCAGAGCCTTTGTAAGGCACATGCACCATGTCGACCTTGGCCATGGCATTGAACAACTCACCTGCAAAATGGAGACCACTGCCCATGCCCGAAGTGGCGTAATTGATCTTGCCCTTGTTTTTGAGGTCGCGGGCATAAGCCAGGAATTCGGGCAAAGTTTTGGCGGGCACCGTCGGGTTGACCACCATCAGCAAGCCGTATTTGCCCACCAGTGAAATCGGCGTGAAGTCGCTGACCGGGTCATACGACAAAGACTTTTCCACCACCGCCATGTAGGTCTTGGTGCCGTTGGTGGTCATCAGCAACTGATAACCATCAGGGGCCATTTTGGTGACGGCTTCGCTGCCAATGCGGCCACCGCCCCCGGCCCGGTTTTCAATGACGATGTTTTGCCCCAGATTGCGCGACATGGCTTCGGCAATGATGCGACTGGCCTGGTCGGAAAATCCGCCCGCGGCGTAAGGCACGATGGCCTTGATGGGGCGATGGGGGTAACTTTGCGCCTGGGCCAACAGGGCAGATGTGCCCAGCAGCAGACCCACACCCCAAACTGCCCAGCGTTGGTGTCCAAAAGTCATCATCTGACCAACCCCTTCTTTGTCTCGTGTTGTGTTTGCCTGTGGCTTTTCAGCTCAAAAAAAGACGACCACAGATTCAAAAACCAGTATGCGTGCTGTGTTTTGAGTTGGCAATCAGGGCGTTCCCTTTTGCACCCTGCCTCGCACAAGCACTCGTCAAATATTCCGAATTATGGAATACTTGGAAAATTTCGAACGATGACAACAGTGCGAACCAAGCAAAGAGGCATCCTCCTGACATGAAGACCCCTCCCAAAAACGAAGGTGCTCAAAGCATTGGTCGTGCGGCCTTGTTGCTGCGAACACTGTCCACTTTCGGATCGCTAGGCGCGTCGCTGATGCAAATTTGCACTTTGACGCAGTTGCCCAAAGCCACGGTGCACCGCATTTTGTCGGCCATGCAAGAGGAACACTTGGTCGAGCGGCCCTGGGGCACACGCCACTATCGACTGGGACCCGAGGTCTATGCCTTTGGCATGTCGGTGCTCAATGTTTTTGACATCAAAACCATCGCCCAACCCTCTTTCGAACGGCTGGCCCAAGCCACGGGCGAAACGGTGTATTTAGGGATTCGCTGCGGTTACGACGCGGTGTGTCTGGACAAGCGACAAGGGCACCTGCCACAAAACGCCGAAATATTGCAAATCAATGACCGATGGCCCATGGGCATTGGCTCTTTCAGCTTGGCCATCCTGGCCCATTTGCCCAACGATGAAATTGCCGACATCGTGGCCTTCAACCGACTGCGCAGCGGCGAAGACAAGACTTTTAGCAAACTGACTGGCAGCATTCACAACACCCTGAAAAATGGCTATGCCTTGACCAAAACCCGCTCTGCCCGCGGCATTTCGGGCATCGCTGTGCCCATTTTTGACCGGCGTCGCTATCCGATTGCCTCCTTGTGCGCTGTCTCGACCTTGGACCGCATGAAGGGCAGCTACCTGAGCGGACTGGCCACCACTTTGCGACACGAAGCGGACATCATGTCCGCCCAATACGAGCTGGCCCGCATGAACCCGGCACAAGCCGAAACCTGGCGCACCGCCATCAAAGACCCCCCGCCACAACGCATCGCTTTTTGAGCACCTCCAGCGTTTGGCCGAAGCCGCCCAAGCCATGAAATACCTCCAATCCCAAATTCCACATCACGGAACTTTGTCATTGGTCAATGTTGACCTGACTTTTAAAATGGCCGCACGATTAACCAAAGATGGAGACTGGGCATGAAGAAATTGGTGCGATTTCTAAAGTGGGGCCTGCTGGCCCCTTTGGGTTTGTGCCTGGGACTGGTTCATGCTCAAGGCTTTCCGATCAAACCCATCAAAATTGTGGTGCCCTTTGGACCTGGCGGTTCAGGCGACATCACGGCACGCGCCTTTGGCCAGTACCTGGAAGCGCAATTCAAGCAAGGCGTGGTCATTGAAAACAAGGCCGGTGCCAACGGCATTTTGGGCACAGAAGCCGTCAAAAATGCCCCGGCCGACGGGTACACGCTGCTGCTGACCACCAACACCACGCTGGCCGCCAACCTGAGTCTGTACAAAAAGGTGCCTTATGAGCCCCTCAAAGATTTTGAGCACTTGGGCCAATTCGGCACTGCCGCCTCGGTGGCCATGGTCAGCAAAGACTCCGGGATTCGCACCCCCGCCGATCTGACGGCTTACGCCAAAGCCAATCCGGGCAAGGTGTTTTTTGGTCATTACAACTCGGCCTCGCAGATGACGGCCGAGATGTTCAAGGTCAAGACCGGCGCCCCCATGACCGGCATTCCCTACAAGAGCATTGGCTCGGCTTTGCAAGACTTTTATGGCGGCCAGTTGCAGGTGCTGTTTTTGGAGTACCTGCCAGCCATGGCACACATCGACAACCCCAAGGCCACCGCCATTGGCGTGACCGGTGCCACCCGCTTTAAACCTTGGCCCAACGTGCCCGCCATTGGCGAGACTTACCCCGGTTATGAACTGGGCTTCTTCTTGGGCCTGGCCGCCCCAGCAGGCACACCCCCCGATGTGGTGAAAAAACTGGACGGCGCCATCGCCTCGGCCCTCAAGGACGAGGGCTTCCTGGCCCGCTTGGCGCAATTGGGCTTGGAGCCCTCCAAGGTATCCAAGGCCGAATATCCTCGCTTCATTCAAAGTGAAATCACCCGCTGGGCCCAGGTCATCAAAGACGCTGGCATCAAGCCCGAATAACCCCCCTACACCACCACAGGATTTGCCATGCGTCTCGGCTACTTCACCATGCCCTTGCACCCTTTTGAAAGGGACACCACAGAAACACTGCACGAGGACCGGCAGACCATCATCTTGGCTGATCAGCTCGGTTTTTACGATGCATTTGTGGGCGAGCATTTGACCGACAAAGCCGAAAACGTGACCAACAGCTTGTTGTTTTTGGCCTCCCTGATCCCGGAAACCAAAACCATCAAGCTGGGCAGCGGCACCTCCAATTTGTCGCACTCGCACCCCACGCTGCTGGCCTCGCAAGCGGCCATGTTTGACCACTTGGCCAAGGGCCGATTCATCTTTGGCATCAGCCCGGGGGCCTTGGCCTCGGACGCCGAAGCGCTGGGCATTCTTGACCAAGACCGCAACAAAATGTTCGCCGAAGCGATCGATGTGATCCTGGCCATTTGGGAGCGCGAGCCCCCCTACAACATCGACTTTCCGGACAACCGCTTCAAGGTGAGCACACAGGTCACCTCTGTCCCCGAAATCGGCCGGGGCTTCTTGATGAAGCCGTTCCAAAAACCCCGGCCAGAAATTGTCGGCACAGTGGTGGCCCCCTTCTCCAAGGGCGTGATTGCCATGGGCAAGCGCGACTTTCACCCCATGTCGGCCAACTTCTTGATGGACCACTGGTTGAACAGCCATTGGGACAACTACTGCGAAGGCAAGACCTCGGTGGGCCAGACGGCCAACCCCGCAGACTGGCGCGTGGCACGCACGATTTTTGTGGCCGACGATGCGGCCACCGCCCAACGCTATGGCCGCGCAGACGCCAACAGCCCTTACCGCTATTACTACCGCCAGATGTTGACGAAGATGATGATGTCCAAGCGTCACGTCATCTTCAAGAAACACACCGACGAAGACGACCGCCACGTCACACTCGATCGCTTGCTGGACGAGTTGGTCATCACCGGCACCGTCAACGAAGTGGTCGACAAAATCCTGGCCTTGCGCGAGAAAGTCGGCCCCTTTGGTGAAATCGTATATGCCGGTATGGACCTGGTCGATCCAGCCCTGGGCCGCCGATCGATGGAGCTGATGGCCAACGAGGTGATGCCACGGGTGAACCAGGCCTTGGGGCTGGGTTCAGTGATCAACGCCAACGCGCCTGTGGAAACCACTGCGGCATGACCCCGCAGGCCTTTCGGCAACTGATGCGCCTGCATCCGGCGGCTGTGAACATCATCGCCACGGGCCATGCGCCTCACCGCACGGGCATGACGGTGTCTGCCTTCATGTCCTTGGGGGTCGAGCCCCCCACGGTGGTCTGCGCCATCAACCGCAGCGCTTTCACCTACGCGCACATGGCCGACAACCAGGTGTTCAGCGTGAACACGCTCTCGGTGGCGCACATCGAACTGGCCAAACGCTTTGCAGGTCAAGCCCAGGTTTTTGGTGACGAACGTTTTGAGGCCCCGCAATGGGCCAACTTCGACTCAGGCTCCCCCTGCCTGCGCAGCGCCGTCATGAGCCTGGAATGCCGCTTGATCCGCCAAATTCAGGAAAGCACACACTGCCTGATGATCGGTGAAGTCATTTCTGGCCGCTACGACGACATGGCTCAGCCCTTGCTCTACCGCGACGGCCAGTGGGTGACCACCAGCGACGATCTGCTGATGGTACCTATTGAGCGCTGAATAACCTTACGTTGAACATCCATCCATAGAACATTCTTGCATTGAAATTCAACGCCTTGTACGAAAAGCAATAAAGCGATGGGTATTCATTGCATGGCATTCCCATCATGGATCAACCAATGACCGCAAAGTCGGTGTAAGTCAACACGGGATGCAGTGTTGTACCCAACACTGCGACTTGAACCGCTGTGCTGGCACCTGTGCCATCGGCGTCATAGTAGAGCGCTCCCGTTGTGTTGTTGTAGATCAATCGGTCGGTTGCATCATGCGCGGCATTGACATTGGCTCCTGACCAGAAGGCATCAATGCCCAGTGCACCCAAGGGAGCGGCTGACAGACCGGTAAAAATGGCACGACTGAATTGCAGCACGTCCACGCTCGAAGCAAAGTCACTGACTGTGTCTCTGTTGGTCGTTCCGTTGGCGACCACATCGAAAATGAACCAGTCGATGCCCGCCCCCCCTGTCAATGTATCGTTGCCATTGCCACCTTTGAGTTGATCAAAACCGGCAGCACCATTGAGCACGTCATTGCCAGCATTGCCCACCAAAATGTTCGCATTCGCATCTCCGGTCAATGTATCGGCAGCAGATCCACCCAGCACGCCTTCAATGCCGGTGACTGTGTCAGTTCCTCCTGCGCCCGTGTTTTGGGCACTGAGCAAACCCAAATTGACCGTGATCGCAGTGGTCACGGTGGTGTAATCAGCATAATCAAATCCACTGCCACCGTTGAGAACGTCATTGCCCGCTCCACCCTGGAGTGTGTCATTGCCCAGCCCACCGGTGAGGACGTTGGCACCTGCATTGCCCACCAAGGCAATGCCATAGGTCAGTGCGCTCGCGTTCACATTCAGCGCAGTGGTGGCCGTGCTGACAGCAGTGGCTGCTGTGCCCGTGCCAATCACCACTTTTTCAATGCCCAAATCACCCGCGTACAGCGTCAGTGTGCTGTTGGCCACGGCCGAGGTGAAGCGCACTTCGTCGGATCCCACAAGACCGCTGTCGTTGAATTCAGCTGCACCGTGGTCTGCCGTGGCAGCCACGATGTAAAGGTCTGAGCCTGCGCCGCCGTCCATCAGGTCTGTGCCGCCAGCCCCAGTCATTGTGTCGTTGCCACCCCATCCGGAAATCAGATCTACACCGGTCGTGCCATTGAGTGCATCTGCATTGACTGTGCCGGTGATCTGGTTGCCAGCAGGTGTCGTCATGAAATCGTAGATATTGGTTCCTGCGTAGGCGTTGCCTGCCAAGTCTCTGACTGCACCATTGCCGAAGACAACAAAGTAGCGTGTATTGTTGGCGAGGTTGTTGGTCGGGTCCAGTGTGAGTGTTGCGTTTGTGATTGAAATTCGGTTGCTCAGTGCAGCATCAAAGCTTTCAACCAGCGTGCCCGTTGACGACCCCGAATACAGACTGATTGAGCCTGTACCCCGTGCAAGGGCTTCAGTCATGGTTAAAACAATGTTGGATCCCACGGCGACAAGGCTGGCTCCATCTGCAGGGCTGAAGGCGGTGACAGTGGGCGCAATGGTGTCAACCACCAGTGTGCCCGTCGGATTCATGGCATTGAAACCTGCCGCAATCACGCTGTTACCGGCCAGATCGGTGATGTTCCCGTTCAATGAATCGGTCAATGCGGTCGCCAGATCAGCCGTGTCCTGGCCAGATGCAGCGGTGTAACTGAAAGTCAGTGTGTTCGTGCCTGAGCCACTTGTATAGCTTGCAGTACCCAAATTGGACAGGGCAACGGTGGGCGTGCCAGAGACGGTCACGCTTTCGCTGAGCGTGATGACCAGAGATACTGAATCGCCAGCTTTGAGTGTCCCGTCGTTTGAGCCGTAGGCCACCGAGATCACGGTCGGTGCGGTTGTGTCCACCACAACGCTGCCGAGTGGGTTGATGCCGTCAAGATCAGTGTCCGCCAATGCATTGCCTGCTGCATCGGCAATGCCCCCGCTGAGTGCATTGTTCAAAGCCGTTGCCAAGTCAGCACTGTTCTCACCCGCCGCCACGGTGTAGCTGAACGTCAGGATGTTGGTGCCCGTGCCACCTGTGTAGCTTGCAATTGCGCCGTTTGACAGGGTAATGCTCGGTGAACCTGAAATATTGACCGATTCGCTCAAGGTGAGCACCAGAGATACTGTTTCGCCAGCCTTGAGTGTGCCGTCGTTGATGCCGTAGTCGACCGAGGTGACGGTGGGCGCAGTCGAGTCTTGCGCAGGTGGAGGCTCCGCAGCAGCGACCACAAAGATCGTGTGACCTGTGGTTGAGAGGTTTCCATCATGGACAGTGAAACTCAGTTCAACAGGGCCCGTGAATCCCGTGTCGGGTGTGAAGGTCCACGTCCCGTCACCGTTATCGCTGAACGTACCTCCTGCATCAGGGGTCAAATCGGCAATTGCGAGCGTGTCTCCGTCCGGATCGCTGAACCCTAGCAACAAGTCTGCAACCGCAATCGTGTAAGGGGTGTCTATGGTTGCAAAGGGTAAGACTGCTGTGCAGTTGCCATCGGGGGATTGGTTGAGATCGATGTTCAAGTGAGAAAAACTGTCTTGATAAAGCTCCATGCCATCTGTGTTGCCGCAGAAGTCATTCCAAGCAGCCATGACCTTGGCAAAGGTGGATGCATCGGCCATGTCTTTGCAGGTGGTTTGAACGATGTCAAGTTCCGCTGGGCCAATGCCCGTCAGCAATGTTCCTATCTGGATTTTGTTGCCAAGATTGATGGTGAGGCCTTGACTGGCTGCATCCATCACAGCCAGGGTGAGGTTGAATACCGAAGGATCTGAGGCCGAAGCGGCCATGGCCAGTTGGCCACAGATCTTGAGAACCTTCAACGCTGTCGCGTCAATCGGGTTGATGCCAAGAATCGCAAGCGGGTCATAGGTTTTGAGATTGATATCTGGCAAACCCAGCACAGTCTTGATGGCCATGGTCGCCTCGTTGGCGCTGAAACCCAGTTCGATCGCATGACTCAAAAGCGTGGTCAAGGGGTTTTGAACGCCTGCACCTGCAGGCGAAGAAAGCTGTACCAAAGAAATCGCCAGACCGGTTTTTGCCGCAACGGTCAATGGTGCACTGGTGACCGACTCTGGCCCACCTGCCATGTCTGTGTAGGCCACATTCACGATGACTTGCAAGCCTGCATTGTCTGCGGTCACAGTGTAGGTTTTCGACGAATTTCCGGTGGACGTCCAAGTCAGTCCGTCTGTAGAAGTCTGCCAGTCGTAGGTCACGACACTGGTGGACAGTCCGTCAGGATCAAAAACCACCGCCGACAAGGTCTGCCCGACCATGCCAGCACCGCTGACCACCACTGAGCCGGGCTGGTTGCCAGGATTGCCCGTATCGACAGCGTGCAGGTGGAGCCCGTCTTGTTTCAGATCAAACAGCCCATCTGAAAACTTGAGTTGCTGAATAGATTTCAGCGTGTCAGAACCTTCTGATCCGGTCAATGAATAGGTATCACTGACCGCATCGTAGTTCACAGCGTAGTCAGAAGACTTGCCTGCATAAACAGCTTGATTGGCGAGACCTTCGCCTCCGTCCAGATAGTCGTCACCCGCATCGCCTTCCAGCACATCGTTGCCGGAACCTCCGTAAACTTTGTCGTTGCCGCCACCCGCCATGACGATATCGTCCCCACCACCGGCGTATGCCGTGTCATCTCCACCCAGGAGTTTGATGAGTTCGTCGGCGACGCTGCCGGTCACCACATCCGCACCTTCTGTACAAGGAACATCGGGTGTGATGACGACCCCGGAGCCCGGCGTGTTACCCGCCGAGAAGTTTGAGATGAATATGCCGCTGTCGTAAATGTGGTCACCGGTGTCTGCAATACCGATCATGATCGAATTGACTTCCCCGGGCTTGATCGGCGCCACGATTTTCAGGACATGGCTAACACCGTCATATTCAATGGGCAAGACATTGCCTGCGTTATCCTGAAAATAGCCTGCAGCAAGGTTGGAGCCAATGACGCTCAATGGCGCATTGGGATCGTGGTTAAAAAGTGCGTAATTGACGCCATTAACGATCACGACAGCACAGTCAACAAATTGATCAACCCATTCTGGAAATTCATCAGAGCCAAAAACGACATCAAAGCTGATGGATGTTGCGTCTGCAGCTGCCGTGAAGTTGAATCCTAATTTGGTTGCGTCAAACGACTGTGTTTGAAAAACGGAATTGACGACTGCATCAATGGCGGCATCGCCATTGAAGAAATTGAGCGGCATGCCGCTCGAATCCAACTGATTCCAGTTTGTGTTGTCCTGGCCAAACCAGCCCACCGTGTTGCTGGTGCCAGGAACCATTCCGGAAGTCAACAGCAGGCCAGCGCCAATCCCCAATGACAGCGAACCATCGTAAAGACTCACCGCTGATGGCCCAGACGCAGACAACACGACAGAACCCGCTTCGATGGAAATCCCCGATGTGGGACTGAGCAATGATTGAATCAACGCCTGCCCAGTCGGGTCAGTCAGCGGATCATAGGTATTGAAAGTAGGCACGAAAACATCTATTTTGATAAAATTGATAAATAAATTATATTTAACGAATTTTTCCAAACATTGACTTGAATCAACTGACTGGTGATATCGGAAGGCCACATGGGAAGATTTTCCAGGCTGGTCAGGATTTCACAACAGCATTGGGCAAACGCTGCTGCCCATGGCCAACAGCTGGGGCAAACCGGTCTTGGTGGTGCACGGTGACAGCCATCAGTTCAGAATTGACCCGCCTTTTCAGCTGGATAAAAAATCACTGAAGAACGTGACACGCTCGATCGTGCCCGGCGCATCAAATGTGCGTGCAGTCAAAGTGAGCGTGAAAGACGTCCGTTTTTCGTTTGAGATGTTGTCGCCGCTGCGATGAAACACACGCCCAGATCAGTCGGGGTTTCGCACCTGCTGACTCGGGCCTGATGCAAAGTGTCTGCACAACTGACGTGTGCAGCATCACCTCAAGACGACAAAGGCAAGCCGATCAACTCCGAAAGGGCTTGCACGCTCAAACCGTCCACGGTGTCGATGACCACCAAACCCGCAGGGGTGCAAGCCAGTGTGGCCAAGTCGGTGTAAACCCGTTTGACGCAGCCAATGCCGGTCAGGGGATAGCTGCAGGCCTGCACCAGTTTGCTTTGGCCTTGCTTGGTCAGCAGGTCCATCATGACCCAAGTTTGTTTGGCCCCACTGGCCAGGTCCATGGCACCACCCACGGCCGGAATGGCATCAGGCTCTCCCGTGTGCCAGTTGGCCAGGTCACCCGTGGCGCTGACCTGAAAGGCCCCCAGCACGCAAATGTCCAAGTGCCCGCCGCGCATCATGGCAAAGCTGTCGGCGTGGTGAAAAAAAGCGCCACCGGGCAGCAGGGTCACAGGTTGTTTGCCCGCATTGATCAGGTCGTAATCTTCCTGTCCCTTGGCCGGTGCCGGGCCCATGCCCAGGATGCCGTTTTCACTGTGCAAGAGCACTTCGCGGGTGGCAGGAATGTGGTTGGCCACCAAGGTCGGCTGGCCAATGCCCAGGTTGACGGTGGCCCCCTCGGGAATGTCTTGCGCCACGCGGGCGGCCAATTCGTCTTTGCTGCGTCGGGTGTAACTCATGCCTTGATGCCTCCGGCCTGTGTGGCCACACGGTCGATCTTGACCACTGCTTGAACAAAAATGCCGGGCGTGATCACGGTCTCGGGGTCCAACTCGCCCAATGCGACTTGTTCGTGCACTGTGGCCACCGTTTTGCGTGCGGCCATGGCCATGATGGGTCCAAAATTGCGTGCCGCCTTGCGGTACGTCAGGTTGCCCCAGCGGTCACCGCGCTCGGCTTTGATGAGGGCCAGATCGGCATGGATGGGTGTTTCGTACACGTACATGCGGCCATCGATCTCTCGGGTTTCCTTGAGCGAACCATCGGCATGTTTGGCCAACTCGGTGCCATAACCTGTGGGCGTGAAAAAACCACCAATGCCCGCACCAGCCGCCCGAATGCGCTCGGCCAAATTGCCCTGTGGGACCAACTCCAACTCGAGCTGGCCTGAACGGTACAAACCATCGAACACATAAGAATCGGTTTGCCGGGGAAAGCTGCAAATGATCTTGCGCACCCGACCGGCCTTGAGCAAAGCGGCCAGGCCATGCTCGGCATTGCCCGCGTTGTTGTTGACCAGCGTCAGGTCTCGCGCACCTTGCGCCAAGAGGCCCGCGATCAGCTCATCCGGAATACCGGCCGTGCCAAATCCGCCAATCATGACGGTGGCTCCATCGGCTGTGCCCGCCAGCGCGTCGCCGACCGAATCCACAAACTTGTTGATCATGTGCTGCGTACCCCCGTTGAATCTTCAAGCATAGCCTGCCCGTTTCGATTTTCACAGCACCCCAAGCGGGCCCACAGGCACGTTGGAGACTGCCCAAAGACCCCGCCAGCGCTGAGGAATGTCACACACAAGGCAACCCATCTTGGGTTTTTCAATCAGCATTGACGCATTTTTCGAAAGGACCATGCCATGCAGCCATTGCATTCACAGCACGCACTGGGCAGCACTGCTGCCCGCCGTCGCCTGCTTCGCCAAGCAGCCATGGCCGGACTGGGCTTGATGGTGACTTGGGGTGCTGCACACGCGCAGTCTGGCTACCCCCAACGCCCCATATTGATGGTCGTGCCGCAAGCGGCCGGTGGCACCAATGACATTGTGGGGCGCTTGGTCAGCCAAAAGCTCTCTGAGGTGTTGGGGTCACCCGTGGCGGTCGAAAACCGGCCGGGCGCGGGCGGCAACATTGGCACACAGTTTGCCGCCAAGGCCCCCAAAGATGGTTACACCTTGCTCATGACCATCAGCAGCAGCCAGGCCATCAACCCCGCCCTTTATAAAAACCCGGGCTTTGACCCGGTCAAAGACTTCAAACCTGTGGCCTTGATTGGCGCGGTCCCCAACGTCTTGCTGGCCAATCCAGGCTTTACCGGTCAATCGGTGCAAGACCTGATCGCTGCGGCCAAAGCCAAACCGGGTCAACTGCAATACGCCTCGGCAGGCAACGGCACGCTCAACCACTTGCTGGGTGAAATGCTCAACAGCATGGCGGGCATCCAGTTGCAGCATGTGCCCTACAAAGGCGTGGCCCCGGCCATGAACGATGTGCTGGGTGGTCAATTGCCTTTTGTGTTTGCCAGCCTGCCAGCCTCGCTGAGCCACATCAAGGCCGGCAAGCTCAAAGCCCTGGCGGTGAGCAGCCCCAAGCGTTCGCCCGCCCTGCCCGATGTGCCTGCCCTGGCTGAATCCGTGCCCGGCTATGCCGGCACTTTGTGGATTGGCCTGTTCAGCCCCGCTGGTGTGCCCGCCGAGGTGTCGGCCAAGCTGGGGGAGGCCATGGGCAAAACCTTGGCAGCCAAAGACCTGCGCGACAAACTGGAACAGCAAGGCGTGGAGTTGGCCGCACCGACCAGCCCCGAGCAATTCTCAACCCTGCTCAACGAGGACATTGCCCGTTGGGCGAAAATTGTGAAGTCATCGGGCGCTGCCATCGATTGATGAATCCACTCAAGAGACCCACGGGCCACCCTTGGATCTCTTGTCTTTCAACTTGACTTTTGGAGACAACATGAAAACCACTTTGAAACTGGCTTTGACCGCCCTGACCCTGGCCTGCACTGCGGTGCAAGCCCAGCCTTACCCCAACAAACCCATCACACTGGTGGTGCCCTTTGCCGCTGGCGGCCCCACCGACGTGGTGGCCCGCATGATGGCCATTCCCATGGGCAAGTCACTGGGTCAGTCTGTCGTCGTTGAAAACGTCAACGGCGCAGGCGGCACCGTGGGCGCAACCAAAGTGGCACGCTCTGCCCCCAACGGTTACACCATCTTCTTGCACCACATGGGCATGTCCACATCCCCTGCCCTGTACAAAAAACTCAACTTCGATCCGCTCACCGACTTTGAATACATTGGCCAGGTGCTGGACGTGCCCATGACGCTCATTGCACGCAAGGACATTCCCGCCAACAACCTCCAAGAGTTGATCGCCTACATCAAGGCCAACGAAAAGAAGGTGTCGCTGGCCGATGCTGGTTTGGGTGCGGTGTCCAACCTGTGCGGCCTGATGTTCAAGAGCGCCATCGGCATCAACATCAACACCATTCCTTACAAGGGCACTGGCCCCGCCATGAACGACCTGCTGGGCGGCCAGGTGGACATTCTGTGCGACCAGACCACACAAACCGTGCCCATGATCAAAGACGGCCGGGTCAAGGTGTTTGGTGCCACCACGCTCAAGCGTCTGGCCGCACTGCCCAACGTGCCCACTTTGGATGAACAAGGCCTCAAGGGCTTTGAGGTGAAAGTCTGGCACGGCATGTATGCGCCCAAAGGCACGCCCGCTCCGGTGCTGGCCCAAATCAACACCGCCATGCGCGCCGCCATGGCCGAGCCCACGATCGTTCAGCGCTTGGCCGAACTCAGCTCTGAAATTCCATCGGCCGACAAGATGACCCCCAAAGGCCTGGAAGACCACCTGAAGGCCGAGATCAACAAATGGGGACCTGTGATTCGCAAGGCGGGTGTGACTGCGGATTGAGTTCGCACCTGAGCCTAGAGGAATCAAGCTCTAAATAAAACATCCAACCGGTGCAATTTCCGAAAAATGTCTGAATACGTTTGCATGTAGAGTCCGGTTGGTTGGTTTTGGTTTAAAGCACGAAGTGTCAGAATGAGCGCTTGAAATTTTCAAGGTTGATCATGCGACTTCCCTGCAAGCCCGTTTGGTTTTATGTCTGCGTCGCCTGGCTTGCAGCCGGCATACCGTCCACAGTCACCGGTCAATCCCTCGATGGTCATTGGCAAGGCCAGTTGTCTTGCTCGGAAAACGTGCGCAATCAAATGCCCGCCTATTCGATCCAGATCAGCATCGATTTGTTGGATGGTTTGGGCAGAGGGCTCACCAGCAATAACCAAACAAGCGAAACGTACGAATTGGGGATCACTTCAGGCAACAGGGTCGAGTTTCAAGCCACAGGTCGTCGACATTCAGACAAAGACCCTCGTTGGTTCACACGTCTTTCTGGTGCCATCGATCGTGATCAATTGGCTTTGACAGGGCAAATGTTGGCAGGTGATGGCGTCACCGTTGTGAGAGCCGTTTGCACTGCTCAGTTGGTGAAAAGCACCCCCGATCATGCCGTTTCTTCCTTGGCGTCTGAACACGATCAAATGACCGAACGCCTGCTGCGCGAATTGGCCTCGACAGCAAGAACGGCCAACACACCCTCGGCAACGCAGGCACCAAGTTCGGAACTGTCCAAATCAAGCCACAGCAGTTTTCGCATACGCGAGGTGACGCCGAAGCTGAAACCTTTGACTTTCAGAGAAACCCAAACAGGACCCGGTGGTTTGCCACGCGGCCAAGGCCATGCCATTTATCTGCCGGAGGACTGGCTCATTGGAGAAGGTCAACCCTGGCACTACCGATCAACCCCCGGTCAAGACGCGTTGCCTGTTCCGGTCAGACAAGCTAGCGCCGATGAATCGCGCGTGATGGAAAAAGCACGCTCGCTGATGCAAGGCATCGAATCGCGGGTCTTGGTGCTGATTGCCGATGGCGCGATCATCGATGTCATCAGCACAGGAGGCATCAGCTTCCAGACGCGCCTTATGAGTGCCAGCATGGGCAAAACCGTGGCAGCACTCGCAGCTGGAAAGGCCATTTGTTCGGGTTACTTGTCAATGGACCAACGCGCAGAACAATGGATCCCTTCCCTTGCCGGAACTGCCCTGGGCGCGGCAACACTTCGACATGTTTTGATGATGGCCTCGGGAACGACTGAACCCAGTCAGGGCGACTATGTTGGCATCACCAATGATGAAGTCAGGCATTATCTTGAAGGGCCGGGCAACCTCGAACAGTTGCTGTCCAGTACTCGCCAATCTACAGCGCATCGCGGTTTGTTTGGGAAAATCAAGCCTGGCCAGCAATTCAGCTACAAGTCACGCGATCCATTCACTGTGGCCATGATGATTGAGCGTTCTGTGGGCATGCCAGCGACACTCTGGGTCGAAAATCAATTGCTGCGCGACTTCAAAGCTGAACATTCGGTGGTCCTTGGAACAGATCGAAGTGGCTATTTTCATGGCGCTGCCGGCATCGTCAGAATGACCCTGATCGACTGGATTCGTTTTGCCATTTATGTGGACAAGCAACGCCAGGGTGACAGTTGCTTTGCAGGGTTCATCAAGGACATGGGTTCTACGCAAATTCGTGCCCCTGGAGTGATGAACAGCATCAGCGGCTATGGCTACCTGACGTGGACCGATAACGCATTGGCCCCAAACACGTTTTGGGCCGCTGGTTATGGCGGGCAGCGAATTGGGTGGAGCGCAGACCCAACTAACCGTCGCATCTTTATGATGTTCAGCAATTCAGCCGACCGCAATGCCGATCAAATCTACCCCGTTGCCAAAGAATGGCTGGAACTTGGACGGCGTCGCTGAAACCCAATTCAAACCCTTGAACACAATCCATCAACAGGCCTGAGTTCCTGCCATTTGGAACTTAGAGGCCGTTGGTTCGAATCCACTCAAACCAATCACTGCCAGTACACCAACATCTGTCAACCAGGTGCTTGGCCCTTGATTCAAACGCAATCAGTGGAGCATGGGGGACAAGCTCAGCGCCAGCTCCTTGAGTGCAGGTGCCACTTCATTGAGCAGTTTTTCCTTGGTCACCGAGCTCTTGGCGCCGCCACTGGTCAAAGCCATCACTTTTTTGCCGTCTTGGGACATCACAGGCACTCCCACAGCATTGACATCAGGATGTGAACGCCCCAGGTTGAAGACGACGCCCCATTTCGAAAATTCTTTCATGGCACTGGCTAAATCAAGCCGGATTTTGGCAAAACCATCCGGATCCCGCTTTTTCAGTTGCTTCAAAGCGGCCTCGCGGGTGGGCTCGTCCACTGCGCAAAGATAAGCCCAACCCACAGATGAATTTCCAAGGTCGAGGTTGGTCCCGACATGCAGATTCAAGCTCAAGATGCTGGGTGCTTCTATGCGCTGCAGGATCAGCATGTCGGTGACATTGCGCTCTGCCAGAGTCACCGAAATTTTGTGCCGTTCCGAAACTTGACGCATGAGCGGCAGCGCAAAGGCACTCAACCCGGTGCGGGTGATGGCTGCATGACCCAGCAACAAGACGCCTGAACCCACACGCAATCTGTTAGGTGTGACGCCCGGCACCAAGTACCCGAGTTTCAAAAGTGTGTGGCAAAGACGCCAGACGGTGGGTTGCGGCAAGCCCGTCAGCCTGGCAATTTCTCGGCTACCCAAATCCTCACGCTCAGGTGTAAAGCATCGAAGAATGTCCAAGCCCCTGGCCAAAGCAGTGACAAACAGGGGGTCCTTGACTTCTGATACCTCAAGCGCCGTTCCGGGTTCTACAGACGCCTGCACGTCCTTGACACTGGAAGAATTGACTTTCATAATCATTTCACGATTCAATTCGTTGATTCACCAAGTGAATCATACACAGACCATTCAATCCATCAAGCCTGCATTCAAGTCACTTTCACAGAAAGAGCGCTTTATGAATTTTTCACTGCAACGATACGGAAAACGGCTGCGTCAATTCGGTCTGGGACTTGTTGCGATTGCAGCGAGCCTGAGCCATGCAGCAGACCCTTACCCCAGCAAGACCATTACCATCGTGAACCCTTGGGCAGCAGGTGGGCCTTCCGATGCCATCATCCGACCAATTGCACAACAACTGTCGACGCGACTGGGGCAATCTGTCATCGTAGAGAACAAAGCCGGTGCCACCGGGACCATCGGGGCTGCGGCAGTGGCCAAGGCCACGCCTGATGGACACACGCTGTTTTTTGCGCATGTGAACCCCATTGCCATCAGCCCCTCGCTGCCCCAGAAATTGTCCTACGACCCCATCAAGGACTTTGCCCCCATCACCCTGATTGCCTCAGGGCCAGCTGTACTGGTCGTCAGAAGTGATTTTCCGGCCAAAAATCTGTCCGAGTTCATCGCATATGCACGCGCCAACCCAGGGAAAATCAGCTACGGCTCGGTGGGCCTCGGCAGCAATACCCACCTGGCAGGCTCACTGCTCGGCCACATGGCGAAAGCAGACATGTTGCATGTTCCCTACAAAGGCTCTGCCACCATTCAGACTGACATTCTGGGTGGATCGCTGACCACAGGTTTCGTGACACTCAGCGGAGCACAAGGCTTGATCCAGGATGGCCGCATGCGTGCGCTGGCGGTCAGCACAGCCAAGCGCTCAAGCGTCTTGCCCGATGTTCCAGCAGTCGCTGAATTGCTGCCCGGATTTGAAATCAGTGGCTGGTATGGCTTGATGGCCCCGGCCAATACCCCCCCGGATGTGATTCGGCGACTCAATGCAGAGGTCACCGCCATTTTGCGCACACCTGAAATGTCCGCCCGTTTGCGCGATGGCGGGATGGAATCCTCTCCCACCACCTCAGAGGCTTTCGGTGAATACATCAAAGCTGAATTGGGCCGATGGGTCAATGCCATCAAAGTGGCCAACATTAAAGAATAAATTTCAATTCAGTCAAGCCATTTGAATTTTTTGCCAATCGTGTTCAAGCGCGACCAAACTCACTGATCCACATGAAGAAATACGATATCCAAGCCATTGATGCAGTGGTCAACCTGTGGACGCCAGAAATGCTTGCGATACGACCCAATCGCGACGCGTTTTACGGTGGCAAGATGAAAGTCACCACGCAAGACCTCAAGGGCATCAGCCACGAAGAGATGCTTCGCCGCATGGATGCAGCAGGCATTGAGAGGTCTTTTCTGATCGCCGCCAAAGTGGGCCCCATCATGCACAAGGCCAGCTACCACACGCCGTACGCCATGGTGGCCGAAGCCGTGAACCGTTATCCGGACCGGTTTTCCGGCCTCGCGGGCCTGGACGCCACTGAGGGCATGGACGGCGTGCGTCAACTCGAAAAAGCCGTCAAGGAATATGGCTTCATCGGGGCCCATTTTTACCCCCATTGGTTTGAACTGGCACCAGACCATGCCAAGTGGTACCCCTATTACGCCAAATGCGTGGAATTGAACGTGCCGGTGCAATTGCAAGTGGGGCAGTCCATGCTCTATGACCCGCAACACCGTCTTCGCAGTGTAGGGCGACCGATCGCACTGGATGCGGTTGCCTGTGACTTTCCTGAACTCAAGATCATTGGCATCCATGTGGGCATTCCATGGACCGACGAAATGATCGCGATGGCATGGAAACATCCCAATGTCTTCATTGGCACCGATGCCCACAGTCCCAAATATTGGCCGGAAAGTTTCGTCAAATACATCAACTCTTATGGTCAAGACAAAGTGATCTTCGGCACCGATTTTCCGGTTCTGGAGTTTCAACGCACACGCGATGAAATCGACAACCTGAACCTTCGCCAGGAACCCAAACGCAAATTGCTGCGTGACAATGTTCTGCGCATTTACGGCTTAAATCCCGAGTCCTGAAGCATGCACATACCCAACATCGCAGACATGCTGGCTCTGCATGGCCGTCAGCGACCACTCCAGACCGCCATCGTTCATGGCAAAGAGTCGATCAACTACCAAAACCTGGACCTGCAAGTCAGCCGCCGGGCGGCCATGCTGCAGGTGTCAGGGGTCAAGGCTGGTGACATCGTCGGCATTGCCTTGGAAGACTCCATCGAACACCTGTTGATGCTTTATGCCGTGGCGCGCGCCGGTGCTGTCATCTTGCCACTGGATTGCCGCTGGAAGACTTTTGAAAAGCAGCGTGTCGCACAGCATTTCAAACCCATGCTGGTGATGGTGGAGCCAGATCAAGCTTTTGATGGCGTGCGTTGCGTGGAAACCAACAACGCATGGTCGATTTCTGTTGAAACGACACAGATTCCCGATTTGTTTCCGGACGGAAACCGGGGCCTCTTGATGTCCTTGTCGTCTGGCACCACGGGGCGCCCCAAAGGTCCCATGCTGACGCACCAGCAACTCATTTACCGTTTTTACATGCACTGGGCTGAACTGGGTTTGGGCAGCCGAGAACGCTACATCAACGCCACGCCGCTTTACTTTGGCGGTGGTCGGGCATTTTCCATGTCTTCCCTTTATGCCGGCTCAACCGTGGTGTTGTGCCCGCCACCTTACACGCCTGCGGAACTGGTCGCCGAAGTGTCGCGCACCGAATCCAGCGTTTTGTTTCTTGTGCCCACTTTGTTACGCCGTTTGCTGGAAGAGGATTCTGCCACCCTGGCGCCGATGCGAGCGCTCAAGACACTGATCTCATCAGGCTCTGCCTTGACGCCAGACGATCGACACCAAATTCGCACGCGGATTTGTCCCAATTTTCTTGAGTATTACAGCTCGACCGAAGGCGGTGGCGTCTCAACACTGTCCCCAGACGATCAACTGCGCTATACCGATTCGGTCGGGCGACCCGCCCTGAGCGTTGAAGTGGAAATCGTCGATGATCAAGACCAACTGCTGCCCAGAAACAGCATTGGCCGAATACGTTATCGAGGCCCTGCCGTGGCCCATGGTTTTTACGCTGACCCAGAAGCCAGTGTGGAGGCTTTCAAAAACGGCTGGTTCTACCCGGGTGATCTGGGCGCGATGAACGACGAGGGTTACCTGTTTCTGAAAGGGCGCTCCAAAGACATGATCATCCGAGGGGGCGTGAACATTTATCCTCAGGAAATTGAAGCGACCCTGATGGCGCATCCGGCCGTTGCAGAAGCCGCGGTGGTCGGATGGCCTTCCAAGGAATTCAACGAAGAAATTGCAGCTTTCGTCATCCTGAAAATAGAAGTAGATACAGCCGATTTGATCCAATGGTGCAACGACAGCCTGGCACGCTACAAAGTGCCCAGGCAAATTTACATCCTGAAGGAATTTCCACTGACCTCACTGGGCAAGGTCATCAAAGCCGACCTGAGCAATCGTCTTGAGCCTTTGTAAGACAGGCATTTTTTCAACCGCTTTGGGCCTTGCATGATCGATTTTGAAATCCCTGAAGAAGACAGCATGCTGCTGGCTTCCATCGATCGCATGATGGCGCGTGAGTTTCCACCGGAAGCCTACCGCGCAGCCGATCATGCGCACCAAACACCCTGGCACTTGTTGCCCCACATGGGTGAATTGGGCTTGCTGGGTCTGCCTTTTCCCAGTTGTTATGGCGGCATGGAACAAGACTGGCGCAGCGTGGCCCTGGTGAATGAACGTCTGGCCTACCATGCAGGCATTGCCTCCACACTCTTTGCCACCACCGTGAGCTTTGGTGGCATGTCATTGATGACCTTTGCCAGTGAGCAGCAACGGCAAACCCTTTTGCCGCGCTTGGTTCAAGGGCAGGCCAGGTTTGCATTGGCACTGACCGAATCAGGGGCAGGAAGTGATGCTGCAGCCTTGAGCACCCATGCACAGCGCATCCAACAAGGGTGGCGCATCCACGGCCGCAAAGTCTGGATCAGCAATGCCGACGCGGCCGACCACTTGGTGGTGGCTTGCAGAACTACCATAGGCAGCATGGGCACCGACGGCATCTCACTTTTTCTGGTGCCACGCCACACCGCCGGCATCCACATGAGCCTGCTTGAAAAGGTGGGCCACAACTGCATGCCATCTTGGGACATCGGTTTTGATGATGTGGTGGTGCCAGAAGATGCGCTTTTTGGACAAGAGGGCATGGGGTTCAAGCATGTGTTGTCAACCCTTCAATACAGTCGCGCAGGACAAGCTGCCAATTCAATCGGTCAGGCTCAGCGTGCGGTTGAACTGGCTCGGGATTTCGCCCAGCAGAGAACCCAATTCGGCAGACCGATAGGCAACTTCCAAGTCATTCAGCACAAACTGGCAGACATGCAAGTGCGTGTGAATCAGGCTCGCTTGTGCCTGTACCAACTCGCTTGGTTGATTGCGCGAAAACGACCTTGCAGATTGGAGGCCGCGCAGGCCAAACTGGTGGCCAGTGAGGCCTTCCAGTTTGTCACTCGAGAGGGATTACAGATCATGGCAAGCCATGGCTATGCCATGGATAGCGACATGCAGCGGATGTGGCGGGATGCGGGTCTGTTCACTTTTGGTGAAGGCACCAGTGAAATCCAGCGCAATCTCATTGCCCGGGAGATGGGACTTTGAAGCCCGCGGTCATTCAGATTGTTCGGGGATTTGTGGACATCGCCGAAGGTCAGGTGCACTACCGCCAGGCCGGAAGCAGCGAACCGGGTCAACCGCCGCTTGTCATGTTTCACGCCTCACCAGGCTCAGCAAAGTCCCTGGAACCCCTGATGCGGGTCCTGGCCTCCCGTCGCCGCGTGATCGCTCTGGACACCTTGGGCAACGGTGATTCTTGCGCACCCCATCCGGAAGACCCTGATTTGGCGTACTTCGCTCAAGCCCATCTGCGTGCGATCACAGCCTTGGGCATTGGCCAATTTGACGCTTGGGGTGCACACACAGGTGCGAACATCGCCTGCGAATTGGCCATAGAAAACACCAATCGTGTTCGCAGCCTCATCATCGATGGCATTGGTCTGTACAGCCCACAAGAGCAAGCCGAGTTGTTGCAACACTATTTACCGGCAGTTCACATTGACCAGCAAGGCAGCCAATTTCACTTGCTGTGGCATTTCGTACGGGACGCTTATTTGTTCTGGCCTTGGTACCAGAAAGACAGCCAGCACCGCCGTCCAACGGGTTTGCCCAATGCCTCTGACCTTCACGACAAAGCCGTTGAGGTGTTCAAGGCTGCCCGTACATTTCAGCAGTCGTACAAAGCTGCTCTGAGCTACCCCAAAGAGCAAAAGCTGCCCTTGCTCAAAGTGCCGACATTGCTGACCTGCGCTCGACAGGACATGCTGCATGTGTATTTTGAAAAAGTATGCGCTTTGGTCCAACCTGCCAAGGCAGAAACTACGGCGGGCGTGGGAACGCCCGAGGCACTGCACGAAACAGCTGCCGTATTCGAGCGTTTTTTAGAAAATTTGTGACAAAGGCATGGCCATCAAAGGCCTGGCTGAACATCGACAACGCATCAAACGATGTGCAAGCCGCCATCCACCACCAAGGTGCTGCCTGTAATGAACGATCCCTCCGAAGAGGCCATCCACAAGATGGGCCAAGCAATTTCTTCGGGCGTGGCCCAGCGGCCCAGCAAAGATGTGTCTTTGCGTTCGGTCTTAAGTTGCGCCACGCTTTTGCCGATTTTTTGTGCACGCCCCACATGGAAATCTGTCAGCGTTGAGCCGGGGCATACCGCGTTGACGCGAACGCCGTGCGCCGCCTCTTCACACGCCAGGGACCGGGTCAAGGCCAGTTGTGCAGCCTTGGTGGCGTCGTACAGGGCCATGCCTTTGCGCCCTTTGACGGCGTAACACGACGACACATTGACGATGCTGCCGCGGCCGGTGCTGCGCAGGTGCGGCAGCGCGGCATGGCAGTAATTCGTGATGCCCACCAGGTTGACGCCCACGATCGCATGCCATTCGGCCGCCGTCGCCAGGGCTGCGGCCGAGTAATTGCGCATGGCGGCGTTGTTGACCAGGATGCCCAGGCCACCCAACGTCTCCACACAATGCGCCACGTTTTTCAGCGCCAGCACGGTGTCGCTCACATCGGCCTGAGCGCACAGCACACGGGCCTCGGGGGTGGCCTGCACTATGGCCTGGTACGTGCGCTCCAGGCCCTGCGCATCGGCATCCACCAAAAAGACCGAAGCGCCTTCTTGGGCAAAAATGCGCGCCGTTGCCGCACCAATGCCCGAACCCGCGCCGGTGATCAGCGCCACTTGGCCTTGCAAACGTGGTTGGCCCATCACAGTCATTCCGCTTTGGTGCCGGTGTCTTTGATCACTTTGCCCCAGCGCTTGATTTCTGTACCAATCCAGTCACGGAACTGGTTGGGGGTGGTGGCCACAATTTCAAATTCCATGTCCAGCAAGCGCTTGGTGATCTCGGGCGAACGCACGATCTTCACAATTTCGCGGTTGTAACGCTCGATGATGGGCGCAGGCGTGCCGCCTGTGGTGAGAAAACCGATCCACGACGTGGCTTCAAAGTCCGGATAGCCCGACTCGCTGAGGGTGGGAATGTCGGGCGTGCTGGCAAAGCGCTTGAGGCCTGAGGTGGCCAGCAATTTCAGGCGGCCTTCCTTGGCAAACTGCTGCACATTGCCCGGCACAAAGAAACCCGCCTGGATGTTGCCGCCAATCAAATCACTCACCGCCGGGCCTGCACCTCGGTAGGGGATGTGCGTGATGTGAAACCCGGCGGCCGACTTGAACATCTCCATGGTCAGGTGCGAGGCGCTGCCCAAGGCCACCGAGCCATAGGAATACTTGGTCGGGTTGGCTTTGGTCTTCTCGACAAAGTCCCTCACGCTGGTGATGCCCGAGGCCGGGTTGACGACCAGGTATTGCGGAGCCTTGACCATCAAGGTGATGGGGGCCAGATCCTTGATCGGGTCGTAGGGCATTTTGTCGAACAAACCCACGTTGATGGCCAAGGGACCGTTGTAACCAATCAACAAAGTGTGGCCATCCGGCGCGGCCTTGGCCACCATGTCGGCACCGATGTTGCCACCTGCACCGGGTTTGTTTTCGACCACAAAGGGTTGCCCAAAAACTTCTTGCAGTTTGGGGGCTATCAAACGCGCCAACACATCGTTGGTGCTGCCGGTGATGGGCACGATGATGCGCACCGGTTTGGTGGGCATCCATTCTTGTGCGCTCGCTGTCATGGTTGCACCCACGCCCAAGCTGGCCAAGACCCAAGCGGTCAGTAGCCGACGGTTGATATTTTTCATGTTGTCTCCTGTTGTACGTGGGTGCACTGAAAAATGCTCAGATCGAAAACACCGGCTCGTCCAGGCCATTGGCCAGGTGTGCTTTGGCCCACACCATGGGGTCATCGCCTTTGGGCAACAACACGCCCGCAGGCCGAACGTGTTGCTCGGACGCGTCCAAGGCCGGGGGTTCAATGCCTTGCTCCAGCGCCACCGCCGCATCGTGCAGCATGCGACGCGCCATGACGATGGCACGGTCGGTGGGCAGCAGTTTTTCGGCCGAATGGTCCTGGATGGAGCCCATGCTTTCTTGCAACGAATAGTCTTGCGCCGAGAAACCAAACACCCCGCTGTACGCACGCTTTTCTTGCTGGGCCTTGCGGTCCATCAGGTAATCGTTGTCACGGTTGGCCTTGGGCACAAAACTGCCCGGGGCCTCGTATTCCACATGGATGCCTTTGCCCGCAGCCATGGCTTCGTGTTCTTCGGCGCTCAGCGGCTGCTTGGGTTGCCAGTTCATGCTCCAGGCCCAGCACTCGTGGTCGTTGACGGGCACCCAGGCATGGCCACCCAAGGCATGGTGACCAAACGGTGGAATCATGGTGAACCAGGGGAACAACCACTGGGTGATGCGCCAGTAAAAACTATCGGGCTCGCCCATGCGACGGCCATACAAGCTCATGCCAAACGAGGTCTTTTCGATTTCAAACACCACGTTGCCGTCGGCCTTGATGTAATCGAGCGCCTTGACGCCCTGGTGCATCGGGTCGGTGTCCACTTCATAGCGGTGCACATAGGACACGTGAGCGGTGTCGATGCCGCCTTCCATGGCCTGCAGGTAACTGGAGTACTGAAGGCGCTTGGACACGAACACATGGCTGTCCGGCAAGGTGCACCACTCCAGTTCGGGGGGCTCGGGCATTTTGTCGGGTGGGCCCATGTAGGTCCAGACAATGCCGCCGCGCTCCACGCAGGGGTAGCCCTTGATGTGCATGTGCGCACAGGCCTTGGGATTGGAAGGCACGTCCACACACTGGCCCAATCCGTCAAACTTGACGCCGTGGTAGGCGCAGCGGATGCCGTTTTCTTCGTTGCGGCCAAAGTACAGCGAGACACCCCGGTGCGAACAAAACTCACTGATCATGCAGGCTTGGCCATCGGTGTTGCGAAACGCCAGCAGCTTTTCACCCAGCAGCTCGATGCGCACTTGCGGACCATCGGGCAGCTCGATTTCGCTGCTGGTCAAAGCGGGCACCCAATAGCGGCGCATCAGGTTGCCCATGCGGGTGCCGGGACCCACGCGGGTCAGGGTTTCAGACATGTCCTTGTTCATGAAAAAGCATCTCCTTGGCTTGAACGGTTGACTGGCGCAGGCAGTGCGCACTGCGCAGATATCCATAAAATGATAATGTTGTCCATCAGGCGGACACATCGATACACACGCCCCTGACAGGGTTTTGAAAGGTTGCAGCATGAGCACCCACAGCGGTGATGGCGTCCGGGCTGTTGAGCGGGCGTTGGACATCTTGAAAGCGTTCTCGGTCAACGAGCACGAACTGAGCGCCGCGCAATTGCTCGAGCGGGTCCCTTTGAGTCGGCCCACGCTGTACCGCTTGCTGCAAACGCTGGTGCAATCGGGCTTTGTGGTGTCCTCGGGCGAGCCCCAAAGGTTCAGGCTGGGCCCTGCGGTGGGGCAACTCACACACGTTTGGTCATCGGGCCTGAATGTGTCTGCGGTGGGCCAAACCATCATGCAGCGCGTGTGGGCCGCCACCCAGGAAACCGTGGCCTTGTTTGTGCCGCAAGGCACCATGCGCCTGTGCGTTGCCGAGTTGCCCAGCCCCCAGGCACTGAGCTTCAAGCGGGGGGTGGGTTACCAAGAGCGCATCGTTTTGGGGGCCAGCGGCCAGGTCATCTTGGCGCATGCCAACACCTCCATCGAAGCCATCGAGCGTTATGCCGAGGGCCTGAACCTGGACCCCATCCGTTTGGCGCAAGAGCTACGCCAGATCAAAAAGCGCGGCTACGCCATCAGCAAAAATGCCTTGATCGAAGGGGCTGTGGCCATCGCTGCACCGTTTTTCAACAGCCACGGCCAAGTGGCCGGCTCCATTGCTGTGTTTGGGCCGGGTGCCCGCCTCAAAGACGCGAAGGTGCGCCAGTTCGGGGCCGTGTTGGTCAAAGAAGCCGCCGCCCTGTCTCAGGCTTTGGGCCACAGCTGAAGTGGGCCACCGCACAGAGGGTGCGCCTCAAGGTCGCCACTGAATGCCCCGTACCCAACCCACACTTTCAGCGCCCGTGTTGTCGCTGTCTGCCCCAATCAACACCGCACGCACTTTGGGCACAGCGGCCCCGGCGGGCAGTTCATCGGCAAACAACTTGGCAAAGTCGGCGGCCACGTCACGGGTTTCGATTTGCCATTGGGCCAGCGCTGCACCTTTGCCTTGCAGCATGATGAAACGCACGCGCTGGGTGTAGGGGTTGGGGCCTTGCAAGCCCGCCGGGTGCACGCTGTCCCACACGTAGCACAGCGTTGCGGCGGGCAAGTCTTCGCCACTCACGCTGCGGGCGATGCGCAGCAAGGTGCGCTGTCCAAAGGGCACCCGGTCCAGCGGGTGGTCGAACATCACACACACTTTGAGCGCCGCATCGTCACCGGCTTTGGTTTGGATGTCGACCACACCTTGCCCGCCCGTGAGCGCTTGGTCCAGACGCCAGCGCCATTGCAAACGACCCGGCTCAACTTTGGGCAAGTCGTGCACCCAGGTGCCATACGAAGCGCGGGTGCTGACTTTGAGCGCCCGCTCGCCCTGCACATCAGCCAACTCGAAGCGCGTAGCGGGAATGTCGGCTTTGGATTTGGGAAAGCCCACAAAGCGCCAAGTGCTGGCGGCTGCGCCATCGGCGGGCACCAGTGGCGAAAGGCTTTGCGCGAAGGCGGATGCTGTGGCGCAGGCCATGCCCAGCGCCAACAGCGCGGAGATGGGTTTCAACAAGCGGTTCATCCGCGCCGCCAATCGTGGAACTTCTTCACCCAAGCCAGCAACTTTTGCGGCGCGTGGGCCCGCTTCCATTCACCGGCCGCGTACTTGTTGGCCTCGGCCATGGTCGGGTAGGTGTGGATGGTGCCCAAAATCTTGTTCAAGCCCAGGCCATGTTTCATGGCCAGCACGTATTCGGCCAGCAAGTCGCCCGCGTGCGAGCCCACGATGGTCACGCCCAAAATGCGGTCTTTGCCGGGCACGGTGAGCACTTTCACAAAGCCGTGGGCCTCACTGTCTGCAATCGCTCGGTCCAGGTCGTCGATGCCGTACTTGGTCACCTCGTACGCGATGCCTTGGGCTTGCGCCTCTTGTTCGTTCAGGCCCACACGCGCCACCTCGGGGTCGATGAAAGTGGCCCAAGGGATCACGCGGTAATCGACCTTGAAGGATTTGAAGTCGCCAAACAGCGCGTTGACTGCCGCGTACCACGCTTGGTGCGCGGCGGTGTGGGTGAACTGGTAAGGCCCGGCCACATCCCCTGCGGCGAAGATGTTGGGGTAGAGCGTTTGCAGATACTCGTTGGTGTCCACCGTGCGGTGCGTGGGCACGCCAATGTCTTCCAAGCCATAACCTTGCAGACGGGCCACACGGCCCACAGCGCAGACCAGAGCGTCAAACACGATCTCGACCTCTTGCCCTTGTGTGGAGACCACCAAAACTTTGTCTTCCCCCCGGCGCTCGCAGCGCAGCGCCTTGTGTCCGGTGAGCACCAACACGCCGTCGGCCTGCAGCGCGTCGCGTGCCAGCGCAGACACCTCTTCGTCCTCGCGCACCATGATGCGATCGCCCATCTCAACCTGCGTGACCTGCGCACCCAGGCGGGCAAAGCTTTGTGACAGCTCGCAACCAATCGGCCCGCCGCCCAGCACCACGATGCGCTTCGGAATGTCGTCGAGCTTGGCAAACTCGTCCCACAGCGTGTCACTGGTGACATAGCCCACGTCATCGAGGCCCGGCAAGGGCGGCACCATGGGGCGTGCGCCCGCCGCAATCACGATGCTCCGCGCTGTCATGCGCTGCACCTGGCCGTTGTTCAAGGTCACTTCCACTGTCCAAGGATTCACCAACTTGCCGTAACCCTGCAGCACCTCCACACCCAAGCCGGTGTAGCGCTCCACACTGTCGTGCGGCTCGATGGCGCGGATCACATCGTGCACACGCTGCATCACCGCCTTGAAACTGAAGCTGGGCGCGGCGTCGCTCAGGCCGTACTTCGCGCCGTGGCGCATCTGGTGGGCCAGCTTGGCGCTCTTGATCAAGGCCTTGCTCGGCACGCAGCCGTAGTTCAGGCAGTCGCCACCCATCTTGTGCGCCTCGATCAAAGTGACTTTGGCTTTGACGGCAGCGGCAATGTAGGCAGACACCAAACCTGCCGCGCCACCACCGATCACGATCAGGTTGCGGTCAAAAGTCTTGGGGCGCACACTGGCCCAACGGGCATAGACTTTTCGCTTTTGAACGGCCGCCACCACACGCCGCGCCAACAAAGGGAAGATGCCCAGCAACACAAAGCTGCCCAACAGCGCCGGGCTCAAAATGCCCCGCACCGAGTCCAGCTGCGCCAGTTGCGTGCCCGCATTCACATACACCGCCGTGCCCGCCAACATGCCCAACTGGCTCACCCAGTAATACGTCCAGGTCTTCATGCGCGTCAGGCCCATGAGCAGGTTGATCAGGAAAAACGGCACCACCGGGATCAGTCGCAACGTGAAGAGGTAAAACGCGCCCTCTTTGTCCACGCCCGCGTTGATGTCGGCCAAGCGCTGACCAAAACGTGCTTCGACCCACTCGCGCAGCACAAAGCGCGAAGCCAGAAAAGCCAAAGTGGCACCGAGGGTGGAAGCAAACGACACCAGCAGCAAACCCTGCCACAGGCCAAACACGGCCCCGCCGCCCAAGGTGATGATGACTGCGCCCGGAATCGACAGCGCCGTGGCCAAGACGTACACCCCAAAGTAAACGGCGGCCACCATCACAGGCTGCTGCGCATAGAGCTGGTCAAAACTGGCTTGGCTGGCCTTGAGTTGTTCAAAGCTCAGGTAACGCCCCAAGTCCAGCGCCACAAATGCACCGATGGCCAGCGCCAGCAAGAGCAACAAAAGGAATTGACGTAGACGCATGAGGGGAAACTCCGGTGATGCTCATGGTCACAGTGAACCAAGAGCCATGAACGATAAACGCTGATGCTTTGTTATTCGACTGAATGCCCCGAGAAGTTACAACTTCGTCATCCAGATCGGACCCAGATGCGCAAACATGTGCCGCACAGCGTTGCAGGCCTCGCACCGCATCAGGACGCCAACTCGTAAGCCGTGCTGCGCCCGCCACCCTCCAAGCGGCGCAACACGCCACGCGCCAACAAGTCATTGATATCACGCAAGGCCGTATCTGCCGAACATTTGCCCAAGGTGGCCCACTTGGCGTTGGTCAACTTGCCGTCCATGTCGTCGAGCACGCGGTTGAGCACCAGCGTCTGCCGTGCATTCATTGGCGTGTCTGCCCAGCGTTGCCAAAACTTCGCCTTGTCCAGCACGCCCACCAACAAACCATCAGCGCCCTGCACCGCGCGCAGCAAGCAGGCCAAAAACCACTGCAGCCATGGCGTCACGTCCATCGTGCCACGTTGGGTGGCTTCGAGTTGTTCGTCATACTGTTTGCGCTCGCGCTGAATTTGCGCACTCAGGCTGTAAAACCGTTGTGCAGCGCCTTCTGCTCGGGCCAAGGCCATGTCGCCCACGGCTCGGCTGATGCGGCCATTGCCGTCGTCAAACGGGTGCAATGTGACCAGCCACAAATGCGCCAACCCAGCGTGCACCAGCGCATCACCCATCGGCCCGGCGTTGAACCATTCCAAAAACGCGACTGTTTGTGCGGGCAAGGTGTGGGCGGGCGGTGCCTCAAAGTGCACCTTTTCGCGGCCCACCGGTCCTGAGACCACTTGCATCGGACCCACTGCGTCGTTGCGCCAGTTGCCCACCTGAATCCGCAGACGGCCGCTGAAGCCGGTGGGAAACAGCGCCGCATGCCATCCAAACAAGCGCTCGGCCGTGAGCGGCTGAGCGTGTTGCTGGGTGGCGTCCAACACCATGTCCATCACGCCATCCACATGGCGGTCAGCGGGCGCGAGCGCGCCAATGTCCACCCCCAACTTGCGGGCAATGGACGAGCGCACAGCCTCCAAGTTGAGCGTTTCGCCCTCGATGGCGCTGGTGGTGATGACCTCTTGCGTCAAAACCTGCAAAGTCGCCAGATCGCGCTGCGCCAACCCCAAGTGCGCCATCCGACCCACCAACTCACCTTGCGCACGGTGCAACTGCGCCAACGGCCCCGCCAGGGCAGCCGCGTCATAACGCCACTGCGGCCAGTCGGAGCGCTGCCAGAGGTCAATGCGTTTGCGGGGGGTCTTGTCGGCGAACATGCGGTGATTATGTGCCTTATTCGCTGCAGATTGTGCGGTGAATACTGGAGTGATTCACCGCAGCAGATTGCATGCCTGGGTTGTTCAGCGTCTGCCTCGGTATATGACGTGAAAACAAAAAAGCGCCTCATCGGGCGTTGCCCTTATTGAACCAACCCGATGCAGTCTTGAACAACAAGCAAGGGACCGCTTTTTGTAGGAGCCCACCCCCGTGGGCGATGGGCGTGGCACATGCCCTGCAAGCCATCGCCCACAGGGGTGGGCTCCCACAACGGCGGCATGCGATTTGGATGAAGTACCGATTGATGTAGGGCAGTCCAAAGGTGGCATCCGAACACGCTTATCGCGACACTTGACTTCGGCCAGGTCGGACATCATTGCAAACCGCCAAATTGATGTGTAGGAAATTGCCTATGTTTGGGCCTATCCCATTGCCGATGTTCAGGACATCACACCCACTGAAAACCGTCTTTATCACCACTTCAATAAAAAGTCGAAGTTGATGAACGGCACGGTGCCGCGCACACCAGAGAAAGCCCCTATTCCCAAGGCTGCCTTCAAGGTTCAAGTGATGTCAGACAAAGAAATTGCTGAACGAAAAACACCAGAACAACGCCTGCCGCGACAAGCCAACCACTACGCGCAAATCGTGGGTCACTTTTTGGCCGTGAAAAATTCAACGCAAATTGCTGGCGCTATGGATGCACACTTTCAACGCCTGAACAAGTACCACTCTTTGCTGGTTAAATCGGCTGTGTCGTATTCAGATGACGGTGCCGAGAGCTGAAAGTCACGCACCACAAGCGGCTCGGCAGCACTTAAAATAACTGTGCAAATAGAAGGGGTATCCACTTAGCTCCAGTGAGGGCAGAATAGCTGGATGGATATCCAGACTTTAGCGCCAATGCCCGAAAAAGACTACCCGCAGACCTGGAACGAATTCCTCGACTGGTTTGGCACAGAAGA
>NKIP01000027.1 GCA_002256145.1 Comamonadaceae bacterium PBBC1
TGGACGGGTTCAAGGATGGGCACAGGTGGCTCACTGAGGACCTGCCCATGAACCTCAAGCTCTCGAACCGCCAGGTGCGGACCCGCATGCCGGGTGGTGTGGCAGGGGTGCCTCCTACCGGAGGCCCGATGCCGATCTGTTCGCCTGGGTTCGTGGGTCTTGGCTTCAGTCTTGGGTGGCGTTGCGCTGCACACAGGCGATGTAGGACTCGCCGTCCGGCATGCGGCCTGAGCGTTGGCTTTCAAAAATCATGCGCCCCAAGCATTCCATGGCCCGGTGGTGCGCGTCGTGCAGCGAGTTGAGCCGATGCGTCAGCAATTCCACGGCCTGCCGGATACCCCGGGGTTGGTCGATGCTGCATTGTTCGCTGATGGACAGGTGCATCGAGAGGTGCAAAAACGGGTTGGTGCGGTTCGGGTCGTCGCTCAGCATGCTGGCCAGGGCGGCATCGACGTCGGCGAGTTCGGCATGGTATTCGGGGTGCTCATCGATCCACTGGCTGACAAGCATTTCCATGGGTTCGAGCGTTTCAGTTGTGCGGGCTTTGGCGTAAACGCCACAGAAAAAGCGCCGAACATCGGCTTGAGAAGGTTGAATCAACATGGTTCAAAAAAGCAGTAAAACCGACCGATCGGTCGGTTAATGACATAAAATCCGAAAGTCAGCACAATACTGCATGTTATACGCAGACACTTCCATCACCTTCCAGAGACAAACATGAATCAAGCCTTTATTTGCGACGCGATCCGTACCCCATTTGGCCGCTATGGCGGTGCCCTGAGCAGCGTGCGCACCGACGACTTGGGTGCGGTGCCCTTGCGTGCCTTGATGGCCCGCAACCCCAACGTGGACTGGGCTGCCGTGACCGACGTGCTGTACGGCTGCGCCAACCAGGCGGGTGAAGACAACCGCAACGTGGCCCATATGGCCAGCTTGCTGGCCGGTTTACCCATTGACGTGCCCGGTGCTACCATCAACCGCCTGTGCGGCTCGGGTCTGGATGCCATTGGCACCGCCGCCCGTGCCATCAAGGCCGGTGAAGCCGGTTTGATGATTGCCGGTGGTGTGGAAAGCATGAGCCGCGCCCCGTTTGTGATGCCCAAAGCCGAGAGCGCGTTCAGCCGCGCCAACGCCGTGTACGACACCACCATTGGTTGGCGCTTCATCAACAAGCTGATGAAAGCCCAGTACGGCGTGGATTCTATGCCCGAGACGGCTGAGAACGTGGCAACCGACTACAAGATTGAGCGGGAAGCGCAGGATCTGATGGCCTACAACAGCCAACTGCGCGCGGTTGCTGCCATCAAGGCCGGGCACTTGGCCCGCGAGATTGTGGGCGTGAGCATCCCGCAGAAAAAAGGCGATGCGATCATTGTGGACACCGATGAACACCCGCGTGAAACCAGCCTGGAAGCCTTGGCCAAGCTCAAAGGCGTGGTGCGCCCGGACGGCACGGTGACGGCGGGCAATGCCTCGGGCGTGAACGACGGTGCTTGTGCCTTGCTGCTGGCCGACGAAGCCACCGCTGCCAAAAACGGCCTGACCCCCAAAGCCCGCATCGTGGGCATGGCCACGGCCGGTGTGTCCCCACGCGTGATGGGCATTGGCCCTGCGCCCGCCACGCTCAAAGTGCTGGCCCAAACGGGTTTGACCATCGACCACATGGACGTGATCGAGCTGAACGAAGCCTTTGCAGCGCAAGGTCTGGCCGTGATGCGCATGCTGGGCCTCAAAGACGACGACGCCCGCGTGAACGCCTGGGGCGGCGCGATTGCCTTGGGTCACCCGCTGGGTGCTTCGGGTGCCCGCTTGGCCACCACCGCCATCAACCGCCTGCAGCAAACCGCTGGCCGCTACGCCCTTTGCACCATGTGCATTGGCGTGGGGCAGGGCATCGCGTTGATCATCGAGCGCGTTTGAGGCAAAAACCCCGGATCAAGTCCGGGGTGACAAAAGGGTCGAGTCCAAATTCATGCCTCTGGCCACCAGCCCCTTCGGGGGCTTTTTTGCGCCTGCTCCAGTTCTTCAGCACTGAGCTCGATTTCCATGCGCAAGAGCGCCGCGCCCATGGCTTTGCCCAAGTTGTCTAGGCGCAGGTTGCGTGCGCCGCCGCCTTGCAGCGCGCCGTGCAACACGAACTTCAGAGCCAGGATGTTGGGCAGTGGCCAAGCATCCACTTGCCCCGGAAGCCAAGGTGCGAAGTGCGCTTGTACTTTGGCTGCGGTGACTTCGCGCTCGATGATGCGGTAGCCCGCCTCATTCCAAGCCATCAGGCCAAAGTCCACCCAATCGGCCTTGTCGCCGCTGCGGGCGTGGGCGATGCGGGCCAGCGCAATTTTGATGCGGGGTGAGTGATTCATGCGCTGGGCTCCAGCATCTCCAAGCGGGCTTGCACCCGGTTGCGTGGGATCAGCGTGGGCCAGATGCCCATCAATTCGCTGGTGTTGTTCAGGCCCTGAAAGCCGCAGGTGTAGGCCGGGCCACTCAGTGCCATCCAGGGAAAAAGCCGCCCGAACCCATCGGCCACCGCTTTCACAGAGGTGCGTAGCACCATGCGCACCCAGATTTCGGCGCGTTCATTCAGCTCGGCCGCTGGTGGCAGCGGGGCCAGCGGACCATGCGCCGAATTGAGCCCGGGGTATTCCACAAATAACTCGTCAAACGGCATTTTTCGCTCATGCAGTTGGCTGCGGATCAGGGCTTCGGCCGCTTGCACTTTGTCCCAGGCATCGGGCCATGAAAACCCCCAAGTGATCTCGGCCTTGAAGCCATCCCGAAAGCCTGCCACCACCTTGAGTTGGTCGGTGGGGGCATGGCCTTGTGCACCCGTCAAGCGCACTCGGTGCTGGCCTTCGTCGGTCAGTTGAATCTGGCCCATGTCGAGCACCACATCGGGTGAAAAATAGGCGTGCGGGTTGTGAACTTCGTAGAGCAGCTGCTGGCGCACAGTGTCGAAGTTGATCAGGCCACCTGTGCCGGGTGCTTTGGTGATGAAGGCCGTCCCGTCAGGCCAGACCTCTGCAATGGGGTATCCAATGTGCGCCAAGTCTGGAATGTTTTGCCAGCTGCCTTGACTGCCGAAGTTGCCGCCGCTGCCCTGGCCCGAGCATTCCAGCAGATGCCCCACCGTCAGGCCCTGCGCCAGGCGGTGAAAGTCTTCGGGTGTGGCCGCATCGGCGAGCCTCCATCCCAGAGCGTGCACCAGCGGCCCCAGAAACAGTGCGGCATCGGCCACGCGCCCCGTGATCACGATGTCGGCCCCTTGGTCCAGCGCCTCCACAATAGGCTGTGCGCCCAGATAGGCGTTGCCAAACACCAAGCGCTCGCGCACGATGGCCACATCAGCGCCGCTCATCATGTGGTCAAAACGCTCGTCGGGTGCTTGCAGTTGGGCCAGCACATCGTCGCCGCTCACCACCGCAATGCGCGGGTGCCAGCCCACAGCACTCAAGGCTTTTTGCACCGCCTGAGCCGCGCCCATGGGATTGAGTCCGCCTGCGTTGCAAACGAAGCGCACGCCACGAGGCTGCATCAGAGGCCACAGGCGCAAAAGCATGGGCAGCACATCGCGGGCGTAACCCAGCGTCGGGTCGCGCTGGCGGTCTTTTTGCAAGATGGCCAGGGTCAATTCGGCCAAGTGATCACTGGCGATAAATTGCACCTGGCCACGTTCAATGCTGGCCACCACAGGGTCCCAGCTGTCACCATAAAAACCAAGTCCAGATCCGATGCGTATCGCGTTTGTCATGAGGCGATATTGAAGCCTTGCGTGTGACTTCGAATGGGGGACAACCCCTAGGGAAAGTCTCGTGTAAGACATGCACAATCGCACGGTCGTTCGCAAATGCTGATGAGGGTTAATTCGAGCCTCATCAGCCTTCTGTAGTTGAAACTGGCCGAACAGAAATACAAAAAGGAGACAAGCGTGCAAGTGCTGCAACTGCTCATCAGCGGTGTGGCTCAGGGCTGTATCTACGGACTCATTGCCCTGGGTTTCGTGCTGATTTACAAGGCCACCGAAACGGTGAGCTTTGCCCAGGGCGACCTGATGATGGTGGGTGCCTTCGCCGGTCTGGCCGCCATGACGTGGCTCGGTTTCCCGTTCTGGGTCTCGGTGCCTGCCGCCATCGTGGCCATGGGTGTCTTTGGCGTTTTGCTTGAACGCTTGGTCATCCGCCCGATTCTGGGCCAACCCGCTTTCTCCATCGTCATGCTGACCATCGGCGTAGGCTATGTGTTGCGGGGTCTGATCACCATGATCCCCGATGTCGGCACCGACACCCACACCATGCCCGTGCCCTATGCCGGCCAAGTCTTGCAAATGGGCGCGTTGGTGGTGGCAGCCGAGCAGTTGGTGGTGATTGCCTTCACCACCGTGTTGTGCCTGGGTCTGTTCGCCATGTTCAAGTACAGCAAGCTGGGCATCGCCATGCAGGCTTCTTCGCAGAACCAGCTGGCGGCTTATTACATGGGCATCCCGGTGCAAAGCCTCAACGGTCTGGTTTGGGGCTTGGCCGCAGGTGTGGCGGCGGTGGCGGGATTGCTGTTGGCACCCATCACCTTTGTGCACGCCAACATGGGCTTCATTGGCCTGAAGGCTTTTCCGGCTGCTGTGGTCGGTGGCTTTGGCAGTTTGCCCGGTGCCATCGTGGGTGGTCTGGTGATTGGCATCGTCGAGTCACTGTCGGGCTTTTACCTGCCGGAAGGCTTCAAGGACATTGCCCCCTACATCGTGGTGTTGCTCATGCTGGTGCTCAAGCCCAATGGTTTGTTCGGCGAAAAACTGCGCAAGAAAGTCTGAGGCCCCCGCATGCGATTCATTTTCAAAACCCAATACAACCAGGACATCACACTGGCCAAGCATGGCGGTCATGTCTTTTGGTACAGCCTGCTGGCGCTGTTCCTGATCGCTGCACCCTGGGTGGTGGCGGAATACTGGCTGGCCCAGTTGACCTTTGTGCTGATCTACGCGGTGGTTGGTCTGGGACTCATGCTGCTGGCGGGCTTCACGGGCTTGTTCTCGATGGGGCATGCAGCCTTTTTGGGCGTGGGTGCCTACACCGAAGCGGTGATGGTCAATGCCGGGGTGCCCTTTCCGCTGGCGCTGATTTGTGCGGGATTGTTCTCAGCCATTGCCGGTGTGGTGGTGGGTTTGCCCGCGCTGCGTGTCAAAGGCATTTACCTGGGCATGGCCACGCTGTCGTTTGGTTTCATCGTTGAAGAAGGCATTGCCCGTTGGGAACACATGACCGGTGGCAACGCGGGTCTGAGTGTCAACCCGCCCGCCATGCTGGGCTGGACACTGGACAGCACAGAATCGTTTTATTACCTGTGTCTGGTGGTCACAGTAGGGTCCACGCTGGCCATCTTGAACCTGCTGCGCTCGTCCACAGGTCGCGCCTTTGTGGCCATCCGTGATTCCGAAATCTCGGCGCAAAGCATGGGCATTCACCTGGCCCGTTACAAAACCCTGTCTTTCGCCTTGTCGGCTGCGCTGGCAGGCATTGGCGGCGCTTTGTATGCGCACAAGATCCAGTTCCTCTCACCCGACCAGTTCAACATCATCCAGTCGATCGACTTGTTGCTGATGGTGGTGATCGGTGGTTTGGGCTCGGTGCATGGGGCCTTCCTCGGCGCGATCTTTTTGATCGTCATGCCGCAATTGATCGCCATGGGCAAAGACTTTTTGCCTGCCGCCATTGGTGGTGCCACCGGTTTGCAGGGCACGGTTTACGGCATCGTGTTGATCGCCTTTGTGTTGTTTGAACCGCTAGGTTTGTATGGACGCTGGCTCAAGGTGCGCACCTGGTTCCAGCTGTTCCCCTTCTACCGCCGTGGCATGTTCAAGCGCCAGAAATCCTTCCAGAAGTCGGACCGCCTCAAATGAACGACGACATCCTTTTATCTGCTCAGAACCTGAGCGTCCGCTTCGGCGGTGTGCTGGCCGTCAACAACGTCAGCTTTGACGTCAAGCGCGGTGAAGTGTTCACCCTGATCGGCCCCAATGGCGCAGGCAAGACCACGGTGTTCAACCTGATCAGCCGCATCTACACGCCCACCACGGGTGTGATCGACTATGCAGGGCCTCAAGGCATGCTGCGCCTGACCGACCAGCCGCCGCACAACATCGCGGGCTTGGGCATTGCCCGCACCTTTCAGAACATTGAATTGTTCGAACACGCCACCGTGCTGCAAAACCTCTTGATCGGTCGCCACACGCACCGCAAAACCGGGCTGTGGAGCGAGATGTTTTTCAGCAGCAAAACCCGTGCGGCCGAAATCGAAGCGCGTGAAAAGGTCGAAGAAGTCATCGACTTTTTGGACCTGCAACACCACCGCGACTCGATGGTCGCAGGCTTGCCCTATGGCGTGCGCAAGGTGGTCGAGCTGGCCCGCGCCCTGTGCACCGAACCCAAGTTGTTGTTGCTGGACGAGCCTTCTTCTGGCCTGAATGTCGAGGAAACCGAAGACATGGCGTTCTGGATTTCCGACATTCAGCACGAGCTGGGCATTTCGGTGCTGATGGTTGAGCACGACATGGGCTTGGTGTCCAAAGTGTCGGATCGCGTGCTGGCCATGAGCCAAGGCCAGGAAATCGCTACCGGCACACCCAGCCAGGTGCAAAGCGATGCAGGCGTCATCGAAGCCTATCTGGGCTCGGTGGACGATGTGTCCAGCCTGCGTCGTGAAAACCACACAGCGGAGGCCGCATGAACGACGCCGTGAACGAGGACATCGTCCTCAAACTGCTCAACGTGGAAAGCGCCTACGGCCCGATCAAGGCCATCCGGGGCGTGAGCCTGCAGGTCAAAAAAGGCGAGATCGCCACCGTGCTGGGCTCCAACGGGGCGGGCAAAACCACCATCCTCAAAACCATCAGCGGCATCATCGACCCGCGCAAAGGCTCGGTCGAATTCAAGGGCCAGAACATCACCGCTTTGGACCCCGCGTTGATTGTGCAGCGCGGCCTGATGCATGTGCCCGAAGGCCGTGAAGTGTTTCCCCTGCTGTCGATCCGCGACAACCTGCTGATGGGCGCTTTCACCCGCAGCGACCGCGATGGTGTGGCCCGCGACATGGAAGCGGTGTACAACTACTTTCCCATCCTGCGCGAGCGTGCCGCGCAAGACGCCGGCTTGCTCTCGGGCGGTCAGCAGCAAATGCTGGCCATCAGCCGCGCCCTCATGGCCAACCCCGATCTGATCTTGCTCGACGAACCCAGCCTGGGCCTCTCGCCTAAGCTGACCAAGGAGATTTTCGAGATCGTCGTGCGGATCAACCGCGAACGCGGCACCACCATCTTGCTGGTCGAGCAAAACGCCAACATGGCGCTCAATGCCTCGGACTATGGCTATGTGCTGGAAAACGGCCGCATCGTGATGGAAGACACCTGTGCCCGTCTGCGCGAAAAGGACGACATCAAGGAGTTCTATCTGGGCATGAAAGAAGAGGGCGTGCGCGCCGACCGCCGCTGGAAAAAGAAGAAAACCTGGAGATAAGAGATGAGCAACCTCTGGGACGCCTCGGGCATTCAGCCCAACAAAAACATCGTCATGGCGGGCGAGACCATCCCTGCCATTTTCTGGAACGCGGTGGCGGCACGTGGCCCCAACGTGTGGATGCGCCAAAAAGAGCTGGGCATCTGGCGCAGCTGGACCTGGAACGAAACCGCCAAGGCCGTGCGCGAGATCGGCCACGGCCTGATGGCGCTGGGCTTTGAGGCCCACCACACCGCCTCCATCCTGTCGAACACCAACATTGAATGGGTCTTGTGTGACCTGGCGGTGCTCAGTGCCGGTGGTGTGGCCAACGGCATTTATCCCACCGATGCGGCCGATCAAGTCCACTATCTGTGTGAAGACTCGGGCACTTCGGTTTTGTTCGTTGAAGACGACGAACAGCTCGACAAAGCCCTGGCGGTGCGTGACAAGTTGCCGCTTTTGAAGAAGATCGTCGTGTTCGACATGGACGGTCTGCGCGAGTTCAAAGACCCGCAGGTGATCAGCTTGGACGATTTGCGTGCCATGGGCCGCGAACATCTGGCAGCCCACCCCGACCTGCTCACGCAACGCACAGCCGCTTGCCGACCCGAAGACTTGGCTATTTTGGTTTACACCTCGGGCACCACCGGCAAACCCAAAGGCGGTATGCACAGCCACCGGGGCCTGGTCTACAGCGTGCGGGGCTACAACACCCTGATCGCCCGCGACGAGACCGACGAGTGCATGTGCTTTTTGCCCTTGTGCCACATCGCCGAACGCATGGGCGGCGAGTATTTCTCGCTCTACACCGGGGCCAAACTCAACTTCGTCGAAAACCCCGAGACCGTGCCCGAAAACGTGCGCGAGATCGCGCCCACGGTGTTCACCGGCGTGCCGCGTGTGTGGGAAAAGTTTTATTCCGGCGTGATGATCGCGCTCAAGGAAGCCGGCGGCTTTCAGCAAGCCGTGTATGGCTGGGCCATCGGCGTGGGACAGCAGGTGGCCGAGTTGGTGCTGGCGCGCAAGCCTGTGCCTGCGCACCTGAAGGCGCGTTTCCATGTGGCCCGCTGGCTGGCGCTCAACAATGTGCGCAAGATGATCGGCATCCACAAAGCCCGCTTTTTGGTCACAGGTGCGGCACCCATTTCGCCCGATTTGGTACGCTGGTATCTGGCCTTGGGACTGCCCATGCTGGAAGTCTGGGGCATGACCGAAACCTGCGGTGCCGCCACTGGCGTGCCTGCCAACCACATCAAGCCCGGCTCGATTGGACCTGCCGCTGACTTCAACGAAGTGCGCTTGGACCCGTTGACCAGCGAGATTCTGGTGCGCGGCCCCAATGTGTTCATGGGCTACCTGAACTTGCCCGAGAAAACCGCCGAGACCATCGACGCCGACGGTTGGCTGCACACGGGCGACGTGGGTGTGATGGACGAGGAAGGGTTTTTCCGCATCACGGACCGGATGAAAGACATCATCATCACGGCAGGGGGCAAAAACATCACCCCCAGCGAACTGGAAAACGAATTGAAATTCTCGCCTTACATCACCGATGCGGTGGTCATTGGCGATAAAAGGGCTTACCTCACTGTGATCATCATGATCGATCAGGAAAACGTGGAGAAATACGCACAAGACAACGATGTCCCATTCTCCAACTACGCCAGCCTGACGCATGCTGCCGAGGTGCAAGCGCTCATTCAGGGTGAAATGGAGCGCGTGAACAAGAAGTTTGCACGCGTTGAACAGCTCAAGAAATTCTGGTTGCTCGACACCCAACTCTCGGCCGAGGACGAAGAGCTGACCCCCACCATGAAGCTCAAACGCAAACTGGTGGAGAAAAAATACGCCCCTCAGATCGAGGCGATGTACCGCTGAACGAATCACCTTTACTTTCAAAACAGGAGACGAAACCCATGAAAATCAAACTCAGTCTGATCGCTGCATCGCTGGCGCTGACCGCAGGCGCGGCCTCAGCCCAAGCCACGCAAGGTGTGAGCAAAAACGAACTCGTGCTGGGGTCCATTCAGGATTTGTCCGGCCCCCTGGCTGGCTTTGGCAAGCAAGTGCGTTTGGGCATGATGCTGCGCGCCGATGAGGCCAACGAACAAGGCGGTGTTGGTGGCCGCAAGATCAAGTTGCTGGTCGAAGACTCCGGTTATGACCCCCGCCGTGCTGTGCTGGCGGCCCAAAAGTTGGTCAACCAGGACAAGATTTTCGGCATGATTGCCCACATCGGTACAGCCCAGAACATGGCCGCCATGCCCGTGCAGTTCCAAAAGAACGTGGTCAACTTCTTTCCGGTGACCGCTGCGCGTGAAATGTACGAGCCCTTCCACAAGCTCAAATACTCTTTTGCCGCCACCTACTTTGACCAGATGCGTCAGGCTGTGCCAGTGCTGGTCAAGGAAAAAGGCGCCAAGCAAATTTGCGCCATGTACCAGGACGATGAATTCGGTCTGGAAGTTTTCCGTGGTGCAGAAACCGGTTTGAAAGAGGCGGGCATGCAGTTTGCCGAAGTCACCACCTACAAGCGTGGCGCGACCGACTTTGCATCGCAAATGCAAAAGCTCGCTTCTGCGAAATGCGACATGGTGGTCATGGGCACCATCATTCGCGAAACCATTGGCGGCATTGCCACAGCGCGTCGTTTGGGCTTTAACCCCACCTTCATCGGATCAAGCGCGGCTTACACCGACTTGATCCACAAACTGGGTGGCCCCGCCATGAATGGTTTGTATGCCACCATGACCGTGCAACACCCCTATTTGGACGAGGCTGCTCAGAACATCCGCTTCTGGGCCAACAAGTACAAAACCAAGTTCAATGAAGACCCGACCGTGTTCTCGGTCTATGGTTACAACGCCTTGGATTCTTACCTGCGTGCGGTTGAAAAAGCCGGTGCCAACTTGACGACAGACACCTTCATCAAGGCCATGGACGGCATGAAGTTTCCTGCTGACATGTTTGGCAGCCCCGAAATGACCTTCACTGCCACCAAGCGCTTGGGCAGCAACATCTCGCGCATGTCGCAAATCCAGGATGGTCGCTGGAAAGTCGTCTCGGATTACCCCAAAGCCAAGTGATTCAGCAGTTTGATTGCTGCCTGAATTTCAACCCATCATGCCGCCAAGTTTCGTGAGGACTTGGCGGATTTTTTTTCGTCCCTAGGGATCGTCTGCGAAGGCTTCAACCCTCAGGTCAACATTGATCTGCCCTGGCGCAACATGGGTAAGCCTTCCAATGGCGTCAATGCATCAGTTTAAAAACATCATTGAATTCCGGTTAAACATTCTTGTTTTTCAAGAGTATTTATTCCATTAATTCAGTAAAAATAGAGACCTTCATTCGGTGTAGATCCCCTCGGTGTCGGAAGTTTTCTTCATTCACTGTGGCCGGTCTTTCTGGCTGTTGCGTTATCTTCAACAATAAAGAGGTGTTTTATGGAAACCATTGCCCCCCTGTGGCTTTGGGCCACGTTTGTGGCCATTGTGTTGGTGTCGCTGTTTGTGGATTTTGTGGTGCTCAAAAAGCAGGGTGCCCATGACATTGGCGTCAAAGAGGCACTGAACTGGTCCCTGATCTGGATCGCGCTGAGCTTTTTGTTCAATGGCTTGTTTTGGTGGGCCATCAAGGACACCACGGGTTCGGTGGAAATGGCCAACACCAAATCCTTGGAGTTCCTCACCGGTTACCTGATTGAAAAATCACTCGCAGTGGACAACATTTTTGTCTTCCTGATGATCTTCACCTACTTTGCGGTGCCCACTAATTTCCAGAAACGTGTGCTCATGATCGGCATCATTGGTGCCATCGTGCTGCGCACGGTGATGATTTTGGTGGGGGGCTGGTTGTTGGCCGAGTTCCACTGGGTGCTGTATGTGTTCGGGGCTTTCCTGATCCTCACCGGTGTGAAGATGTGGTGGGCTGCAGGCAAAGAGCCTGATCTGGAAGACAACCCCGCACTCAAGTTGCTGCGCAAGGTGTTGCCGGTCAGCAAAAACTACGATGGTGAAAATTTCTGGACCGTGGAAAACGGCAAGAAGATTGCCACCCCGCTGTTCATGGTGATCTGCCTGATCGCCTTGACCGATGTGATCTTTGCGGTGGACTCCATCCCGGCGATTTTTGCGATCACCTCAGACCCGTTCATTGTCTTGACCAGCAACGTGTTCGCCATCTTGGGTTTGCGTGCCATGTACTTCCTGCTGGCCGCTGTGGCCAACAAGTTCCACTTGCTCAACTACGGTTTGGCTGTGATCCTGGTGTTCATTGGCACCAAGATGTGCTTGATCGATGTGTTCAAGATTCCGGTGGGTGTCTCGCTGGGTGTGGTGGTGGGCATTCTGGCCGCGACCATGCTGCTGAGTGTGCGCTCGGCCAAAACCTGACGCGCTGCGTTTGTGAACAAGCCTCCAGGGTCACAAGCCCTGGGGGCTTTTTCACGTCTGCCGCTGAGGCGTGTTAATGGGCCGATACGCTGGCCTGCAAGAGACGCTGCACCAGCGGGTGTTGCACTTTCTTTTCGGTGCCGATGGCAAAAAAGTTTTCTTTGACGCCCTCACAAGGCCCCAGGCGCTGCACCTCGTAGTGGGCCAACAATTCGTCGTGCACCCATTCGGCCGCTGGAAAAACGCCCATGCCGCTTTCACCAAAGGTCTTGAGCAAGGCGCTGTCTTCAAACTCACCCACAATGCGCGGCGTGACGCTGTGGTGCTCAAACCAGTGATCCAGTCGGGTTCGCACGGCCGTGTGGCCCGTGGGCAGCAGCACCGGCACATCTGCCAAGCTGCTTGGAAACTTCTTTTTGGCCGATTTGACGAGTGCTGCACTGCCGTACCAAGACACTGCCGATGAGCCCAGCGCATGGTTGTAGAGCTTGATGTTGGCGTTGCTTGGGGCTGGACGGTCTGACAGCACCACATCCAGTCGGTGCAGCGCCAAGTCGCCCAAGAGTTCGTCAAACTCGCCTTCGTGGCACAGCAGGCGCAAATGGGGTTCTGCCAAGACGGGTTGCAACAGGCGTCGCACCACCAGCTTGGGCAAACCGTCTGAAATGCCCACCGCCAGACGCACAGTGGGCGAACTCACTGCATCGCGCACTTTGGCGGGCAAATTTTCACCCAGCTGAAAAATTTGGTCGGCTTGTTGCATGGCGGCCACGCCTGCATCGGTCAGTACCAATCCTCGGCCAGCGGGTTTGAGCAAGGCGTAACCCAAAGAGCGCTCGAGCTCGCGCACCTGGGCACTGACGGTTTGCACCGCCATGTCCAGTTTGTCGGCCGCTCGGGTGATGCCCCCTTCCTTGGCGACCACCCAAAAATAGTACAGATGCTTGTAGTTGAAGGTGGTTCTCATGGTCGATGAATCAGGGGTTTGATCGAATGATTATCAGTTTTTTCAGGCACATTCACAGGCCACTGCACCTGTCGCACAAAAGCCAAGCAAGTGGACTGTGAACGGTTAAATTGCCAATTGAACTTTCACAGGCCATTCCATGAACCTCCTGAGCGCACTTCGCCCGGCCCTTCCCATTTTGCTTGGCGCGGCGCTGATGCTGTCTGTCAGCATGGGTCTGCGCCAAAGTCTGGGGGTCTTCATGCCGGCCTTGACCAAAGACTTGGGGATTTCGGTCTCGCAGTTCACTTTGGCCATTGCGGTGCAAAACCTGGCGTGGGGTTTTTTGCAGCCCTTTGCCGGGGCCTTGGCGGTGCGCATAGGTTACCGACCGTTGATGATGGCGGGGGCGGCCTTGTACGTCACAGGCATGGGCACGCTTTGGATGGCACAAGGTCTTTGGGGGGTGACCTTTGGGGCAGGGCTCGCCATTGGCGCTGCCATGGCGTGCAATGGCTCGGCCATCGCCATGGCTGTGGCCTCGCGTCCGGTCTCGCCTGCCTTGCGCAGCACGGTGTTGGGCATCGTCTCGGCGGCCGGGTCACTGGGCGCTTTGATGGCGGCCCCCATGGGGCAAATGCTCGCGCAAGCCCATGGCTGGCGCGTTGGGGTGGCCGGGTTTGTGGTGATGGCCTTGATCATTTTGCCGGCCGCATGGTTTGCGGGTCGAGTTGATGCCTTGCCTGTGCCGCCATCGCCCGCAGGAGAAAAAGACAATGCCCGGGACATGGCGGTGTTTGCGCTCAAGCACCCGCCGTTTGCGGTCATGACGGTGGCCTATTTTGTGTGCGGCATGCAATTGGTTTTTTTAACCACGCACCTGCCTTCTTACCTGGACCTGTGTGGCCTGGACCCCATGCTCAGCGCCCAAGCCTTGGGCATGATTGGTGGCTTCAACGTTTTGGGCAGTCTGTTTTTTGGATGGGCTGGCGGGCGTTACAACAAGCTCTTGTTGTTGGGCGGCATTTATGTGCTGCGATCCATGGGACTGGCATGGTATTTTTTGGCGGTGCCCACGCCGGAAAACACCTTGGTTTTTGCCGCCATCATGGGTTTCCTGTGGCTGGGTGTGGCTCCCTTGGTCACGGGTTACATTGGCGAAACTTTCGGCTTGAAATGGCAAGCCATGCTGGGGGGCATCGCTTTCATGAGCCACCAAGTGGGCAGTTTCATGGGCGCATTGGGGGGTGGTCTGGTGTTCGATGCCATGGGCTCTTACAACCGCGCCGTGCAAGTCGGCGTGTGTGTGGGTTTGTTGGCTGGCATGGTGCAAATGGCCTTTGCTTTGAAGGCCGAACTGCCACCGGGGCAACCCAGATTGGCGTGATCCAAGTGGCTTGAGGTCGAATCGCTCGCTTGAGAGGCGAGAGATTGAGAGGGCGGGCCCTCATCGTGGTTTTGAGGGCGAGGCTCATGCACATGTTGGGGCGCTTCCACCCTGTGGCAAGCGCCGAAACTCCTTTTATGCGTCAAAATGAGACTTAAAAATGAATCAATACCCGCCATGAGCCATCCCCACGGTAGAAGCAACAACTTCAATGCCTTGCGCTTTTTGTTTGCCAGTCTGGTGATCTTGTCGCATGCGCCGGAGCTTCAGGACGGTGACAGAAGCCGTGAAGTTTTGACGCAAATTTTTGGCACGATTTCTTTTGGCGAGATGGCGGTGCAATGCTTCTTGCTCATCAGTGGCTATTTGATTGTCAAAAGCTGGCAAGAGCGGCCGCAGGTGGGGGTATTTTTGACTCACCGAATTTTGCGCATCTACCCGGGTTTTGTGGCGGCCTCTTTGGTGTGTGCTTTGCTGATAGCGCCTGTGTTTGGTGCCAGCGATTACTGGGTCCAATTCAAAATGGGCGACTACCTCAAATCCTTGTTGTTCCTCAAGCAGCCGGCCATTCCGGAGGTGTTTGCGGGCAGCCACTACGCGGCAGTCAATGGGTCGATGTGGTCGATCTCTTACGAGTTCAAGTGTTATGTCATCGCCTTGGTGTTTGGCTTGCTGGGGGGCTTGAAAAAGAGAAACATTTGGCTGGCCTTGGCCATTTTTTGTACAGTGGTGCACGTCATCAACCGCTCTGGATGGGCCAATCTGCCCTCTGATTTGACGATTCGCTTGCTCATGGCGTTTGTGTATGGCGGGTGTTTTTACTTGTATGAAAACGCATTGCCTTGGCGTTCTTCTTTGGCTGGCTGGGGTCTGTTGTTATTGGCTGTGCTGTTGTTTTTTCCGATGACGGCGCAGCCAGCCTTGTGCCTGCTGGGGGGCTACGCCATCTTGTACTTTGCCAAGTCCGGCCCTCTGGTTTTGGGTTTTCATCGTTGGCCTGACATTTCTTATGGCGTGTACCTTTACGCTTGGCCATTGAACAAAATATGGCTGTGGTACTTTCCACAAATGAACCTGTTCGCACTGGTGCTGCTTGTGTTTTGCAGTTCGGTGCTGGCCGGTTTGCTCAGCTGGTATGCGGTCGAAAAACCTTGTTTGAATCTCAAAGCGCTGTTGCCTCGGTCCACAGCATGAGGGTATGTCCGGCGCAAGGGGTAGATTCTTGTAGGAGACCACCCTGATGGCGATGGGCGTGGAACGCGCCCTTCACTGGATCCAATTAGGCGAGTCCACCGGCCTTGGACACTCGGTTTAAATCCCCAACTGCTTGGCCGCCAGCTCTTTCATGATCTCTTCGGCGCCGCCGCCGATCATCATCACTTTCACTTCGCGGTAAACCCGCTCGCTCACGGTGCCGCGCATGTAGCCCATGCCGCCCAACAGTTGCACCGCGGCATCGGCGCAAAACTGCATGGTTTGGGTGGCGTGGTTTTTCAGCAGACACACCTGCGCCACCCACTCGGCACCGGTCTGGCCCGCATCGGCTTGCTGCGTGACGGCGTCCACCCAAGCCTGGGTGGAGGAGATGCGCATCTGCATGTCCATCAGTTTGTGACGGATCGCTTGCCGCTCGATCAAGGCCGCGCCAAAGGTCTGGCGTTGGCGTGCCCAGTCCAGCGCTTCGTCAAAACAAGCCTCGGCAAAACCCAGTGCCATGGCCGACATGGCCAGGCGCTCGCCATTGAAGTTGCCCATGATCATCTTGAAGCCCGCGCCTTCGTCACCCAGCCGGTAACGCTGGGGCACGCGCACGCCGTCAAAACGCAGCTGCGCCGTGTCGGAGCTGTGCCAGCCCATTTTGTGCAAGCGGGTGCGCGAGATGCCCGGGGTGTCGCCCGGCACCACGACCATCGAGATGCCGCTGGCCCCTTTGCTTGCCGGGTGGGTGCGCACCGCCAACGTGATCCAGTCGGCTCTCAGGCCCGAGGTGATGAACACTTTTTCGCCGTCGATCACATAGTCGGCCCCATCGGCGCGGGCGGTGGTGCGCAGGCTGGCCACGTCCGAGCCGCCGCCGGGCTCGGTGATGGCCAGCGCCGCGATGCGCTCGCCACGCAGCACCGGGGGCACGACTTCGGCCTGCAGCTCGGCACTGCCATGCGCCATGACCGGGGGCAGGCCGATGTTGAGCGAAAACAGGCTGGCCATCACGCCGCCGCTACCGCCGTATCGCGCCAGGGTTTGCGACAGCAGGTTGCGCGCACGCCAGGGGGCGGGTGTGCCGCCCAAATGCTCGGGGTAGCCCAGGCCCAGCAGGCCCAGTTGTGCGGCCTGGGTGTAAAGCGATCGGTCAAACTGACCGGCTTCTTCCCAAGCGGGCACCTGCGGGGCGATGGCCTGACGGGCAAAGCGCTCCACCATGGCCTGCAGGCTTTGCAGATCTTCGGTGGTGAAATCGTTGGTGAATCCAGCGGTGCTCATGCAGCGTCCTTCCATTGCACCAGCACCTGGCCGGGGCTCACTTGTTGGCCTACGCTGGCCGAGAGGCTGTGCACCACCGCATCGCGGGGGGCGCACAAAATGTGTTCGAGCTTCATCGACTCGATCACCAGCACGGCATCGCCTTGTTGGACCGATTGGCCTTCTTGCAGATGCAGCGCGATCAGCTTGCCATTAAAAGGCGCGCGCAAAGACTGTGCGGCTTGTGCGCTGGCGCCTGTGCTGGGTGCGCTGTGGCTTTGGTCGGTGAGCCACAACTCAAAAAATTCGGGGCCTTGCAGCTGCACATGCCAGTGCACAGCGTTGGTGGTGCCCCGGCACGCCACGGCGCGGGCGTGCCAGCGGCAGCCGTTCAAGTCGATGTGCAGATGTTCAGCGATGCGCTGAACGCTGGCCTCGTGTGTGGCCTTGCCTGTTTGAATGCGCACTCGGCTTTGCCCGAGTTCCTGCAGGTTCAGCGAGAGGGTGTCTGAGCCCAGTCCCAAGCGCACCGGGCGTGTGAAGGGGTTGGGCATGGCGTTTGCAGGCGCTTGGTTGGCATACAGCACGGCCAGCGCTGCCACGGTGCGGGCTTCACTCGTCGAATGCAGGTTGTGGCGTACCGCATCGGCCTGTTCGGCCAAGAAGGGAATCAAGGCCTCGCCCGCACGGAACACCGGGTGCTGCAAGCACGCGGCCAAAAAAGCGCGGTTGGTCGGCAGGCCCAGCACAGCGGTCTGGTCCAAGCCCGTGCGCAAGCGGTCGATGGCTTCAGCTCGGGTGGGCGCGTGGGCGATCAGCTTGCCCAGCATGGCGTCGTAGTGGGGCGTGACCACCGCACCCACATGCAGCGCATGGTCAAAGCGCAAACCCTCTGGCGCTGCAAAGGCCTGCACCGTGCCGGTCTGCGGCGTGAAGTGTTCGTCTTCGGCGCACAAGCGCACTTCGATGGCGTGGCCTTGCAGGCGCACATCAGCTTGCGTCAGCGGCAGCGCTTCGCCGCGTGCGATGCGCAGCTGCCATTCCACCAGGTCCAACCCGGTGAGCATTTCGGTCACCGGATGCTCCACCTGCAAACGGGTGTTCATCTCCATCAAATAGAACGGTTTGTCGTTTTGGGCTTCGTCCAGCAAAAACTCCACCGTGCCTGCACCCACATAGCCCGCCGATTGCGCGAGTGCGATGGCCGCTTGCCCGAGTTGCTCGCGCAGCGTAAGGCCGACGGCAGGGCTGGGTGATTCTTCGATGATCTTTTGATGGCGGCGTTGCACCGAACAATCGCGCTCACCCAAGTGGATGCAAAGGCCGTGCGCGTCGGCCATGATCTGCACCTCGATGTGACGGGGGCGCAGCAAGGCGCGCTCCATCAGCAAGTCGCCGTTGCCAAACCCGGCCAGTGCTTCAGAGCGGGCGCTGTTCAGCGCGGGCAGCAGTTGCGCCATGTCGGTCACCAATCGCATGCCGCGTCCACCGCCCCCGGCCACGGCCTTGACCATCAACGGCAAACCCAATTGCTCAGCCTGTGCGGTGAAGGTCGCGTCGCTCTGGTCCGCGCCAAAGTAGCCCGGCAGGCAAGGCACGCCGTGTGTCATGGCCAGCGATTTGGCGGCCGATTTGCTGCCCAGCGCTAGGATGGCTGCAGGCGGCGGCCCCACCCAAGTCAGGCCCGCGTCGATCACCGCTTGCGCAAACTCTGCGTTCTCACTCAAAAAACCATAACCCGGGTGCACCGCGTCGGCCCCGGTGGCCTGCGCGGCCGCCAGCAGTTTGTCGATGCGCAAATACGAGTCAGACGAGAGCGTGCCGCCCAATGCGACCGCAGTGTCGGCTTCGTGCACATGCAAGGCGTCGCGGTCGGCGTCGGAATAAACAGCCACCGTCTGAATGCCTATCTGGCGGGCGGTGCGGATCACGCGGCGGGCGATCTCGCCCCGGTTGGCGATCAGCAGGCGTGTGACCTTATTGGGCAAAGTGGTGGACAAGGTCGATGTCATGCAGAGTCCTTGCCAGAAAGTGTCCAAGGTACAGGTTGTTTGCGTGCAAACGCGGCAAGGCCTTGTGCGGCTTCGGCGCTGCGCAGGCCTTGGGCAAAAGCTTGTGCAGCGGCATCGCGCAAATCAGGCACCGGTCCACGCAACTGCCGCAGCAGTTGTTTGGTGCTGGCCACTGCGCCGGGCGCAGCGCGCATGAGCCGCTTCAGCGTTGTTTGCCATGCTGAATCGCTTTCCTCTTCGATGACTTCATGCACCAAACCCACTTGCAGCGCTTGCGCAGCGGTGTAACTCAGGCCTTGCAGCAGGCACTGGCGCGCCGCACTTTCGCCCAAGCGTTGCCACACAAAAGGCGCAATCTGCGCAGGCGGCAGGCCCAGCGTGACCTCGGGTGTGCCCAGCACCGATCGCGCTGTGGCCACCACATGGTCGGCGCAACACACCAGGCCAAAACCGCCGCCCATGGCCGCGCCATCCACACGGCACACCAGCAACTGGGGCAGGGCACTCAGGGCGTGCAGCAAGTCGCCAAAACTTTTATTCATGGCCAGCAGCGGGTCGGTTTCACCATTTTGCAAGGGCTGCCCAATCAGGCTGGCAAAGCCGCCCAAACTGCCACCTGCACAAAAGGCACCGCCCGCACCGGTCAGCACCACGATGCGCAGCGTGGCGTCTTGCGCTGCACGCGCACAGGCTTGCAGCAAGCCGTCCACCACCGCGTCGCTCAGGGCGTTGCGTGTGGCCGGGTCGTTCATCGTCCAGGTCTCGACCGCGCCCTGGCGTTCGATCAACAAAGCGCTGCTCATTTCTGGGGCCGCTTGGCAATGCCCATCATCTTGGACAAGATGCCCAACATCACCTCGTCGGCTCCGCCGCCAATTGAGGCCAGACGCCCATCGCGGTACATGCGCGAGACCTTGTTCTCCCAAGTGAAGCCCATGCCGCCCCAGAACTGCAGGCAGGTGTCGGGCACGGTGCGGTTCAATCGGCCCGCTTTGAGCTTGGCCATGGTGGCCCATTCGGTCACGTCTTCACCCGCGATGTAATGCTCGCAGGCCTGGTAGGTCAGGGCACGCAGGCACTCCACATCGGCCTTGAGTTCGGCCAGCTTGAACTGCACCCACTGCTGGTCGGCCAAGGTGCTGCCAAACAACTTGCGTTCTTGCGCCCAGTCCACCGTCCACTGGATGCAGTTGGTCAACGACTGCAGCGTGCTGGCTGCGCACCACAGGCGCTCTTCCTGGAACTGCTGCATTTGGTAGATGAAGCCCTGGCCTTCAGCTCCGATACGGTAGCGCTGCGGCACGCGCACTTCGTCGAAATAAATCAAACCGGTGTCGCTGCTGTTCATGCCGATCTTTTTGATCTTTTTTCCCACCTCGATGCCGGGCAGCAGCTTGCCGTTTTCCCGCATGGGCACCATGACGAGGCTTTTGTTTTTATGGATCGGTCCTTCTCCGGTGTTGACCAGCATGCACATCCAGTCGGCCTGCAGGCTGTTGGTGATCCACATCTTCTGGCCGCTGATCACGTAGTCGTCACCGTCCTTGCGGGCCACGGTTTTGATGCCCGCCACATCGCTCCCCGCACCCGGCTCGCTCACGCCAATGCAGCCCACCATGTCGCCCGCAATCGCCGGGGCTAAAAATTGTGCCCGCAATTCGTCACTGCCAAAACGCGCCAAGGCAGGTGTGGCCATGTCGGTCTGCACACCAATGGCCATGGGGATGCCGCCGCAGTCGATGTGGCCCAGCGCCTCGGCCATGGCCATGCTGTACGAATAGTCCAGCCCTGCGCCGCCAAAGGTTTCGGGTTTTGTCAGGCCCAGCAGGCCCAGATTACCCATCTTCTTGAAGACCTCATGCGCCGGGAAAATCTCGGCCGCTTCCCACTCGTCCACATGGGGGTTGATCTCGGCCTCAATGAAGCGCTTGAGCGTGTTCTGGATTTCGCGGTGTTCGTGGGTGTATTGCATGGTGTGTCTCCGTGGGGTGGGTTCAGGGGTGCAGATCGAAGTGGCCAATGTTGTGCGCGTGTCCATTGAGGACGATCTCGACGGTGTGGCGGCCCGGGTGGTGGGTGCGGGTGCTCATTTGGCGCAGCGACAGTGTTTTCTCCAGCACGCCATGGCCGTGTGCACCGATCTGCACAGTGCTGCCTTTGAACACCTTGGGGCTGAGCGTGCCGTTGGCCTTGACGTAAAACACGCGCCAATCGGCCAGGGCGCTGGCCGCCTGTGCAGTGGGGTTGTGCAATTGGCAACGCAAAGTCACGCTCTCGCCAATGCGGGCTGTGGACGGTGTGATGCTCGCGCTTTGAACCTGCAAAGGGCTCACTTGCCCGTGCCCAAACAAGGCCAGCGCCTGTGCATCGCCGCGCTTGATGGCGGTGCGCAGGGCATGGCGCAGCAAGGCTTGCCGCGTGGCAGGCACTGGCGCATCGTCCAGCCATTGGCGGGCCGTGCCTGTGAGCAACTCCGGGTGGTCTTTGCCGATGTCATTCAGGTGGTTGGCCACCGAGCGGCGCACATAGGACGAGCTGTCGTCACGCAATTGGGTCAACAAGGGCAGCACCGGTGACGGGTCGCGCACAAAGTCCGACAAGCGTGAGGCCCAGGGCAAGCGGGGCCGTGTGGCTTCGCTCACGGCGCGGCGCACATGGGCGCTGGGGTCGCTGGCCCACTGCGCTAAGTGCGCCAAGGTGGCTTGTGTGTGCGTTTGCAAAAATGGCCGCAGGCTGAATTCGGCCGTGAAGCGTTGGGTCAGCGCGTGCTGCGCCTGCATGGCTTCGGTCAAGTGGGCCAAGCCATGCTCGGCGATGTACATGCTGTGCGGCAAGTGATAGAAGCTGCTGGCCACATCGCCAGGGGACACAGGTTCACCGCGTGTGTCCAGCCCCATTGGCCTCCCCATGGTTTGGACCAAGAGCGGCGCCGCTTGCCGAAAATCGCTGGGCAAAAATTGCCCCAGCACGCCGCTCAAGCGACGCCCCCGGTCCATCAATCCCAGTTGTTCAAAGTCTGCCCCAAGGGCGCGCTGCCATGCGGCCAGGCTCAGCGTCAGGCCGGCTGATTTCAGGCGTTCGCCCAATTGAAGGGCGGCCGTCATGGGCAGCAGGTGTTTCAGTTCGGTGGCCATCTGCTGGGCCTCACATGCGGGCCACGCCAAAGCTGGTGGCGCGTGGTTGGCGGGCTGCAGCTTCCAAGCAGGTGTCCAGGCAAAAGCTCAGCACGCTGCGGGTGTCGCGTGGGTCGATCACGCCGTCGTCCAGCACCAGACCGCTGGTGTAGAAGGCGTCGGCTTGCGCTTCAAACAAGGCTACGATCTTGTCGAACTGGGCTTGCATCTTGTCGGGGTCGGGCGTGATGCCTTTGCGGGCCATGCCCGCCTCGGCCACGATCTGCATGGTGCGGGCCGCTTGCTCGCCGCCCATCACGGCCGTCTTGGCCCCCGGCCAGCTGAACAGGAAGCGCGGTGCGTAGCCACGCCCGCACATGCCATAGTTGCCCGCGCCAAACGAGGCCCCGCACTGGATGGTGATTTGCGGCACGGTGGCGCTGGTCACGGCCTGGATCATCTTGGAGCCGTGCTTGATCATGCCGCCTTGTTCGCTGTCTTTGCCCACCATGTAGCCGGTGGTGTTTTGCAAGTAAATGATGGGGTGGCCCAGCTGGCACATCCACTGGATGAAGTGCGTGGCCTTGTTGGCCCCGGCCACATCAATCGGTCCGTTGTTGCTGATGATGCCCACCGCATGCCCGCCGATGCGCGCCTGCGCACACACGGTGGCCGCGCCGAACAATGGCTTGAATTCCAGAAAATCCGAGTCATCGACCAGCCGCAAGATGACTTCGCGCATGTCGATGGGTTCGCGGTGGTGGGCGGGCATCAGGCCCAGCAGTTCTTCGGCGTCCCAGCGCGGGGGCTTGGCTTGTCTTTGTGTTGAGTGCGCAGCCCAGTCCCAACGCGCCACCACATCGCGGGCGGTGCCCAGCGCGTGGCGGTCGTCTTCGCACAGGTACTCGCCCAGACCCGACACACTGGTGTGCATCTCGGCCCCGCCCAGTTCTTCTTCGGTGGCCACTTCGCCGGTGGCGGCCTTGAGTAAAGGCGGCCCGGCCAGAAACGCGCGTGACCTGCCGCGCACCATGATCACCGTGTCACTCAAGCCCGGCATGTAGGCCCCGCCTGCGGTGCCCGAGCCGTGTTGTACCGTGAGCACGGGCAGGCCCGCCGCCGACAGGCGAGCCAGGTTGCGAAACAAGCTGCCGCCCAGCACAAAACCTTCGACCTTGTACTGCATCAAATTGGCCCCGGCGCTTTCGACCAGGTGCACAAAGGGCAGTTTGTTTTCGAGGGCGAGTTCTTGCACGCGCAAAATCTTTTCCAAGCCCCGCGCCTGAATGGCTCCGGCCTCGATGCCCGAGTCACTGGCCACCACCATGCAGCGCACGCCACTGATGAAGCCCATGCCCGCGATCATGCCGCCGCCGGGCACCGACTTGGCCGGGTCGGGTGTGTCTTGCATGAAGCCCGCCAAGGCACACAACGGCAAGAAGGGCGCGCCCGGGTCGAGCAGCAAGGCCACACGTTCACGCGGCAACAGTTGCCCGCGTTTGTCGAACACCGGTTTGGATTGGGCCGAGGCTTGAGCGGCCCGATCTTGCAGGGCCTGCCACTGCGCCAGGCGGGCCAGCGCGGCTTCACGCCGCTGCTGGGCCACAGGGCTGTGTGGGTTCCAGGTGGATTCGAAAGTCATTGGAATACCTTGGGGGTCACGGCGCGGTGAAAGCCGTCAAAGGGTTTGACGGCATCGCGTTCTTGCACATCGGGCTTGGCCACCGATTGCTGCCAGCCCATGCGCATTTGCGGGCGGGCACCGTCCACGCGCAGCACCGTGCCGCTCACAAAACTGGCGGCGGGTGAGAGTAAAAAAACAATGGCCGCTGATGTCTCGGCTTCGGTGCCAAAACGGCCTTGTGGCACCGTGTTGCGCATTTCGCGCAGCATGGGGCCCGCCTCGGGCGGGTAGTGGTCCATGCCGCTGCTGGCGATGTAGCCCGGGGCCACGGCATTCACGCGCACGCCTTGTGCCGCCCATTCGAGCGCTGCGGTTTCGGTGAAGCTGACCATGCCCGCGCGCGCCGCGCCGCTGTGGCCCATGCCCGGCATCGAGCCCCACATGTCGGCCACGATGTTGACCACCGCGCCGCCGTGTGTGTTCATGCTCTGGTTGAAGCACTCACGCGCCACCAAAAAGCCGCCCGTTAAGTTGGTGTCGATGACGGCTTGCCAGCCTTTGGCGCTGGTCTTGGCCAGGGGCGAGATGTATTGCCCCCCCGCGTTGTTGACCAAGCCGTGAATGCGCCCGTGCTGCTGCACCACCTGCGCGACCAGGGCTTTGACATCGTCCTCGCGCCGAATGTCGCAGCTGTGCCAACTGGCTTGCCCACCGTCACCTGTGATTTCTTGCGTGGTGGTGCTCAGCTTGTCGGAGTTGCGGCCCACCAGCACCACATGCGCGCCCAAGCTGGCCAGCTCGTGCGCGGTGCAGCGGCCAATACCCGAGCCGCCGCCGGTGACCAGGATCACTTGCCCGGTGAGGAGCCCGGGGTAAAAGACCGATCGGTAAGGTGTTTGTTGGGTCATTTGGGGTCTCTCAAAAACAGGGCCAGTGCGGCATCGGTCAAATCGTCCAGCGATGCGCGTGGGGTACTTATCTGTGTTGTTGGGGGTGCTGTTTTGGCAGAACGTTTGACGGCTGTTGAGTTGGCTTGGGGTGTGGGCGCTTGGTACCACTGCACCGCCCAGTTGAGCGCGCCAAAAATCATCAAGCGCGCCAGCTGCACCGGGGCTTGTAACTGGCCACTGGCATGCAGTGCTTGCAGCACGGGCGTCCACGCGGCTTCGTAGTCGTCTTTGATTTGCGTGATGGTCTGGCGCTGCTCGGCGTTCAGGGACCGCCATTCGTACAGCATCACCGGAATGAAATCGCTGTCAGGCCCCAGCAGCACATCGAACTGGTTGCGGATCAGGGCGCGCAGTTGTTCGCGTGGCGGCAGGTCATCGGCCAGACCCGCGCAGGCAGATTCTTGGCGCTGGCTGGCTTGCTTCATGCCTTCCACCATCACTGCCAGCAACAGGTCTTGTTTGTTGCCAAAGTGATAAAACGGCGAGCCCGGCTGCATGCCCACCAGCGCTGCGATCTCGCGGGTGCTGGTGGCGTCATAACCCTTGCGGTGAAACAGCTTCGCAGCCGCCGAAATCAAAGCCTGACGCCGGTTTCCGTCGTCGCGCTCGTCCTCGGTTTTTCGGGGGCGACCGCGTGCGCGTTTGGGCGCAACAAGGGTGGGGTGGGTGATCATTTTTCAGTTGTCATGCCGGACTTGATCCGGCATCCATGTGTGTTGGGGGATGGACCCCGGGTCAAGCCCGGGGTGACAGCCTGGGATGGACCCCGGATCGAGTCCGGGGTGACAAAGGGCGGGGATGATCGTGGGGATGCGCAGGAGCCTGTCATGCCGGACTTGATCCGGCATCCATGTGTGTTGGGGGATGGACCCCGGGTCAAGCCCGGGGTGACAGCCTGGGATGGACCCCGGATCGAGTCCGGGGTGACAGCAGGGGATGGACCCCGGGTCAAGCCTGGGGTGACAAAGGGCAGGGTCAGGCCCGGGGTGATAGCTGAAGGGTGTGACACGGGGTAGTGGCTCAGCGCCCCGCCAAACCCATACTGCGCGAAATCACTTCTTTCATGATCTCGTTGGTTCCGCCATAAATGCGTTGCACGCGGGCGTCGGCATAGGCGCGGGTGATGGGGTATTCCCACATGTAGCCGTAGCCGCCGTGCAGCTGCACACACTCGTCCATCACCTTGCATTGCAGGTCCGAGCACCAGTACTTGGCCATGCTGGCCGTGGCGGTGTCGAGCTTGTCTTGCAGCAGCAGTTCGCTGCATTTGTCCACAAACACGCGTGCCACCTGCACTTCGGTCTGCAACTCGGCCAGGGTGTAGCGGGTGTTTTGGTAGTTGCCCACGGCCTGGCCAAACACCTTGCGGTCTTTCACGTACTGCACCGTCCAGTCGATGGCCGCTTGCGCTGCGGCAATGCCGCCAATCGCAATCTGCAGGCGCTCCCAAGGCAGCTGCTCCATCAGGCAAATGAAGCCCTTGCCCTGCATGGCGGTGCCGCCCAGCAGCTGGTCGGCGCTGACCTTGACGTTGTCGAAAAACAATTCAGACGTGTCCTGCGCTTTGAGGCCCAACTTCTTCAAGCGTTTGCCTTTTTCAAAGCCTGGCATGCCGCGCTCAATGAGGAACAAGCTGGTGCCCTTGGCCCCGGCTGCTGGGTCGGTTTTGGCCACCAAAATCACCAAGTCGGCATGCCAGCCGTTCGTGATGAAGGTCTTGCTGCCGTTGATCAGGTATGTGCCATCGGGCTGCAGCATGGCCGTGGTTTTCACGCCTTGCAAGTCCGAGCCCGCCGCCGGTTCGCTCATGGCAATCGCGCCTACCATCTCGCCGCTGGCCAGCTTGGGCAGGTACTTTTGTTTTTGCGCTTCGGTGCCGTAATGCAGGATGTAGGGGGCGACGATCTCGCTGTGCAGGCCATAACCAATACCGGTAAAGCCTGCGCGAGAGAGTTCCTCCATCTGCACCACCGAATACAGCTTGTCGGCGTCTGATCCGCCATAGGCCTCGGGCAGGGTCATGCACAAAAAGCCGTTTTCACTGGCTTTGTCCCAGACGGCGCGGTCTACGTAGCCCTGCTCTTCCCAGGCCTCGTGGTGGGGGGCGATTTCCTTGTCCATGAAGCGGCGAAAGCTGTCGCGAAAGGCTTCGTGGTCGGGGGTAAAGAGTGTGCGTTCGATCATGGTGTCACCTTCAGGACTTGGGGTTTTATTTATACAAAGCGGTTGCTTGGTAAAAGTCTATACTGATTGCTGAAACCCACAACTCAGGGCAAACCCCTTGATGACCCCCAGGAGACATTCATGAGCGAAGCATTTGTTTACGACGCCATACGCACACCGCGTGGCAAAGGCAAAAAAGACGGTAGCCTGCACGAGGTCAAGCCCATCAGCCTCTTGAGCGGCGTGCTGCGTGAGCTGCAAAGCCGCAACCAGTTCGACACCGCTGCGGTGGACGACGTGGTCATGGGCGTGGTCTCGCCCATTGGCGAGCAGGGCTCGGTCATCCCCAAAGTTGCGGCGCTGGCGGCCGGCTGGGACTGGCGCTGCTCGGGCGTGCAGCTCAACCGCTTTTGCGCCTCGGGCTTGGAAGCGGTCAACATGGCCGCCATGAAAGTGCGCAGCGGCTGGGAAGATCTGGTGGTGGCCGGTGGCCTGGAAAGCATGAGCCGCGTGCCCATCGGCTCTGACGGCGGTGCCTGGGCGCAAGACCCCGAAACCAACAGCGCCACGCTGTTTGTGCCACAGGGCATTGGCGCTGACCTGATCGCCACCATGAGCGGTTTCAGCCGCCACGATGTGGATGCCTTTGCGGTGGAGTCGCAAAAACGCGCCACAGCCGCGCGTGCGGCGGGCTACTTTGATGGCTCGGTGGTGCCGGTCAAAGACAAGCTGGGCCAGATCATCCTGGCGCAAGACGAATTCATCAAGCCCAGCACCACGGTGGAAACACTGGGCGGCCTCAAAGCCTCGTTTGAACAACTGGGCGCCATGGGTTTTGACGCGGTGGCCTTGCAGCGCTACCCGCAGGTCGAGCGCATCCACCATGTGCACCACGCAGGCAACTCCTCGGGCATCGTGGACGGCGCAGCGGCGGTGTTGATCGGCTCGGAAGCCGCAGGCAAAACACACGGCCTCACACCACGCGCCCGCATTGTGTCGGTGGCCTTGTCGGGCGCTGACCCGACCATCATGCTGACGGGACCCATGCCAGCGGCCCGCAAGGCGCTGGCCAAGGCGGGCCTCACGATTGACCAGATCGATTTGTTCGAGGTGAACGAAGCCTTTGCCGCCGTGCCCATGAAGTTCATGCAAGAGATGCATGTCCCGCACGACAAGGTGAACGTGAACGGTGGAGCCATCGCCATGGGCCACCCGCTGGGCGCCACGGGCGCAATGATCATTGGCATCTTGATCGACGAGCTGCATCGCCGCCAACTGCGCTACGGCCTGGCCACTTTGTGTGTGGGCGGTGGCATGGGCATTGCCACCATCGTTGAACGCGTTTGACCGGGGAGACACCAAAATGATTTTGAAAACACTGCGCTACGAACTGGCGGACGGCATCGCCACCATCACCTTTGACGAGCAAGGCTCGCCGGTCAACACCATGTGTCTGCAATGGCAGGCCGACCTGACCCAGGCGGCTGAGCAGGTGGCCAAAGACAAGTCATCTTTAAAAGGGATCATCCTGGCCTCTGCCAAGTCCACCTTCTTTGCAGGGGCCGACCTCAAGGGCGTGATGCGCTCGCAAGCCTCGGACGGCCCGCGTGTCTTTGTCGAAATCGAAGGCATCAAAAAAGCGTTTCGCACCATCGAGACCCTGGGCGTGCCTGTGGTCAGCTGCCTCAACGGCACGGCGCTGGGCGGTGGCTGGGAAGTGGCGCTCATCGGCCACTACCGCATCGCCACGGCCAACCCCAAAACGCAGTTTGGCCTGCCCGAGGTCACGCTGGGTTTGATTCCCGGTGGCGGCGGCATCACCAAGATGACGCGCCAGCTGGGCCTGCTGGCTGCGCAGCCCTATGTGCTGGAAAGCAAACTCTTTGGCCCCGAAGAAGCGCAAAAGCTCGGCCTGGTGCACGAGATCGTGGCCAGCGACGACGAGCTGCGCCCCCGCGCTCTGGCGCACATTGCGGCAGCCCAAGGCCAGCCCGAAGCGGCCCAGCACCTGTGGGACCGCAAGGATTACAAAATGCCCGGCGGCACGCCGAGCAACCCCAAGATCGCGGGCATGCTGAGTGTGGCCCCGGCCGTGCTCAAGCAAAAAACACGCGGCCTGTACCCCGCACCCGAAGCGGCGCTGGCCGCCATGGTCGAAGGCGCGATGGTGGACTTTGACACCGCCATGCGCATCGAAAGCCGTTACCTCGCAGGTCTGATGACCAGCCAGGTGGCGCGCAACATGATCAACACCTTCTTCTTCAACATGAACAGCATCAAGGGCGGTCAAAGCCGCCCCAAGGCTGCACCACGCTACAAGCCGCAAAAGGTGGGCATTTTGGGTGCGGGCATGATGGGCTCGGGCATTGCCTATTCACAAGCCAGCCGGGGCATCGCCACCGTGCTCAAAGACGTGAGCCAAGAAGCCGCAGAAAAAGGCAAGGCCTACAGCCACAAGCTCACGCAAAAGCGCGTGGACAAAGGCCGCATGACTGCGGACAAACAAGCGGCTTTGTTGTCACTCATCCAGCCCACGGCCAGCGCTGCCGACCTCAAGGGCTGCGACCTGATCATCGAAGCCGTGTTTGAAAACCGCGAACTCAAGGCCAAGGTCACGCAAGAGGCCGAGCCCATGCTGGCCGAAGGCGGCTTCTTTGCCAGCAACACCTCGACCTTGCCCATCAGCGGCTTGGCCACAGCCAGCGCCAGCGCTAATAAATTCGTGGGCATCCACTTCTTCAGCCCCGTCGACAAGATGCAGCTGGTGGAGATCATCCGTGGTGCACAGACCGATGACGAAACCATCGCACGGGCCTATGACTATGTGCAGGCGCTGGGCAAGCTGCCGATTGTGGTGAACGACTCGCGTGGCTTTTACACCAGCCGCACCTTCGGCACCTTTGTCATGGAAGGCGCGGCCATGCTGGGCGAGGGCATCCCCGCCCCCGTGATCGAGAACCTGGCCATGCAAGTGGGCATGCCCGTCGGCCCGCTGGCCGTGCTGGACGAAACCGCGCTGTCGCTGTCGGTGCATGTGCTGGACCAAACCCGCGAAGACTTTGCCAAAGAAGGCAAAACCCACACCGCCACGCCCGGCGAATTGTTGGTTGAGCGCATGGTCAAAGAACTCAAGCGCCCCGGCCGCGCCGCAGGCGGTGGGTTTTACGACTACCCCGCAGGACAGAAAAAGACGCTGTGGCCCGAACTGAAAACCCGCTTTGAAAAAGCGGACGTGGTCTATAGCCAGCAAGACGTCAAAGACCGCCTGCTGTACCGCCAAGCCGTGGAAACCGCCCGCTGCCTGCAAGAAGGTGTGCTGACCTCGGTGCACGACGGCAACATCGGCTCGATCTTCGGCATCGGCTTTCCGGCTTGGACGGGTGGGGCGCTGCAGTTCATCTATGGACAGGGCGTGGATGTGTTTGCCAAGCGTTGTGCTGAATTGGCGGCGTTGTATGGCGCGGGCTTTGCGTTGACAGCGGAAGTGATTGCGAGCTTGAAGCAGCATCAGCCGTTGTATTGAAGGCTGGATGCCAGTCAAAGCATGGTTGTGGCTATCTGGAAACCAGCTTTTCGCGCAACAGTTCAATGACCGAATTGAGCGGTGGTGCCTGAAGCTGGTTCTTTTGAAGGAAGGCCTGCCATTGCTTGCTTTTCTGCGGATCGTGACCAAAGACAGGTGAAAAACCAATGGGCGTCGATGTCGGCATGGGTGTTTGACGCCGTTCAAGCGTGGCTGCGATGGCCGTTTGCATCATTTCAGGATCGAGCGCTTGGGTCGAGAGTAAGACCCACAGATCAAAGTAATCCTTGAGGCGGGTGTTGGCCATACCCAACGAAACGATGGCTTCGAACTTCTCGGCCACCACGGTGTAACGCGGATAGACCCTGATCCTGGGCGCAGGCAGGTCCGCCAGCATCACCGGATAGTCGGCCAGCTCCGGCGCTGGTGTGACGGCATCACCATAGCCAATGTCGATTTGCACCGGGCAGCGTGCACCATCGAGCTGGCCTTGCAGCGTGACGCGCAACCCCGAGTAGTTGGCATCCTTGCGAATCTCGGTGACTTGAATGCTGCCTGAGTCAAACACAATGGCGTCATCGCATTCAATACCGCAAATTTCGCGAAACACCTCATGCACAATGGGTTCTTCTGCCAATCCAAAACCCAGCAGGTCAATGTCACGGGTGGGCCGATGCGGAACATCGAACCACATGTCAAACAGCAATGCGCCCTTGAGCAAAAAATGGTCTTTATTGGACGAAATACTCAATCGGTAGAGCAGACGTTCCAAGCCGTAGCGGGTCAAAACCAGCGAGAAATCCAGCTGGTCGGCTTTGGCCTTGTTGAGCAGTCTGGCCCTGACCGATGCAGGCTTGTTGATCATGCGGTCAGCCCTTCGAGGTAAGGCCGCATCACGTTTTGTACGCGGCAAATTTGCCCGTAGTGCCAAAGCTCATCCATCGTGACCCGCTTGGCGTGCCATGCTTCTTTCAGCGCTTCCAGTGCCACGTCCAGGCCGATTTTGTTTCGGAACTTGAAGCAGTCCGCGATGGTTTTGGCCACGCACGTCACTTTGACTGAAACGCCTTCAATGTCGTGTAGCGCCACGCCCTCGGTCAGCGCTGAGCCACTGAAACGCGCGACGCGCAGGGGCGGGTAATTCAGCTGTGGTGCGCGGGCTTTGTTGTCCACAGCCACCCACACCTCAAAGGGTGCTTGCGTCGTCAGTCCGTGAAAAGCCAGTGCAGACAGCAAACACACCAACACTTGCGGGCGTTTGCTCGCCACTTCGGCCAAGCCAGCGAACTCGGAGGCTTGGCGCTGGGGCAGTGCATACAGCCCCCGACTGAGCTTGAGAATCAGCCCCCGGCGGGCCAGTTGCGCAAGATACAGACGCGAGCGACCCTGTGCCACGGCATCACTGGGCCGCAGCAGTGCCTTGCCTTGGGCAAGAGCTGCGAGGGAGGCTGGGGTTGGTGACATGGCTAAATTATTTCATAAAGTTGGTAGTTGTCAATAAATACCAGCAATATGCAATATTTCAAGTCGACTCATGACCTGATTGGCGGCCAAACGCAGAGCGCCCAAGACGCCCGCATGCTGGAGTTCCGCTGGCTACTGGAAGAACTGTGTGTGAGCTTCTTCGCGCAAGAGCTGCGCACCCCGCAGCCCTTTAGCATCAAGCGGCTGAAGAAGGCTTGGGGGCAGTTGAATCATTGAGGCCTTCAATTTAGTTGCTCTTGAAAAGTGCAAGTAACACTTGACCGGCTAGCCCGATGACGGTGATTAAATAGAACACTGATTGATGTCGCATAACAAAGTCAACGACAGTGCGAGATCGACCAGTTTTGCTCCATGAGCGATACTTTTTTGTGTCGACGTTGTGCAACGTTCCAGCGCGATCCACAACTTTTTCTACACTGAACTCAAGTGCTGCGTAGGGCAAAAGTGAAAGAATGGTTCCGATGTTGGCCAAAAGAAGTAGGACAAATTCCAAATTTTTCAAGCTGATCATCAAATCCTCACGTATATAAATACCGCTGCATCCCCACAAACGCCTGCCTGACCTGCACCGCATCCCCCAATTCCGCCATCGCGTCATTCAGCGCGTTGTAGCGCAGCTTGAGCAACGGGGTGAGTTTGTCGGCGTCGAGTTGGTCTACGCCTTGAGTCACATATTGGTCGAGCACAAAGGCCAAGAAGGCTTGTTGCTTTTCCCCATACGTCACTGCGTTGTGCGCCTTGGCGCGATCTGCACGGGTGGCGCGGGTTTCGGTGGGCAGGGCAAAGGCCACATAGGCCAGCACGTCGAAGAGATCGCTTTTTTCGGCTTCGATGATGCGTTGCATCTCGCGCAGCGGATCGCGGCCAAAGCCTTTGTCGGCCAGGCCGCTCAGCAGTGCTTTGCGCGTGGTCGGGTCGGCCCACAGGGTGCGCAGTTCGTCTTCGTTTTTAAAGAAGTCTGGCAGGGCGCCAAACAGGCTCTCCAGAAACTGCGCGGGTGACAGCGGCTTGCCGTCTGGCCCCCAGTAGCTGGTGGAGGTGATGTGTTGGATGGTGCGAGTTTTGCCGTCGGCCAGTTTGACCACCAGCTTGGCTGGGCGCTCTTCGCCCGGCATGCTCACTTTGGGTGGCTCGGTCGGGTCTTGCGGTTGCCAGCTCGGGGGCAAAGGCTTTTCTGTGGGGGGCTCGGGCTCCACAGGTTCGCCGTCCCACTCCGGGTCGCTGAACAGGTGGTGCGCCTTCACAAAGTCGTAGATCGTGAAATAGTCCTTGCCGTCATACAGGCGCGTGCCACGCCCGATGATTTGCTTGAACTCGATCATCGAATTCACGGGCCGCATCAGCACGATGTTGCGCACGTTGCGGGCGTCCACGCCTGTCGAGAGTTTTTGCGACGTGGTCAGGATGGTGGGCAGCGATTTTTCGTTATCCTGAAACTGGCTCAGGTGCTGTTCGCCCAGCTTGCCGTCGTTGGCTGTCACGCGCACGCAGTAGTCGGGCGCGGGGCTGATCTTGATCTGGTTGATCAAGTCGCGCACCAGCAGGGCGTGCGCTTGGGTGGCGCAAAACACGATGGTTTTTTCGCGCTGGTCGATGCTGTCCATGAACAGCTTGACGCGGTAGGCCTCGCGCTCTTTGATCTCGATGCTGCGGTTGAAGTCTTTTTCTTCGTAGCGCTTGCCTTGCTGTACTTCGCCGTCCAGCACCATGTCGTCGGCGGTGTAGATGTAGTCGTCCAGCGTGGTCACGATCTGCTTGACACGAAACGGCGTCAAAAAGCCATCGTTGATCCCGTCCTTGAGCGAGTAGGTGTAAACCGGGTCACCGAAATAGCCATAGGTGTCGGCGTTGATCGTGCGCTTGGGTGTGGCCGTTAGGCCCAGCTGCACGGCGGGGCTGAAGTACTCCAGAATCGCCCGCCAGCTGCCTTCGTCATTCGCGCCGCCCCGGTGGCACTCGTCGATGATGATGAAGTCAAAGAAGTCCGGTGGGTATTCGCCAAAGTAGGGGGTCTCCCCCGGCCCGCTCATGAAGGTCTGGAAGATCGTGAAGAACACGCTGCCGTTCTTGGGCACGCGGCCTTTCTTCTTGATGTCGCTGGGGTCGATGCGAACCACCGCATCTTCGGGGAAGGGCGAGAACGCGGTGAACGCCTGATCGGCCAAGATGTTGCGGTCTGCCAAAAACAAAATGCGTGGGCGGCGGCTGGGCTCTGTGCCTTCTCTCCAGTCTTTGAGGTTCCAACGGCTGTGAAACAGCTTCCAAGCCAGCTGAAACGCGATGAAGGTTTTGCCCGTGCCTGTGGCCAGCGTCAGCAACACACGGTCTTTGCCATTGGCCACCGCCTCCAGCACGCGGGTGATGGCGCTCACTTGGTAATAGCGGCCCATCCAGGTGCCGCCTTTGTCTTCGAGCGGCACGGCGGCAAAGCGTTTGCGCCAAGCGGCCGCTTGCGCCTCACTCTCACCAAAGGCCATGTCCCACAGCTCGTCGGGCGTGGGGTAGCGGGCCACTTCGCCCTCGGCCCCCGTGTGCATGTCGATGCCGTAAATGCCCTGGCCGTTGGTGGCGTAGGTGTGTCGAATGGCCAGCTTGGTCGCGTAGCTCTTGGCTTGGCCCACCCCCTCGGTCAGCGGCTTGGCCCAGGCCTTGGCCTCGATCAGCGCCAGCTTGGTGTTGCGGTAGACCAGCACATAGTCGGCAATGTCGGCCCGCGCCCGCTTGCCCGCGCCCTGCAGGCGACCCGCCGTGATGTTGTGCTCCCGCAAGATGCGGCTGCCATCCACCTGGCCCCAGCCTGCGGCGGCCAGGGCGGGGTCGATGTGTTCGGCGCGGGTTTCGGCTTCGTTCATTTGCTTGACTTCTTTTTGGCAGCAATGGCTTTGCGCTTGGTAGGTGGAGCCAGATAGTTGTCGCCTGTCACCACAGATCGGCCAGTTTGTTGTTCCAGTTGTTGGCGTGCCTGTTTGGCAATTCGTCCGCCCACCACGGCAGCGCCTTTGTTCTCTTGCAAGCCTGTGGCTTGCTGGGTTTCTGCCACTTGACGGGTCGAGAGTTCAGCCAGCGCTGTGAAGATCAGCTCGGCCTCACTCATGTGGTCGCGCAGGTTGTGAGTTTTCAGGCCCTTGATGTTCTTGTGCTCTTTCACACTCACGCCTGACCATTCTTGGTGAATGATGTTGGTGAGCATGGCGAATTCATCGCCGCTTTTCACGTCGTGCTCGCGCCAGTAGTCGGTCAGCTTATTGCGGGTTTCTTGGCCCGTCATGCGTTGCTGAATCCATTTGTCGCTGCGGCCATGCTGCTGCCATGTTTCGCGGGCGCGGTTGAGCGACAGGGCAGGGTCGGCCATTTCTTGCATGCGCTCGTAGCCCACCTTGGCGAGCCAGAGCTTGATGGGCTCTGCCTTTGGGCTAGGGATGGACTGCACCAAGCGAAGCAGCGTAGTTGCTTCTGCACAGTCTGTTTCACGCAAACGGCCGTCTGTTGAGGCTAATTTCAACTGTACGATTTTCTCGTACAGTTGGTTGGAACCCGCTTCTTGCGCCAGTTTGCGCTTGAGATCCGACCAGTAGCGACGAGCGTTGCTGCTATCAGTCAGAACCTGCACGACGTCCACCACCGAGAACCACCAAGTCTCACTGGCTTCGTCATAAACACGGCGAATGTCTTTGCCGTCGAAGTGCGCTGCTGCAATGTTCATGAACCAGTCCTCAAATGCTTGTGATGATTTGGACCATATGGAGGACATCCTCTATAGGGGCGCCCAACCGATAGCTGCATGTTGCGCGCGTTTCGCAGTCGCTCCGACCGGGGTCGATGTATTCGGCGCAGGTTTCGGCTTCGTTCATGGTTGAAGCCCTCCGTCCGCATCCATGCGGGTGCCGGATGACACGCTGGTTTGTTGAGCATCCGTCAACTTGACCAGCGCACTCTGGAGCCAAGCCACTGCGTCCTTGGCGTTGGTCGCTTGCTGTTTGACGGGGGCATCTGGCTCACTGGCCAGGCGCTGAAAAGATCGCAGCATCAAAATGTCCAATCAGCGGAATGCGAGGGCTTTGGGCGACCTCTTGTGCAAAGCTTTCACGGTCTAGCACCTGTTTTTTGAATGCTTCTATCGTACACGCAGTGGCGTGCACCTTTCGGCCCAATTGGCGACCTGCAGGCCTGAGTGCGGCGTTGACCTTGAGTTCAGAAGCTGCACCCAGAATCAGCACGTCGACATCGCTGTTGGCAGTGGCTTGGCCCCGGGCCACTGAGCCAAACACCAAGGCCAGTTCGATCCCATCCAGCGTCTCAAGGGTTTCACGCAGCGTACGCACCAGCGCGCTGTCTTGCTGCATGAGGGTCACCAGTGGTGCCAGCTGCGGGTCTGTACTGGCGTAATACCGGGGCAGGCCATCTTGCTGGCGGCGCTGTACCAGGCCCGCCTCTGTCCAGCGCTTGAGCAGCCGCGCCGTGTTGCCGGGGTCGATGCTTGAGGCTGCAGCCAGCTCACGCGGACCAAAGCCCCGACCCGGTTCGGCAAACAGTGCTTGCAGCACTTTGAATCGGGCTTGACCGCCAAAAACCTCGATGAGCTGGGCTTTGTTCATGGTTTGATGTTGAATTGACAACGATGTTGTCGAATATACATCACTGTAGTTAAATCAACAATGAAGTTAGACCCCATAGACGATGCGTTCAAAGCTGTCCGCTGAAGGCTTGGTGCAGCAGGGGGTGTCTGCAGGCGTCGAGGGCAGTGATTTTGGTGGGGTAATCAAAACCCAGTTAAGAAAATTTGGGTGTTTAAGAGCGTCCCAAGTTATTGATTTTTATGAAAAATCAATTTTCCAGGAGTCAATGGGATGGGAGTTGATCAAAACCCGATCAAGAAATTTTTGTCTCAAAAAAGCCTGTGGGATGAGCCGCAAATGGGTTTGTGACTCGCGGGTGAGTCACAAACACTCAAATAAAGTCCGAGCGCCACACATGCGCTGCCCGCTGGGCCATGCGTTCTTGGCGCAGTGCCAGGGTGGCGGGTGACCAATCGGCCTGATCGCTTAGCCCCAACGCGTTGGCGGTGGCATAACTACTTCGCCCGTACTCGGTTCGTTTGTCTTCAAAACTGCCGTTTTGGCATTGGCGGTTGATGGTTTGCTCCAGCAGCATCAGGTTGCCCAAACGGTAGATGAAGTCTTTCTGGCGATCTGGGTTGAAGGGTTCGTCCCATTGCGCAGAGGGGTTCTCGGGCAGGATGTGCTCGATGGTGCAGGTGTCGCTTTCCCAATCGTGATGCTTGCCCGATGCGTCGCTTTCCAGTGCGCACAGCAGGTACTTGACCACTTTCTTGCGTCGACCGGTGGTGTCCATCTCTTTATGCGAAAAGTCGCGGACAAATTTTTCATCGTCCACGTACACGCTGCGCAGCTGCGCAAACACTTCTGCAGGCGTGCGGACAGCCCCATCCAGCAAGGCCTTGGCGGCCCGGTGATAGACAGGTTCCAGCTCGTTGGTGTTCAGGCTGCCAATCACGGTGTAGCGCACCGACAGCACGCACAGCAGCTTGAGAACGCGGGTGAAGTCGTCCGCGCTCATTCGCTCCCAAGCGGCAAACACCAAGGGCATGTGCTGGCGCACGCCAAACAACTGCAAGTCCCGCACATAGGGCTTGGCGGCAGGGCGTTCCGTCCAATACTCGTGCGCAGTGTCGTCCATGGCAGCGAACAGGTCTGCGCGTTGCTCCAGTGCGTCCATCAAGGCAAACACATCAGTCGATGTTTTGACCTCTTCGCGCACCTTCTTGAACAGGCGCTGTTTGCGAATCTGTGGGGACTGGCACAGCAAGTGGTAACGCAAAAAGTCAGGAAAGCGCTCGTGCTTGATGGTGCCGATCATGTGACGCCACCGGCGCTGCAGCGCTTCCAAATCGCTACGAAGTGGTATGCGAGAGAACAAGTAGTTTTTCAGCAGATCGGTAGACGACAACTCCAGCCCTCGGGCATTGAGTGTTTCGAACACGGTGTAAGCGCTGATGTCATCTTCGACCGTGATCAGGATGAACAGCAGTTGCCGCGCCACCGTGTCAGACAGCAGGCGAGCAAGGGCCTCACCCTCCAATCCGGAGTCTGCAAGCCGCTTTTGGAACCATCCAAAACATTGCCACAGCATCCGATTGGACTTTGGCAGTCCACGCGGGTTGTTTGGCTTGCGCAGTTGAACCAGATAGTCTTGATAAAACCCATCATCGGTATCGTTGAGGAACAGCTTGCTGCTTTGCATCAGAGACGCGGGGTCTTTCCGGCCTATGAACAGTTGGCGCAGCTCGGTCGCTCGTTCGGCATTGGCTGTGTTTGTGGCTTCATCACCGGGTAAATTCAAGAGACGGTCGATCACCGCCAAGGCCAACACACTCAGTGTCGCAACACGTTGCTGGCCGTCAATGATCTGGAATTCACGGTCCGTGACGGCCTCGACCACCAAAGCGCCCATGTAATGGAAGCTTCGTGGCGCATTCAGCAACTCCTGAATGTCGTTCCACAGGTCTTCCCACTGTTCCTCTTCCCAAGCGTAGTCGCGTTGAAACGAAGGTACACGGTATTTCTTGCCGTTACCGATCAAGTCCAGAAAGGTGACGTCTTGGGTCTTTAACAAATTGCTTTTGGCCATGGTCGTCATCCTAATTTATTTGGACAGCGTGGATTTTCTGCGGGTGACAGTGTGCGTAAATTTGAACCTACTGCGTCAACTGCCCGCTGAAGGCTTGGTGCAGCAGGGATTTTTTGAGGTCGTCGAGGGCTGTGAGTTTTTGGCGGTAGATGGATTTCAGTCGCTCAACCGATTCTTTGGCTTCTTCAATTTCAGCAACGATTTGTTTTTGATCTTCGACGGGCGGTAGTTCAAGCGCAAAGTTGCTCAGATCGGTGTTGCTCAGGTTTGGCATGACGGCACCACCCGCAATGTTTTCCAGTTGTTGTTTGCATTGGTCTGAGCGCAGCAAGTGAACCAGATAGCCTGCATCACAACGAGAGGATGGCTTGATGAAGAAGCTGCCGGTGCCGCATAGCCACCCGTCTTCTGCATCGGTGACCAAGGCGCAGCGTCCCATTTCACCTCTGCGACCAATCACGATGTCGCCCGTCCGCATGATGTAGTTGGCCAGTCGTTTGGCTGTTTCACCTGAAACGGTTTTTCTGTCATCCGGCTCAATGCCGTTCTGGCTGATGTGCGCTGGGTTGACCAAAGGAATGCCGTTTTCGATGTAATCCTGTTTGTGCAGAAGCGAGCCGAACGGGCCAGTGAAAATGCCACCAGTGGCTTGGCCGAGTGTTGTGTGAGTGGCCCTCTTGGCGCGTCGATTGAAAAGTGTTGTGAGCTGACTTTGGAAAAGGGCTCCAGCGTTTTGGAGGTTCTTTTCGGCGTTGGCTTTGGCGGTGGCGATGTCGGCAAAGGCTTCGTCGAGGAGGGTGACGATGCGGCGTTGATTCCCAATGCTCGGATAACTAACTTGAATGGCCTTGTATTTATCACCATCAAGATTTCTGATGCCTGTTGAATTTGACTGCATCCCCTCTGTGACGCCTGACAGATACGTCCAGTGCAAGAATTTGTGCAAGTACTTTGCGTCTAGTTCATCTGGCGATTTGACGCGGATGGCGGCTGTGAAGTTACTGAACGAGTAGTCCCCTTCAGGCTTATCAAAAAGAACCACGCGCCCTACGGCTTGTTTTGGGCCACCGCCAGACTTTTCAAGAATGATGTCGCCTGCAAATAACTTGCGCTTATCGAATTTTTTGACCTCCACCTCAATGAATGCGATGTCAGTGTCGTCAAGAGCCCCGTCTTTGGTGAAATTGGTGTTACGAATCACGCCCACCGTTTTGAGCGGATCTTTATCGCCTTTCCAAAGGCCATTGATGAAGGTGCATGCATCTTCAAGCGGCTTGCTTGTCCACCCCGCCTTCACGCCAACAACCCCCGAATATTCCCCAACACCTCCGCCGCATCGGCATCCAGCGCCGCAATTTCATCCAGGATGTCCGTCGGGCTGCGGTGCACCACTGCCTCCCCGCCGTTCGGGTTTTTCACCGACAGGTCAAACGTGTCCAGGTTCACGCTGTCGGCGGCCACGCTCCAGCTTTTCGGCGAGTCGGCAAAGGCTTTTTGCAGCTGCACAAACTCCACCAGGTCCGCGTCGTTCAGCGGGTTGGTTTTGCCCATGTTGCGGCCGGGGTCCAATTGGTAGAACCAGGTCTTTCGGGTGGGCTCGCCTTTGGTGAAGAACAGCACCACGGTTTTCACACCCGCGCCCTGAAAAGTGCCGCCGGGGCAGTCGAGCACGGTGTGCATGTTGCAGTCGATCAGCAGTTGTTTGCGCAGGGCCACGCTGGCGTTGTCGGTGTTGCTGAGGAATGTGTTTTTGATGACCACCGCCGCACGGCCCCCGGCTCGCAGGCTTTTGATGAAGTGCTGCATGAACAAGAAGGCGGTTTCCCCGGTTTTGATGGGGAAGTTTTGCTGCACCTCTTTGCGCTCTTTGCCGCCAAAGGGCGGGTTGGCCAAAATCACGTCGTAGCGGTCACGCTCTTGGATGTCGTTGATGTTTTCGCCCAGGGTGTTGGTGTGCACGATGTTGGGCGCCTCGATGCCGTGCAGGATCATGTTCATGATGCCGATCACGTAGGCGAGGCTCTTTTTCTCTTTACCGTAGAAGGTGCGTTTTTGCAGTGTCTCCAGGTCATCGGCCTTGGTGGCTTTGGGGCTGAGGTAGGCAAAGGCTTCGCACAAAAAGCCGGCCGACCCGCAGGCTGCGTCGTAAATGCGTTCGCCAATTTGCGGCTGCATCACCTCGATCATGGCGCGGATGAGTGGGCGGGGTGTGTAGTACTCGCCGCCGTTGCGCCCGGCGTTGCCCATGTTTTTGATCTTGGCTTCGTACAGGTGCGACAGTTCGTGCTTTTGCGCCTGGCTGCCAAAGCGAAGTTCGTCGATGCGGTCGATCACGTCGCGCAGGTTGTAGCCGCTTTGGATTTTGTTGGTGATCTCGCCAAAGACTTCACCGATTTTGTATTCGATGGTCTGCGGCCCGCTGGCGCGTTGCTTGAAGCCTGCCAGATACGGGAACAGTTTGCCGTTGACAAAGCCTTTGAGGTCGTCGCCCGTCATGGCGGCGTTGTGATCGATCTTGCCGTCGGCAGCTTTGGGCGCAGCCCATGCGGCCCAGCGGTAGGGCTCGCTCAAGATGAACTGGTAGTCACGCCCCTCCAGCACCGCCTCGGTGGCCTTGTCGGCTTCGAGGGCGTCGAGGTACTTTAAAAACAGCAGCCAACTGGATTGCTCGGTGTAGTCCAGCTCGCTGGTGCACCCCGCGTCTTTGTGCAGGATGTCATCGATATTTTTAAAGGTTTGTTCGAACATAGGTTTGCATTTTAGGGGGCGGCCATACCCCGCATTCGGGCTGCTGAGCTTGCGGCTTCAAAAAACATGACAATCCACCAGCCTATGCTGACAACCCTGTAACTTTTGGCCTTCCCCAACGAACTGGGTCATGAAGCCCCGTGTTTCAGCAACCCACCAGGTCACTCCCATGAAACGACGCCACATGATCAAATTCTTATCGGCCTGCCTGGCCAGCGCAACGCTGCCCTTGAGCGCGGCGGCGGCCGCTTTTCCACTGAAGAAAACCAAAGCCGAGTGGCGCAAGTTGCTTGCGCCAGCTGCGTATACGGTGCTGTTTGAGCACGGCACCGAGCGCGCGGGCAGCAGCCCACTCAATGCCGAGAAGCGGCCCGGGACTTTTGTGTGTGTGGCCTGCAACTTGCCCTTGTTCAGCTCGGCCCACAAATACGAGAGCAGCACGGGTTGGCCCAGTTTTTTCCAAGCCTTGCCGGGCGCTTTGGGCACCACCACCGATTTCAAGCTCATCTACCCGCGCACCGAATACCACTGTTCGCGCTGTGGCGGTCACCACGGGCATGTGTTTGATGACGGGCCCAAACCCACGGGCAAGCGCTTTTGCAACAACGGTGTGGCTTTGGCGTTTGTGCCCGAAGGCCAAACTCTTCCCGAATTGAGGACATGAGCATGAACCGCATGACTGTTTCGAGGCCCCTGCGTTGCTTGGCCATGGCATGTGCCGCTGCCGCGTTCTTGTTGACGGCTTGCACGCCCAGCCAGTCTTCCAGCGTGGGCCAAGCCCCTGCGGCCCAGACCACGCCCACCGAGGTGGTGGCCGCGCCCGTGGTCAACGGCAAGCCCATGGCTTACGCCTTGTTTGCCGGTGGTTGTTTCTGGTGCATCGAGGCCGACTTTGAAAAACTGGCCGGTGTGGTGGCCGTTGAGTCGGGCTATACCGCCGGCCAAACGCCCCAGCCCACCTACGAACAAGTCAGCGCCGGCCACACGGGCCACACCGAGGCGGTGCGGGTGCTGTACGACCCGAGTCAAGTGAGTTATGCGCAGTTGGTCGACTATTTTTGGCGGCACATCGACCCGACCGTCAAAGACCAGCAGTTTTGTGATGTGGGCCCGCAATACCGCAGCGGGATCTATTGGCAAAATGAGGCCGAACGCGCCATCGCCGAAGCCAGCCGTGACGACTTGATCCGCAGCGGCCGGTTCAGCATCATTCACACTGAGCTGGCCCCCAGCTCAGTGTTTTATTTGGCCGAGGAGTACCACCAGGACTACTACAAGAAGAACGAGCTGCGCTACAGCTACTATCGCTTGAGTTGCGGGCGGGACGCGCGGGTTAAAAAGCTCTGGGGTTGAGGCCTCTGCGCCGGGCCAGTCGTCTTGGCTTGGGCATATCACACACCATTCGCCCCGTTGTGGGCGTTTGTTTTTTTGGAAGCTGTGCATGGAAATCAAAGTCAACTTTCTCGACAAACTGCGCTTGGAGGCCAAGTTTGACGACTTCACCGTGCTGGCCGATCAGCCGATTCGCTACAAGGGCGATGGCTCGGCACCGGGGCCGTTTGATTATTTTTTGGCGTCTTCGGCTTTGTGTGCGGCGTATTTTGTGAAGCTGTATTGCGAGACGCGGGGCATCTCTACCGAGCACATCCGCCTGTCGCAAAACAACATCGTGGACCCCGACAACCGCTACCTGCAGACCATCAAGATCCAGGTGGAGTTGCCGGCTGACATGTCCGACAAAGACCGCCAAGGCATCTTGCGTTCCATCGACCGTTGCACGGTCAAAAAGGCGATTCAAGCGGGCCCCACGTTCATCGTTGAGGCGGTGGACAACCTCGACGCCGACGCGCAGGCCTTGCTCTCCCTGAGCCCCGATGCGCAGTCGCAGACCTTGATTGCGGGCAAGGACTTGCCGCTGGAGCAGACCATCGCCAACATGACGGCGGTGTTGGCCAATTTGGGCATCAAGATCGAGATCGCGTCGTGGCGCAACCTGGTGCCCAATGTGTGGTCGCTGCACATCCGCGACGCGCATTCGCCCATGTGTTTCACCAACGGCAAGGGTTCGAGCAAAGAGAGCGCCTTGGCCTCAGCCTTGGGTGAATACATCGAGCGCCTGAACAACAACCACTTTTACGCGGGCGTGTTTTTTGGCGAAGACCTGGCGCAGGCCGACTTCGTGCACGACCCCCGCGAGCGTTGGTTCCAACCGGGTAAGCGCGACGCGCTGCCCAAAGGCTTGTTGGACAAGCATTGCTTGGCCATTTACAACCCCGACGGCGAGCTCAAGGCCTCGCACCTGTTCGACACCAACTCGGGCAACCCCTCGCGCGGCATTTGTGCGCTGCCCTATGTGCGCCAGTCCGATGGTGAGGTGGTGTACTTCCCGTCCAACTTGGTGGAAAACCTGTTTGTGAGCAACGGCATGAGCGCGGGCAACACGCTGGTCGAAGCGCAGGTGCAGTGCCTGTCAGAAATTTTTGAGCGGGCCGTGAAGCGCGAGATCCTTGAAGGCGAAATGGCCTTGCCCGATGTGCCGCAGGATGTGCTCGCTAAGTACCCCGGCATCGTGGCCGGCATTGAGGCTTTGGAAGCCCAGGGCTTTCCAGTCTTGGTCAAAGACGCATCGCTGGGCGGGGTGTACCCGGTGATGTGCGTGACCCTGATGAACCCGCGCACGGGCGGTGTGTTCGCGTCGTTTGGCGCACACCCGCGTTTGGAGGTGGCGCTGGAGCGCAGCCTGACCGAGCTGCTGCAGGGCCGCAGTTTTGAAGGTCTGAACGACTTGCCCGCGCCCACCTTCATCACCAACGCCGTGACCGAGCCCAACAACTTTGTGGAGCACTTCATTGACTCCAGCGGCATCGTGTCGTGGCGGTTTTTCAGCGCACAGGCCGATCACGATTTTGTGGAATGGGACTTTTCTGCGCAGGGCGAGGACGCCACTGCCCAAGAAGCCGCCACGCTGTTCGGCATCTTGCAGGCCATGGGCAAAGAGGCCTATGTCACAGTGCACGACCAACTCGGTGCCACCGCCTGCCGCATCTTGGTGCCGGGCTATTCCGAGGTGTACCCGGTCGACGACCTGATTTGGGACAACACCAACAAAGCGCTTTTGTTCCGCGCCGATGTGCTGAATCTGCACCGCTTGGACGACGAAGCGTTGGAGGCCTTACTCGACCGCTTGGAGAACAACGAGCTCGACGATTACCTCGACATCGCCACCCTGATCGGGATTGAGTTTGACGACAACACGGTGTGGGGCCAGTTGACGGTGATGGAGCTCAAGCTCTTGATTCACTTGGCATTGCAGCAGCTGGAAGAAGCCCACGAGCTGGTGGGCGCTTTCTTGCAATACAACGACAACACCGTAGAGCGCCGCTTGTTTTACCAAGCCCTGAACGTGGTGCTGGAAGTCACGCTGGACGAGGAGTTGGATTTGGCAGATTACGCCGTCAACTTCCGGCGCATGTTTGGCAACGAGCGCATGGATGCGGCCACCGGCTGTGTGGACGGTAGCGTGTGCTTTCATGGCCTCACGCCCACCAACTTGCAGCTGGAGGGCTTGGACCGCCACCAGCGCTTGCTTGACAGCTACAAAAAACTGCATGCGGCACGGGCGCAAGTGGCAGCCAAACTGGCCTTGTCATGAATCCGCCAATGAGGCAAGGGATCTAAAAAACGACGCCCTCGGGCGTCGTTGGCATGCAAGGCAAAACTCAGTTCTTGCCAAACTTGGCTTTGGCGGCTGCCACGCAGCTGGCCTTGGCGTCGCCGGCGAGGGCATCGCATTTTTCATGGGCAAGTTTGTAGTTGGCGTCCACTTTTTCAGAGGCAGCGTCTTTTTTGGCTTCGCCAATGTCTTTGCCCAACTTCGCATCGGCCAAGGCTTTTTGCTCGGCTGATTTGGCTTCTTGCACGCACACATTCTTGGCGTTGCCTGCGAGGTCATCGCATTTTTCTTTGGCCACTTCGTAGGCCGCTTTGGCTTTGACCACAAGCACCTTGTTGGCGTCGGCTGCTTTGCTTGAGTAGCTGTATTCCAGCTCAGCGCGGGCCACTTTTTCTTTGCCTTTGGCTTCTTCTTTGCACACGTCTTTGGCATTGCCCGATTGCGATTGGCAAGCGGCTTTGTCTGCCGCGTAGGTTTCGCTGATGCGCGTTTTGCCCGCTTTGTAGTCGGGCTTGCTCATGTTCTGGGCTTGAGTGGCGGATACAGCCAGCAAGCTCAAACACAAGAACGCAAGGCGCAGGGAAGGGGAGTGGGTCATGGTGGTTCCTTGAAGGTGTCAAAAGGAACCATTGGCGCACGGCTTGCCCGTGGGCTTCAGTGCTGCAACGAACGCAAGCGGGTCAATGACTTGCGTTCGTTGCGCTCGCGCAATCAATCGGGTTTACCACGCGCGGTGCGCAGTCGCGCTCAAACCCACGCAGCGCGTCAGTACCAGTCTGGGAGTGCCTTTGGCCATGGCCAGCTTGTCCCGTTGTGTGTGGGTTTGGCTGGCCAGAGGGCTTTGATGACTTGGTCTAGGCGGTCTTGGCTTTCACCCGCACCCCGCCGATCACCCCCGCCACCAGCAGCGCAATGCCCGCCAGTGTGACGGGCTCGGGCCATTGGCCGCGCAGCATAAACGCGTAGCTGAGCGCGGCCAGGGTTTCAAACACAATGAGCTGCCCGGCCAGTGCGGTGGGCAATCGTTGGCTGGCGGCGTTCCAGCACAAGGTGCCCAGCCAGGAGGCGAACAGGCCGATGGCCATCATGAGGCCGATGAATTCGAGGGGGCGTGGGCCCAGTGGCATGGGCATGGGGTCGTTTGTGGCGAGGGTCCAGAGCCAAAACGCGGCATAGCCCAGCAAAGCCAGTGGCAAGGTGGCCATGCCTTGTGCTGTGGCCCACACGCGTGGATTGCGATCGGGGTGGCCACGCAGCCAATCGGCGTTTTTAAGCGGGTACCAGGTCCAGCAGACCACCGCCCCCACGGCCAGTGCGGCCCCGGTGATGTAGCGCGTGGTGTCGGCTGCCGGATTCTGCACCAGTGCGGTCCATTCCACATGGTTGACGCAGGCGATGCCCAACAAGATGAGGGCCAGCGGTGGCGCCAACTTGAGCCAAGGAAAACGGCCGTCGCGCTGGTGGTTGAGCAGGTTGGCCGCAACGGCGATCACCACCGGCAGTGTGCCGATGATCATGGTGGGCAAGGCACCGCCCGCACGCTGGATGGCGCTGGCCAAAAACAGGTAATACAAGACGTTGCCGATGGCCGCCAGTTTGAGGGCGGCCAACCAGTCGCTGCGTGTCAGTCGCCGGATCTCGGTGCGGTCCATGAATGCCAAGGGCAGCGCGATCAGGCCAAAGGCCAGATACCGGCCAAAGGTGTGCAGGGCGGCGGGGTAGTCGGGCAGCATGAGTGGCCCCACAAACACCAAACCCCACATGAGACCAGCGGCCAAGGAAAACAGGATGCCACTCAGCATGGGCGGTGTCTCGTGGTGGGTGAGCCTTCAATCGGTCTGTGGTGTTTCATCATGGCTTGGATTATCGGACTGCGTCTGAGCATGCCCATGCCAATGCGCTTGTTTGTATAGAAGCTTGTCGCCTCAAAGACACGTACTTCAATGGGGCTGTTCAGCGTTGTTCCTGAACAAGGGGAAAACACCCATGGTGAGGGCGGCTTGGCATGGGTATCTTCAATGTCGCCATGTGAGAGTGGCTGGGTGTTTGGGATTTGAGAAAAATGGAGACAGGGAATGAATGCAACGCAATGGCAAAACATCTTGGTGCTGTGCACCATCATGGGTTTTGCAACGATGGAGGTTGTGAGCCGACGTTACAAAAACACGGTGACCGCCACGGGCAACGACACCAAGCTGGAGGTGTTCATGTTCCTGAGCGTGCTGGCGATCACCCAGCCTTTGGCGATTTTTGTCACGTCCAAGCTGGGGCACGCTTGGTTTCCAGACTACAAAAACGCTTTGGCCGATTTGCCTTGGTGGGGCATGGTCGGTATTTTGTTGGTGGCCGATGACATGACGCAATATGGGTGGCACCGTTTGTCGCATTCGCCTTTGTTGTGGCCTTTGCACCGGGCGCACCACTCGGCCGAGTACATGAGCATCCGCGTGACATTCCGCAACAACTTTTTCTATTACCTGATGATGCCGGGATTGTGGGCTGCAGGTGCTTTGCTGTATTTGGGTTTTGGCGGCATGGTGTATGCGCTTTACATCGCGGTCAAGTTGCTGGTCATCCTGGGTGCGCACTGCGCGTGGCGTTGGGACGAGCCGCTGTACCGGGTGCGGGCCCTGCACCCCCTCATGTGGGTGTTGGAGCGCACCATTTCGACCCCGGCCACGCACTGGGCACACCACGCCATCACCAATGATGACGGTGTGGGTCATTACAAAGGCAATTTTGGCAACTTGCTGTTTTTGTGGGACATCATTTTTGGCAGCGCCCACATCACACGCCAATACCCTGCGCGTGTTGGCTTGATCGACGACAAGTTGTTTGGGCAAGAGCGTTGGTACCACCAGATGCTTTACCCGGTGTTGCAGTCCAAGCGTGAACATTCTGCTTTGCGCGTGGGGGGCTCGATCTACGCAGGTCCGGAAACCTTGGACACAAAATCTTGATCTACCAAGCCTTGTGCTTTGTCATTTCGGCCTTGAGCCGTGTTTCAGAGTGCACAGTGTGTTTTGAAAGGGCGGCGGCACACGCTGGATTGTGTTGAGCACCTTGGGTGTAAAACGGTTTAAGCCCGCCAAGCCGGCAGTTGCCAGTTGCGCCAAAGCGCCAGTGCGCGCAAACCCACCGTGACCACCAGGCAGCCCAGCAAAGCCACCCACCCGGGCGCGTCGGTGAACCACAAACCCACATAAGTCCAGCCGCCCGCAAAGGCGCAGACTGCGTAGGGGCGGTGGTCTTTGAAGGCGGTAGGGATTTCGTTGCACACCATGTCGCGCAGCACGCCGCCAAACACGCCGGTGATCAGGCCCATGAGCACGGCCACCACTGGGGGCATGAGCGCCTGCAGCGCTTGGTGTACGCCGGTGGCGGTGAACAGGCCCAGGCCCAGCGCGTCAGGCCAGAGGATGGCTTTTTCGGTGACTTCAAAGTGGCGCTGGCGCATGAAGGCCATGGCGAGTACACACAGGGCCAACACACCCCAAAGCATTTCGGTGTGTTGGACCCAAAAGAAAGGGCGTTGGTCCAGCAGCAAGTCGCGCAGTGTGCCGCCGCCAAACGCCGCCAAAAAAGCGACCACACACACGCCCACCGCGTCCAGCCGTTTACGCGCCGCTTCCATCAGGCCCGAGAGGGCAAAGGCGGCAGTGGCCGACAGCTCGACCAGCAGGCGAAGGGTGTCTCCCCAAGATTGAATTCCGTACATGTTGGGGATTATCGATGTTGCTGCATCGAAACCCAAAGCGTCGGACCTGAAGGTGCCGACCTACAGAGACGTGGCTTTTGTAGATACTGTGATGCGTGTCAAGCGCAGTGAAGTGCCGAGTTGAACGGTTTGTTCGACTTGAGCACGCCAACAGCCACATGAATGAGCTTGCGCATCATGGCTCCAATGATCAGTTTGGGCGGTT
>NKIP01000004.1 GCA_002256145.1 Comamonadaceae bacterium PBBC1
CGCCCGCGCAAAGGTTTGGGGGTACGATCACCGCTGTCTGTTTACAGGGAACTGCTCCTGAACAGTCCGCAACACTCCACTCTCATCCACTGAAAAAAGGGTGTTGCACTTCACTTTTGAATCCGCCCTCCCAAAAGCTACGACATCCACTGCGGCGCGCACCATCGGCAGCGCGTTTTGCATCGCTACTTCAAATTGTGCGGAGGTGCCAGGTTTTAGTCGGTAGGTTCGAATTTCGATCGTGCGCATGGTGAAAGCTAAGAACTCATTCAGCGGCTTGTCCGCTGGAATGATTTGTTAAGCCAGGTATTTTAAATTTCGACGGAATTAATTCGCACTGTAGCGAATTAATATAGCGCTCCGTTATTATTTGCAGAGCTGGCATCAAGTCCAATCGTTCTTTATATTTTGTTCGAACGATAGAACTTCCATCGCTCGGAAATTCAACGCGCCGTGCATCTGCATTAGCCCGGTGCGCTATACATTTGTCCGCAACAATTTTTATCTCACTTGCCTCACTCTCCAAACCAGCGATTGCTTTCATATTAATTTTTAGGGGAAACTTCCACAACTTTAATCCGTACTCTGGCAACCTAGTGGAACCATTGTTGATTGCTCTTCTATATGAGATTAATGCCGACTCATACAATGCTCGCCTAACTCGCATATCATCTTTGAATCGGCCTTGTAAAATAATAACGGCACAAGCATTTGACTGCTCTAGATCAGCCAAAATGGCCATCATATCTGCCAAGTCACCTTTATCATTCACTTCCATATTCATGCTTTCCAGACCTACCGTTTGAGATGAAAGGCGGCACCCGGCTTGCTGGGTGACGTCCTATCGATTGAAGGGTTAGGCGTCACTGTCGTCAGTATCTGATGGCTCACCCTGGTGACAAAGCTTGAGACCACCTTTCCCGTCCGGCAACCACACTGCTGCAGTCTCTGAACTTGCATCAAAGAACCCGAGTTGATGTTTAGCAGCCAGACTGAAAACATGCTCGTGCGCAGCTTCTGCCTTGGACCAGGCGAACGCGGCGTAGATTGCGTCCTTCCCGACGCTGTAGTCGGTTACGTTCGAATCATCCTCTGGAAACTCTTCCGATGAGAACGGGCCGTTCATTGCCGGGTACGTCTTAATCATCTCAAGGAACCAAGCCTGGAGCTTCGGTGCGGAGACTTTCGGATCGTCGTAGCTGTGATCCTCGGACCACCCGGATGTTTCTGACCACCAAGAGAGAAATTCCTCGCGGGTATCCGGTGCTTTCTCAAGTGCGAAGACAAGCAAGTCATAGCTCATTCGTGACCTCCATGTGTATGTAGTTCTGGTGTGCGCCTTGTGACGCTTAACGATCCAGCTCAGCGGGCGGCGAAACCGTCCGCTGGAGCGCATTGTTGGATTTTGGCGACGCTAATATTAGGGCGCGAATGGCCTCCGCACCTTGCACGGGGCTCAGAACGGAAGAGTCAATCGACAAGTCATAACTGCGAATAAATATCGGATGGCTTGCCTGCTCCCGGGCCATGCCGTCCGCCCGATCAGCACGAAGCCGCTCTCGTTGCTCTAGCACTTCAATCGGCGCCCACACGTGAATCTGATACAGAGGTCGCACAGCAAGAATACGAAGACATTTTTCCAGCTCGAATTCTTGACGGAGTACCGTATCAAAGATTATCTCGAATCGCGTCTCAGCCAACCGGGCCAACGTTGATCTAAGATTTTCGCAATGAGTCCGATACGCCTCAGCAACATCTTCAGCATTTCTCATATCGCGTCGCCGTGACATCGTGACGAACGCGTCAAGCGAAACATGAAATGCCGGCACGGAGGCACAGTCTTGTAAAGCTTGCGCGAGACTAGATTTTCCTGCGCTCGTCGGACCGTGCAAAAGGATAGCTGCCGGGTTCATAAAATCTAACGTGATGTAGACCGCAAAACCCGGTTGATACATCCGGGCCGAGTCGATACATACTTTTGACGAACAGGCCGAAAACCGCATCGGACAAGGCCTTCGGCCTCAATGCCTGAATTTTTGTAAAGGTATAGATTCACCATGAAACCCGGCACTCCTGGTTGGCCATCCGCTGATCTTCGTCGGTCGTTGCGGAGCCAAACTATAACCTTATTACCTACATTTTCAGGAGTCACTTCCTAGCAAGATCAAAAATTGAGGCCCCCCTGAACCCTAGAGCCTTCAAGCTGGATGTCCGCAAAATTGACCCCGTGCGCGTGCCCGATAATCCCGACCCATGACTCTGATCGACACCCTCTTCCCCCTCGGCTGGCAGCACTACCTGCTGGGCGGCCTCACCATTGGCGCTGGCGTGGCGCTGCTGTATTTGTTCAACGGCTGGGTTGGCGGCATGAGTTCCGTCTTTTCCAGCAGTTGGTCGTTCGTATCCAAACGGGCGTTTTTTCAGCAAGCGCGCTTTGTCAGCACCCGCAACTGGCGGCTGGTTTACGCGCTGGGCGTGGTGCTGGGGGCGCTGGTTTGGCGGTTCACGCTGGCGGGTGGCGAGGCGCAGCACACCAGCGTGCCCGCCTGGCAGCTGCTGGTGGGCGGCTTTTTGGTGGGCTACGGTGCGCGTTTGGGCAATGGCTGCACATCCGGTCACGGCATTTGTGGCCTGGGCTCCTTGCAACTGCCTTCGCTGGGCGCGGTGCTGACCTTCATGGCCACCGCCTTCATGACCGCCAACCTGATGGCAATCTTCACGAAAGGCCTGGCATGAACCCGCTGAACCCTCACACACTGACCCTGCCCAAGGCGCTGGTCACCCTGGTCGCCGGGGCCTTGTTTGGCTTTGGCCTGTCGCTGGCCACCATGGTGCAACCTGACGTCGTTTTGAGCTTTTTGCGCTTTCAGGACTGGGGCCTGATGCTGGTCATGGGCGGTGCCGCAGGCCTGGCCATGCTGGCTTACAAAGGTTTTCCGCGCTGGCTGGGACGCCCCTTGCTGGGTGGTCAGTTCCTGACGCAACCGGCCAGCTGGAACCGCCAAACCGTGATCGGTTCGGCCATTTTTGGCGTGGGCTGGGGTTTGAGCGGGGTGTGCCCCGGCCCGGCCATTGCGGCTTTGGGCACAGGCAACACCGACATCCTGTGGGCTTTGGGCGGGATTGTCTTGGGCGGCTTGGTTCATGGCTTGACAGCGCGTGACTGATCGTCTGCATGGACCTTCAGTCAAATACCAAGCCCCACAGGTTAGAATAATGGGCTTGGCCTCAAGCCACCCTCTTTCATTTCAGACTCAATTCCTATGAAAACCGCTCAAGAAATCCGCGTCGGCAACGTCATCATGCACGGCAAAGACCCCATGGTCGTCCTGCGCACCGAATACCAACGCGGTGGCCGCGGCTCGTCCACCGTGCGCATGAAGCTCAAGAGCTTGATCGCCAACTTCGGCACCGAAGTCGTGTTCCGCGCCGACGACAAAATGGACCAGGTCATTCTGGACAAGAAAGAGTGCACCTACTCTTACTTCGCTGACCCCATGTACGTTTGCATGGACACCGATTTCAACCAGTACGAAGTCGAAGCCACCAACATGGGTGACGCCCTGAACTACCTCGAAGACGGCATGGAACTCGAAGTGGTGTTCTACAACGAGAAAGCCATCTCGGTCGAATTGCCCACCAGCGTGGTGCGCGAGATCACCTGGACAGAGCCCGCCGTCAAAGGCGACACCTCCGGCAAAGTGCTCAAGCCCGCCAAGATCGCCACCGGCATGGAAGTGCCTGTGCCTTTGTTCGTGAGCCAAGGCGACAAGATCGAAATCGACACACGCACCGGCGAATACCGCAAGCGCGTCTGATCTTCTGATCAAGCCCCCTGATGAAAGCCCCGCAAGGGGCTTTTTTCATGGGCCAAGGGCAGAACCTTGCACCATCAGGTGCGACTTGCTGCGCATGCACAATCGTCACCATGCACAGCACACCCAAACTCAAACAACCGGTCTTGCCACACGCTTGGGCGGACCTTCATGCCGAAGACCAAAACACCCACTGGTTAGAACCTAAAGCCCATCGATTGGCCTTTGCCGATCCAGAATTCATGCTTCGGCGAGAAACCCGTGGGATTCGGCTTCAACTCGAACTCCTCAAACCAGACCTGGCTCAAGCCGAAGCGGGCATCGAACACACGGTGGTGGTGTTTGGAAGTGCACGATTCACCGACCGCGAGACGGCTCAAGCACAACTGAAATCAGCCCTGCTGAGTGAACAAGCCGAAAAAATCAAAGCGGCTCAGGTCATGCTGAGCAACGCTGAACATTACGAAAACGCGCGGGTCTTTGCCCAAAGTGTGGCCCACTCGTGTGCCTGCTTGCCTGATGACGAAAAGCTTTTCATTTGCACTGGAGGCGGACCAGGCATCATGGAAGCGGCCAACCGAGGTGCCACGGAAGCGGGTGCCATGTCGGTGGCACTCAACATTTCCCTGCCGCATGAGCAGACACCCAACCCCTATGTCACGCCCGATCTGAGCTTCAAGTTCCATTACTTTGCGCTGCGAAAAATGCATTTCATGATGCGTGCCAAAGCGCTGGTGGCCTTTCCCGGAGGTTTTGGCACACTCGACGAACTGTTTGAAGTGATGACCCTGGTGCAAACCCGCAAAGCCCGGCAGGTCCCCATTTTGCTTTTTGGCAGTGACTACTGGCAACGCCTGATCAATATGGACTTGCTGGTCGAACAAGGCATGATTTCAGCAAATGACCTGAATTTGTTTCGTTACGTGGACACACCAGAAGCCGCCTGGCAGGCCATTTGCGAGTTTTATCAACTCAAAGTTTCATGATGTTTGGAGGCATGGCTTGGGCGCAAACCCCAAGCAGCGCGAGAGCCCATGCCCACGGCGACCCCCACCACCCAAAACACGGGTGCCACCCCCGCAATGGCACCCGCCGCGCCAAAGAGCATGGGCATCAGCACACTCGAGGCGTTGATGCTCATGAGCCGCAAACCCAGGGCCTCGCCCTGACGGTGTGCCGGGGTGATCTGGTGCAAAGTGCTCATGATCATGGGCTGCACCGTCCCCAACACCAAACCGAGCAACACCGAGCACACCCCCATGGCCACGGCAGTGGGCATCAGGGGGTAGACCGCAAACAGCAAGGCCGTGCACACCATCGCGCCCGTGATGATTTGGTGTTCTTTGACGTGGCGCGAGATGAAAGGCAAACACACCCTTATGAAGGCTGCAGCCAAAGCAAATGAACCCAGAATGGAGCCCACCACAGAAGCGCTGTAACCGCGCTCGTGCCCCAACACAGGCACCACAAAGGTGTGCACATCCCAGCACGAAGACAGCAACCAATTGACCCCCAGCAAACGCCGCATCATGGGCTCGGCCAGCAAATCCAGCGCACGTCGAGGTTTGTCATGGGCGAGTTCGGGTGAAAGGGGCAGCTCAGGCACTGGGCGCACCCAAAACCATGTGAACAGCGGAAACACGGCCATCAGCAAGAATGCCCATCTGAAGCCCGAAACGTGCCCCGCCTCGGGTCCGGCATAGTCAATCAACAAGCCTGCCAGTACAGGGCCGACAAAATTGGACACGGCAGGCCCCAGAGACAACCAACTGAATGCCACCTTGAGTGCAGCCGGGTCTTTGGCCATGCGGCCCACATGGCGTTGCAAGGCGATCACGGCCATGCCGGTGGCACCGCCTGCGGCCAAAGCGCTCAGGCACATCACCGCAAAGTTGGGCCACAGTGCCGACAGCAGCACACCCGATGCCGCCAGGACAACGCTGATGCGCATGATTTTTTGCAAACCCCGGCGGTCGCTGTAACGGCCTGCAGGCAGAGCCAATAACATGGGGGAGAACGCAAACAAGGCCAACAGTGCGCCCACCGCCACGGCACTGAAACCCTGGTTGAGGGCCAAAAGGGGGATGGCCATGCGCGTGCCCGCCATGCACGCGTGCAAAAACATCTGACCCGCAATCAGCCGGGCCAGATCAGGGCTCACTTGTTCTCCTCTTGCACGAGATCCGGCCCGCTGGGCAAAAGTGCTTGCGCTTGCAGCTCGGGCAGCGCATCCACCTGGCGCAGAGCGCGGCTCATGACGTTGCTTCGGGTCTGGGCCTGGTCCAGGGTGTTGAGCACGGTTTGGGTCTGGTTGCGCACCTTGGTCAGCACATCGCCAAACTTGCCAAACTCGGTCTTGACCGCACCCAGCACCTGCCAGACTTCGCTGGATCGTTTTTCAAGCGCCAGGGTTCGAAAGCCCATTTGCAAAGCGTTCAGCATGGCCATCAGGTTGGTGGGGCCGGCCAATGTCACGCGGTGGTCGCGCTGCAGGGTTTCCATCAGACCTGGGCGACGCAGTACCTCGGCATAGAGCCCTTCGGTCGGCAAAAACATGACCGCAAAGTCGGTGGTGTGCGGGGGTTCCAAGTATTTTTCAGCAATCGATTTGGCTTCAAGCTTGATGCGTGCTTCCAACGCCTTGGCGCACAGCTCAGCCTGCACAGGGTCAGCGCGGCCTTGGGCTTCGAGCAGGCGCTCGTAGTCTTCGTTGGGAAACTTGGCGTCAATCGGCAACCACACCGGCTGGCCGCTTTCAGACCGGCCAGGCAAGCGAATCGCAAAGTCCACCCGGTTTTTGTCGCCAGGCCGCGTGGCCACCTGCACAGCGTATTGCTCGGGCGTGAGGACTTGTTCGAGCAATGAGGCCAGTTGTGCCTCACCGAACATGCCTCGGGTCTTGACGTTGGTCAGCAGGTGCTTCAGGTCACCCACGCCTTGCGCCAGGGTGTGCATTTCGCCCAGGCCTTTGTGCACCTGCTCCAGGCGCTCGGCCACTTGTTTGAAGCTCTCGCCCAAACGGGCTTGCAAGGTGGCCTGGAGTTTTTCGTCCACCGTCTGGCGCATTTCATCGAGCTTGGCAGCGTTGCTTTGCTGCAGCTGCGACAACTGGGTTTCCATGGTGCCGCGCATCTCGGTCAGGCGTCGGGCATTCGCCTCAGACAGCGCATTGACCTGCTGGGCCAGGCTGTCGGTCAGGCTTTTTTGCAGCAAAGCCAGTTGCTGGGCCAGCGCATCGATCTGCTGGTTTTGGGTGCGAGTGGCTTCGGCGCTTTGCTGCAACAGCGATTGCTGAAACAACGTGAGGGTGTGCATGGCCTCTTGTCGGCCTTGCACACCAGACTGGCTGATTTCGCTGCGCAGTTCGCGCTCCAAACGCTCGGTTTGGGCCTGCAGAGCTGCAAACTGATGTTGCTGCCAGGCGGCTTGCTCGGCGGCCTGGCCAGCAGCTTGCTTGGCCTGTGCCTCGGGCGACGCCCGTGAGCGCAGCAGCAACAGCACCAAACCCAGCAGGTTCAACCCGGCCAGGACCAGCCACAGCCATTCACTCATGCAGCTGAGCCGGGCACGGAGTTCAGCCGTGTCAGGGCTTGACCACGGGTCAGGTAAGCCACCAGGTTGTCGGCTGCCAACTGCGCCATGGCCTTGCGGGTTTTGACCGTGCTGCTGGCAATGTGGGGTGTGAGCACCACGTTGGGGACTTTCAGCAAATCAGGGTGAACCGCAGGCTCGCCTTCAAAGACATCCAAACCGGCGGCGGCAATTTGGCCCGCAGTCAAAGCCTTGGCGAGCGCCGCGTCGTCCACAATGCCGCCGCGTGCAATGTTGACCAGGGTGGCGGTCGGCTTCATCTGCGCCAGCTCTGCCGCGCCGATGGTGTGGTGAGACTCGGCGCTGTAGGGCACAACCAGCATCACATGGTCAGCGGTCTGCAGCAGTTCTTGCTTGGACACATAAGTGGCCTTGCACTCGGCTTCGAGCTCAGCGCTCAAGCAGCTGCGGTTGTGATAGATCACGTTCATGCCAAAGCCGTGGGCTGCGCGGCGGGCAATGCCCTGGCCGATGCGACCCATGCCGATGATGCCAATGGTGGAGCCATGGACCTCGGCTCCGGCGAACATGTCGTAACTCCACTTTTTCCACAAACCGGCACGCAAATAGTGCTCGCTCTCGGTCACACGACGGGCCGTGGCCATGAGCAGGGCAAAGCCAAAATCGGCTGTGGTTTCGGTCAGCACATCGGGTGTGTTGCTGGCCTGAACGCCCGCAGCGGTCATGGCGGGCACGTCAAAGTTGTTGAAGCCCACAGCCATATTGGCCACGATGCGCAGCTGCGGATTGGCCTGCAGCAGCGCCACGTCGATGCGCTCGCTGCCGGTGGTCAATGCGCCCACTTTGCCTTGCATGCGGCGGGTCAGCTCTTCGGCAGACCAAACCTCGTCGGCCTGGTTGCTCTCGACTTCAAACACCTGCGCCAAAGACTGCAGTACCTCGGGGAAGATGGCTCGGGCCACCAAAATGGAAGGTTTGGACATCACTTGAACCAGATGAAACTCATGACAACGAACAACGGAATCAGGACAGCGCCCGACCACAACATGTAACCAAAGAAGCTGGGCATTTTCACACCACGGTCTTCGGCGATGGCCTTGACCATCAGGTTGGGGGCATTGCCGATGTAGGTGTTGGCGCCCATGAACACGGCACCGGCCGAAATGGCGGCCAGCGTCGGGGCCAAGGTGGTCATCAGCACGTGCGGGTCACCACCTGCGGTGTTGAAGAACACCAAATAAGTGGGCGCGTTGTCAAGAAATGAACTCAAAGCGCCCGTGATCCAGAAGTACATCATCACGTCGGGACTGCCATCGGGCTGGGTGACCGCTTGAACCACCGCACCAAATGGGCCGTTGACACCTGCCTTGAGCATGGCGATGACCGGGATGATGGTCAGGAAAATCCCGGCAAACAACTTGGCCACTTCGGCCATGGGACCCCAACCGAATTGGTTGTCCGCATGCACCTTGGCGGGTGTGATCTTGAGTGACACAAAGGTCACAACCAACAGACCCAGATCGCGCAAAACGCCGGGCAAACCGACTTCGGTGCCGTAGATGTTGAAAGACACGGGCGACTTCCAGAAACCGCTCATCAGCACCAAACCTACAACAGCTGCCAGCAGCCAGAAGTTGATGGCCCCATCAAAACCAATCGCTTTGGAATCAGGGGTCGGGTCTTGCGGCAACACCTCTTCACGGCGGTGGTAGTACCAGGAGTCCAGCGCAAAGAAGATAGCGAGCAAGCTGCCCACCAAGAACAGTGTCTCGGGGAAGATGGTTTTGACAGTCCAGAAGAAGTCAACGCCCTTCAAGAAACCCAAAAACAAGGGGGGATCGCCCAAAGGCGTCAAGGAGCCGCCAGCATTAGAGACGATGAAGATGAAAAACACCACAACATGGGCCACATGCTTGCGGTTGTCGTTGGCGCGGATAAGGGGCCGGATCAACAGCATGGATGCACCTGTGGTGCCCATGAAACTGGCCAGCACGGCCCCAATCCCCAAGATGGCGGTGTTCAGGCCTGGGCTGCCGTGCAAGTTGCCACGGATGAAAATGCCGCCCGACACCGTGAACAAGGCCGTGAGCAAGATGATGAAAGGGATGTATTCGGCAAACAGGGCATGCACCGTGTTCGCGCCTGCTGCAGCAGGACCGAACACCATGGCAAAAGGCACGAGGAAAGCCAAGCCCCAAGCGGCGGCGACTTTGCCGTAATGGTGGTGCCAAAAATTCGGCAAAAGCAAAGGCATCAAGGCAATCGACAACAAAATGCCTGCGAATGGCACGCCCCACATCACCGACAACTGAGCGCCATCAAAGTCGGCAGCAAAAGCCCCTCCGGACAACAACAACAGCGGCATAGCCAGCCACGCGGTCCACCGCTTACCCCATCGCTTCATGATGAAAATCTCCTGTGAATTGGTGCGCTATGTTAACGGCCTGCGAGTGTCGGTCAGTTGATGGGGTTGATCTCGAACACTTGGCGCAAATAGGCCAAATACTTTTCGTCGTCACACATGCCTTTGCCTGGTGAGTCCGACAATTTGGCCACAGGCTGACCGTTACAACGGGTCATTTTGATGACAATTTGCAGAGGTTCATAGCCCAGATCGTTGGTCAGGTTGGTGCCCACACCAAAAGCGAGCTGGCACCGCCCTCTGAATTGCTCAAACAATTCGATGGTTCGGGGAATCGTCAAGCCATCGCTGTAAATCAGCGTCTTGGTTTTAGGGTCGACCCGGTTTTGCTGGTAGTGCGCAATCATGCGCTCGCCCCAGCTGAATGGGTCACCACTGTCGTGGCGAGCACCATCAAACAACTTGCAAAAATACAAATCAAAATCGCGCAAAAAAGCGTTAAACCCATACACATCACTCAGGGCAATGCCCAGATCACCCCGGTACTCTTTGGCCCATGACTCAAAAGCAAAAACTTGGCTGTCGCGCAAGCGTGGACCCAGCGCCTGTGCGGCTTGCAGGTATTCATGGGCCATGGTGCCCAAGGGCGTCATTTTGAGCAGGTACGCGTAGTAGACATTGCTGGTGCCCGCAAATTGCCCATCGGGCCCAGTGCCCAAACGGGCTGCCATGACACGCAATACCTCTTCGTGCCAAGCGCGAGAAAAGCGGCGACGGGTGCCGTAGTCGGCGATCTTGAGCGTCTCCAGACCCGGTGCATGCAATTGGTTGATCTTCGTCTCCAAACGGCGTCGACCCTCCATCAGGTCAGGCACCTTTTGGGTGTTGCGAAAGTAGACCTCGTTGACGATGGCCAGCACGGGAATTTCAAACAAGATGGTGTGCAGCCAAGGCCCACGAATCGAGACATCGATCTCACCCGAAGGCAGGGGCAAGACCTCGATGTATTTTTCATTGAGTTTGAACAGGGCCAAAAAATCGACAAAGTCGCTTTTGATGAACCGCAGCGACCGGAGGTATTGAAGCTCAGCCTCCTTGAAGCTCAAACTGCACAAGGAACAGATTTCTTGCCGAATTTCATCGACATACAAAGCCAAAGGCACGCCCGGGTTGCGGCACTTGAACTTGTATTCGACCTGCGCCCCCGGAAACTGGTGCAGCACGACCTGCATCATGGTGAATTTGTACAGGTCGGTGTCAAGCAGGCTGGTGATGATCATGGTGTGTTGTCTCTGGCAGCTGATGCCGCTCGTTGTTGTGGGGCAGTGTAAGGGATGCCTAAGCCCGTCAAGCGCGGCTCATGCCGCCGAGTCCATGCGCCCGCTGGTCAGCACCAGCACCCGCTGCGCATGCTGGGCCAGGATGTTGTTTTGCTCGGCCACCAGCATGGCCACGCCTTCGCGGGCCAGTTGCAGCAGCGCGTCGCGCATGGCCGCCACCAACACCGGGGCGATGCCCTCACAAGGCTCGTCCAGCAGCAAGAGGCGCGGGCCGGTCATCAGGGTGCGAGCCAGCGCCAGCATTTGCTGCTCGCCCCCGCTCATTTGGCTGGCCGGGCGGTGCAGCATGGTTTGCAGCTGGGGAAACAAAGCCATCACGCGGTCAAAGCGCTGCGCGGGTGTGACCTGAGCGCTCGAAACCGAGGGTGCGGCAATCCACAGGTTTTCTTTCACCGACAAGCCGGTGAACAAGCGCCGGTCCTCGGCCACAAAACCCAAACCCGCCCGGGCGCGGCGGTGCGCGGGCCAGGTTTGGATGGGTTCGTTTTGCCAGGTGATGCGGCCTTGGGCCTGGGTACCGATGCCGATCAGGCTTTGCAGCAGCGTGGATTTGCCCGCGCCGTTCAGGCCCTGAATGACGACCAGCTCGCCCTCTCCCACTGACAAACTCACGTCGAACAAGGCCTGGGCTTGGCCATACCAGGCGTTCAGGCCTTCAACCTTGAGCATCGTGCAGGCCTTTCGCATCGGTATTCACGTTGGCGTTCAGATCGAAATCCATCCCCAGGTAGCGCTCGCGCACCTGCGGGTCTTGCGCCACTGCTTCGGGCAAGCCGTCGGCCACCAAGCGGCCTTGCATCAGCACCAGCACCCTGTCTGCCACGCCAAACACGGCGTCCATGTTGTGCTCGGTGTACAGCACCGTTACGCCTTGCGAGGCCGCCTGGCGCACCAGCGCCATCATGTCGGCCCGCTCGGCCAGGGCGAGACCGGCAGCGGGCTCGTCCAGCAGCAGCAACGAAGGGCATCGATCCAAGGACCGATCGGCACCGGTACTTTCACCGGCATCGGCCGCCGCCTCCGGCAAGCCCGCCAGCGCCATGGCCAGCTCCAAGCGTTTTTTCGCACCATAAGGCAAATCGGCCACGGTGGCGTGGGCCTGGGCTTTCAAGCCCGCTTGCGCGGCCAGGCGCAGCGCCCGCTCGGGTTGACGGCGGTCCAGACGATCCCACCAGGCCAGTGGCGCTGCACCGCGCAGCACCAGCTGGATGTTTTGCAGCACCGTGAGCGCCTCAAAGGTTTGCGCCACCTGAAAGGTGCGGGCCACGCCCAAGCGCTGGCGCTCGGCGGGCGGTTTGCCCAAAAGCGACTGGCCTTGCCACAGCACCTCACCCGCGGTGGGCACCTGCTGGCCCGCCAAGCAGGCAAAACAGGTCGACTTGCCCGCGCCGTTGGGGCCGATCAGGGCCACACACTGGCCTGCGGGCACAGAGAATTCCACACCGTCCAGCGCCCGCACACCACCAAAATGCTTGGCCAGACCGCTGACCTGCAAAACTGTTTGAAGGCTCATGCGCGGCTCCTCTTGGAAGCAAAGCGGACCAACCCCATCTGCAGCCCACCCAGCACGCCACTGGGGGCCAAAACCATCACCAACATGATGACCAGGCCCAAAACACCGCGCCAATAATCCAGACCCTGCCCCAACTCGGCCCCGCCCCACACCAGGAGCGCACTGCCCACGGCCGAGCCCCACAGCTGGTGCACCCCGCCTAACAAAATCACCAGCAAAGCGTCCACCGACATGGCAACGGAAGCCACCGACGGAAACACCGCGCCTTTGAACGCGGCCCACAAGCCCCCGGCCAGGCCTGCCAAAGTGGCGCTGGCCACAAACACCTGGTAGCGCAAGGCCTGCACCGGCAAACCGCTGGCCGCAGCGCGCAACGGCGCATCGCGCACAGCCTGCAAAGCCGCGCCCCGGCTGGAGCGTGCCACGCGGGCCATGCCCGCCAAAGCCAAAAGCATGAAGACGCACAGCGCCGCGTCCCACAGCGCACGCGACTCGGGGGCGATCAAACGCAGGCCGATCAAGCCGTTGTCGCCCCCCGTGAGCCCCACCCATTGCGTGGCCCCCGCCCAAATCATTTGCGCCAACGCCAGCGACAGCATGGCCAGGTACACCCCGCTGCTGCGCACCACCAAAGCGCCAAAGGCCAAGGCCACGGCCAGCGCCAACGCCATGCCAGATGCCAAAGCGCCGAACAGGCCTAAACCCCAATGCAGGTGCGACAGCGCCGCGCCATAAGCACCCAATGCAAAAAACGCCGCATGGCCAAAGCTGACCAGACCGCCCAAAGCCATCATCCACTGCAGGCTCAGGCCAAACAACATCATCACCATCACGTCTTCGGCCAAGCTGCGGCCGTAATCGCCCTGCGCCCAGGCCAGCAGCGTCAAGCCCACAAAGACCGCCACAAACAGCGCCCGCCCCCCCCCCGCCACAGGCCACAGCGCAAACACCGGCACGCTTTCGCGCTGCTCGGCATGGGCGGCCGACCCGGCCAGGCCCTGCGGCCGCCAAACCAGCACCACGGCCATGGTCAAAAACACCAGCACCAAAGTCGCTTGCGGGATAAAGCTCAGACCCAAAGCGTGAATCACGCCAATCAGCACCGCCGCCACAAAAGCCCCGCCAATGCTGCCCAAGCCCCCGGTGACCACCACCACAAAGGTCTCGACCACCACGTTCACGTCCATCTGCAAATGCGCGGGCTCGCGCGGCAATTGCAGCGCCCCGGCCAAGCCCGCCAAGCCGCAGCCCAGCATCACCACGCCCAGCATGAGCGGCGCGGGGTTCACGCCCAGCGCGCCCAGCATCTCGCGGTCTTGGGTGGCCGCTTTCACGCGCTGGCCCCACAGCGTGCGCGTGAGCAAGATGTGCAAGCCCAGCCAGACCAGGGGACCCAGCACTAGGGTGAACACTTGCCAAGTGGGGAAATAAGACTCACCCAGTTGGATCGCACCCTTGAGACCCGGAAATCGCGGTGCGAACACCTCTTCAGGGCCAAAAAACCAGCGCATCGCGTCGTGCAGCGCCAGCGTCAGGCCAAAGGTGGCCACCAGTTGGTAGAGCTGCGGCGCGTGGCGCATGCGCTTGAGCAGCAAGACTTCGGTCACGGCCCCCAGCAAGGCGGCCACACAGGCGCCCATCAAGATCACCGCGCCATAGCCCCAGGCGGTATCCGCCATGGCGGGCCACCAGTTCGTCACCGCGTGCGCCGACCACAAAGCGCCCAGCATGAAGAAGCTGCCGTGCGCGAAATTGACGATTCGGGTGACGCCAAAAATCAGCGTCAGCCCGGAGGCCATCAAAAACAAGGTGGTGGCGTGGCTCAGGCCATTGAGCAGTTGCAGCGCCAGTGCTTCGAATCCCAAATCAGACCCTTGTCTTTAAAAAAGCGCGTTGAGATAAAAAGTCAATCCACCCAGTGGGTGAAGTCTTGGGCCGGCACGCGGGTGGTCTGGAAGGTGTTGACCAGCGCTGCCTCGTCGGCATAACCCAGCGACATGCCGCAAACCACCATCTCGTTCTCACCCGCACCGACCAGCGGCAAGATGATTTTGGAAAAGCCGTTCCACGCCGCTTGCGGGCAGGTGTGCAGGCCACGCGAGCGGGCAGCCACCATGATGCTTTGCAAGAACATGCCGTAGTCCAGCAAACTGCCTCGGCCCATGACTTTGTCGATGGTGAAAATCAAACCCACGGGCGCGTCAAAAAAGCGGAAGTTTTTCTGGTGCTGGGCGTGCATCATGGCCTTGTCGCCCTTGCCGATGCCCAGAACGCCATACAGGCCAAAACCGCATTCGCGGCGGCGGTCGATGTAGGGGCTGACCCATTTTTCAGGGTAATAGTCATAAGACTCAGCGTAGTCAGCGGCCAGGGCCGGGTTGGCGCTGATGGCGTCGTGCGCCGCGCAGGTCTTGGCCACCAGCTCGTCGCGCTTGGCGCCCTGCAGCACGTAAACCTTCCAGGGCTGGGTGTTGGTGCCGCTGGGAGAGCGGGCCGCAACGCTCAACACCTCTTGCAAAACGCTGCGCTCCACCGCTTGGGGCAGGTAGGCGCGGGCCGAAAAGCGGCTCAGAATGGCCGCGTCCACGCTCGCGGGGTCGTTCACGCGGGTGCTGACCTGGGGTCCAATGTCCAAAATGCTCATGTCAATGTCTCCAAAAATGCTTTGAGTGCGGCCGGCAGGGGCACGGGGCGGCGGGTCTCGCGGTCCACGTACACATGCACAAAGTGGCCCCGGGCGGCGGTGAGGTCTTCGCCTTGCGCGAACAAGCCCACCTCGTAGCGCACACTGGACGTGCCCAGCTTGGCCACGCGAATGCCCGCGTCAACGGTTTGCGGAAAAGCCAGCGGCGCGAAGTAAAAACACTGGGTTTCCACCACCAAGCCGATGGTGGTGCCAGCGTGAATGTCCAGCACGCCCTGCTCGATCAGGGTGGCGTTCACGGCGGTGTCGAACCAGCTGTAATAGACCACGTTGTTCACATGGCCGTACACGTCGTTGTCCATCCAGCGGGTGCTGATGGGGCGAAACGCCTTGTAGCTGCTGCGGGCGTCGGCTTGGGGTTTGGTTAGGGGTGAGACTGGCGTGTTCATCGTCCGAGATTGTGCCAGCGTTGCCAATAGCCCAAAGCCACATCCCAGGTCTGCATTTGCACCTGCACCGTGGTCTCGATGTCGTGGCCGTAGCCCCCGCCCATGCACAGCACCACCGGCAGCCTGCGCTGCCAGGCCCAGTCCATCACCACCCGGTCGCGGGCCTGCATGCCATCCATCGTCAATTTAAGGCGGCCCAATCGGTCACCCTCGTGCGGGTCGGCACCCGCCAGATAAATGACCAGATCTGGATCGAACCGATCTTGAAGGGATTGCAGGGCCTGGTGCAAGGCCTCCAAGTAGGGCTCGTCGGTGCAGCCGTCTGGCAGGCCCACGTCAAGGTCGCTCGGCTCCTTGCGGAAAGGAAAGTTCTTTTCTCCGTGCAGCGACAGCGTGAACACACTCGGGTCACTTGCAAAAATGTGCGCTGTGCCATTGCCCTGGTGCACGTCCAGATCGATCACCGCCACCTTCATCTGTTGGCGGTGGTGCCGCCAGGCCTCGGCTTGCATCAGGCGGGCCGTCACGGCAATGTCGTTGAACACACAAAAGCCCCCGCCCTTGTGTGCATAGGCATGGTGCGTGCCGCCCGCCAGGTTGCCGGCCACGCCTTGGGTCAGCGCATCGCGGGCGGCAGCCACCGTGGCCCCGACCGAGCGACGGGCCCGCTCGGCCATGGCCGGGCTCCAGGGGAAACCGATCTCGCGCTGCAAAGCCGCCTCCAGGCTGCCCGTGGCCACACCCTGGATGTAGGTGGGTGTGTGCACCAGCGCCAGCTCACCGTCGCTCGCGGCCGGGGCCTCGCACATGCGCACGCCGGGCAGCTCTTGCGTCAAGCGGTCGCGCAAGCGGCTGTACTTGCGCATGGGAAATCGGTGGCCTTCGGGCAGCGGCAAGACAAAGTGGTCGGCGTAGTAAGCGTGCATGGTTTGATTTTGAACAAATCGATTCTAGATAACCCTCTCTAAACTGAGCCACGAGCGGGCCCATGGCCTTGCATTGGCCCGTAGAAACCCTAAAATTCAAACCATGCTGCACTGCAACAAAGTTGTACGGCCCCGGCCAGTTACGGCGCAGTCTTCTTGAAACCAAACTTATCTCTGGAGCTCCTCATGATGACACCCGAACAAATCGTCGCCTCACACAAAGCCAACGTTGAAACCCTGTTTGGTTTGACCGCCAAAGCCTTCGAAGGCGTTGAAAAGCTGGTTGAATTGAACCTGAGCGCAGCTAAGGCCGCCTTGGACGAGTCAGCCAACAATACACAAGCCGCCCTGAGCGTGAAAGACGCTCAAGAACTCGTGGCCATGCAAGCCAACCTGTTCCAGCCTTTGGCCGAAAAAACAGCCGCTTACAGCCGTCACCTGTATGACATCGCTTCTGGCACCGGTGGCGAGTTCACCAAAGCCTTCGAATCACAAACGGCTGCCGCTCAAAAGCAGTTTGCCACTTTGGTGGACACTGCCGCTCAAAACGCACCGGCCGGCTCCGAGCAAGCCGTGGCCATGATGAAGGGTGCCGTGACCGCTGCCAGCACCGCCTTTGAATCGGTTCAAAAAGCAGTCAAACAAGCCACCGATTTGGCCGAATCCAATTTGGCTTCTGTGACCCAATCAGCGGCCCCTAAAGCAGCCAAGAAAAAGTAATTTCTGACACCGGGCAGCCCTGCCAAAGGACTGCCACACACATTGCAAGTTGTCTCCTCGGATCTCTTTGAATTTCATCTGGGAAACAGGGATCCCTTTGAGGGCTGATCGCAAGATCAGCCCTTTTTTTATGGGCGCATCATGCCCCCATCGACACAGCCAGTGCTCGGGCTGCGGGGCACTCAGATCATCGACCGGCTTCAAATGCAGCCAAGCGTTGCTTTAAACCCGGCAGTGCCTCACGCATGGCCACTCGACCGGCTTCAATCGACCTCATGCGTGCCCCAAAATCAGCACTTTTGACGCCAGACAAGGCTGGCCGAACCACAAAATCAGCCTCTTTCAAAGCCCAGGTGTTGATGCTTTGGCCCATGATCGTGAAGGTCTGCATCAAAATCTGGAAAGTATCCGAGGCTGGATTGCCCATGGGATCACTGGATATGTCCACCGCCAGCACAAAATTCGCCCCCAATTCACGCGCCTGCCGCACAGGAACCGGTGACACCAACCCACCATCCACATACTCCCTGTCACCAAAACGCACAGGCTGAAACACACCGGGCACAGCGCTGGATGCGCGAACAGCCGCCCCGGTATTGCCGCGACGGAAAGTGATCGCCTGCCCGTTGCCCAAATCGGTGGCCACCACTCCGAGTGGAATTTTCATTTGCTCCAGCGTTCGCCCTCCCACTTGGGTGTTCACATATTTGGCCAAAGCTTCTCCACGCAAAGCACCCCGATTCAAGATGGGCAGCATCCAGTCGGTGATTTCGGCCTCTTGCATGCTTTCAGCCACCCGCACAAGTTCAACGGGTGTTTTGCCGCTCGCATAAAGCGCAGCCACCAGGCTGCCTGCAGATGTGCCCGTGACATAACTCGGGCGCAAACCCGCCTCCTCAAGCACCTGAATCACGCCCACATGGGCAAAACCCCGAGCGGCCCCTCCACCCAAAGCCAAGCCCAAGCGCAATTCTCTCGGCTCTACTTTGGTCTGGTCGCGACCCGCTTCCGTCTTGGGACCTTGCACCACACTGCTGCACGCGGCCAACAGACCAAGCCCAATGCACAAGCACAGTCTTCGCCCAAACGTGATCAGCCTTTTAATCTTTACCTCTGACATCCTTGAATTCCTCAAATCTTATTGATAACCATTCGCATTTAGGATAAACTTGACCATCAACACCCATTGAAAGTCAAGTTCGTGAAACTGTCCAAATCTCTCCTGAGCTTCGCCTGCCTGTGGGCATCCACCTCGGTCATGGCACAAGACAAAGTGCTGAACATCTACTCGGCCCGTCACTACCCCACCGATGAAGTCATGTACAGCGACTTCACCAAAACCACGGGCATCAAGATCAACCGGGTCGATGCCGACGATGCCGGTATTCTCGCCCGACTCAAAGCCGAGGGCGCAGCCTCTCCCGCCGACGTGATTTTGCTGGTGGACGCGGCCCGCTTGTGGCGTGCCGAGGTCGATGGCCTGTTTTTGCCCATCAAGTCGGCCAAACTCGAAGACGCCATCCCCGCCAACTTGCGCGCCAAGCCCGCCGACAACGGCGGCACGGCGTGGTTTGGCCTGTCCACACGAGCACGCGTGATCGTGTACGACAAGCTCAAGTTCAGCAAAAGCGACGTGGACAGCTACGAGAAGCTGGCCAACGCCAAGCTCAAGGGCAGTTTGTGCATCCGCAGCGGCTCGCACCCCTACAACCTGAGCCTGTTTGGGGCCATGACCGAGCACCTGGGTCCTGCCAAAACCGAGGTCTGGCTCAAAGGCTTGGTGGACAACATGGCCCGCAGCCCCAAAGGTGGGGATACCGACCAGATCAAAGGGGTGGCCTCGGGTGAGTGCGGCGTGGCCGTCACCAACACCTATTACCTGGCCCGCATGATGCGGTCAAACAACGCGGCCGACAAAGCCGTGACCGAAAAAATCGGTGTGGTCTTCCCCAACCAAAGCAGCTGGGGTACCCACATGAACGTGGCCGGTGGCGCTGTGGCCCGCCATGCCAAAAACACCGACAACGCAGTCAAGTTCCTGGAATACCTGGCCAGCCCGGCTGCGCAAAACCACTTTGCCAACGGCAACAACGAGTGGCCAGCGGCCAAAGGCGTGAGCTTTGACAACCCGGCCCTCAAAGCCATGACCGGCGGCAGCTTCAAGAGCGAATTGCTCCCGATCAGTGCCGTGGGCATGAACCAGATCAAGGTACAGCAAATGCTGGACCGCGTCGGCTTCAAGTAAGGCCTCACCCGGTGGTCGCCGTGGGCGACCCACCTTGTCTCCATCAGCCAGCCATTCACACCGGACACCCGGATGGTGATAGCCAGCCATTGAACTTGTCGGCAAACCCGTTTTGCCTTTTTCACCCCATCAATGACTCGCATCACCATGACTCAAAGACACGATCATGTCCAAAACACCCTGCCACCGGCCAAATTGCTGCCGCTGGCCGCCATCATGCTGGCGGGTTCGCTCTCAGCCACGCCTGCTGCCATGGCCCAAAACAAGCCTGAAGAGAGCACCCTCAAAACGGTGACCGTCAAGGACAAAGCCGAAACCGACATGGCCGAAGGCAAGTACAGCGTGCGCGCCACCGAAACGCGCATCGGCAAAGGCCAGCAAGCACTGCGTGACATTCCGCAATCGGTGACCGTGGTGACCGAAAAGCTGATGGATGACCGCAACCTGGACACCTTCAAAGAAGCGTTGAAAAACACCGCAGGCATCAGCTTTCTGGCAGCCGAAGGGGGTGAAGAAGACATCCGCTTGCGCGGCTTTTCCTTGCAGGCCACGGGCGATGTGTTTGTTGACGGCGTGCGCGACCCGGCTTTTTATGAGCGCGACACCTTCAGCCTGGACCGCCTGGAAGTGCTGCGCGGCTCCGCTTCCATGCTGTTTGGCCGTGGCTCCACGGGCGGCGCGGTCAATCAGGTCAGCAAAACACCCCGCTTGATGGATGAAAACCAGGTGGACTTGACCGTGGGCTCGCACCAACATGTGCGGCTGGTGGGCGACTTCAACAAACAGACGGGTGAGAGTGCCGCGCTGCGTCTGAACGTGATGACAACCCAAGCCGACAACAACGGCTCGGGCAGTTCTTTGGACAAAGAAGGCATCGCCGGGGCTTATCGCTGGGGCATTGGCGAGAAGGACGAGTTCCAACTCAGTCTGTACCACCTGAACAACAACAATGGCATGAACTATGGCATGCCCTGGATTCGCCCAAGCACATCCTCCTCCCCGCTGGAGTCCACCGTCTTGCCGCTGGATCCGAAGGCCTATTACGGCGCGGCCAGCGACTACAACGCAGGCCGTGCCACACATCTGAGCGCGAGCCACACGCACCGTTTTTCGGCCGACAGTGAACTCAAAACGCAAATCCGCAAGGGGCGATACGAACGCGATCAGCGCGCTGGCACTGTGCGGTTTGCCAATGCCGCCAGCCAGCCAGACAGGCAAGCCGTCAGTTTGGCCACCTTCGGCCCCAATACGGTCATCAACCGGGGTAACAACCTGAAGATTCAGGACATGGACACGCTGCATGTGCAAAGTGATTTCAGCAAGAAGTTCCAGGCACTGGGCCTGAAACACGAATTGCTGGCCGGGGTCGACCTGGCCACCGAAGACAAAACTGTGTACGCCGCCCGCACAACAGCGCAAGGTGGCGTGACCATCAACAAGCCCACCACCACCATTGGCACCCCGAACGATGGGGCCTGGGTGGACGAAAGCACCCGCGTGCTGCGTGTGAACAACCAGTACAGCAGCACCGGCTGGGGGGCCTACCTGCAAGACCTGGTGCAAGTGGCACCGCACTGGAAAGTGCTGGGCGGCTTGCGCTACGACAGCTTAAAAGGCGACTACGACCAGTTCGGCAACCCCACCAACGCCACCGACAACGGCCCCAAAACCAACTACCGCATGAAGGTGGGCGAGTGGAGCCAACGTGCAGGCGTGCTGTTCCAGCCCAATGACTTGCAGTCCTTCCATTTGTCTTACGGCACCTCGTTCAACACCTCGGGCGACACCTACTCGCTGGGCGCCTCCAATGTGGACACGCCGCCTGAGCAATCGGTGAACTGGGAGTTGGGGGCCAAACTCGACTCGGCCGACAAACGCTTCACCACCCGGCTGGCCCTGTTCCGCGCCACCAAGAAAAACGAGCGCAACACCGACCCCTTGTTGCCCGTGGTCACGCTGACGGGCAGCCGTTATGCCTCGGGCCTGGAAATCGATGTGGCCGGTCGCTTGACACCGAAATGGGAAGTGTTCGGCTCCTTCACCTGGATGCCTGACGCCAAAGTCAGCCAAGCCGCCCCTTGCCCCGCCACGGGTACATGCACCCAAGGCGCAGCGGGTGAACGCGTGGGCGACCGCCCGGCCCTGACCCCGGTGCACAGCGGCAGCGCTTGGACGACATACCAAATCAACAGCCAGTGGCGCGTTGGCGGTGGCCTGACCTTCCGGGGACGCCAGACCCCGACCCGTGCCGCATTTGAAGTGCCCTCGTTTGTGGTGGGCGATGTGATGGCCGAATACGCCTACAGCGATGCCCTGAGCTTCAAAGCCAATGTGAGCAACGTCACCAACAAGCTGTATGCCGATCAGTTGTACCCCGGCCACTACATCCCGGGTGCAGGCCGTTTGACGCAAATCACCGCGTCCTACAAATTCTGAGGAATCCACCCACATGATCCGTTTCCTGCCCGAATTGCTCACAGCGGACACCGTGCGCCAGGCCCGCGACCTGTTGCTGGCCTTGCCCGAATCGGACTGGGCGGACGGGCGGGACGGTGCGGGCAGGCAAGCCCGCACAGTCAAAGACAACCTGCAACTGCCGCACCAACACCCGGTGGCCGCGCAAATTCGCCACTGGGTGCTCGGTGGGCTGGACCAGTCGAGCACCTTCTTTTCAGCGGCCTTGCCTTTGAAGGTGTTCACACCCCGCATCAACCGCTACACGCCTGAATTTCCGCATTACGGCTGGCACATTGACAACGCGATTCGACTGCGTGCCGACGGCCAGCGCGTGCGCTGCGACCTGTCGTGCACCGTCTTTTTGAACGACCCCGATGACTACGAAGGCGGCGAGCTGAGTGCGCAAGACCAAAGCGTGGTGCACCGCGTCAAGCTGCCCGCAGGCCACGCCGTGCTGTACCCCGGCAACACCTTGCACGAGGTCACGCCCGTCACACGCGGGCAGCGCCTGGCTTGCTTTTTCTGGGTCGAGAGCATGGTGCGCTCGGATGAGCAGCGCCGCATCTTGTTCGATCTGGACATGAACCTGCTCAAGCTGCGCGAACAACACGGCGAAACGCCCGAGACCACGGCTTTGACCGGGGTTTATCACCAACTTCTGCGCCAGTGGGCCAACACCTGATCTGCCCTTTGAACCCGCAACCCGCAACCCGCAACCCGCAACCCGCAACCCGCAACCCGCAACCCGCACACACCATGACCCAGCCCATCGTCAACCTGCAAGACCACGAACACGCCGCACAAGCGGCGCTGAGCGAGGCGGCGTGGGCCTATTTCAGCGGCGGTGCGGCAGACGAAATCACACTGCGCCACAACGTGGCCGCTTGGCAAAACCTGCGCTTGTCGCCGCGCGTGTTGCAAGACCTGCGCGGTGGCCACACGCGTTGCCGTTTGCTGGGCCGCGAATGGCCCATGCCGCTGCTGGTGGCCCCCATGGCGTACCAGCGCTGGGCCCATGCCGATGGGGAATCGGGCATGGCTTTGGCCGCTGCTGCGCAAGGCTGCGGCATGGTGCTGTCGCACCAAACCAGCACGCCTTTGCACGACGTGGCGGCGCTGGTGGCTTCAGACGCCGAACGTGGCCCCTTGTGGTTTCAGCTCTACTGGCTGGCTGACCGGGGTGCCCTGCGCGAATTGTTGGCACACATCGAAACGGCCGGCTTTGAAGCCCTGGTACTCACGGTGGACGCCCCGGTACACGGTGTGCGAGACCGCGAACGCCGCCACGGCATACCTTTGCCCGAGGGCGTGAAGGCGGCGCATTGGACGGCCCCCGACAACGGCCCTGCAAAAAACCACGCCCAAGGCCTGTGCGCTGGCTTGGCCGATGCCGCCCCCACTTGGGCCGATGTGCAGTGGTTGATTGACCAGACCCGCCTGCCCGTGCTGCTCAAGGGCATCACCCACCCGCAAGACGCTGTGCAAGCGTTGAAACTGGGCGCAGCAGGTGTGATCGTGAGCAACCACGGCGGCCGCGTGCTCGACACCCTGCCGGCCACGGCCGAGTTGCTGCCACGCATCGTGCAAGCCGTTCGTCAGCACCACCCACAAGCGCCGGTGCTGGTCGATGGTGGTATCCGACGTGGCACCGACCTGTTCAAAGCACTGGCGCTGGGGGCCGATGCCGCGCTGATTGGCCGCCCTGCCCTGTATGGCCTGGCCCATGCGGGCGCACGCGGTGCAGCGCATGTGCTGCGCCTGCTGCGCGACGAGTTCGAGGCCACCATGGCTCTGACGGGTTGTGCGCACCTTCACGACATCGACAGAGACCGCCTGTGGCCTCTGCAGCCCGTTTGATGCCCCTTGATTTCCATTGAGCCACTTTATGCAAGCAGCCCATTTAGAAGAACCGATGCATCGACCCCACCGCACGCATCCAAGCCGCACCTGGCGCGTGACCGGTGCGGTGATGCTGAGCCACGTTGGCGTGGCTTGCTTGCTCGGCAGCGGTTTATGGACCCGCGTGGTCCCCGCAGGCGCACCCGACAACGTGATCATGGCCAGCGTGGTCATGGATGCCCCCGCCCCTGCCGCACCCAAGCCTGAACCGGCGAAACCCCAAATCCAGGCCAAAACAAAACCCCAACCCGAGCGGCAGCCTCAGGCCAAGCCCGTCAGCCCTCCCGTGCAACCCACGCCTGTGCTGTCACCCACAGCCCCCAGCGATGCCGCGCCCATCGTGCCAAGCCCTGCGCCGGCCCCGGCCACACCTGCCGCACCGCAAACAGGCAACCAGCGCCCGGCCAACAACGCCACAGCGGCAGCCGTGGTGCTGCCGTCCACCAGTGCCGACTACCTGAACAACCCGGCCCCACCCTACCCGCGCCAGAGCAAACGCCTGGGCGAGCAAGGCATCGTCATCATTCGCATCTTGATCACGCCCGAGGGCCGCGCCGAAAAAGCCGAAATCCGAACTTCCAGCGGTTACTTACGCCTGGACGAGACAGCCCTTTCCACCGTGCAGCGTTGGCGCTTTGTGCCCGGCCAACGCAACGGCGCGCCCGAGGCCATGTGGTTCAACGTGCCCATCCGCTTTGTGCTGGACTGATCCGCCCCCACCAGCCCAACTGCCCACCATTTTTTTGCCCGATCCCATTCACAGGAGTTTTTTCATGCCCGAATCATTTGGCCTCACACACATCTGGACCCAAGGGGACGCCGTCACCCGTCTGATCCTCATCGCCCTGATCGGCATGTCGGTCACCAGCTGGGTCGTCATCGTGCTCAAGGCGCTGGACGTTTGGAAACACAAACAAAGTGCCTTGAGCAGCGAACAGTTCTGGCACTCCACCAGTCTGGCCGAAGGCTTGGCCGTGCTCAGCCACCGCCCTGACAACATGTTCCACACGCTGGCCCAAGTGGGACAAGAGGCCACAGAACACCACCAGGCGGCACAAAAACAGTTGCATGACCGTCTGGACGTGAGCGACTGGGTCACGCGCAGCCTGCGCAACTGCATTGACGACCACACCAGCCGCCTGCAAAACGGCCTGGCCATCCTGGCGTCGATTGGCTCCACCGCCCCGTTCGTGGGTTTGTTTGGCACCGTCTGGGGCATCTACCACGCGCTGGTAGCCATCGGCGCCACCGGCAACGCCAGCATCGACGCGGTAGCCGGCCCGATTGGCGAAACCCTGATCATGACCGCGCTGGGCCTGGCCGTGGCCATTCCAGCGGTGCTGGGCTACAACGCCCTGGTGCGTGGCAACAAATTCATCATCGCCCGCATGAACCGTTTTGCACATGACCTGCACGCCTATTACGTGACCGGTGCCCGCGTGAGCCCGTCGGCGCAAGCCAATCTCCCTTCCCACCTTGCTGCAGCGCATGTTGGCCACTGAGCAGCTGACCCGCCCACCAGGAAACCCGCATGTCCTTTGAAATCACCGACAACAACGATGACGTGATGAACGAAATCAACATGACGCCCCTGGTGGACGTCATGCTGGTGCTGCTCATCATCTTCATCATCACCATCCCGGTGGTGCAACACGCCGTGAAGGTGGAACTGCCCCGCACCCCCAGCAGCCAAGACAAAACACCGCCCGAGAGCTTGCAACTGGCCGTGGACAGCCAGGGCCAGTTCTTTTTAGGCCAAAAGCCTGTAGCGGCTGACGCGCTGGAGGATGCGCTGCGCGAACACGCCGCCAAAGACCCGCAACCCCAGCTCTACATTCGGGGCGACAAAAAAGTCGCTTATGAACATGTGGCCCAGGCCATGAGCGCTGCGCAGCGTGCGGGGCTGGCAAAAATAGGTTTTGTGACCGAGGGTCAAAAACCATGACCTTGAAACCGCCTGAGACTGCGCTGACCGACCCCGCCAAATCGACCATCGCGCCAGGAACGCCCAGGTCGGTGCCGACTGACACCCGCAGGGCAAGTCGGTCAACCCGTACGCGCACCCTGGACAGCCACGAGCTTCTGGGCGAGCAGGCCCTGGTGCTGATTCGCCACTTGGGCGAAATCTATCGCCTGCAAACCACGCGGCAAGGCAAATTGATCCTGACCAAATAAAAACCCGGCAAGCATGCCGGGCGTGAAGTTCTCAATATCCCACGGGAAAGCCCAGCTGGCAGCCGTAGCCATTCACAAAAATTTGACCCGCCCTTGCAAGGCCTGCAGCGTCACTTGCGAGGCAGACACCCCAGCCCCCACCACCACGCCGCCCCCCGCCACCGGGGCCAGGCTGTCGAGCTGGAAACGGCCCACGCCCGGGGTCTGGCGGATGAAGCATTTTTCGTCGAAAAACAAACGGTCCCCATTCGCATCGATTTCGTCGCTGTCGATGGTTTCAAAACCGATCACCTGACGGATCGCCTCCAGCCCGCCGTCCCAAGGGACGGGGGTGATGGTTTTAGCGGTGGGGTCGATCACAAAACACGTCATCACAGGGCTCCGGTGGGGGGTGAAAAAAACCGCCAGCTTAAACGGCTTGGGTTTGCCCGGCTGGTGTGACGTCATTCACCGGCAAAGCAGGCATGCGGATCAGGTGGTCAAAAGCGCTCAAGGCGGCTTTGGCACCCTCGCCTGCGGCGATGACGATCTGCTTGTAAGGCACGGTGGTGCAATCACCGGCTGCAAACACACCCGGCACATTGGTGTGGCCTTTGGCGTCCACCACGATCTCGCCGAATTTGCTGAGCTCCAGAGTACCTTTGAGGAACTCGGTGTTGGGTACCAGGCCAATTTGCACGAACACACCTTCCAGCTCCACCCAGTGGTCATCACCCGAGGTGCGGTCTTTGTAGCGAATGCCGTTGACCTTGCCGTCCGCGCCGGTGATCTCGGTGGTCTGGGCGTTGGTATGGACGGTGACGTTGGGCAGGCTCTTGAGCTTGCTCACCAAGACCGCGTCGGCCTTGAGCTGGTCGGCAAATTCAAACACCGTGACGTGGGCCACGATGCCGGCCAGGTCAATCGCCGCTTCGATGCCGGAGTTGCCGCCGCCAATCACTGCTGTGCGCTTGCCCTTGAACAAGGGACCATCACAGTGTGGGCAGTAGGCCACGCCTTTATTTTTGTACTCTTGCTCCCCGGGCACGTTGACATTGCGCCAGCGGGCACCGGTGGACAGGATGACCGAGCGGGCTTTGAGGCTGGCACCATTGGCCATTTGCACTTCGATCAGGCCGCCGGGCTGGCTGGCGGGGATGATTTTGTCGGCACGCTGCAAGTTCATGATGTCCACCTCGTAGTGGCGCACCTGCGCTTCCAGAGCCGCTGCAAACTTGGGGCCATCGGTCTCAAGCACCGAGATGTAGTTTTCGATGGCCATGGTGTCGTTGGTCTGGCCGCCAAAACGCTCAGCCGCCACACCCACGCGGATGCCTTTGCGAGCTGCATACACAGCAGCGGCCGCACCGGCGGGGCCACCGCCCACGATCAACACGTCAAACGGGTCTTTGGCGCTGAGCTTGGCGGCGTCGCGCTCACCGGCGTTGGTGTCGAGCTTGGCCACGATTTCTTCGACCGACATGCGGCCCGAGCCGAACACCTGACCGTTCAAGAACACCATGGGCACGGCCATGATCTGGCGTGCTTCGACTTCGGCCTGGAAGGCACCGCCTTCGATCACCACGGTCTTCACATTCGGGTTCACGATGGCCATGAGCGACAGCGCCTGCACCACGTCGGGGCAGTTGTGGCAGCTGAGCGACATGTAGACCTCGAAATTGAAGTTGCCTTCCAGCGCTTTGATGCTGTCAATGACGTCGGCCTCGACCTTGGGTGGGTGCCCACCGGTCCAGAGCAAGGCCAACACCAGCGATGTGAATTCGTGGCCCAGAGGCAAACCGGCAAAGCGCACGCCGGTGCTTTGACCTTCACGCGCCACCACAAAAGACGGCTTGCGAGCGTCGTGGCCAGAGGTGTCCAGTGAGACTTTGTCAGACAGACCCACGATGGTTTCCAACAGTTGCTTCATCTCCACGCCCGTCTCGCTGTCGTCGAGCGAGGCGATCAGGCGAATCGGATGGCGCAACAGGGCCAGGTATTGCTGCAATTGGGCTTTGAGGGTGTCGTCGAGCATGGTGTTCTCCGGTTTCAGGCTGCATTCGTCCCAGGCCCACGCTTGTGGCGGGGCCTCGAACAGAGGGGGTTGGGGGAAATCGCTGAGGACAGCACACATCGGGCTTGTGGCCCTGTTGTGCTGTACTCAACGCCCTGCAATACAGGGCGCAGAGGTCAAGATTTAGATCTTGCCGACCAGGTCGATGGAAGGAGCCAAAGTCTTGGCGCCTTCTTTCCACTTGGCGGGGCACACTTGGCCGGGGTTGGCGGCGGTGTACTGAGCGGCTTTGAGCTTGCGCAGGGTCTCGGACACGTCGCGGGCGATCTCGTTGGAGTGCACTTCGGCGGTCTTGATCATGCCTTCGGGGTTGATGATGAAGGTGCCGCGCAGTGCCAAGCCTTCTTCTTCAATGTGCACGCCAAAAGCGCGTGTCAAGGTGTGGGTGGGGTCGCCAACCAATGGGAACTTGGCCTTGCCCACGGCAGGCGAAGTCTCGTGCCACACTTTGTGCGAGAAGTGGGTGTCGGTGGTCACGATGTAGACCTCGGCACCGGCTTTCTGGAATTCTGCGTAGTTATCAGCCGCGTCTTCGATTTCGGTGGGGCAGTTGAAGGTGAAGGCTGCGGGCATGAAAATCAGCACAGACCACTCGCCCTTGAGGGTTTCGTTGGACACTTGCACGAACTTGCCGTTGTGGAAGGCCTGGGTCTTGAAAGGCTGAACTTGGGTATTGATCAAAGAGGACATGGTCATTTCCTTGGGGTGGTTAATAAAAACTATCGAATGAGAAAACTCATTGGTCGCAATCATAAAACAACCAAGGGTTTCTACTCATGAGTAGTTTCTATCGACCTCATAGGAAAAAGCTTTCAACTCAAGCCCGTCGATTTACTCTTCCAAACACCTGCACCAAACCCAGGGCCAAAGCCAGCCAAGCGAATATCCAGGCCGCACCACCCCAAGGCACCAGGGACCGCAAAGCGTCCCAAGCCCACACATGCCGGGCATAAAGGTTGAAACTGAACAAAAGCAAACCAAGCAGCATGAGCCAGCCTGCCGCCTGCAGCCAACGCGACGGCCCACCGACCCGCAGCGCCAGCCCCGTGAACAACAAACCCAGCGAATGAAATTGCTGCTGGCTCAAAGCGGTTTGCACCGCCGTGGGCACGCCCCCGGCAAACACCGGCAAATGCGCGAAGGCAGCACTGAACACCACGCTGGTGCAGGCACTGATCGCCCCCAAGGCCAAAAACCACCGGGCCGACAAGGGCCAGACTTGGGGTTCAGAAAAAACCGTGCGTACAGGTGAAGGGTTGGACATGGGTGGTGGGCGCGAAGCGAAAAATGGAACCCGCGCATTGGAGCACGACTTTGTGCAACGGCTTTGATTTTCATCAGTGACGGCTTTCTCGCCGGGGGGCACAGTGAAACATCAAAACCAACAAAAGGAAGCCCCATGAAAATGCTGATCGATTTGTTTTCCACCGACTACGGCCTGATGAGTCTGGCGGTGATCGTGTTCATGCTTCTGATGGGCGCTTTCTTCTTGCGCATGTTCATCCACAAAATGAACCACAACGAATAAGGCCCCGCCGCCTCTCAAAGCAACGGCCTGCGGTAGCCCCCCGCGTGGCCGCTGGGCGACAGCACCACCTGCCACAGCTGGTTGTCGCGGGCCCTGAAAGTGCCCGCACAGCACAGCAGGTAATAGCGCCACATGCGGTAAAAGCGCTCGCCATAGCGGTCTTTCAGCGCAGGCCATGCCGCCTCAAAGCGCTCATGCCAGGCCATCAGGGTCTTGTCGTAGTCCTCGCCCAAGTTGTGCCAGTCTTCCATGACGAAATCATCTTCGCTGTAGAACGCGATTTCAGAGGCAGAGGGCAACGCCCCATTGGGAAAAATGTATTTTTCAACCCAGGGGTCAATTCCCGACCCTGCCCTGTTTTTGCCGATGGTGTGCAGCAAAAACAAGCCATCGTCACGCAAGCAACGCCGGGCCATGTCAAAGTAAGCGCGGTAGTTTTTGTGCCCCACATGCTCGAACATGCCCACCGAGGCGATGCGGTCAAAGCGCTGCTCACCCTGCAGGTTGAACTGCCGGTAATCGGCCAACTCAAAACGGATGGGCAAATCCCGCGACTTTTCTGCGCCCAGCCGGGCTTGCGCTTTGGACACCGTGAGCCCCACGCACTGCACCCGGTAATGCCGGGCCGCAAACAGCATCAAACTGCCCCAGCCGCAACCGATGTCCAGCAGCGACATGCCAGGTCGCAGCTGCAGCTTTTGGCAAATCAGGTCCAACTTGGCCTCTTGCGCCTGAGCCAGGGTTTGGGCCACCGGCCAATAGCCGCAGCTGTAGGCCATGGACGGGTCCAGCATGGCCTCGTACAAATCATTGCCCAAGTCGTAATGCACCTCCCCCACCTGCCAAGCCCGCTGTGGCGACTGCAAATTGGTCAGCCGCGCCTTGAGCGATGCCCACAGCCACCCGGCCCGACCCACCTGCTCGTCCAGCCGCGCCCGCAAAATCCGGGTGATCAACTCGTCCACCTCGTCGCAGTCCCACCAGCCGTCCATATAACTTTCCCCCAAGCCCAGACTGCCCCGCGTCAGGATGCGGTCAAACGTGGCCGGATGATGCACCCGCATGTCCCAAGGCCGGCCGCCCCCGACCCGGATATCGGCCGTGGCCAACAAGGCACACGCCTGACGCCAGTTGTCATCGGTGCGCTCCAAAACCGTTTCATTCTTGTCCCACGAGAGTTCTGAAGCCATGCGGTTCTCCTGTCATGATGCCAACCGGGTCATGCACCCGTGACCTTGTCCATGCTAGAAAAACTGGCGCTGTTTGCACATCCGACCAAACCGGTACGGACCTACCGTGTTTGCGGTAAGTGCACTCGATTGGGCACAGGGATGGCCGATTTGCTGGGCCTCTTTTTATGACGGGCTGCCCTTCGCTCGCCCGTGACCAAAGGGCATAATTGACGTTGACGTAACGTCAATCAAATTCAGGAGCGAAACATGGACATTCAAGGCAAGGTTTTCATCGTCACCGGCGGCGCATCAGGTCTGGGCGAAGGCACAGCGCGCATGCTGGCGGCCAACGGCGGCAAGGTCGTGATCGCCGACATGCAGGCTGAAAAAGGCGAAGCGATTGCCAAAGAACTGGGCGGCGCTTTCGTCAAGTGCGATGTGAGCAACGAGGCCGACGGCCAAGCCGTGGTGGCACAGGCGGTGTCCATGGGCCGCCTCTCTGGCCTCATCAATTGCGCAGGCATCGCCCCGGCCGAAAAAACCGTGGGCAAAAACGGCGCACACAGCCTGGCCGTCTACACCAAGACCATCATGGTCAACCTGGTCGGCACCTTCAACATGATCCGCCTGGCGTCTGAAGCCATGTGCAAAAACGAGCCCGAGGCCACAGGCGAGCGCGGCGTGCTGATCAGCACCGCCAGCGTGGCCGCCTATGACGGCCAGATCGGCCAAGCGGCTTATGCCGCGTCCAAAGGCGGCGTGGTCGGCATGACACTGCCCATTGCCCGTGACCTGGCCCGCAACGGCATCCGCAACATGACCATTGCCCCCGGCATCTTCGGCACCCCCATGCTGTTTGGCATGCCGCAAGAAGTGCAAGACGCCCTGGCCGCAGGTGTGCCCTTCCCCAGCCGCTTGGGCACCCCGCAGGACTACGCCAAACTGGCCAAACACATCATCGAAAACGACATGCTCAACGGCGAAGTGATCCGTCTGGATGGCGCGATTCGCTTGGCTCCGAAGTGAGCTGAAGGCTTCTCTTCAGTCAAACAACAACAGGCCCCGAGGGGCCTGTTGTTGTTTGGAAATGGACAGCCATCGATCGACAGATCATCCCACCCCCAAGCCGTCTGGCAATGGCACGCGCCCAATAGGTGGGCGATTTTTGGCCCGCTCGGTGGCTTTCCACAAATCACTTTGGGCCTGCAAGGCCAGCCAATAACCCGGGTTCGTGCCCAAGGCCTCTGAAAGCCTCAAGTCCATGTCGGCCGACACCGCCGCATGGCCATTCAGAACACGCGACAGCATCACGCGGCTGATGCCCAAATGGCCCGCAAAAACCGTTACGCTGGTGTTCAAGTCGTCCAGCCAGCCTGCCAGCATTTCACCGAGGTGGGCTGGGTTGTGCATCTTCATAGTGTGCCTTTCAGTGGTCGTCCAAATGATCCAGCAGATCGAAACTGACAGCATAAGTCCTCTGATGCAATGATCGTCGCTTGAGCGCGGGCAAAATTTGGCGATCCAACACACCCGGACTCTGATGGCGCTCAAGGTCTGCACCATCCAACGCCAGCCCCAAAACCCTCACCCCCACCCTGTCACGTATTCACTGGGTGTTGCGTTGGGTTGCCGCTAGCATCTCTTCAGGAGAAAGATGACATGAAAGCACACTGGCTTTTGAGCCTGACATTGTTGGCGTTGTTGAGCGCCTGCACCACACAGCCACCCGCCAACGCCCTGCGCTACAGCGTCCCCGATCAACCCGCTCAACCCGAAGCGGCCAGTGGCAACACGGCCAAACCCGGCTGGGCCTACACGCGCCAAGCGGTGGCCGCGGCCAACCCGCTGGCCACCGATGCGGGGCACCAGGTGCTGCGCGCAGGCGGCTCGGCACTCGATGCGGCCATTGCGGTGCAGATGGTGCTGGGCTTGGTGGAGCCGCAGTCGAGCGGCATTGGCGGCGGCGCTTTTTTGTTGCACTTTGATGGCCAAAAGGTCACCGCGCACGACGGGCGCGAAACCGCCCCCGCTGGCGCCCGCGCAGACATGTTCATGGACCAAGGCAAGCCCCTGCCTTTTGCCGATGCCGTGCAAAGCGGCCATTCGGTGGGCGTGCCCGGCGCGGTGCGCATGCTGGAGGCGGCGCACCGCCAACACGGCCGCCTGCCTTGGGCGCAGCTGCTGCAGCCGGCCATCACGCTGGCCGAGCAAGGCTTTCGGGTCAGCCCCCGTTTAAACGCCTTGCTGCAAGCCGACGCGCTGCTCAAAAAAGACCCGCTGGCGCTGCGCTTTTTCTACCAAGCCGATGGCCAGGCCTGGCCCGTGGGCCATGTGCTGCGCAACCCCGAATACGCGCATGTGCTGCGCGGTATCGCCCAAGCGGGCAGCCGCGCCCTGCACGAAGGGCCGGTGGCGGCTGCCATGGTGGCCCGCACCGCACAAGCGCCGCGCCCCGGGACCCTGAGCCTGCAAGACCTGGCCAGCTACCAACCCCGCATGCGTGAAGCCCTGTGTTTTGACCACACGGCTGCATCGCGGGCTTACCGCATTTGCGGCTTTCCGCCACCGTCTTCAGGCCAGATCACCATCGGCCAAATTTTGGGCATGCTGGGCCACACCGCAGCGCAAGACCCCGAAATGGCAGGCAGCCAGCCCTCGCCCGACTGGCTGCACCGCTACACCGAAGCCTCGCGCCTGGCTTTTGCCGACCGGGCACAGTACGTGGCCGACCCGGATTTTGTGAGCGCCCCCGCTGGTGACTGGCGCAGCATGCTGGCCCCGAATTACCTGCGCGATCGCAGCCAGCTGATCGGCACCCAAGCCATGAAAGCAGCGCCCCCCGGCCAGCCCGGTGGCCAAACCACCAGCTTTGCCCCCATGCCCGCCCAAACCGAGTACGGCACCAGCCACATCAGCGTGGTCGATGCCCAAGGCCGCGCCGTGGCCATGACCACCACCATCGAAGCCGCTTTTGGCTCGCGCCGCATGGTCACCACCGACCCGTCTCGGCCCGGTGGCTTTTTGCTCAACAACGAGTTGACCGATTTCAGCCTAGCCCCTGCCGACGCGCAGGGCCGCCCCATCGCCAACCGGGTCGAGCCCGGCAAACGCCCTCGCTCGTCCATGTCGCCCACGCTGGTGTTTGACAAGGCCACAGGCCAACTGCTCATGAGCGGCGGCAGCCCCGGGGGCGCGGCCATCATCCACTACACCGCCAAGCTGCTCACGGGCACGCTGCACTGGGGCCTGAACGCGCAGCAAGCGATTGACCTGCCCAACTTCGGCTCGCTGGGCGGCCCCACCATGCTGGAAGCCCAACGCTTTGAGCGCAGCACCGTCGAAGCCCTCAAGGCGCGTGGCCACGAGGTGCGCGAAATGGAGATGACCAGCGGCTTGCAAGCCATTGAACGCACGCCCAAAGGGTGGTTTGGTGGGGCCGACCCCCGACGTGAAGGCATCGTGCAAGGCGATTGATGCGCGGCCAGCGCAAGGCCCGGTTCAAACAGATCGGCTGGTGTCCCGGGCCAGCACGGCCCAAGCCATTTGCAGCAAAGCCGCCTCAAATGCCGGGCTGCCCAGCAGGGGTGATTTTTCCAGGCTGGCACTGCGCAAGGTGCCAATCACCGAACGGGTCAGCACAAACCATTGCGCCGAGCTCGGTGAATGCAAGGCGGGATGCTGGATGCGCTCGAAGAAAATGGCCAAGCGCTCCGACACCTGCCTGACGGCGCTGGCGGTCTCCTCAGGCTGCTCCAGCGTCCAGCACGTCCGAATCAGGCTCTGACTGAGGCCCTGCCCGGTGGCAAAACCGCGAATCAAGATGCGGATGGCTTTGCCCAGAAGTTCACGGCCATCGACTTGTTGCACATCCTGCAGGTTTTCCAGTTCGCTCAGATAGCGCTCAAGCGCTTGCAGCACCAAATCTTGCCCCCTTGCGGCCATGGCCCGCATCAAGGCCTCTTTGCTGGGGAAGTATTGGTACAGCGTGCCAATCGAAAATCCGGCGGCGGCGGCCACTTTGTTCGTGGTCAAACCGCCCTCACCGTCCTTGTCCAAAATCTGAGCAGCGGCTTTGAACAAGGTTTGCATGGTTTGCTGCGATCTGGCCTGCGATGGCTGGCGACGCAGGCTGGACGGGGCTTTGGCAGACGGGGTCGCTTTGGCGGGTTTGGCTGAAGCCATGAAAAAGCCCTTCAAAAAATGTGAGCAGATCGCGAGTTGCAAGGTCTTTGCAAAACCTGAACAATGCTCATATTCTGATCGATCACGCAAGGCACTCCCATGAGCACACACGCAGACTCCCCCACCGAATTGACCGTTCGTCGCTTGAGCGTGGACCTGAGCCAAGGGTTTTCTCGCCACTGGAACGGTGGCGACGCCTTCATGACGGCTTATGCCAACGCCTTGTCCATGAGCTTTCCGGTGGGCGAACAATCCTTCATCGACGCGGTCAAGAACGGTGCCAAAGCCTTGCCCGACACGCCAGAAAACGCTGATCTGAAAAGCGTCGCGAAAGGCTTTGTTGGGCAAGAAGCCACCCACCGCCACCTGCACGCCCTCTACAACGCCCACCTTGAAAAGCAAGGCTTGGTCAACCATTGGGGCCCCCGCGCAGAGCGCCGTCTGAAAAAAGGCCGCGAAGAGTTTTTCAGCAAAAGCGACAAAGGCTATTTGCACGAATTGGCCATCACGGCCGCTTTTGAGCACTACACCTCGATTTTTGGCGACCTGACGCTCGAGCGCATGGACCAGCCCGGCGACTGGTTCGCCGGGGCGCAAGAGCCCCTCAAAACCTTGTGGCGTTGGCACGCGGCCGAAGAATCCGAGCACAAATGCGTGGCTTTTGACCTGTACCAACGCCTGGGCGGCAACCACGCTTGGCGCATGCGCTGGTTTTGGTACGTCACAGTGCAGTTCAGCACCGACGTGTTTCGCCAGACGGTCAACAACCTGTGGCACGACAAGACGCTCTTCAAGCCCTCCACTTGGTGGTCGGCCTCCAAGTTTTTGTTGGGACGTCACGGCCTGGTCTGGCGAGTGGCCAAGCCCGTTTGGGAATACACCCGCAAAGACTTTCACCCTATGCAAGTGGGCAGCGACACCTTGTCGAAAGATTGGCTGGAAAACCATGCCGACCAATGGCGTGCGGTGGGTTCAGCGACCCAGGCTGCGGCTTAAGGCATTCGCGCACGGGGGGGGCGCCCCCACAAAACAGCAACCACGCTCAGTCGCTGACCAAAGCCCGCACCCAGTCGGGCAAAGTCACGGCTTTTTGATTCGGAAAATCCACCCAAATCGTGGTGGCCCCGCCTGCGGCAAAGATCACACCGGGCTGATCGGTGCGCTCCAGCGTGCACCAGCTTTCAAACGTGGTGCGACCCGGATCGCTCACAAACATCTTGGCCAGGATGTCGCCAGGAAACTCGAACTGTTTATAAAAGTTGCAAAACGCGTTCACGATCACCGGCCCCTGCCCTTGCGGGTTGACCTGGCAACCAATGGCCTCAAACCAGTCAATGCGCAGCGTCTCCATGTAGCGGAAATACACCGTGTTGTTGACGTGGCCCATGGCGTCCATGTCACCCCAGCGGATGGGGATGACCAACTCAAACACTTGCTTTTTGTGCTCAGGCAGCTCCAGCTTCATGGTCTGACCCTCACACTGCGAAACCGTCGTCGGCCGAGACCACTGCGCCGTTGATGAAGTGGCTCTGGTCGCTGGCCAACAACATCAGCAAAGCGTCCAAATCTTGCGGCTGGCCCACACGCTTGCGCGGCAGCATGCTGATGAGCTTTTGGCCCTGCTCGGTCTGCCAGTGGTGGTGGTTGATTTCGGTGTCGATGTAGCCTGGGCAAATGGCGTTCACGTTGATGCCAAATTTGCCCCACTCCACCGCAAAAGCCTTGGTCATCTGAATCACGGCCGCCTTGCTCATGCAATACACCCCAATTTGCGGCAAAACTTTCAGCCCCGCCATCGAGGCGATGTTGATGATGCGCCCGCCCGTGAAGCTGCCAGGCGCTGCGCCCTTGGCGCGGGCCAGCATGCGTTTGCCCACCTCTTGCGCCACAAAAAACGCACCGCGCACATTGGTGTTCATGATGAAGTCGTAATCTTCTTCGGTCACATCCTGGATGCGCTGGGTGGTGCTCACGCCCGAGTTGTTCACCAAGATGTCGATGCTGCCCATCTCGGTTTCGGCATGCGCCACGGCCGCCGCGATGCTGTGGCGGTCGGTCACATCCATCTCGACCACATGCGCGTCGCCGCCAGCGGCTTCGATCTCAGCCCGCAGATCTTTGAGTTTGTCCATGCGGCGGCTGGCCAACACCACGCCCGCGCCTGCTGCGGCCAAAGTTTTGGCAAATTGAGCCCCCAAACCACCCGAAGCGCCCGTGACCAAGGCCACGCGGCCGGACAAATCGATTTCATAAGCCATGACAACTCCTTCAAGAATGAACCCCTGCGGGCAAAAACGGTTGACGCCATTGTGCGGGGCAAGCCGGGCAGAGCCGCATAAAATGAGTCACACGCCCGACACTCTCCCTGAGCCACCTCGTGTGGGCATTTGTTTTGACCCCTTGCACTTAAAGAGAAGTTCATGAGCCCCGAAGAAATCCTGAGCACTTACGACCCCCGCGAATCCATGGAATACGACGTGGTCGTGGTTGGCGGCGGCCCCGGCGGCCTGTCCACGGCGATCCGCCTCAAGCAATTGGCCGCTGAAAAAGGCACCGACGTGTCGGTCGTTGTCCTGGAAAAAGGCGGTGAGCCCGGTGCGCACATCTTGTCGGGCGCCATCATGGACCCCAAGGCCCTGACCGAACTTTTGCCCAACTGGAAAGAACTGGGCGCCCCGCTCAACCAACCGGTGACCGATGACGCCTGGAGCTTCTTGAGCGAGACCGGTGCCACCCGCACCCCCGGCATTTTCTTGCCCGAGTGTGCACAAAACCACGGCAACTACATCATCAGCCTGTCCAATTTCACCCGCTGGCTGGGCCAGCAGGCCGAAAACCTGGGCGTGGAAATCTTCCCCGGCTTCACCGCAGCCGAAGTGCTCTACAACGAAGACGGCTCTGTCAAAGGCGTGGCCACCGGCAATATGGGCATCGGCAAAGATGGTGAGCCCACAGAAAACTTCCAGCTGGGCATGGAGCTGCACGCCAAGTACACCGTGTTCGCCGAAGGCGCACGCGGCCACCTGGGCAAACAGCTGATCGCCAAATACAAGCTCGACGAAGGCCGTGACCCGCAAACCTACGGCATCGGCATCAAGGAAGTCTGGGAAATCGACCCTTCACGCCACACCCCCGGTTTTGTCATGCACACCGCTGGCTGGCCCATGAACAACGACACCTACGGTGGCGCGTTCATGTACCACATGGACGACAACAAAATAGCCATCGGCTACGTGGTGGGTCTGGACTACGCCAACCCCTGGCTCAGCCCGTTTGAAGAATTCCAGCGCTGGAAAACCCACAACAACATCAAGTGGTACTTCACCAACGACAAAGGCGAAGTCAATGCCAAGCGCATCGGCTACGGCGCACGCGCCATCACGGCAGGCGGTCTGATGAGTCTGCCCAAGACCGTGTTCCCGGGCGGTGCACTGGTGGGATGTGATGCCGGTTACCTGAATGTGAGCCGCATCAAGGGCAGCCACGCCGCCATCAAAACCGGCATGCTGGCCGCCGAAGCGGCTTACGACGCCATCGTGGCTGGTCGCCAACACGACGAGCTGAGCGCCTACCCCGAAGCATTTGAAGCGAGCTGGCTCTACACCGAGCTGAACAAGTCGCGCAACTTCAAGACCTGGTTCAAGAAGGGCCTGACGGTCGCCACACTCATGAACGGCTTTGAGCAGTTCGTGCTGCGCGGACACATTCCCTGGACGCTGCGCCGCGACAAAGCCGACCACACCTATCTGAAGCCTGCGGCCGATTGCCCCAAGATCGACTACCCCAAGCCCGATGGCAAGCTCACCTTCGACCGCTTGAGCAGCGTGTTCATCAGCAACACCAACCACGAAGAAAACCAGCCCGCCCACCTGACGCTTAAGGATGCCTCGGTGCCTGTCAGCATCAACCTGGCCAAATACGCTGGCCCAGAGAGTCGCTACTGCCCTGCTGGCGTTTATGAGTTCGTGAAAAACGAAGACAACTCCGACCGCCTGCAGATCAACGCGCAAAACTGCGTGCACTGCAAAACCTGCGACATCAAGGACCCGACACAAAACATCGTCTGGGTCACGCCCGAAGGCGGCGGCGGTCCGAACTACACAGGCATGTAAGTCCTGCGCATTCAGTTCAAGAGGCCCTGCGGGGCCTCTTTTTTTCGGCCCGCCCCTGCTGCGTCGCCAATGCAACAGCAACCCCGCGAAAACCCTAGGCCAAACGGTCAATGATCACACCATAATCAACTTGTATGACAAGTTGATTCGCAGCTTGTTGTTTCCATCGATCCACGAGGAGCTTTCGAATGAAATTGAGCAAACTGATGTTGGGCCTGAGTTTGGCCATGGGTATCCTGACCACGGCTTCTGCGCAAGTCACCATGCGCAACAGCATCTCTGTCGGCCAGAACTCCCACCAAGGCGAAGCCATCGACACCCTGGCCAAAGAAGTTGAAAAGCGCACCAACGGTCGCATCAAGATCCAGAACTTCTACTCGGGGTCTTTGGGCGGCGAGCGCGAGTCCATCGAATCCGTTCAACTGGGTACCCAAGAATTGGCCACCACATCCACAGGCCCCGTGCCTAACTTTGTGCCCGAGTCGCGCATCCTGGACGTGCCCTTTTTGTTCCGTGACAAAGCACACGCTCGTGCCGTACTGGATGGCCCCATTGGCCAAGAACTGCTGACCAAGTTTGACGCCAAAGGCTTCAAGGCTTTGGCTTGGGGTGAAAACGGCGTTCGCCACATGACCAACAGCAAGCGTGCTGTGAACGAGCCGGGCGACCTGAAGGGTCTGAAGATGCGCACCATGGAAAACCCAGTGCACGTGGCGGCCTATAAGAGCTTGGGCATTGTGACCACCCCCATGGCATTCCCTGAAGTGTTCACCGCTTTGCAACAAGGCACTGTGGACGGTCAAGAGAACCCCCTGTCGGTGATCATGGCCTCCAACTTTGACCAAGTGCAAAAGCACCTGACACTCACAGGCCACGTTTATTCGCCCGTGGTGATCCTGATGAACAAGGGCTCGTTCGACAAACTCAGCGCTGCCGACAAACAGATCTTCCTTGACTCGGCCAAAGAGGCCGTCAAAGCCAACCGTGCCCGTGTGGACAAAGACGATGCCAACGGCGTGGCTGAGCTGCGCAAAAAAGGCATGAATATCATCGAGAACGTGGACAAGTCCAAGTTCTTGGCCACCATGGGCCCCGCCATGGCCGAGTTTGAAAAGCAGTTCGGCAAAGCCAACTTGGACCGCATCCGCAACTACAAGTGATTTAAAGCTCATGAAAGCGCCCGCTCAATCCTGGATTGGCGGGCGTTTTTTGATTTTGTCGTGAAGGATTTTTTATGCGCTCACTTTATCTGAGCATAGAAAAGTGGACCACCGCTTTTTCCATGCTTGTAGCCTGCTTGATGTTGGCCTTGGCGGCCTGTTTGGGCATGCTGCAAATTTTCACCCGCTTCGTGCTGGAAGTTCCTGTTGAATGGACAGAGGTCCTCATACGATTCAGCCTGATCTGGATGGTGTTCATGGGCATCCCCATGGCTTTCCGTCAAGGCGCGATGGTCAGCGTGGACGTGCTTTACCGCTGGAGCGGCCCGCGCATGAAAAAAGTGCTCGACACCGCCGTGGCTTTGGCTGCGCTCACCTTGGTCTGCATCATCATTTGGTGGGGCTGGGACTACGCCAACCGAGGCAAGGTCCAGTCCATGATTGGCCTGGAAGACGTGTCCATGTTTTGGGCCTACATGGCTTTGCCAGTGGGCGCGTGTTTCAGCGTGATCAGCATCATTGGCAATTGGCTCGATCCACAGCGCCTTGAATTGGAGACCGCACAATGAGCGTCGTCATGCTTTGCACCATGGTGCTGTGCTTTGCACTCACCATTTCCGTGGCCGTGTCCATTGGCTTGTCGGCGATTGTCGGCATCCAAATTGGCAACGCCAACATGCTCATCTCCGTCAAGGAGATGTTCAATTCGATCAACAAATTCCCGCTGGCCGCCATCCCCTTCTTCATTTTGGCGGGCAACATCATGGAAACCGGTGGCATCTCGCGCCGCTTGGTGGAATTTGCCAAAAGCATTGTGGGTGGCGTGCAAGGCGGCTTGCCCATGACCTGCGTGCTGACCTGCATGATTTTTGCGGCCGTATCGGGCTCGTCGGTGGCCACCACGTTTGCCATTGGCACCATCTTGATCCCCGCGCTCATCAAGCATGGCTACCCCACCACCTATGCGGCTTCTTTGCAAGCCACCTCGGCCGAGTTGGGCGTGATCATCCCGCCCTCGATTCCCATGATCCTGTACGGCGTCAGCGCCGAAGTCTCGATTGGCGAATTGTTCATCGCCGGTTTCGGTCCTGGCCTGTTCATTGGCGCGGCCTTGATGTTCTGGGTGTGGGTGTATTGCAAATACAAACGCTGGGGCAAGAACGACGGCGAGGGACGTCTGAGCTTTGGCAAAGCCTCTTGGCAAGCCGGTTGGGCGCTCATGATGCCTGTGATCATTTTGGGCGGCATCTACGGCGGGGTGTTCACCCCCACCGAAGCGTCTGCCGTGGCGGTGTTCTACGCGCTGATTGTGGGCACCTTGATTTACCGCGAGATCAAGCTGAAAGACTTGGCCATGATCATGCGCAAATCGGTGCTGTCCAGCGCGGTGATCATGTTCATCATTGCCAACGCAGGCTTGTTCGCCTTCCTGATCACCCGTGCAGGTGTGCCCGAGGCCATTGGCCACTGGTTGCAAGATGTGCTCAAGTCACCTGCTTACTTCTTGTTGGGTGTGAACGCTGCCTTGTTCCTCATTGGCATGTTCATCGAGACCAGCGCCGCCATCATTGTGCTGGCCCCGATCTTGGCCCCTGTGGCCGTGCACTTCGGCATTGACCCGGTGCACTTTGGTCTGGTCATGGTGGTCAACCTGGCTTTGGGCATGATCACACCGCCTTTTGGTGTGAACCTGTTTGCAGCGTGCACGGTGGCGCGAATTTCGCTGGACCGGATGATCAAAGACTTGGTCCCCTTCGTGCTGGTGATTCTGGTCTGCTTGATGGTGGTGAGCTATGTGCCTGCCCTGTCTTTGACTTTGCGGGATTTGGTGTACGCCAAATAAAGCTAGAATCCACCCCTGTCAGGAGAGCGCCTGACTTGCCTCATGCAGCTACTGTCTACATGAAACAAGTCAGGCCGCCGAAGGCGCAGGCGGTTTGAAAAACTGCTGAACGCTCAGGCAAAAGGACTGACAAAACGCTTTATCAAAAGCGTTACCTCACTGGAGAGAGGTGCCGGGCCATCGAGTCACGGCATCCACCGAAGGAGCAACCCGCAGAACGTTTGGCTTTTGGGCTGAATGTTCCCGGCGAATCTCTCAGGTAAAGCGGACAGCGAGGGCAAGCGCCACAGCATGTGCTGTGGTTTTCCATTGCCCTTGGAGTTTTTTGTGACCGCTGCTGCCGACCTGCTCACCACCCCTTTGAACGCGCTGCACATCGAGTTGGGCGCCCGCATGGTGCCTTTTGCGGGTTACTGCATGCCCGTGCAATACCCCGCAGGCTTGGTGGCTGAGCACCACCACACCCGCACTGCCGTTGGCCTGTTCGATGTCTCGCACATGGGCCAGTTGTGCCTGAGCGGGCCAGACGCCGCAGCCGCCTTCGAGAGCCTGATGCCGGTGGACGTGATGGGCCTGGGCGTGAACAAACAACGCTACGGCCTGCTGCTCAATGACGAGGGCGGCATCATCGACGACCTGATGTTCGTGAACAGGGGCGAGGACATTTTTGTGATCGTCAACGGTGCCTGCAAACACGGCGATTTGGCCCACATCCAAGAGCGCATTGGCAGCCGCTGCACCATCACGCCTCAATTTGACCGCGCCTTGTTGGCCCTGCAAGGCCCACAAGCCGTGACCGCCTTGCAACGCCTGTTGCCCGGTGTGGAAAAACTCGTGTTCATGACCGGCGCAGCCTTTGAGGTGGATGGCGCAGATCTTTACGTGACCCGCAGCGGCTACACCGGCGAAGACGGTTTCGAAATTTCCCTGCCCGCACACGCCGCCGAGGCCTTTGCCCGCACCCTACTGGCCCAGCCCGAGGTCAAGCCGATTGGCCTGGGTGCCCGCAACTCGCTGCGCCTGGAAGCCGGGCTGTGCCTGTACGGCAACGACATCGACACCACCACCACCCCGGTCGAAGCGGGCCTGAACTGGGCCATGCAGAAGGTGCGTCGCACAGGTGGCGCGCGTGCAGGCGGCTTCCCCGGTGCGGCCAAAATTTTGGCTCAGCAGGACGGCACAGCCCCGGCGCAGCGCTTGCGTGTGGGTCTGGTGGGCCTGGAGCGCGTGCCGGTGCGCGAGCACGTTGAGTTGCACAACGAAGCCGGTCAAAAAGTGGGCGAAGTCACCAGCGGCCTGCTCGCTCCCACCGCCGATCAGCCCGTGGCGCTGGCCTATGTGCAGGCAGAATATGCGCCAGCAGGCACACGCCTGAACGCCATGGTGCGCGGCAAAGCCGTGCCCATGAAAGTCAGCGCCCTGCCCTTCGTGCCCAACCGCTATTTCCGTGGTTGAAATTAATCGGGGTCAGATCCCAATTAAATCCACACACCCATCCAAGCCAAACAATTGGGATCTGACCCCAATTAAACGAACCGAACCCCATACACAAGGAGCCCACATGATCAAGTACACCGAAGACCACGAATGGTTGCAAATTGACGGTGACACCGCCGTCGTCGGCATCACCCACCACGCACAAGATGCGCTGGGCGATGTGGTGTTTGTGGACCTGCCCGAAGTCGGCAAGTCTTTCGCAGCCAAAGAAGTGGCTGGCGTGGTCGAGTCGGTCAAGGCCGCCGCCGACGTTTACATGCCCGTGGACGGCGAGATCACCGAAGTCAACGAAGAACTGCGCGGCGACCCCTCGCTGGCCAACACCGACCCGCTGGGCAAAGGCTGGTTCTTCAAGGTCAAGTTGTCCAACCCGGCGCAGGCTGATGCTCTGCTGGACGAGACGGCCTACAAAGCGTTTTCTGCAGGCTGAACCTGCTCATGTCACCCCGGACTTGATCCGGGGTCCATCTTGTCAAGGACGATGGTCGCCAATGAAAGACATGGATGCCCGATCAGGTCGGGCATGACAAACACCACGCCCTCCCATCCAGAACCTTGGGCAAATGGCACACCGTGCCACTTGCCGAATGTTTTAAACGGAGCCACACATGCTGATGTCCACCCTCAAGCCCTTGGGCGAACTCGAAAACCCGTCCGAATTCATCGCCCGCCACATTGGCATCAGCGCTGCCGACGAACAGCACATGCTCAGCGTGATCGGCGAGGCCTCGCGCAGCGCCCTGATCGAGTCCATCGTGCCGCGCAGCATCGCCCGCGCCCAGGCCATGGACTTGCCCGCCCCGGTGACCGAGGCAGCGGCACTGGCCGAGCTCAAAAACATGGCGCAGCAAAACCAGTTGCTCAAGAGTTTCATCGGCCAAGGCTATTACGGCACACACACCCCCGGCGTGATCCTGCGCAACATTCTGGAAAACCCCGCTTGGTACACCGCCTACACGCCCTACCAGGCCGAAATTTCACAAGGCCGCATGGAAGCGCTGGTGAACTTCCAGACCATGGTGACCGACTTGACGGCCATGGACATCGCCAACGCCTCCATGCTCGACGAGGCCACGGCTGCCGCCGAGGCCATGACGCTGGCCATGCGCACCGTCAAAAGCAAGAGCCGGGTGTTTGTGGTGTCTCGCGCCTGCCACCCACAAACCATTGAGGTGATCCAGACACGCGCCCAACCGCTGGGCATTGAAGTACTGGTGCCGCAGAGTGCAGACGCCTTCACCGCTGCGTTGAACGCCGAGCACTTTGCCGCGCTGGTGCAGTACCCCTGCAGCACCGGACTGGTGGAAGACCTCAGTGGCTACGCAGCCCAAAGCCACGCGCAATCCGCCGCCCTCATCGTGGCCGCTGACCTGCTGGCCCTCACCCTGCTCAAGCCCCCAGGTGAGATGGGTGCCGACATCGTGGTGGGCACCACGCAGCGCTTTGGCATGCCCATGGGCGCAGGGGGGCCGCACGCCGCCTTCATGGCCTGCCGGGACGCCTACAAACGCTCGCTGCCCGGCCGCTTGGTCGGCGTGAGTGTGGATGTGCACGGCAAACCCGCTTACCGCCTGGCCCTGCAAACCCGCGAGCAGCACATCCGCCGCGAAAAAGCCACGAGCAACATCTGCACTGCGCAGGTGCTGCCCGCTGTGGTGGCCAGCATGTACGCCGTGTACCACGGCCCCGAAGGTTTGAAGCGCATTGCCCGCCGCGTGGCAAGCTACACCGCGATCTTTGCGCAAGGTCTGCAGAGCCTGGGCTTCAAGCTGCGCAAAGAAACCGCCTTTGACACCGTGTGGATCGCCATCGGCGAGTCGTCGGCCTCGCTCATCGAACGGGCCCGGCAAGCGGGCATGAACCTGCGCAAGGCTTGCGACAAGAGCGTGTCGATCTCGCTGGACGAGACCACCACGCGCGAGGACATCCAAGCCCTGTGGCAAGTGTTCGCCAGCGAGTCAGCCACCCAAGGTCAGGCCCTGCCCAGCTTCGATGCGTTTGAAAAAGGCGTCGAGCCCTTGATCCCGACCGAGCTGCGCCGCACCAGCACCTTCCTCACGCACCCGGTGTTCAACCGCTACCACTCCGAAACCGGCATGCTGCGCTACATTCGCCAGCTGTCGGACAAAGACCTCGCGCTGGACCGCAGCATGATCCCGCTGGGCAGCTGCACCATGAAGCTCAATGCGACCAGCGAGATGATCCCCATCACCTGGCCCGAATTTGCCAACGTGCACCCCTTTGCCCCCGCCGACCAACTGGCAGGCTACCAACTGCTGGACCAACAACTGCGCGACTGGCTGTGCCAGGCCACCGGCTACAAAGGCATCAGCCTGCAGCCCAACGCCGGTTCGCAAGGCGAGTACGCCGGTCTTTTGGTCATTCAGGCCTACCACCGCGCCCAAGGCCAGGGCCACCGCAACATCTGCCTGATCCCGTCGAGTGCCCACGGCACCAACCCCGCCAGCGCCCAGATGGTCGGCATGACCGTGGTCGTGACCAAGTGCGATGAAAACGGCAACGTGGACATGGCCGACCTGCAGGCCAAGTGCGAGCAGCACAGCACCAACCTGGCCGCTGTGATGATCACCTACCCCAGCACGCATGGCGTGTTCGAGACCCAAGTCAAAGCCCTGTGCGAACTGGTGCACCAGCACGGCGGTCGTGTGTACGTGGACGGCGCCAACATGAACGCCCTGGTGGGCGTGGCCGCCCCCGGCGAGTTTGGCGGCGACGTGAGCCACCTGAACCTGCACAAGACCTTCTGCATCCCCCACGGCGGTGGCGGCCCCGGTGTCGGCCCCGTTTGCGTGGTGCAAGACCTGGTGCCCTACCTGCCCGGCCACGCCACAGGCGGTGTGCCGGTCAACGGTGTAGGCGCGGTCAGCGCAGCGCCGCTGGGCAATGCCGCCGTGCTGCCCATCAGCTGGATGTACTGCCGCATGATGGGCGCCGAGGGCCTGAAGCACGCGACCGAGTCGGCCATTTTGGCGGCCAACTACATCAGCAAGCGCCTGGCCCCCCACTACCCCACGCTGTACGCCAGTGACAACGGCCATGTGGCCCACGAGTGCATCCTCGACCTGCGCCACTTCAAGGAAAGCTGCGGCGTGATGGCCGAAGACGTGGCCAAGCGATTGATGGACTATGGCTTTCACGCGCCCACGCTGAGCTTTCCAGTGGCCAACACCCTGATGGTCGAGCCCACCGAAAGCGAAACGCTCGAAGAAATTGACCGTTTCATCGACGCCATGATCGCCATCCGCGAAGAGATCCGCCAAGTCGAAACCGGCACATGGCCACAAGACAACAACCCGCTGAAACACGCACCACACACCGCAGACAGCCTGCTCGGCAGCGAATGGGCCCGTCCCTACAGCCGCGAAGTCGGTGCCGCCCAAGCCCAGCGCGTGCCGGGCAGCGTGAAGTACTGGCCCCAGGTGGGTCGGGTTGACAACGTCTACGGTGACCGCAACCTGTTTTGCAGCTGCATCCCACTGAGCGACTACGAAGCCTGATCGGGCATTCGATCGATCGAAAACTTCACTCAAAACAGGACCCGTCAACTACAATCAATTTTCGCGTCGGGAGAGCCTGCACAGCGGTGATAAATCCCGTGCAGCGCCGAAGGAGCAACCACCCCGGAAACTCTCAGGCCAAAGGACCGATGCGAAACGGCGTTCAAAGCGCCACACACTCTGAAGAGCGACCCCGGTTCGTCACCCGGGTCCACCGCAGGAGCAAGCCTCATACGAGGTGAATCTCTCAGGTTTCAAACAGAGGGGGTCATGCCGCGCACATTCGGTGCGCAGCGTGTCCCACTGTTTGAGACGTTGAAATGAGAGAAGCTTCATGAAAAAGCACATGGTCATCATTGGCGGCGGCATCACTGGCGTCACCTCCGCGTATGCCTTGGTTCAACAGGGTTTTGAAGTCACCCTGATCGAAAAAAACCGCTACCCCGGCATGGAAACCTCCTATGCCAATGGGGGTCAACTCTCGGCATCCAACGCCGAAGTCTGGACCCACCCGTCCACCATCATCAAGGGCCTGAAGTGGATGTTCAAGAGCGACGCACCCCTGCTCATGAACCCCGCGCCCACCTGGCACAAACTCAGCTGGATGGCCGAATTTGTGGCGGCCATTCCCAAATACAAAGACAACACCATCGCCACGGCTCGGCTGGCCATTGAATCGCGCGAGCACCACTTTGCCTGGGCCCAGGCCGAGGGCATTGACTTTGACCACAAACGCGAAGGCATCTTGCACATCTACCGCGACAAAAAGGGCTTTGACCACGCCGGTGAAGTCTCCAAGCTGCTGGCCCAAGGCGGCCTGCCACGCCGCGCCGTGACGCCCGACGAAATGAAAGCCATTGAGCCCACGTTGCAGGGTCAGTACTACGGCGGCTATTTCACCGAAAGCGACTCGACGGGCGATATCCACAAATTCACCTTCGGCCTGGCCAAAGCTTGCGAACGCCTGGGGGTGAAAATCCTCAATGAGCACGAGGTCCTGAGCGTCGCTGCGAATGGGCAAAGCGCTTTTGTCCAAGTGCGACATGCCGGAGAAACGGACTCACTCACCTTCGACGGCATCGTGATCTGCGCAGGTGTCCATGGCCGCCGCCTGGCCGCACAGTTGGGTGACCGCCTGAACGTTTACCCCGTCAAAGGCTACTCCATCACTGTGAATTTGCCCGATGGTGCCAGCCAGGCGGCAGCGCCCCAGGTGAGTTTGCTGGACGACGAGACCAAGCTGGTCACCAGCCGCTTGGGCGATGACCGTTTTCGCGTGGCGGGCACAGCCGAGTTCAACGGCATCAACCTGGACATCCGTGCAGACCGTATCCAGCCCTTGATTCAATGGGTCAACCAGTGCTTTCCGGACATCGACACCCGCAAGGTTGTGCCCTGGGCCGGTCTGCGCCCCATGATGCCCAACATGCTGCCGCGTGTGGGCGCTGGCAAGAAGGCCAACGTGTTCTACAACACCGGTCACGGGCACTTGGGCTGGACCTTGTCCGCCATCACAGCCCACCAGCTGGCCGGGCATGTGATGCAGGGCATGAAGGACAATGTGCGCTCCTTCAACACGCCTGCCACCGCCTGACCATGCCGCTTCACATCCTGCCCGTTGATTACCAAAACCCCGCCCACCGCAACGCGCTGGTGATGCTTTTGGACGCTTATGCCCAAGACCCCATGGGCGGCGGCGAAGCACTGGCGCAGGATGTGAAAGCGCGCCTGTGCGATGACCTGGCCGCTCGCACCGATGCGGCCAGCTTCATCGCCTGGCTGGACGATGCGCCCGTGGGTCTGGTCAACTGCATCGAGGGCTATTCGACCTTCAAGGCACAGCCCTTGATGAACATCCACGACATCGCCGTGCTACCGGGTCACCGGGGCGCGGGGGTGGGTCAGGCTTTGCTGGCAGCTGCAGAGCAACACGCCAAGGACCGTGGCTGCTGCAAGCTCACGCTGGAAGTGTTGACCGGCAACGCGCGGGCCTTGAAGAGTTACCTGGGTTTTGGCTTTGAGCCCTATGCCTTGGACCCGGCAGCAGGCCAGGCCAGCTTCATGCAGAAGTGGCTTTAGCCAGCTGCCACTGCTCTTTGAGCCAGCGCTTGAGTTCGGCATCGTTCTGAATGCGGCGTAAATCGGCCGCAAGGCTGTCGGCGCTGTGGCGCTGGTCGGCCTGAATGCGCTGCAGGGCTTGCGTCATCACCACCTCGTCGGCCTCGGCCCGCACCGGCACGCACAACTCGCGGCTCAGGCGGCTTTGCAATTCGTCCAGATCGTCCTCCAAAGCCGTCACCTGTTCTTTGAGCAACGAAGCCATGGCCATCAGCTGGGCATCGGCCATGCGGGCGGAGTTTTGCGGGTTGACCTTCGTCACCTGCATTTGCAGACGCAGCAAGGTGCTCAGGTCGTTTTTTTCATAAGCGGCGTTGACTTCGCTCATCAGCGCAGTTTTACGCAAGCGCTCTTGTTCGTCGGGCTCGCGGTCAGGGTGCAAGGCGCTGGCCAACTGCCTGAACACCGTGCGGATGGCGCTTTTCGCGTCCACCTCGCGCAGCAAGGCAGGCGGCACTTCGCCTTTTTCGGCCGCAGCGCTTTTCTTGTGGGCTTGTTTTTGGGCTTTTTTTGCAGCACGCTTGGCCGCCTTGCGCTGCTCGTCGGCCTCTTGCTGGCGTTGCCACTGGCGCATGCCCGCTTGCATCATCTCTTCGGGCGTTTGGTATTGGCCAGGTTTTTCAATGGGCTGGCCCAGCGCTTCTTCGATGCGTTCACGCAAGCGCTGCGCCGCCTCGGCCTGTTCTTCGGCCGCTTCCTGGGTCTCTTCATCGCTCACGTACAAATCGGCCAGGGCCTGAATTTGCGGGTCGGCACTGGCGGCCAATTGGTCGATCAAACCGCGCACCAGTCCCCGCGCCATGCGTTGCTGACGGTCGGTGAAATCTGCCGTTTGCAGGCGTTCGTGCACAAAGAGCAGCAGGCTTTTGCGGTGGGTCTGCGCCAGCTGCACCGATTCGCGCAGGGCCTGAATGTGCGCATAACGGTGCCGGTCCGACCACGCCTGCAGCCGCTCGATATGGCCCGAAAGCTGCTCGATGCGGGCCAGCAAGGCGTTGAAGCGCTGCTGCGCCGGCGTGAGCGGGGCTTGGTCGCTGGGCTGAACCATCAAGGCGGACAGGGAGATGGCAACGCCTTGAGGCGCTTCGAGCGAGGAGTGCATTTGAAACAACAGAGCTAAAACTTGAGAGCTCTTGGATGTTAACCCCCAAAAACCGCTGATTCTTGCGAGAGGCGGCCCCCGCAATCGAAGGCTCAAGTGGCTTGCTCAGTCGATAATCCCCACTCCGCTTAGAAAACCCTCCGCCTGATGCCCAGCAACACCCCGTTCAAAGTGCTCAGCCTCATCCCGCCGATGACGCAGCTCAACACGCCCTACCCGTCCACGGCCTACTTGACGGGTTTTTTGCGTTCGCGGGGTTTTGATGCGGCACAAGTTGACTTGGCGCTGGCCACCGTGCTGGCCTTGCTGAACAAAAAGGGGCTGAACGATCTGCGCGACGTGGCACTGGCTTTGCCTGTCGAAGAGCGCTCGGGTCCGGTGAACTTTTTCCTCGACCACTTCAACGACTACGCGGTCAGCATCGACCCGGTGATCGCCTTTTTGCAGGGCCGCGACAGCACGCTGAGCCACCGCATCGCAGGCCGGGGCTTTTTGCCCGAAGGCCCGCGCTTTGCAGCACTCGACGCTTATGAGGACGATGGTACGGGCGACCCCATTGGCTGGGCTTTTGGCGCTTTGGGCCAGACCGACCGCGCCCGGCACCTGGCCACGCTGTACCTGAACGATGTGGCCGATGTGCTGCGCGACGCCGTGGACGAAGGCTTTGAGTTCGTGCGCTACGCCGAACGCTTAGCCGCCAGCCAGCCCAGCTTTGACGCGCTGGCCGAAGCACTGGCCGAGCCACCCAATTTGATCGACAGCACGCTGGAGCGTTTGGCCTTGCAGGCCGTTGAGCGCCACCAGCCCACGCTGGTGCTGCTGTCGGTGCCCTTCCCCGGTTCGGTCTATGCGGCGTTTCGCATCGCCCAGTGCATCAAGCGCTCGCACCCTCACATTCGCATCGCTTTGGGCGGTGGCTTTGTGAACACCGAGTTGCGTGAGCTCAAAGACGCCCGCGTCTTTGAGCATGTGGATTTCGTGACGCTCGACGGCGGCGAGCGCCCGCTGCTGAGCCTGATCGAGCACCTCAAAGGTCAGCGCAGCTTGCAAAGATTGCAGCGCACCTTCATCTGCAATGACGCAGGCCAGGTGCAATACATCAACTTGGCTGAGCCCGACGTGCCGTTTGAAGACGTGGGCACACCCACCTGGGACGGCCTGCCGCTGCACCAGTACTTGTCGCTGCTGGACATGCTCAACCCCATGAACCGGCTATGGAGCGACGGGCGCTGGAACAAGCTCACCGTGGCGCACGGCTGCTACTGGAAGAAATGCAGCTTTTGCGACGTGAGCCTGGACTACATCAGCCGCTACGAAACCGCGCAGGCCAGCACGCTGGTGGACCGCATCGAGCAGATCGTGGCCGAAACGGGCCAAACCGGCTTTCACTTTGTGGACGAAGCCGCGCCGCCCAAAGCCCTCAAGGCCTTGGCCGAAGAACTGCTGCGCCGTGGCGTGCAAATCTCGTGGTGGGGCAACATCCGTTTTGAGAAAACCTTCACGCCCGAGCTGTGCGACTTGCTGGCGCAAAGCGGGTGCATTGCCATGTCCGGTGGGCTCGAAGTCGCATCCGACCGTTTGCTTGCCCTGATGAAAAAAGGCGTCTCGGTCGAGCAGGTGGCGCAAGTGACCAAAGGCTTTGCCGACGCGGGCGTGCTGGTGCACGCCTACCTGATGTACGGTTTTCCCACACAAACCGTGCAGGACACGGTGGACGCGCTCGAATACGTGCGCCAGCTGTTTGAAAACGGCTGCATCCACAGCGGCTTTTTTCACCGCTTTGTCTGCACCGTGCATTCGCCCGTAGGACAAAACCCCGAGGCTTACGGCGTGACACTGCTGCCCCTGCCCGAGGGCACCTTTGCCAAAAACGACGTGGGCTTTGTCGACCCCACCCGCATGCCCCCCGGTGTGGACCACGACCTGCTGGGCCAAGGCCTGAAAAAAGCCATTTACAACTTCATGCACGGCGTGGGGGTGGACAACGATGTGCGCCAGTGGTTTGAACTGCCCAAGGGCCAGTGCCCCAAAACCACCGTGCCGCGCCACAAAATCGCCCGGGCGCTGGGCTGATCTGAAGGGCATCGACCTGCAAGACGAAACAAACAGGCCCACATTGGGGCGCCTGCTTAAACATTGAGCACACCCCGCCAGACCAACAGGGGCGCGGGTTTCAAGGCTTGTTCATGGGCTTATCCACAGCTTGACGCACAGTTACCGGGGGTAAACCCGAACCCATGCACAGAGCGTGGCTTCAACGGCTGATGGCCATCAAAGCAGCAAAGCCCACAAACACGCCCCCTGTGACGCGGTTGAAATTTTGGATGACGTGGGTTTGCTGCAAATAGCGTGACAGCTTGTGGCCACTGAGGGCGTAAATCAGGTACCAACTGACTTCGATGACGCTGAAAGTGGCCATCAAAACCCCAAATTGCACCAAGGCGGGCCGATCAGGATGGATGAATTGGGGAAAAAAGGCCGCGCAAAACACGATCGCCTTGGGGTTGCTGGCCGCCACGGCCAGGCCTTGGCGGAAAAATGAAGCGCCGCTGCGCGTGGGCTCGTCGGCAATGGCAGGGCCTGCTTCAGGGCGGCGCACGGTCGATGCCCACAATTTGTAGCCCAAATACGCCAAATAGGCCGCCCCCAGATAACGCAGCGCATCAAACACCATCGGAAAGTGGGTGAGCAAAGCGCCTAAACCTGCCGCCGAAAGACTCATCATGCACAGCAAAGCGCTCATGCAACCGGCCATGGTCAAGACAGCCGCACGCCAGCCCGATCTGGCCCCATGGCTCATGACCAAGAGCATATTGGGTCCGGGTGTGGCCGACACCACAAAAGTCATCACGACAAAAAGCCACCAAGTTTGAAACGTCACATCCATCCCTTTGTTTGTTGTTTGGAAATTCAGGGCTCGATTGTGGCGGTTCAGCCTTGGGCATCAGAGCCTAGGCGCCTGGTGCGTCGCCTGCTGTGTTCTCAATAAGCACCCACAGGCCAAACCGTCAAGGGGGCTGCTCGGGGCGGGCTTTTGAATGCGGTTATTTCATGTAGCATTTGGTATTCAAAAAAATTATCAGAAAACACCTGCCATGCCGCCGTCCACCTCACTGCGTCCCCCCTCGGGACTTTTTTCATGGTTCGACCGGGTCCAACATGCGGATGGCAAAGAGCGTGAGGGCTTGTTTTTTTCGTTCCTGCTCATCCTGGGCTTGGGCTATGGTGCTTTTGCCTTGGTGTCATGGAGCCTGGGATTTGGACTGGGCGTGGGGGTCAATGCGCTGGGCATTGCCGGCCTATTGACCTTGGGTGGACTGCGTGCCCTGGGCTGGCGTTTGAGCCCCTTGATCGCGGCATTGCAAGCCCTGACCTTGGCGCAGGCACTGAGCATCACTTGGCTGACCGGGGGCATTTATTCGGCCAGCATCAGTTGGCTGGCCTTGGCCACGTTGCCCGCCTTGTTGGCCTACAGCCATCGCGCCAAGATAGTGGGTCTGAGCACAGGCTGGTTGTTGATTGTGGGCCTGTACGGCTACGCCCTCTTGGGCGGCGAGATGAACTTGTCCATCTTGCCGCAGGACCTGCTTCATTGGCATTTGATGATGGCGGTGGTGATCTTTGGCATGCAAGTGGCGGTGCTCTTTCACATGAATGTGGTGCGCAGTCAACGCATGCAGGCGATGCAAAAAAACCGCCGTCGATTGCGGCAAATTCACCGACAACTGCGGCAAACACAACAACAAAAAGACCTGTTCGTGGCCTCCGTCAGCCACGAATTGCGCACACCCATGAACGCGATACTGGGTTTGGCAGATTTGATTCAACATGACCCACAACTCGATGACGAGGTCCGCGCCAAGATGGTGGACATCCAGAAATCTGGCGAGCACCTTTTGACCATCGTCAATGATCTGATGGACCACGCCCAAATGGAGGCCGGTCGGCTGCAGGTGGTTAAAGAGGCGTTTAACCTGCACGAAACGGTGGAGATGGGTTTTCAGTTGCTCAAACGACGCGCTGAAACCAAGCCCTTGCACTACCACCTGCGCATAGACCCCGAGGTGCCAAAGTGGATGTTGGGGGACAGTCACCGCCTCACACAAATTTTGGTGAATCTGTTGGGCAACGCCATCAAGTTCACAGCACAAGGCGAAGTTTTTTTACATTGCAGCGCCCCTGGCGCGGCTCCCGGCAGCGCACCACCATTCATCCACTTGACGGTGCGCGACACGGGCATCGGCATAGCACCGCAATTGCACCACCGCGTATTTGAAAGCTTTTCTCAAGCGGACAACACCATCGCACGCCGTTTTGGGGGCAATGGCTTGGGCATGTCGATCACGCGGGGCTTGGTCGAAGCCATGGGTGGACGCATTGGCTTGCAAAGCCAAGCGGGTGTGGGCAGCACCTTTGATGTGTCGCTGCCGTGCACCATTTGCCCACCGCCTGAAAACGCGCCCAGGCAAGAAGAAGACACCTTGAGTGAAAAATCCCTGCGGGTGCTGATCGCCGACGACAACCCCATGAACCGCCAAATCGCCTCGCTGCAATTGCGTCGCCACTTTCCGAAAGCCGAAGTGGTCACGGTCGACAACGGCCTGAAAGCCTTTGAAGCCGTGCGCGATGGTGCGGTGTTTGACGTGGTCTTGATGGACCTGCTGATGCCCGAGATGGACGGCCAAAGTGCTTGCCAGAAAATTCGCCACGAGCTGCCCAAGCCTCGGTGCGACACGCCCATCATTGCGCTGACGGCGAACGCCGACACGCAGGAGTGGGCCCGCTGCATTGAAAGTGGCATGAACGAATGCATGCTCAAACCCTTCAACCGCACTTTGCTGATCAAGCGCGTGCTGTCTTATCTGACTTGAAAGCCCTCAGCATGACCCCTGTCCCCCGCCTATTTCAAGACAGTTCACCCCTGGACCAAGCGATCAGAACGCTGGTGGTAGCCGTTGGGCTCTGCGCGGCCTGCCAGAGCGCCGCCTGGGCCGACACACCGCCCACTGCAGCCCTGGAGATGCCCCCAATGTGCCAAGCCGGCAAAGGCGCACCGAACCCACAAGGGGCCGAGCGCACAGAGGATTGTTTTGAGTTTGGTGCCGCCGTGGGTGAACTGGGACTGGGTTGGCGACAAAAACTGCCCGACCAGGTGCGTTGGCTGAGCCGCAAAGACGCCGACACCCTGTGCAAACAAGCCCAAAGCGAACTGGGCCAGCAAGTCGATGGCCAAGTGCCCGGTGGGTGCGTGTTTTTGGCTCCCAATGCCTGCACCATTGTCACTGCGGGCCACATTTCACCGGCATCGCTGGGCAATGCGGTGAGGCACTGCGTGCCTTGAACACCTCACCAAGCCAAGTGCTGACCGAGGTGGTCCACAAATTGGGCCCGACCGGTGGGCAACAAGGCGTCCAGCACCGCCAACAGCCGCTGGGCTGCTTGTTCAGGGGGCAATGCGTCTGAGCCCACAAAGGGCTGGCTCAACGGGGATTGCACGGTGCCAGGCTGCAAAGCGGCCACCACAGCCAGTGGCCTGCGTCGGGCGATTTCAATGGCGGCGGTTTGCAGCAACATGTTCAGCGCCGCCTTGGCCGACCGGTAACCGTACCAGCCACCTTTGTGGTTGTCTTCGATGCTGCCCACCCGTGCCGACAACTTGCCCCAAATCACCCGTTGACCAGGGGCCAGCAAAGGAACAAAGTGTTTGAGCAAGAGACTGGGGCCCACGGCATTGAGGTGCATGGCACTCAGCAAAAGGGTCGCCTCCAATTCGTCCAGCCTTTTTTCAGGGCCACGCCCGTTCAAGGTCAAGGCCCCAGTGGCATCCAGCACCAGATGAAAGGGGCCTTGTGAGGCCAAGTCACGGGCGCAGTCGGAGATGCTGGTTTCGCTCAACAGATCAAGCCCTGGCGAGCTGTCACGCGACACGCCCTTCACGGTGGCGCAGCGCGGATCGTTTTGCAGCTGCAGCAGCAAAGCGCTGCCGATGGCACCACGGGCACCGATGACCAGGGCGCGGTAGCCCTCGGGCAGGGAATGCATCATGGCCTGGACTGGCCCACAGGCATTGGGGCGCGGGCGGGGTTTGCCTGCGGGGGCTTGAGGTCGTAGGCGCAACGAAAGCCAATGTAGACCGCGTAAAAGTCAGCCGGCTTGTAGGCCTGCACATCGGCCTTCATGTTGAAGGCGCCGTACCACCAAGAACCACCCACCGTTCGGCGCTCCTTGCCCTGAGCATCGGTGGTCCATTCCCACACATTGGCCCCCATGTCGTACAAGCCGTTCACGCCTTGGCGTGTGGCCCCTGCGGGTGCGGCCCTGGGCCACGGGTCGGCATCGCTGGTGTTGGCACCTTGCGGGCTGTCGCCCGTGGTCCAGGGGTAGGTACGGCCCTTGACCCAAGGGGCAGGCGGTGCATCGCGCAGCTCGGTAAACCCGGCCTTTTGCCATTCGGCCCCGCTGGGCAAACGCCCTCCGGCCCACCGGCAGTAAGCCTGCGCCTCGGCAAAGTCCAAATGAACGGCGGGCAAATCAGCGCTCACCGGGGCCACGCCATCGGGCTTGCGCCAAGACCAGCCGGGGCGGCGCTCCCAGCCCGCGCCATATTCAAAACCACCGCCCTCTTTTTCGGCGCGGGTCACGGTGCTGGTGGCCCGCACATAGCGCTCAAACTGGCCGATGGTGACTTCGGTGCGGTCGATGGCCCAGTCGCCCAATGGCACGAGGTCCCCCACCTGAGCCCAAGCCCCTGCACAAACCAGCGCAGCAGATGCCACCAAACCAGTGCCCACGTCCCTCAAGAGGGTCATGTCATGCGTCCCCGCGCCAGCAATCGAGCTTGTCGATCGACCAAAAAAACCTCCCCCATGGCCGGATAAGCCTCGGTCAGCGCCGTCATGTTGACCTGGTGGGTGACCCAGACTTCACGTCGCCCGGGTGGCAACTCACGCAAACGGGCTCGCATGGCCAAGGCTTGTGCATTGGCGTCGCCTTGGCCTGCAAAGGTCGAGTTCAAAGGCCACCAGTTGTCATAGGCACCAAAGGCCAGCCGGGCCGTGTCTTGGCAACGGCACCATTGGCTGCTGAGCACCGCATCAGGCTTGACGGGCTGGGCCTGCATCCAGCGCCCCAGATCGCGTGATTCCTGACGCCCTTGCTCGCTCAGATTGCGTTGGGTTTGACATTGACCCAAGGCAAACCCAGGCGGATCGCCCAAGCCCGATTCGGTCGTGGCATGTCGAACCATGAGCACCCCACCCTCGCGCTGCCAAATCCGGGCCAAGGCCTCGTTGGCCCATGCACGAGGGCTGGCGGCCAGGTTGGCCAACAACACCCCGGTCCAAAGGCCTGTGGAGCCTTGCAATAAGTGGCGACGCGCCGTGTTCAGCTTGTGCATGATGCAGACGTGAGGGGTCGGCTCAGGACACTTCGCCCGAAGCGATGCGGCGCAAGGCTTGCTCGAACACTTCGACAGGCTGCCCGCCCGAGATCAAATGACGGTCGTTGATGATGACCGCAGGCACCGAGCGAATGCCGGCTTGGGCATAAAACTGCTGGCGCTCGCGCACCGAGGCGCCATGCGCATCGCTGAGGAGCACTTCGCGGGCAGCAGCCACATCCAAACCCGCTGCGGCCACACTGGCCAGCAAGACTTCGGCAACTTCGACGCATTCGGCACGCCCTTGGTAGGACTGCAAAAATGCTTTTTTAAGGGCATGCTGAGCACCAGCGCCTTGGCCCTCGGCCCAGTGCAGCAAGCGATGGGCATTGAAGGTGTTGTAGACACGACCGCGCCCCCCGGGGTGAAACTCAAACCCGACTTCGGCCCCTCGGGCGGCAATGGTCTGGCGAATCTGCGCTTGTTGCTCTGCCGTTGAGCCATATTTTTCGCTCAAGTGCTCTCCCAAATCTTGACCCCCCGGGGGCATGTGGGGGTTCAACTCGAAGGGCTGGAAATGCAAATCGGCCTGCACTTGGCCTTGCAAGCGCTCCAAGGCCTGCTCCAGGGCACCCAAGCCCACAGCGCACCAAGGGCACGCAATATCAGAGACAAAATCAATTTTGAGAGGAGTCATCGGTCGTTCCTGGGGCGCAGCCCTTGCTCAGTTAGAAAAATTGACGGCTGACGCAGGGTCCACGGGTGACCCTCTTGCCCGCCAAAGACCCTGATCTTGCCGCAAATCACCGACAATGGCAGGCGCTCAGGCCAATTGCCCTGATCTTCATCGCGACACCCACCACCATGAAAATCCTGACCCTCAACGGCATCAACCTCAACATGTTCGGCAAGCGCGATCCGGCGCAGTACGGCACCATCACCTTGGCCGAAATCGACGCCCAATTGGTGGCCTTGGGCCAAGAATTGGGCGCCCATGTCGAGTGCTTTCAAACGAACATGGAAGGAGAAATGGCCGAGCGCATTCACCAAGCCCACACCGATGGCACCCAAGCGGTGCTGATCAATGCCGGGGCTTGGACACATTACAGCTATGGCATCCGAGACGCACTGGCCATTCTCAAGTGCCCCATCATCGAAGTGCACATGTCCAACATCCACGCCCGTGAGGAGTTTCGTCACCACTCCGTGATTGCCCCCATCGCCAAAGGTCAAATCGCGGGCTTTGGTGTGGACAGTTATTTGCTGGGATTGCGTGCCGCTATCCGTGCCATTCAGGGCTGAATCTGAACCAGCGCCCGTCAAACTACCGCCAAGAACGGCCAAGTACCGCCATGCCTTTGGTCACTCAGGCCCGAAGCACTTGGATCAAAGCGGCGTTGAACCGTTCGGTGGCCTCATAAGGCACCCAATGCCCCACCCCTGAGACGGTGTGCCACTGGCCCCAGCGGGGGGCCAGTTGTTCCATGGCCGCTTGGACCTCGGGCAAACGAGGGCCATACAGGGCATCGTTTTCACCGTAAATGGCGCTCACCCGTGCCTGAACCTTTGGCAAGGTGCGGGCCACGATGTCGGTGGACGACAAGCGTCTGCGCGGCATGCGGTCACGCTGAACATTGTCGGCATGCAAAGCCAAAGCCAAAGGGTCCAATGAAGCCTCATGCTGCAGCATGAGCGCCAGCAAATTGTGCCGGTGCACCTCGCGCTGCGCCTTAGGCGTGGGCAAATGCCGCCAACCCTTGAGCACGGTGCGCTGCGATTGCGCCAACCCCATGCCCGGAGCCCCCACCAAGACCAAGGCCTGAGCATCTTCGGGATGCGCGGCCAGCCACAAGGCAGCGGTCATGCCGCCAAAGGAAAACCCCACCAAGCTGACCGGCCCCGAGGGCTGCAGCTGTTGCAAACCCTGGTGCAGGTGCGGCGGCAAATCGGTGGTGTCGGTGCAGCCTTCCGGCAAGTCGGAGTCGCCAAAACCAGGCAAATCGGGCACCAGCACACGCCAGCCGGCATCACGCAAAAAGGCGATGTTGCGCACCCAGTGGGTCCAGCTGCCACTGCCACCGTGCAACAGCACAACGGTGGGGTGCTCGGCCCGGCCCCAAGCGTGCCAGACCGTGGTGGATTGCTGGTAGCGTGTTTCTAGACGCACCGCATCGAGCAGTGTTTCTCTTATAGCCAAGGGCAAAAACTCAGGCAGGACAGCAAAGGACATACATCAAAGGAACAAAGAAACAGAGGGCAAGACGCACAGACACTCAAGCAGTGGGGGCATCAGACAAGGGTCTGCGAGGGTGCTGCAAACGCCAGACCCTGTAGGCCGCCGCCGTGGCCACCACACCGGTCAGGCTGCTCAAGGCAAACACACTTTGCAAGCCCCATCGCTCGCTGATGAGCCCGCCCAACAAAGCCCCCAGAACCCCCGGAAACCCATAGGCAATCACGGTGTACAAAGCCTGACCGCGGCCCCGCAATCGACCCGCAAAGTGTTGCGAAATCAAGGCAATGCACACCGTGTGGTGCGTGGCAAAGGTGATGGCATGCAGCATTTGCGCCAACAGCAAAATCCACAACACATCGGCCCAAGCGGCCGTCAAGCCCATGCGCAACACCATGACGGCTGAGCAAGCCACCAGCCAGGCCGTCAGGGACAAACGCGGCAGCCAACGCGATTGGGTAAAAAACCACACCACTTCGACCGCCACCGACACCGCCCACAAGACCCCGATCATGGTCTTGCTGTAACCCAAGGAATTGAGGTAAAGCGAGAAAAACACATAAATACCGATGTGCGACAAGACATGGAAAAACGTGGACGCAAAAAACCACTGCACAGGCTTTTGGCGCAATACCGGCCCCACCGAAACGTGCTCGACCACCAAGTGCCCCGCCTCTTTGATATCGGGCATCCACCACACACTGAGCAACACCGCCCCCAGGCTGAACACCGTCCAACCCGGAAAATGCTTCATGCCAAAGGCCTCGAACCAGGCTCCGGCCACAAACACCGTGAGCAAAAACCCCATGGACCCCCAAAGCCGCACCCGACCATACCGTTTGGTGTCAAACGCCCCGTTTTGGCTGACCCAATGGGCCATGGCCGCTTCGCTCATGGGCATCATGGCGCTGGTATTGGTGAACATGACCAGCAACACCAGGCCCAAACCGACTGGACCCCAGTCGCCCCAGAGAAAACAAGCCGACACAAAAGCCACACCCGCCCCAATGCGCAGCAATTTGACCCGCTCACCGGTGCGGTCGCTGATGGCCCCCCAAGCATAGGGCGCAAACAAACGGGTGGTGGCCTGCACGGCCGTGAGCATGCTGATGGTCAACAAGCTCAGGCCCATGTCTTGCAGCCACAGCGGCAAATAGGGGTTGAAAAATCCTATGTGCCCAAAATAACTGGCCGAAAGCGCTGCAAACGGCCAAAGTTGACGGCGGGGCGTCATGCCTCAGGACTTGACGGCGGCAATCGCGGGCAAATCATGTTCGACATCCCCACACTGGGCACGGTAGTGCAAGGCATGCTCCATGACCACCAGGGCCAACATGGCCTCGGCAATAGGGGTTGCACGAATCCCGACACAAGGATCGTGGCGGCCTTTGGTGATGACCTCGGTGGGCTGACCGTTTGAATCAATCGAGTCACGCGCAATCAAAATGGAACTTGTGGGCTTGATGGCAATGGACACCTCGATGTCTTGCCCCGTGCTGATGCCCCCCAAGACCCCCCCGGCATTGTTGCCCACAAAGCCTTCGGGCGTGAGCGCGTCCCCTGCTGTGCTGCCTTTTTGTGTGACGCAGCCAAAGCCGGCCCCTATTTCCACGCCCTTGACGGCGTTGATGCCCATCATGGCAAAAGCGATGTCGGCATCGATCTTGTCAAACAGCGGCTGGCCCAGCCCGACCGGCACACCACGGGCCACCACACGCAGCCGTGCACCACACGAATCACCCGATTTGCGCAGCGCATTCATGTAGTCTTCCAAGGCCGTCACATCGGCCACAGGGGCAAAAAACGGGTTGTTCGGCACATGCTCCCAACTCTCGAAGCCAATCGGCACATCGCCGATTTGGGTCATGCAGCCGACGAAGGTGGTGCCAAATTTTTCTTTCATCCATTTTTTGGCCACCGCACCCGCTGCCACCATGGGGGCCGTCAGGCGGGCCGAAGAGCGACCACCGCCGCGTGGATCACGCAGGCCGTATTTGCGCCAGTAGGTGTAGTCGGCATGGCCCGGACGGAAGGTTTGCAAGATGTCGCCGTAATCCTTGCTGCGCTGGTCGGTGTTTTGAATGAGCAGGCAAATCGGTGTGCCCGTGGTCTTGCCCTGGTACACGCCCGAGACAATCTGCACCGCATCGGGCTCGTTGCGCTGGGTGACGAATTTGCTGGTGCCCGGGCGTCGGCGGTCCAGGTCGGGCTGGATGTCTGCCTCGCAAAGCGGCAGGCCCGGAGGGCAGCCGTCAATCACGCAGCCAATGGCCGGGCCGTGGGATTCACCAAAGTTGGTGACCGAAAAAAGTTGTCCGAAGGTATTGCCGCTCATGGGTAAGGATTATCCCAGAGCGCAGCCCTTGCCGAGCAATATAAAACCCCCATTCAGGGCTCAGCGCTCGCCCAGGGACTGACTCAATGTCTTGACCACGGGTTTGGCCAGGTACTTGAGGACCGTGTTGCTGCCGGTTTTGATCTCTACCGTGCTGGTCATGCCGGGCTGGATGTCGAGCTTTTGATCGGGCTTTGCACTGAAGCGACGTCCATCGGTCTTGACATGTACCCGGTAATACGGTTGCTCGCCATGTTGAAGGTTGAGGTTCTCTGACAAGGTGTCGGGGCTGATGTAGGACAGCGTCCCTGACAAATCGCCGTAGATCGTGTAGTCGTAGGCATCAATCTTGACCGTGGCTTTGAGGCCCGTCTTGATGAAGGCGATATCGGCCGGGCTGACCCGGGCCTCGATCACCAGATCTTCTTCGAGGGGCACAATTTGCATGACTTCTTCGCCCGGACGCAGCACCCCCCCCCGGGTGGTGACACGAACGTTTTTGACGATGCCATGCAAGGGGGCTTTCAATTCGGTCTGCGTCAATTGGTCTTTGCGCTGCGCCATGACCTGCTGAACGCCCGCCAACTCTTCCAAGGCTTTGCTCAACTCGGCTTGGGTGTCTTGAAAGTATTTGTTTTTCCGGTTGGTGATTTGAGCCTGCGTATCGGCCACCTGCCGCTCAAGTCGCAAAACCTCGGTGGCACTGACGTCACCCGTTTTGAGCAAGGGGCGCGTCATCTGCAGTTCTTTTTGCACAATGGCTTTGATGTTTTCATAAGACCGCAGCTCTTCCTGAATGGCAGCAATGCGTTTTTTGAACAACATGCTTTGGGTTTCACGGAACTCCGGGTAGGCTTTGGCTTCGGGTGGAAAACGCGGTTGACGACCCAAAACTTCGGCCTGCAAACGGGCCACAGTGATGGCCAAGGCGGCTGACTTGGCGCGGGTCTCGAGATAACTGGACTCCAAACGGGTGCCATCGATCTTGACCAACACCTGATCGCGCTGCACCACATCGCCTTCCTTGACCAGCAATTCTTCGATCACACCACCGTCTAAAGACTGGATGATTTGCGAACGCGCACTGGAGATGACCGAGCCCGGCGCACGCGTGATTTGGTCAATTTCGGCGTAATAGGCCCAGGTAAAAAAAACGGCGCTGGTCAAAAACAAAGACCACACCGCCCAACGCGGACGCCTGAGTGAACGGGACAGATTTTCTTGCTGCCCCTGGGGGTCTGCCGACTCCAAAAACCAGAAAATTTTCATGCTGCCGCTCCCGTTGTGCCCGATGCTTCCAGCGCAGCCGGGCTTGGCGCTGCTCCTGAGGGTGATCGCAGGCGATTGAGTACCTCATCGCGTGGCCCATCGAGCACCACCCGACCCTTGTCGACCACCAAAATCCGATTGACCAAGGGCAACACATTGGGTTTGTGGGTGACCACGACGATGGCACTGTCGGCAGGCATTTCCTTGAAAAGGTGTTGCATCACCGTGTTTTCAAGCTTGGCGTCCATCGATGCAGTGGGTTCATCCAGCAGCAACACCTTGGGGCTGGCCAAGAGCATGCGGGTCAGGCCCACCAACTGGCGTTGCCCACCGGAAAGCCCGCGCCCACCCTCGGCGATTTCAAGCTCCAGGCCCAAAGGATGGTTTTGAATCACCTGATCCAAACCTGTCAAAGCGGCCGCCTTGAGAATTTGGGAATCACTGGGCAAGGGCAAACCCAAACTCAGGTTGTAGCGCAGCGAGCCATTGAACAAACGCACATCTTGAGGCAAGTAACCGATGTGCTCCCGCACGAACTCGGGTGCCAAATGCATCATGTCAATGCCGTCCAGAAAAACATGGCCCCCTGTGGGTTTGTAAAGCCCGGACAACAGCTTGATCAAGGTGGACTTGCCAGATCCAACCGTGCCCAACACCGCCACCCGGTCACCCGGACGGATCAGCAAAGACGGCACCTCCAAACCCGGCACATCTTTCATGTAGGCAAAAACCGCCTTGTCGAGTTTCAACTCGCCCAAGCAATCTTCGGGCACCACCAGTCGATCGATGTCCTGGCGGTCACTGGGCATGGCCATGATCCCATCCAAAGAGGTCAAAGCCACCTTGGCATGGTGCCACTGGGCAATCAGGCCCGGTAACTGCGCCACAGGCGTCATGGCGCGGCCTGAAATGATCGAACATGCAATCAGTCCACCCATGGTCAACTGCCCAGAATTGATGGCGTAGGCCCCCGCGGCCACCATGCAGGCATAACTCAATTGCTGAATGGTCTGGGTCAAATTGCTCGACAAGGTCGAAAACAAGCGCATTTTGAGCTCGCTGCTGGCAATGTTGACCGTCATGGCACGCCATCGATCCAGCAATTTCCATTCGGCATTGGCCGCCTTGACCGACTCAATGCCATCAATGGCCTCGATCAGGAGACCGTTTTTCTCGTTGGACTCCTTCATGTGCATGCCGGTGTATTTTTCAAATGGCTTGTTGAACGCCATACCCGCCAACACCGCCAAGGGCACCGACAACAAAGGAACCAAGGCCACCGGCCCTGCAATGACAGCGATCACCGTTACAAAAAACACCGCAAAAGGCAAGTCGGCCATGATGAACAGACTCGACGAAGTCAAAAAGTTGCGCACCGACTCAAAATGCCGAATTTGCGAAGCAAAAGTACCCACGGTGCGGGGCCGTGCATCCATGCGAATGTCCAAGGCTTTGCCAAAAAAGACTGCCGACAACTCTTGATCGATCACTTTGCAAGCCCGGTCCACCATGTAGGCACGCACCTGCTTGAGAACCAACTCGATCAAGATGGCGATTACCACCCCGATGGTCAGCACCCACAATGTTGAATAACCCTTGGTGGGAATGACCCGGTCATACACCTGCATGGAGTAGAGCGCGGCCACCAAACCCACCATGCTGATGACAAAAGTGGCCACCACGGCCTCTAGAAAAACCGAGCGATAACGCCGAATGGAGGTGGCAAACCAGTCAGTGGCGCTCATGGAGCGGTGAGCTGTTTCGCCGGGTCGTGCCGGCATGGTGGTCAGCTGCAAAAGTCGTCCCTGCCGCGCTGCAGACATCTCCAGCATGTGGGTCACGCCATCGGCGTCCTGACATGTCAAGGTGTTTCGACCTGAACCTCCTCGCACCAGCCAGACCTGCGCGTCATTCCCTGCGCCCACCCAAAGCAGTGGAAAGTCTGACGGGGAAAGGTTTTTGGCTTCAATGGTCTGGATATCGGCCATGGGAAAGCGGGACAACCACCAGACTTTGAGCCGTTCTTCACGGCTGAGACTTTCGACCTCCACGCCATCAGGGGTACGAGACAACATGCCAAAACGGTGAGCCGGGACCGCCTGCCCCAGCAAGCCGGCCAATCGGGACAAGACCGCTGCGAGCGAACTGTCCAGCATCACGCTGTCCCTGTCTTGTGGTTCAGTCATGAAGCGCTGCCAGGTTGTGGGCAGACAATTGTCCGGTGAGCAACATCAAGCGCAGCTGCAAAGCATCCTTGTTGTTGCTCACATCCACCGCGCTGTAAGCCGCTTGAGAGCTTTCACGCACTGCATTGAGAACGTCCAACCAGTTTTTCTTGCCAATCTGGTACTGACGCAAATAAGAGTCCACCACCTCGTCGGTCGCGCTGACCAAGGCTTGAGCAGGTTCCAGCTGTTGTTCGATGGACTTTAAATCAGCCATTGATGTGCTGACCTGCTGTTCAAGCAAGCGCTCGGTCGCAGCCGCATTTTGAAGCACGGTTTCCATGCGCAACCGTGCCGCCGCTGCGGCACTTTTGGCAGACAAACCAGGGCCGGGCGAAAACTGCACGGCCAAATAAGTCTTGTTGGTATCAACACCCACCTCGGACGCACCCAAGGCACGGCGATGGGCCAAGACCAAGGTGGGGTAGACCGAGGCATCGGCGATGTCAATCTGTGCTTGAGTGACCAGTTGCTGGGTGCGCAAACGCTGCAACTCGGCAGATGCAGATTTGGCTGATGCAATGGCCAAGGCTTCATCTTGGGCTTGCCACCTCACGGCACGGGGTTGACGCAAGGACGACGACGGCACACCGACCAGTTGTTGCAAAGCCAATTGGGCCGATTGCAAGGAACGACTGAACTGGAGTCTTTCGCTCACCGCTTGTTGCAAGCGGGCATTGGCCAGCACTTGATCGGCAACTGGGCTGATTTGAGACACCACACGCCGATCGATCAAGCTCTTTAACTTGTGATGCTCAGTTTCATTTTTCAGCGCCACTTGAAGGCGCTGCCGCCAGCGCAATACTTCAAAAAACTGCTGCCCTGCCTGGAGCATGAGGCTGTTGCGTGTTTCGCTCAAACCCGCCTCGGACAAACCTACATTGGCCTCGGCCATGCGAATTTGTGCATCGATTTTTCCGCCAGCCCACAGAGGTTGCTGCACAAGCACAGCCCCTTGGGGCCGTTTTCCGGTGGTGGTGACCTCGGTGCTCAAGGTGGGGTAGCGAGCCCACTTGGCGGTTTCTTGATCACCCTGAGCGGCTTGCACATCAGCCTGCTTGGCCCTGACAGAAGGGTGCTGACTGGCCGACAGGGCCAAGGCCTCGGACAAGCCCAACTCTGCCGCAGCAGACATGGAGGGACTGACCAGTAAAAAACCGGCACAGGCCAACCAGGCCCGTCCAAAATTGCAATGAGTCATTTGAGTCCCAAAGCCCGGCTAAAGGCTTTGTATTTTTTGGTACTCAAATATTATGCAATAGAAAACCAAGATGTCTTTTAAGTAATTTTTTGAGTTTTTGGGAACTCAAAAAATTCAGAAACCCATGCTCAATCAGGCGCTTGGCGCAGCGGTGGGCGCATCTTGGCCCGGCCAGTCGCGAATATAGGCTTTCAGCATTTTGTTTTCAAAGTCTTGACTGTCGACCACGGCCTTGGCGACATCGTAAAAGCTGATGACCCCCATGAGCACATGCTCATCCATGATGGGCATGTAGCGGGCATGGCGCTCGAGCATGATGCGGCGCACCTCATCGAGGTCGGTCTCGCTGGTGCAAGTCAGGGGCTGTGTGTCCATGGCCTCTTGGACCGTAGTCTGGCCCACTTGTCCACCGTTTTTGACCACCTGCTGAATCACTTCACGAAAAGTCAGCATGCCCGCGAGTTGGCCCTGCGACATCACGACCAAAGAACCGATGTCTTTGTCGGCCATGGCATTCAAGGCAGTGGCCAGCAGTTCATCGGGTTTGACCGTGAACAAAGTGCTGCCTTTGACGCGCAGAATATCGCTGACTTTCATGGGGTGTCTCCTCTGGCCAAAATGTGACTTGTGAAGAATTAATATAGCCCACAATGAACCCTGTGCCCAGCCACTGCCCTTGGCTGGTGCGATCTTTTTTTGGAGACATCCCATGGCTGGCTACAGCGATCCCGGTTTTGACACTTTGGCCCTGCACGCAGGTGCGGCCCCCGACCCGGCCACAGGCGCACGGGCCGTGCCCATCCACCTGACCACCTCCTTCGTTTTTGAATCCTCAGACCAAGCGGCGGCGCTGTTCAACCTCGAGCGCCCCGGCCACGTTTACAGCCGCATCAGCAACCCCACCAACGCGGTGCTGGAGCAACGCATTTCGGCCCTCGAAGGCGGCATTGGGGCCATCACCACATCGAGTGGGCAGGCAGCCTTGCACCTGGCCATTGCGACCCTCATGGGCGCGGGCTCGCACATCGTGGCGTCGAGTGCTTTGTACGGCGGCTCACACAACCTGCTGCACTACACCCTGAGCCGCTTTGGCATCCGCACCACCTTTGTCAAACCCGGTGACCTGGACGCCTGGCGCGCCGCTGTGCAGCCCGACACCAAACTCTTTTTTGGCGAAACCGTGGGCAACCCCGGCATGGACGTGCTGGACATCGAGGCCGTGAGCGCCATCGCCCACGAAGCGGGTGTGCCGCTGCTGGTGGACTCCACCCTCACCTCGCCCTGGCTCATCAAGCCCTTTGACCACGGGGCCGATCTGGTCTACCACTCGGCCACCAAGTTTTTGTCGGGCCACGGCACGGTGGTAGGCGGCGTGGTGGTCGATGGCGGCAGCTTTGATTGGGACAAATCGGGCAAGTTTGCCGAGCTGAGCCAAGCCTATGAAGGCTTTCACAACATGGTGTTCAGCGAAGAAAGCACCGTGGGTGCCTTTTTGTTGCGAGCGCGGCGCGAGGGTCTGCGTGACTTTGGCGCTTGCATGAGCCCACACACCGCTTGGCTGATTTTGCAAGGCATCGAAACCCTGCCCCTGCGCATGGCCCGGCACATGGAAAACACGGCCAAAGTGGTCGAGTTTTTGGCGGCGCACCCGCTGGTCAGCCGCGTGGGTCACCCCCTGCTGGAGAGCCACCCTTCGCACGCATTGGCACAAAAGCTCTTGCCACGCGGCGCAGGCTCGGTGTTCAGCTTCGACATCAAGGGCAGCCGCGCCCAAGGCCAAAAGTTCATCGAAACCCTCAAGGTCTTCAGCCACCTGGCCAATGTGGGCGACTGCCGAAGCCTGGTGATCCACCCGGCCAGCACCACGCATTTCCGCATGACGGACGAAGCCCTGGCCGCAGGCGGTATTGGCCCCGGCACGATTCGGCTGTCGATTGGCCTCGAGGACCCGGCCGACCTGATCGACGACCTGAAAAAAGCCCTCAAGGCCGCAGAAAAGGCCTGATCACCATGCAGATTCGCGCCTACCAAAGTTCTGACGAAGCTGCCGTGGTGGCTTTGTGGCAAAGCTGTGACCTGACCCGCCCCTGGAACGATCCCTACAAGGACATCGCCCGCAAACTGCAAGTGCGCCCGGACCTGTTTTTGGTGGGCGAAGTGCAAGGCTGCTTGATGGCCAGCGCCATGTTCGGCTACGAAGGCCATCGCGGCTGGGTGAACTACCTGGCCGTCTCGCCGGACCACCAAAGACAAGGCCACGCCAAGGCCATGATGCAGCATGGCGAAGCCCTGTTGCTGGCCTCGGGCTGCCCCAAAATCAATTTGCAAGTGCGTGCCAGCAACGCCCAAGTGCTGGCTTTTTACGAATCGCTGGGTTACCGCGACGACCAGGTCGTCAGCATGGGTAAACGCCTGATCCCGGACCATTGAACTGCCACCCACCATGCACATTCCACTGCCCACCCACACGCTCTACGCCTACACCGGCGGCAAGCCCTTCAACCCCGCGCAGCCCACCGCCGTGTTCATCCACGGCGTGCTCAACGACCACAGCGTCTGGATTTTGCAAACCCGCTACATGGCGCACCACGGCTGGAACGTGCTGGCCATTGACCTGCCGGGGCACTGCAAAAGCGAGGGCACGCCACCCCAAAGCGTGGAAGAAGCGGCCGACACCGTCATCGCCTTGCTTGATGCGCTGAAGATTGAAAAAGCCGCGCTGATCGGCCACAGCTTTGGCTCGCTCATCGCCCTGGAAGCAGCGGCCCGCGACGCGCAAGCCCACCCCGGGCGCGTGAGCCAGCTGGTCATGGTGGGCACGGCCTACCCGATGCGCGTGTCGCCTGCCTTGCTTGATCTGTCGGTCAGCGCACCCTTCAAGGCGATTGACATGGTCAACAGCTTTTCGCACTCCACCCTCGCACCACCGCCTTCGGCTTTGGGCCCCGGCACATGGCTGTATGGCGGCAGCAAGGCGCTGATGCGCCGGGTGCTGGCCAGCAACACACAGGTCAATGTGTTCCACACCGGCTTCAAGGCCTGCGACGACTACCGAGGCGCAGAAGCCGCCATGCCACAAGTGGCCTGCCCCACCCTGTTTGTGCTGGGCAGCGCCGACCAGATGACGCCGCCCAAAGCGGCGCAAAGCCTGATTGACCTGTGCACACAACCCAAAGTGGTGAAGCTGCCCGCAGGCCATTCGCTCATGACCGAAGCACCCGAGGGCATGTTGCAGGCGCTCAAGGATTTTTTGAAACCGTGAGCTGAACGGCCATTCGCGCACAAGGGTGCGCTCGTAAAAGATGAACACATTGACTGCCCACATCACCCCGCCCTTGTCGGCTGAGAGGGCCCGGGAGATGGCCCAAAGCCTGGACCTGAGGGCCTTGCCACGCGACTTTTTGGACAACCCCTACCCGGTCTACGCCGCGTTGCGTGAGTCTGAGCCCTTCAAGCGCATGCCCGATGGCTCGTATTTCCTCACGCGCCACGCCGATCTGGTGGCGGTGTACCGAGACGCCAAGGTCTTCAGCTCTGACAAGCAGGTCGAATTCGGCCCCAAATACAACCACGCACCTTTCAACCAGCAGCCCTACGCTACTGCAAGCGGTGTCTCCCCGCTGTTCGAGCACCACACGAGCAGCCTGGTCTTCAACGACCCACCGCTGCACACCCGGGTGCGCCGCCTGATCATGGGGGCGCTCACCCGCCGGGCCATTGAAGCCATGGAGCTAGGCCTGGTGCTGCTGGTGGACAGCCTGCTGGACAAGATCGAGGCGCAAGGGGGTGGCGACCTGATCGAAGACTTTGCCTCGGCCATTCCGGTGGAGATCATCGGCAACTTGCTGGGCGTGCCACACGCCGAGCGCGAACCTTTGCGCGGCTGGTCGCTGGCCATTTTGGGGGCGCTGGAGCCTGCCCTGAGCCCTGAGCAAGAAGCGCTGGGCCACCGCAGTGTGAGCGAGTTTCTGGCTTATCTGCGCCAGTTGGTGGCGGATCGCCGCCAGCACCCCGGCGACCCGGAGCACGATGTGCTGACCCGGCTGATTCAGGGTGAGGAAAATGGAGAAGCGCTGAGCGAAGTCGAGCTGCTGCAAAACTGCGTGTTCCTGCTCAACGCCGGGCACGAGACCACCACCAACCTGATTGGCAACGCGCTCATCAGCCTGCAGGAATGGCCTGAGCAGCGCGAACGACTCAAAGCCGACCTGAAACAAGCCGCCAGCGAAGAAGAGCTGGAACAAATCATGGGCCTGGCCGTGGACGAGTTTTTGCGCTTTGAATCGTCCAACCAACTGAGCAACCGCCGCGCAGTGCAGGCCACGCAGGTCAACGGCTTTGATCTGCCTGCAGGCTCGCTGATCACCCTGTGCATTGGCGCGGCCAACCGTGATCCGGCGGTGTACCCAAACCCCGAACAGCTGGACCTGCGCCGCACCGGCAACAAGCATCTGGCGTTTGGCTTTGGCGTGCACCAATGCGCAGGCCTGAGTTTGGCGCGCCTGGAAGGCCGCATCGCCATTGGACGATTTTTGCAACGCTTTCCAGATTACCAACTCACGCAAGCGCCGGTGCGCGGTGGGCGGGCTCGGTTTCGGGGCTTTTTAAACGCCCACTTCATCATCGGCCCGATTTCAGGCCACTGAGCCGCTCAAAGCTGAACCCGACAGCGCCCGAGAAGGTCCGCGTTTGACCGTGGAGTGCCATGCCGGGGCATGGCACTTGGTGGGGTCAAAAAATCAGCTTCACACCCGTCTTGCTTTGCAACAACTCGGGCGTCACGCCCGGAGCCAACTCGACCACCTTCAGGCCTGCGTCGGTCACGTCCATCACGGCCAGGTCGGTGATGATGCGGTCGACCACGCCCACACCCGTCAAAGGCAGGCTGCAGCTGGGCAGAATCTTCAGGTCTTCGGTGCCGTCTTTTTTCTTGGCCACATGCTCCATCAAAATGATCACACGCTTGACGCCCGCAACCAAATCCATCGCGCCCCCCATGCCCTTGACCATCTTGCCGGGAATCATCCAGTTGGCCAGATCGCCCTTTTCGCTGACCTGCATCGCGCCCAGGATCGACAGGTTGATCTTGCCGCCACGGATCATGGCAAACGACTGCTCACTGCCAAAGATGGACGAACCCTTGATGGTGGTCACCGTTTGCTTGCCTGCGTTGATCAGGTCGGCGTCGACTTCGTCTTCGGTCGGAAACGGGCCAATGCCCAGCATGCCGTTTTCGCTTTGCAGCCAGACTTCCTTGTCGGCGGGCACAAAGTTGGCCACCAGCGTCGGGATGCCGATGCCCAGGTTCACATAGAAACCGTCTTCCAGTTCGTGGGCCGCACGGGCGGCCATTTGGTCTTGACTCCAGCTCATATCAGACTCCTGCTTTCTCAGTGATCGTGCGTTTTTCGATGCGCTTTTCCGGCTTCGTGTTCAACACGATGCGGTGCACATAAATGCCAGGCAGGTGCACGCTGTCGGGGTGCATCTCGCCGGTTTCCACAATCTCTTCGACCTCGACCACACAAATCTTGCCCGCCATGGCCACGGCGGGGTTGAAGTTGCGCGAGGTGTAACGGAACTGCAGGTTGCCAGACTTGTCGGCGCGGTGCGCCTTGACCAGCGACACATCGGGCACCAGCGAGCGTTCCATCACATAGGTCTCGCCATCGAACTCGCGCAGCTCTTTGCCTTGGGCCACCAAGGTGCCCACACCGGTCTTGGTGAAGAAGGCCGGGATGCCCGCACCGCCCGCACGCAGTTTCTCGGCCAGCGTGCCTTGCGGCGTGAATTCCAAAGCCAGCTCGCCCGCCAGGTACTGGCGCTCAAACTCTTTGTTCTCGCCCACGTAGGACGAAATCATCTTCTTGATTTGGCGGGTTTGCAGCAGCAAGCCCAGACCAAAATCATCCACACCCGCGTTGTTGGAAATCGCGGTCAAGTTCTGCACGCCGCTGTCGCGCAGCGCAGCGATCAAGGCTTCGGGGATGCCGCACAGGCCAAAACCACCCACACCAATGAGTTGCCCGTCAGCCACAATGCCCTTCAAGGCTTCGGCTGCGGAAGGAAAAATCTTGTTCACGACAAACTCCATTCAGGAAAGAGAGCGCTACGATACTACGTATTCAAATACGTAGTTTTTCGTAGTGGGCAGCCCTAACAGGCTGCTGAAATACTGACGCACTGAAAGCACCAATTCAGCTGTGCAGTCGACAATTCAGGCATCACAAAAATCAAACAGACATGCGCGGCGCTGACACCTTTACCGAGAGCTTGTTTCTGATGAAACGGCTCGATGATTTCGTCCCAATGGGTCACCCTTTGCGTCCCATACGCGAGATGGTCAACAAGGCCTTGGTGGCCATGAACGATTTGTTCGCCGACATGTATGAAGCCGACATCAAAGGCGGTCGTCCCAGCGTTGCACCCGAGAAGTTGTTGCGCGCCATGTTGTTGCAGGTGCTCTACAGCGTGCGCTCTGAGCGCATGCTCATGGAACAAATTCAGTACAACATGCTCTTTCGCTGGTTTGTGGGTTTGTCCATGGACGACGCCGTCTGGGTGCCCGCAGTCTTTACCAAGAACCGCCAGCGACTGATTGCGCATGACGCGGTGGTCGAACTGTTCAACCAGCTCGTGGCTCAGGCCGACGAGCAAGAGTTGCTCTCAGGTGAGCACTTCAGCGTGGACGGTACCTTGATCCAAGCTTGGGCAGGCCACAAAAGTTTTGTACCCAAAGACCGCACGGATGGTGACGACAGCGATGGCGCCAACTTCCGCAACCAGCGCCGCAGCAACGAGACCCACGAGTCGAGCACGGACGGTGATGCGCAGTTGTACCGCAAAGGCAAGACCGCCAGCGAACTGCGCTTCATGGGCCACACACTCACTGACAACCGAAACGGCTTGGTGGTCAACGCCATGGTCACGCAAGCCGATGGGTACGCCGAGCGCGAAGCGGCCAAGGCCATGATCAACGATGCGCGTCAAGCGCATGAAGAGGAAACGACGCTCACATTGGGTGCGGACAAAGGCTATGACGCCAAGGAATTCATCGAGGCCTTGCAGGAGATGAACGTGTTGCCGCATGTGGCGCAAAACACTTCAGGGCGCAAATCGGCGGTACCAGATGCGGTGGCTGCCAGCGAGGGCTATGCCATTTCGCAACAAAAGCGCAAACGCATTGAGCAGGGCTTTGGCTGGGCCAAGACGGTAGGTCACATTCGCCAGGTGCTGGTGCGGGGTCTGGAGAAAGTGGACCAGATGTTTGTGCTGACGATGACGGCCTATAACCTGACGCGACTGCGCACACTGGGACAGGTGCGTCTGCAAGGTGCCCGATGAGCGAAAACGACGGGGGAAAAGCCTGCGAAACAGCGTTTGGAAGGCCTCAAGGGGCTGAAATTTCAAAATGAGAAAAGAAAATTGGGCAAATAACGAAGCGGGGCAACAGGGCCTCTCTGACATCGTGAGTATTTCAGCAGCCTGCTAAGCCCGATTGCACTGGCCATGAGCACCGACATCGACTACCGCCTTGCCTTTGATCTGGCCCCCATCGGCCTGGTGCTCTCGCGCAACCGCGCCATCGTCGACTGCAACCAGCGCGTGTGCGAGATGTTTGGCGTGAGCCGCGAGCAACTGATCGGCCAAAGCTTTCAGTTGCTCTACCCCAGCGCCGACGAATACGAGCGCACCGGCCAGCGCATCGCGCCCATCCTGAACGCCAAAGGCGTGTACGCCGACGACCGCGTGATGAAGCGCGTGGACGGCCGCTTCAAGGGCGAGACCTTTTGGTGCCATGTGACCGGCCGCGCCCTGAACCGCGACGCCCCGCACGAAGCAGGCATCTGGACCTTTGAAGACCTGTCGGCCCGCAAACCCGTCAAAGCCGAACTCACAGCCCGCGAGCGCGAAGTCGCCGCCCACCTGATGGACGGCCTGACCAGCAAAGAGATCGGCAAAGCCTTGGGGATCAGCCACCGCACCGTGGAGATTTACCGCGTCAAGCTGATGCGCAAATACCAGGCATCAGGGGCGGCGGATTTGATTCAGAAGTTGATGCGGGGGTGAAATCCAAGTGAAAAGCAAATAAAACCGATTAACATCTAATTTATTTCCAAAAAATATAAAAGCGCCGGATGAGCAACCTCTTCTTCGAAAAACCCATCCTCAACTCGCCGTATGACTACCCCATTCAGCACTGGGAACTGGATGACACGGGTCAGCCCACCCAAAAAATTGTCGAAGCGCGTCGTCAGGCCGAATTCATCACGCCCATCCCGAAGCCCAAAAAGCGCAAAGCCAAGGACATAGACAAGGACAAGGACAAGCAGGCCGAGCTGGACATGGGGCATGAGGTATCCACAGAAGAACAGCAATATCACTCGGCCATCATCAACGGCGTTCGGGCAGAGGTGGACAAATGGCGGTCCATTCCCAACCCCAACGACTGGGGCGTGACACCCGAAACCGCACGATTGCTCCAGCACTGGCGGCATCACGACTTCAGCGGCGTGCGTCCCTTCTTTTGCCAAGTTGAGGCCGTCGAAACCGCCATCTGGCTCACCGAAGTGGCACCCAACAAAGGCAAAGCCGCCCAAAAGTTCATTGACCACCTGCACGATGCCAACGAAGACGCCAACCCCGGCGTCATGCGCTTGGCACTCAAACTGGCCACAGGCGCTGGCAAAACCACCGTCATGGCCATGCTCATTGCTTGGCAAACCATCAACTGGGCTCGTCACCCCACCAGCAAAAAATACACGCGTGGTTTCTTGCTCGTCGCCCCCGGCCTGACCATCAAAGACCGCCTGCGCGTGCTGCTGCCCAACGACGCCGACAGCTACTACAAAACTCGCGAACTCATCCCCAGCGACATGATGGGCGAGCTTGAAAAATGCAAGATCGTCATCACCAACTACCACGCCTTCAAGATGCGTGAACGCATCGAAATCTCCAAAGGTGGCAGGCAACTGCTGCAAGGCCGTGGTGGCAGCGTCCTCGACACCATGGAAACCGAAGGCCAGATGATCCAACGCGTCATGCCTGAACTCATGGGCCTGAAAAACGTCATGGTCATCAATGACGAAGCCCACCATTGCTATCAGGAAAAGCCTGTCAAGCTCGAAGACACTGACGACCTCAAAGGCGACGAAAAAAAGAAGCCGAAGAAAACAACGAAGCCGCCCGCCTGTGGATCAACGGCATCAAAGCCGTGCAACGCCAGTTGGGCGTGAACCGCGTGATCGACTTGTCGGCCACGCCCTTCTTCTTGCGCGGCTCTGGCTATGTCGAGGGCACCCTCTTCCCCTGGACCATGAGTGACTTCTCACTCATGGACGCCATCGAGTGCGGCATCGTCAAACTGCCCCGCGTGCCCGTGGCCGACAACATCCCCGGCTCAGAAGTCCCTATCTTCCGCAACCTGTGGGACAACATCAGCAAAGACATGCCCAAAAAGGGCCGAGGCAAAGCCGAAGGCTTGGACCCACTGAAGTTGCCCACCAAATTGCAAACGGCCTTATCAGCGCTCTACGGCCACTACGACAAAACTTACGCCCTCTGGCAGACCGAAGGCATCCGCGTGCCGCCCTGCTTCATTGTGGTGTGCAACAACACCTCGGCCTCCAAACTGGTCTATGACTACATCTCGGGCTTCCAGCCCGCAGCCAACCCCGACGGCACATTGCCGCCACCCTATTTGGGTGCCCTGCCACTGTTCTCCAATTACGACCAAAACGGTGAACCACTGGCCCGCCCCCGCACCCTGCTGATCGACAGCGAACAGCTTGAAAGCGGCGAAGCCCTGGACGACAACTTCCGGTCTATGGCGGGCACAGAGATCGAACAGTTCCGCCGCGACATCATCGAACGCACAGGCGACCTACAAGCCGCCAGCAAAATCACCGATGCCGAGCTGCTGCGCGAAGTCATGAACACCGTGGGAAAAATTGGCAAGCTGGACGAATCCATCCGCTGCGTGGTGTCCGTGTCCATGCTCACCGAAGGCTGGGACACCAACACCGTCACCCACGTTTTGGGCGTGCGTGCATTTGGCACCCAGCTGCTGTGCGAACAAGTCATTGGCCGCGCCCTGCGCCGCCAGTCATACGAGCTGAACGAAGAAGGGAAATTCAACGTCGAATACGCCGACGTGCTGGGCATCCCGTTTGACTTCAACGCCGAGCCCACCATATCCAAGCCCGTCAAGCCCCGAGAGACCGTCCACGTCAAAGCCATCAAGCCCGAACGGGACGCGCACGAAATCCGCTTCCCCCGTGTGCAGGGCTACCGCGTGGTGCTGCCCGAAGAAACACTCGATGCCGTGTTCAACGACGACTCCACCCTGGTGCTCACGCCCGAGTTGGTCGGCCCCTCCATCACACGGCAAGAAGGCATCATTGCGAAGGCGTTGAGCTCACGCTGGCCCACACCCGCGACATGCGCACCTCCACCCTGCTCTACCACCTGACGCACCGTCTGCTGTACACCAAGTTTCGCGACCCTGGCGAAGAGGCCAAGCTCCACCTGTTTGGCCAGCTCAAGCGCATCGTCAAACAATGGTTGGACCAACACCTGGATTGCAAGGGCGACACCTACCCAGCGCAACTGCTCTATCTGGAGCTGGCCGATCGCGCCTGCGAACGCATCAAGCAAGCCATTGACCGGGCCAATCTGGCCCAAGGCAACAGCCAAATTCAGGCCGTGCTGGACCCCTACAACCCTGTGGGCAGCACCGCCCATGTCAACTTCACCACCAGCAAAACCGAGCGCTGGGAAGCTAGCAGCCAACACTGCCACCTCAACTGGCTCATCATGGACAGCGACTGGGAGGCCGAGTTTTGCCGCGCCGCCGAAGCGCACCCGCAGGTATGCAGCTACGTCAAAAACCACAACCTCGGTTTTGAAGTTCCTTACCTGATCGGTGCCGAAACCCACCTCTACCGCCCCGACTTCATCCTGCGCGTGGACGACGGCCATGGGCCTGATGACCTGCTCAACCTGGTGGTCGAAATCAAAGGCTACCGGGGCGAAGACGCCAAAGACAAAAAAGCCGCCATGGAAACCCGCTGGCTGCCAGGCGTCAACAACGCCAAACAATACGGCCGCTGGGCCTTTGCCGAATTCACCGACGTGTACGCCATGCAAAAAGACTTTGGCGACAAGGTGCAGGCGCAATTCGATGCCATGGTCAAAGCCCACTTGGCGGCAGCCAGCCACCAGCTGCTTGCGGCGGCCTAAGGGTTTACAGGGAGACAAACATGGCTAAACACCGTGTGTATAATTTGCAGCACATCCGCCCCTTGGCAGTACGCCCTCTCACCGATCCCGAGAGTGTGCCGAACCCCTGGGGCATTTTCATTTCTGAGCACCCGAGCGTGGTGCCAGCATGAGCAGCCAGCAAATCGCCATCCTCATTGATGGAGGATTCTTCCTCAAACGGCTGAGCAAATTGGTGCCAGCCCACCAATGCGACACCCCCGAGAACATCGCCCGCTGCGTGCGCAAACTCTGTTTTAACCATGTCATGCGCCTCAAAGGTGGCAGCGGCAAACTTTGGCAGCAGCACCTTTACCGCGTCTTCTTTTATGACGCACAGCCGTATGACGGCAAAGCCCACCACCCCATCAGCAACCGCCCCATCGAGTTTGCCAAATCAGATTTAGCAAAAGCTCGCCAAGCCTTGTTTGAACAACTGCGCAAAGAACGCAAATTGGCACTGCGCTTGGGCAAAGTCAACCGCGACCACGACTGGGCGCTGTCGCCCCGTTTGACCAAAACCGCACTCAAAACCCGCCAACAACTGGCCCCCTTGCAAGGCCTGGCCGAACAGCTGCAACAAGCCACCGACCCCACCCAACCCGTGCAACTGCAGCTGAGCGCCGAACAAGCGCAACAGCTGCTGGCCGCACACGAGTTCTGGCAAAGCATCCAGACCAACGATGTGGCCCTGGGCCTGCGCCAAAAAGGCGTGGACATGCGCATTGCTATCGACATCGCCAGCCTCACCCTCAAGCAGCAAGTCAGCACCATCGTGCTGGTGGCAGGCGACAGCGACTTTGTGCCCGCAGCCAAACTCGCCCGCCGCGAAGGCATGGAATTCATCCTCGACCCGCTCTGGCAAAACGTCAACGACGACCTGTTTGAACACATCGACGCCTTGCAATCAGGCCTGAACCGGCCTGCCCGCGACAACCATTTGCCTGACGCCGGCCAAATGGTGACCGCAGCGACACCCTAAAAAACCAAGTGACAACCATGGCCACCCGCAAAACCACCCCCAAAGCGCCCAAAGCCGACCTACAGGTCGAAACGCTCAAGCACGCCGACGACACCCGCAAAAACATTCCCACCGCCGAATTCCAGTCGGTGGTGCAGCGTGAACACCAGCAGCAAGTGCAAGTGACTTACGAGCGTGGCGCACCAGCAGGGCCCTTGCAAGCCGAGCGCAACGCCCGCAACCGCGACCTGGACCCGCAACTGGTCTGGCGCGGCAAAGACCAACAAGACTGGTCAGACCTGGTGGTGAACGCACCGCCGCTCTACATCCAGGAAAAAGTGCACCCCAAGGTGCTGATCGACGACCTCAAGCGCCAAACCGACAAAGCCAAAGCTGCGACCGCACCTGACCAGCAAGGCTTTACAGCCGACTTGTTTGCCGACATGGCCAAAGACTTCAACGGCCTGCCCGACGACGATGCCAAAACCGAGTTTTATGCCCACGACCAGCATTGGTCCAACCGCATGATCTTGGGCGACAGCCTGCAAGTGATGGCCAGCCTGGCCGAGCGCGAAGGCCTGCGCGGCAAAGTGCAATGCATTTACTTTGACCCGCCCTACGGCATCAAGTTCAACAGCAACTTTCAGTGGAGCACCACCAGCCGCGATGTAAAAGACGGCAACGCCGATCACATCACCCGCGAGCCCGAAATGGTGAAAGCCTTTCGCGACACCTGGAAAGACGGCATCCATTCCTACCTGAGCTACATCCGCGACCGCCTGACTGTGGCGCGTGATTTGCTGACCGAATCTGGTTCGATCTTTGTGCAGATTGGGGATGAAAATGTGCACCGGGTACGGGCTGTTTTAGATGAGGTGTTTGGAGAGGAAAACTGCGTCTCAATCATTACGTTTTCAAAATCGAGTGGCACAAATAGTCCTGTTGGAAAGACACTTCTGCTTTCATCGACCACTGATTTTGTTCTGTGGTTCGCCAAGGACAGCTCGCGAGTCAAGTTCCGGCCTAGCTATAAAAATAAAGAAGAAGGCTCTTCTTTCGATGCGGTCTACACACGCGGCACACCGGACAATCCCTTCACTCTTTCTGACCTAACGTCTCAAACCCCAAGCAGAGAATTAGACTTTTTGTACAGAGGAAAAAACTACAACCCGCTTCCACGCGGATGGCGGACCACGATTGAAGGAATGCGTCGACTTTCACAAGCGGATCGTTTAGAGCCTGTAAAAAATTCCGTACGCTACAAGCAATTTTTGCGAGATTACCCAATTATTCCGAGAAATAACTTTTGGGCAGATACCGGGACAGGAAGTTTCACAGAGGAAAAAACATACGTTGTCCAAACGTCTACCAAGGTAATTGAGCGTTGCATCTTGATGGCCACCGACCCCGGCGACCTCGTACTAGACCCCACCTGCGGCTCTGGCACAACCGCCACCGTTGCTGAACAATGGGGCCGCCGTTGGATCACCATCGACACCTCCCGCGTGGCACTGGCCTTGGCCCGAGCCCGCATCATGGGCGCACGCTACCCCTTTTACTTGTTGGCCGACAGCAAAGAAGGCCAAGCCAAAGAAGGCGAAGTCACGCGCACCGCACCCAAGAGCCACGCCACCCACGGCAACATCCGGCAGGGCTTTGTCTACGAACGCGTGCCGCACATCACGCTCAAGAGCATCGCCAACAACGCCGAAATCGACGTCATTTACGACAAGCACCAAGCCCTGCTGGAGCCGCTGCGTGAGCAACTGAACGCAGCCCTCAAAACGCAGTGGCAAGAATGGGAAATCCCCCGAGAAGCCGCCGAGAAGTGGAACAATGCCGCCAAGAAACTGCACGCCGACTGGTGGAAGCAACGCATTGCCCGCCAGCAAGAGATAGACGCATCCATCGCCGCCAAGGCCGAGTTTGAATATTTGTACGACCGCCCGTATGAGGACAAAAAGAAGGTACGCGTGGCAGGCCCCTTCACGGTGGAGAGCCTGCTGCCCCACCGCGTGCTGGGCGTGGACGAAGACGACAACCTGATCGACCCCGCCGCGCAAGAGCAAGGCGGCTCGTACGAACGCAACTTTGCCCAAATCATCCTGGACAACCTGCGCACCGCAGGCGTGCAACAAGCGCACAAGACCGACAAGATCAACTTCACATCGCTCACGCCCTGGCCAGGCGAATACGTGTGCGCCGAAGGCCGGTACATGGAAGGCGCTGACGCCGAAGCGAACGGAGAATTGAAAGGCGGCACTGAAAAACGCGCAGGCATTTTCATTGGCCCCGAGTTCGGCACCGTCAGCCGCCCCGACCTGGTGACCGCCGCCCGCGAAGCGGGTGACGCAGGCTTTGACGTACTGATCGCCTGCGCCTTCAACTACGACGCGCACAGCAGCGAGTTCTCCAAACTCGGCCGTATCCCCGTGCTCAAGGCCCGCATGAACGCCGATCTGCACATGGCCGAAGACCTGAAGAACACAGGCAAAGGCAACCTGTTCGTCATCTTCGGCGAACCCGACATCGACATCCTCGAAAGCGACGAACAAATTCAAGTCAAGGTCAACGGCGTGGACGTGTTCCACCCCAACACCGGCGAAGTGCGCAGCGACGGCGCCGACGGCATCGCGTGCTGGTTCATCGACACCGACTACAACGAAGAAAGCTTCTTCGTCCGCCACGCCTACTTCTTGGGCGCCAACGATCCCTACAAATCCCTCAAAACCACACTCAAGGCAGAGATCAACCAAGAAGCCTGGGAGTCACTCAACAGCGATACGTCGCGGGCGTTTGACAAGCCGAAGTCTGGGAGAATCGCCGTCAAGGTCATCAACCATTTGGGGGATGAAGTGATGAAGGTCTTCAAAGTTGTTTAAGGAATTGGCACCATGGCATTGATTGAAGGTTTTCGTGTTCAAAACTACCGCGCTTTGCGCGATGTGACCCTGGGAAAGTTGTCTACCGATCAAGGTGGTGAAGCTTTGACTCCGTTCACGGTGGTCATCGGAAAAAACGGGGCGGGCAAAAGTACGCTGTTCGATGCGTTTGGCTTTGTGGCAGATTGCCTAAATCGAGACGTGGAGACTGCTTGCGACGACCCACGCAGAGGCGGCTTTGAGCGCATGCGATCTATGGGTACCAATGATCCGATCCGTTTCGAGATTTATTACCGCGAGACACCAGCTGAGCGGCCCATCACTTACAAACTCGAAATTCAGTTGGACAAGTACGGTCGGCCTTATGTGGAGTCGGAATTTTTGGGGCAGCGTCGGCTGGGCCAAGCATATGGACGACCACATCCGTTTCTACGTCTTAAAAAGGGCAAGGGCAAGGCATGGGCTGGCAAGGATGCGATTGAGGGTGAAGGCGACGAGGAGGCGAATGTCCAAATTGACGTGAAGTTAACCGACCCAAGACAGTTGGGGATTGCCACGCTGGGAACGCTCAAGGAGCATCCTCGCATTGCACGATTCAGAGAATTTTTGAAGGGTTGGTATTTGTCGTACTTCCACCCTGATGCCGCACGAACGGTGCCACCTGCGGGTGCTCAAAAACATCTCAATATTCATGGGGACAACATCGGCAATGTGGTGCAGTACATGCAGCGCGAGCAAGGCGCCCGGTTCAAGTCAGTGCTCAAGCGGATAGCTGAGAAGATTCCTGGAATCAAGTCAATCGAGGCAGAAGAAACCACCGACAAGCGCTTGGCACTTCGGTTCAATGACGGCGCATTTCAGGACCCCTTTTATGTAGGTCAGATGTCTGATGGCACTCTCAAGGTATTCGCTTATCTATTACTGATGGAAGACCCTGATCCACCACCATTCATCTGCATCGAGGAACCGGAAAATGGGCTTTATCACAAGCTTTTGGATTCGCTGGCAAAAGAATTGCGTGCGCACGCACATGCCACTGGCAAGCGCAAATCCTCCCAGGTTTTTGTCACCACACACCAGCCGTATTTTGTTGATGCCCTGGATTCCCGTGAGGTGTGGATTCTGAAAAAGGATCGAGACGGTTTTTCAAAAATTCAACGCATATCGGACATGGTATTGGTTCGCAACATGGTTGAGCAAGGTTTGCCGCTTGGAGGTCTTTGGTATAGCGATTACCTTGACGACGGGGACAGCAATGCACATTGAAATCCTGGTGGAGGACAGCTCTGGTGGGCGACTGATGGATCATTTGCTGCCCAAAATTCTTGGTCCCCACTCTTCTCCACACACATGGCGAATCATCAACTACAAAGGCATTGGACGTATCCCCAAAAAGATGACGGGGAAAATTGATGCAGCAAAGAAAACTTTGCTTGAAAACTTGCCCAAGGCTTTAGCAGGTTACGGCAACACGCCTGGTTATGACGCCGTTTTTGTATTGCTGGATACGGATGACCGCCATATCAAAGGGTTTGAGCGTGATTTGAAAGCCATGCTCAAAGCATGTGACTGTGCACCTCCCACAGCTTTTGGTTTGGCGACCGAAGAAGTTGAAGCCTGGTATTTGGGTGATCGAAAAGCACTTGAGACGGCTTACCCAAACATCAAGCAACAAAATTTAAAGAAGTATGTGCAAGACAGTGTTTGCGGCACCTGGGAATTGTTGGCAGATGCCTTGGTGAAAGGGGGCAGTGCAGCTGTAAAAACTGCTGGATGGAAACATGCAGGCGACCTGAAACATGAATGGGCCGAAAAAATTGGACCACTCATGGACATCAACAAAAACAATTCTCTAAGTTTTTGCAAATCTAGAGACAATCTTTTGTCGTTGGTGAGCTGATGCAATTCCGCATCTCCGACACATTCACCGACAGCCTTTCCCGCCTGACCGCCGACGAACAAAAGGCCGTCAAGATCACCGCCTTCGACTTGCAGCAAAACCCGGCCAATCCAGGCATGCAGTTGCACCGGATCGAAAAGTCCAAGGACAAGCATTTTTGGTCTGCGCGGGTGGGCAGTGACTTGCGCCTGATCGTGCACAAGACGGACAGCAGCTTTTTGCTCTGCTACGCCGACCACCACGACAAGGCCTACCAGTGGGCCGAGCGGCGCAAGTTGCAAACACACCCCACAACGGGTGCTGCGCAGTGGGTGGAGATTCGGGATCGGGTGGTGGAGGCACCAGCCCCTGTCAACGTGGATACCCGCGTGCGCGGGAATGACAACACCAAGAGCAAGCCGCTGTTGTTTGCCACCTTGACCGACGAACAATTGTTGGCCTATGGCGTGCCTGCCGAATGGCTGGCCGATGTGAAGCTGGCCAACGAAGACAGCTTGCTCACACTGGCCGAGCATTTGCCCGCCGAAGCGGCAGAGGCTTTGCTGGAGTTGGCCACGGGCGGCAAACCGCAGCCTGTCAGCATGGGCAAGGTCACCGACCCGTTCAGCCACCCCGATGCGCAGCGCCGCTTCCGTGTGATGCATGGCGTGGCCGAGTTGGAGCAGGCGCTCAACTACCCCTGGGAAAAGTGGACGATCTTTTTGCACCCCTCGCAGCAGCAGTGGGTGATGCGCGACTACGCTGGCCCAGCCCGTGTGTCGGGTTCGGCAGGCACGGGCAAGACCATCGTGGCGCTGCACCGTGCGGTCACTTTGGCACGAGAGCACCCCGATGCCCGTGTGTGGCTGACCACGTTTTCAGACACGCTGGCCCATGCGCTGCAAAACAAGATCAACTGCCTGATCAGCCACCAGCCCCGCCTGGCCGAGCGCCTGGAGGTGGCCGACATGAATGCCATGGGCCAACGCTTGATGGATCGGCTCACGCCCAAGGGCCAAGCCAAGCCGCGTTTAGCCACACCAGCGCAGGTGCGCGAGGCCGCTGCCGCCGCGCTGGCAGAGGTCAAGGCGGAAAGCGAAGGTGCCCTGCTCACCCGCTTCAACCTGAACTTTGTGCTGGGTGAGTGGGCCGATGTGGTGGACGCTTGGCAACTGCAAAGCTGGGACGATTACCGCGATGTGAAGCGGCTAGGCCGCAAGACCCGGCTGAACGAAGCGCAGCGCCAGGCTTTGTGGCATGTGTTCACAGGCATCCAGTCACGGCTGGCTGCAGCGGGCGTGGTCACACACGCAGCCATGTTCACGCAACTGGCGCACCAGCTGGCCGCGCTCAAGCACCCGCCGTTTGACTATGTGGTGGTGGACGAGGCGCAAGACGTGAGCATCAGCCAGCTGCGCATGCTGGCCGCCATGGCGGGGGTGGCCCCCGATGGCTCGGGCAGCGTCAGGCGCAACAGTTTGTTTTTTGCTGGCGACTTGGGGCAGCGGATTTTTCAGCAACCGTTTTCGTGGAAAAGCCTGGGTGTGGATGTGCGGGGGCGTTCGCGCACGCTGCACATCAACTACCGCACATCGCACCAAATTCGCCAGCAGGCCGACCGCTTGCTGGGGCCTGAGGTCAGCGACAGTGACGGCAACACCGAAAGCCGCAAAGGCACCGTGTCGGTCTTCAACGGCCCGGCCCCACTCATTTGCAGCTACAAAGATGAGGCCGCCGAAATCGCCGCTGTGGCCGACTGGCTCAAGGGCCTGACCGCCGCAGGCTATGCCCCGCACGAGGTGGGCGTGTTTGTGCGCTCAGAGGCGCAACTGGACCGTGCCATCGCTGCTCTTCAAAGTGCAAATATGCCTATGCAGGTTCTGGATGAACACGTTGAGACATCGAACGGCCAAGCCTCGGTGTGCACCATGCACTTGGCCAAAGGCCTGGAGTTCCGAGCGGTGGTGGTGATGGCCTGCGACGATGAAGTGATTCCGCTGCAGTCACGCATTGAAAGCGTGATGGACGAATCGGACCTGCTGGATGTCTATGACACCGAACGCCACCTGCTGTATGTGGCTTGCACACGAGCGCGTGACAGCCTGCTGGTGAGCAGCGTGTCGCCAGCGTCAGAGTTTGTGGATGATTTGGGTTAATGAAAATTCCAAGCCACAAATTGAGGTGAAGGCATTTCAATGCCACTTATTGCTCCGTCCCCTTTAAAGCATGTATGGCCATGGCCCCAAGCTTTAACGGCTTCCCGCCACCCGCCGCAAGTGCTGCGCCACCCCGCCAAACTGCTGCTCGATCACCGTCAGCCGCTTGAAGCCATGGCCAACAGCCAGCTCATCGGTCATGCCCATGCCACCGTGCAGCTGCACCGCGCCCTGCCCTACGAGGCGTGCCGCATGCAGCAGCGTCACATGGGCCGATGACACGCGCTCGGCGCGTCGCTGGGGGCTGTCGCCCAGCACATCGGCACAAGCGCCGACCGCCGCCGCGGCCTGCACCAGGGCCATGTACATGTCGGCCATGCGGTGCTGCAAAGCCTGGAAGGCCGCCAAGGGCTGACCAAACTGTTTGCGCTGGCTGGTGTAGTTCAGTGTGTCACGCATCAGGGACTGCATCACGCCCACGGCCTCGGCGCCTGCGGTCAGCGTGGCCGTGTCCCACGCTTGCGAGAGCGCGGCCAGCGCATCGCCTTGGCCGATGATGGCCTGCACGGGCGCTTGGTCAAAGGCCAACTCAGCAGCCCAGGCGCCGTCGATCAGGCGAACATCACGCCGCTGCACACCGCTGGCTGCAGGATCGATCAGGCAGATGCGCAGCTGGCCCGCCTCGTCTCGTGCGCTCACCAGCCAATGCGTGGCCCCGGGTGCGCCGCGCACCAGGGCTTTGCGTCCGCTGATGTGCAACTGGCCGTTCGAGTTGTGCAAAAGGGCCTGCACCTTGCTCAAATCGGTGCGCCCTGCAGGCTCCAAAGCCGCCACGGCCAAGCGCACTTGGCCATCGGCCAGGCCTTGCAGCAAAGCATCAGCCGCCGGGTCGCCCAGCCTTTGCAGCAAGTTGGCACCCAGCACGGCAGTGCTGCTGTAGGGCTCGGCCACCAAGGCCGCTCCCAGGGCCTGGCAGATCAGCATCTGCTCAGGCAAACCTCCACCCATTCCCCCCAGGCGTTCAGGCAGCGCTGCACCCAAAAGGCCCAGCTCGTGCGCCAAGCCTTGCCACAACGGCGCAATCGCTTGCGGCGTGGCGATCATCTGTGCGCGTTTGTCTAAGGGCAATTTGTCTTGCAGCCAGCTTTGCAGACTGGCCACGAGCATGGCCTGCGTCTCGTCCAAAGGCAGCACAGACTCCACCACCTCGGCCCCCAGAATGTGGCGGGCGATCAGGTTGCGCTGCACTTCATTGGTTCCACCATAAATCGAGGCGGCGCGGTCATTCAGGTACGCCCGGGTCGCAAACACCGACTCCTCGGGCACAGGCAAAGCGTGGGCAGATGCCTCCTCGATGGTCAGGCTGCTGGCGCCATAAGGGCCTGCAATGTCCAGGCCCAGCTCGGTCAGGTGCTGCTTGAGCTCGGTGGCCAGCACCTTGCCCATGGACGGCGCAGCTGGCATCCAGCCAGGCTGCTTGCCGCCGCCGATGCGAGCGGTCAGCACCTGTTGTTCCCAAGCGTGCAAGGCGTCAATGCGGCACTGCGCATTGGCCAAGGTCAAGGCGATGTCTTCGTGCTCAGGGTCAGACGGTCCTGATGAGGCAAACGCCTCGTTCAGGGACTCTTTCAACCGCGCAAGTCGGCCCCGCAAGAACGGCGCAGAAGAGCCGCCCCGCTCGTGCTCCAGCAAAAATTTGGCAATCGTCCAGCCCTGGTTTTCTTCGCCGATCAGCGCGTCAGCGGGCACGCGTGCCTCGTCAAAAAAGACCTGGTTGAACTCATGGTCGCCCGAGATGCTGGTGATCGGCCGGATCTGGATGCCCGGGTTGTTCAGCTCGAACATCAAAAAGCTGATGCCTTGCTGCGGCTTGCCGCTGCTGTCGGTGCGCACCAAGCAAAACATGTGCGTGGCACGGTGGGCGTGGGTGGTCCAGATTTTGGAGCCGTTGATCACCCACTCGTTGCCCTCGCGGCGGGCGCGGCATTGCAGCGAGGCCAGGTCGGAGCCGGAGCCCGGCTCGCTGTAGCCCTGACACCAGTAACTCACGCCATTGCGCAAATCGGGCAGCCAGCGCTCTTTTTGGGCCTGCGTGCCAAACGCCACCAGCACGGGCGCGGCCATCACCAGGCCCAGGGGCGAAACTTTGGGGGCATCAGCTGCTGCCATTTCACTGGCAAAAATGTCGTGCTGCCTGGGCGTCCAGGCGCAACCACCCCACTCGACTGGCCAGTGCGGCGCGGCCCAGCCGCGCTTGGCCAAAATCCGCTGCCACGGAATACCGACCTCGTAGTCGGCAAAAATGCCCGAGGTGCGGTGCCCGCCCAGACGGATTTCGTCGGTCAGCTCAGCGGCCAAAAAGGCGCGCACTTCGTCGCGAAAAGCCAGCTCTTCTTTGCTCAAGTTCATGGGGTGTTCGCTCTCAAAGGCGGACGCTATCGCCCGATGGTGCCAGGGTCATAGGTGGAATCAGAAGCCGACGTAACGCACAAAGTTGGAGGCGTCTTCGCGCACCGACTTCACACTGTTGGCCACAAAGTCTTCGTCGGGGTAGCCCATGGCGATGCAGATCATGATGTTCTGATCGTCTGGAATGCCCGCGTGCTCGCGCACCACGGCCGACTGCATGATGCCCTGCCCGTTGATCACACTGCCCAAGCCACGCTCCCAGGCCGCCAACACCAACGCGTGCGACAAAGCACCCAGGTCAAACTGGCTGATGGCCGCAGGTTCGAGGTATTTGTCGTAGGTCAGCACCAGCGACACGGGCGCATCGAATTGCCGAAAACCCCGCATGACCCAATCGGTGCGCCGCGCCTTGTCGTCGCGGGCGATGCCCATGGCGTCAAACAGCTGGATCGCGATGTCGACCTGCCGCTTGCGGTGGATGCCGTCGTAGGCCTCCTTCATGGGAAAGTCGCGCTTGGGCGGCACGCCGTTGACCATGTTTTCGGTGTTGCCCCGGCGAATGCGTTCCAGCGGCTCGCCCGTGACCACATGCACATGCCAGGGCTGTGTGTTCATCGACGAGGGCGACCATTTGGCCACTTCGATGATCTCCTCGATCACCTCGCGTGGCACGGGTTTGGGCAAATAGCCCCGAACGCTTTTTCGGGCTTTGATGAGTTCTGAAAATTCCATGCTTTCTCTCCTCATCCGAAGATGAGGGAAAAGGCTTCCACCGTCAATGCAAGCGTGATGCCAAGGTTACTCAAACCATCAGGCTTTGGGCTCAATGACCTCGGTGGCACACCGGAAGGCGTCAATCGCCGTTGGAAAACCGCAATACACCGTGGCGTGCAGCATGAGTTCGCGGATTTCTTCAGGGGTCGCACCATTGGTCAGGGCGCCGCGAATGTGGGCTTTGAGCTCTTGCTGCTTGCCTTGCGCCGTCAGCATGGCCACCGTGATCAGGCTGCGGGTTTTCAGGTCCAGGCCTGTGCGCTGCCAGACATTGCCCCAGGCGTTGCGGGTGATGAACTCCTGCATGGGCTGGGTGAACTCGGTCGCACCACCCAGGGCACGTTCGACGTAATCGGCACCCACCACTTGGCTGCGGGTGGCCAAGCCGTTTTGGAAATCGGTATCGGTCGGCCAATCCAAAGGCGCGGAATTCTCAGCGGGGTTGTTCAAAGCAGTCATGGTGAAACTCCATTTGGTGGAAAATGAGCCAAGCATAAGCATTTTTAAACCCCTGACGAGCACACCCATGACACCACGCTACCCTGCCCCCGAAATCAATGACTTGCCCGACGACATCAAAGCCAAGGTGTTAGAAGTGCAAGAAAAAGCCGGTTTTGTGCCCAACGTGTTTTTGGCCTTTGCACGCCGCCCCGCCGAGTGGCGCGCTTTCTTTGCCTACCACGACGCCCTGATGCTGCCCGAGTCGGTGGGGCGTGAAAGCGGCCTCACAAAAGGTGAGCGTGAAATGATCGTGACCACCACCAGCGCGGCCAACCACTGCCTGTATTGCGTCGTGGCGCACGGCGCGATCTTGCGCATTTACGAGAAAAAGCCTTTGGTGGCCGACCAAGTGGCCATCAACCACCGCAAGGCCGACATCAGCCCGCGTCAACGCGCCATGCTGGACTTTGCGCTCAAGGTCTGCAACCACTCCGACGAGGTGGAGGATGCCGACTTTGCTGCCCTGCACGCCCACGGCTTTGACGACGAAGACATCTGGGACATCGCCGCCATCACCGCGTTCTTTGGCCTGAGTAACCGCATGGCCAGCTTCAGCGGCATGATGCCCAACCCCGAGTTTTATTTGATGGGCCGCTCGCCCAAGGCCAAACCTGCGGCCTGACGCAAGCCTACACCCCACCCCCATTGGCCGGGGAACAGGTTCACGTTGGTCACCCGGCCCCTCTGGCTTAGTCGCCCGGGTGACGAGGCCAGGACGGCGACACAGGTTTGTCCTCTTGCCGTGAAAAAAAACATGGCATTCAATTGGATTTCCATTTCAAGGAGACCCTTTTGAATTCGAACAAGCTTCCCCGCCGTACCTTTGTTCAGGCCTCGGCCGCCATGGCCGTCACGCTGGGGTTTCCGAGCCTGTCACAAGCGCAGGCTTTTCCGGCCAAACCCATCAAACTGATCTGCCCCTGGCCCGCTGGTGGCTCCAGCGATGCGGTCATGCGGGCCTTGGCCGAAAGTGCCAGCAAAGCCTTGGGTGGACAAGTGATCATTGAGAACAAGCCGGGTGCCAGTGGCATGTTGGGCCCCAACGAATTGGTTCGTGCCCAGCCCGACGGCTACACCCTGTCGCAAATCACGATCGGCGTGGCGCGTTTGCCGCACATGCAAAAAATGCAGTTCGATCCGCTCAAAGACTTCACTTACATCGCGTGTCTGACCGGCTACACCTTCGGCGTGGTGGTGCGGTCCGACTCCCCCATCAAATCGATTGCCGACTTGGTGGCCTTTGCCAAAGCCAACCCGGGCAAGTTCACTTATGGCTCGACGGGCAATGGCACCACGCCGCACCTGGCCTTTGCCGAATTCGCCAGCAAAGCCAAGATCGACGTCACCCATGTGCCCTTCAAAGGCAGCGCCGATGGCCTGCAAGCGGTGTTGGGCGGCCATGTCATGTCGCACAGCGACGCCACCGGCTGGGCCCCGCAAGTCGAGGCGGGCACCATGCGCCTGCTCGCCACCTACGGCAGCAAACGCACCAAGCGCTGGCCCAATGTCCCCACACTCAACGAACTTGGTTTCGACACCGTGTCCGACTCACCCTTTGGCATCGGCGGCCCCAAGGGCATGGACCCTGCCGTGGTCAAGAAACTGCACGACGCATTCAAGAAAACCTTGGAAGACCCGGCCGTCATGGCCAGCTTCGACAAATACGACCAATCGGTGATCTACATGGGCACCGAGGAATACACCCAATTCATCCGCAATACGTTCCAGTCCGAAAAGGCGACCATCGAGCGTTTGGGCCTGGCCATGAAAACCTGAAACAAGCCATAGCGCCGCGCATCCTGTTTCTCAGACGTCATGATGCAGACCCAAAGAAAAACGGCAGCCCAGGCTGCCGTTTTGCTTGGATGCCGGATCAAGTCCGGCATGGCAAAGGGGATCAGTAAGCCTGACCCAGCTGACCCAGGATGGCGGGGTTCTCGAGGGTGGAAATGTCTTGCGTGATCTCTTCGCCTTTAGCCAGCGAGCGCAGCAAGCGGCGCATGATCTTGCCCGAACGGGTCTTGGGCAGGTTCTCGCCAAAGCGGATGTCCTTGGGCTTGGCAATCGGGCCAATTTCCTTGGCAATGTGGTCGCGCAATTGTTTGGCAATCGCTTTGCCCTCGTCGCCATTAGGCAGCGCACGCTTGAGCACCACAAAGGCGCAAATCGCCTCACCTGTGGTGTCATCAGGACGGCCCACCACTGCAGCTTCGGCCACCAGCTCGGTACAGCTGACCAAGGCCGATTCGATTTCCATCGTGCCCATGCGGTGACCCGACACGTTCAGCACGTCGTCGATGCGGCCGGTGATGGTGAAGTAACCGGTTTTCTCGTCGCGGATCGCGCCGTCACCAGCCAAGTAATACTTACCTTTGAAATCTTCAGGGTAGTAGCTCTTCTTGAAGCGCTCAGGGTCGCCCCAGATGTTGCGGATCATGGAAGGCCATGGGCGCTTGACCACCAAAATGCCGCCTTGACCATTGGGCATGTCTTCACCGGTTTCACTCACGATGGCGGCCTGGATGCCGGGGAACGGCAGTGTGCAGGAACCTGGGACCATGGGGGTCACGCCCGGCAGTGGGGTGATCATGTGGCCGCCGGTTTCGGTTTGCCAGAAGGTGTCGACGATGGGGCAGCGACCGCCGCCCACATGCTGGTGGTACCACTCCCAAGCGGCGGGGTTGATCGGCTCGCCAACCGAGCCCAGCAAGCGCAGGCTCGACAGGTCATAGCTCTTGGGGTGCACGGCGTCGTTGGCTTCCGCGGCCTTGATGAGCGAGCGGATGGCGGTGGGGGCGGTGTAGAAGATCGAGACTTTGTGGTCCTGGATCATCTTCCAGAAGCGGCCAGCGTCGGGGTATGTGGGCACGCCTTCGAACACGATCTCGGTGCCACCCAGGGCCAATGGGCCGTAGGTGATGTAAGTGTGGCCCGTGACCCAACCGATATCGGCTGTGCACCAGAACACGTCGTCAGCCTTCAAATCGAACGTCCATTTTGTGGTCAGCGCCGCATGCAGCAAATAGCCGCCCGTGCTGTGCTGAACGCCTTTGGGTTTGCCAGTGGAGCCCGAGGTGTAGAGCAAGAACAGGGGGTGTTCAGCGCTCACCCACTCTGGCTCGCAGGTGGTGGCTTGCTTGTCAGCCAAGTCGGCCATCCACTGGTCGCGGCCAGCGGTCATGGCAATGTCGGCACCCGAGCGCTTGACGACCAGCACATTCTTGATGGCGTCGCAACCACCCAAGTTGATGGCTTCGTCGACGATGGATTTGAGGGGCAGCAGCTTGCCGCCGCGTACTTGGTTGTCGGCGGTGATGACTGCGACGGCACCGGTGTCTTCGATGCGGTCGCGCAGCGACTGGGCCGAGAAACCACCGAACACCACCGAGTGGGTCGCACCAATGCGGGCGCAAGCTTGCATGGCGGCCACACCCTCAATGGACATGGAGATGTAGATGACAACGCGGTCACCTTTTTTGATGCCCAAGCTCTTCAATGCATTGGCGTATTGGCACGTCTTGGCCAGCAGTTGACTGTAGGTAACCTTGGTCACTTCGCCACCGTCGGCTTCAAAAATGATGGCAGTCTTGTCGCCCAAGCCTTTTTCGATGTTGCGGTCCAAGCAGTTGTAGGACACGTTCAGGGTGCCATCTTCAAACCATTTGAAGAAAGGGGCGTTGGACTCGTCGAGCACCTTGGTGAAAGGTGTCTTCCAAGTGATCAACTCGTTGGCCAGACGGCCCCAATAACCCTGGTAATCGGTTTCGGCCTCTTGGCACAGCGCTTCGTAAGCGGGCATACCCGAAACGTGCGCATTTTTCACGAAATCGGCGCTGGGCTGGTAAACGGTAGAACTCATCAGATTTGTCTCCTCAATGACATGACGTTTTTTGAAACTGGTGCAAATGTCATCTTTCGCTCTTACAAAGCACTGACTGACATGAGTCTTGCACGGACTTGGGCCTGAAACACGGTTCTACCGCCTAAAATCCGAATTTGTCCGAAGCCAGTGGTTTCAGGAAAAACTATTCAATCTAAGCATGTCCTCAAGCCCTCCTGCGCGAAAAAGTTCTTTGAGCGCCTTGAACAAATTCATTTTTGCAAGCCGTTGGCTGCAACTGCCCTTGTATTTGGGTCTGATCGCAGCGCAGGCTGTGTATGTTTTTCATTTCTGGCTCGAACTGGTTCACTTGCTCGAAGCTGCTTTCGGCAGCCAGACCGCATTACAAGCCTTGATCAACAGCATTGGCTACAAAGCCGATGCACCAATCACAAAGCTGAATGAAACCGTGATCATGCTCGTTGCGCTGGGCCTGATCGACGTGGTCATGATTTCCAACTTGCTGATCATGGTGATCGTTGGCGGCTACGAAACCTTTGTCTCGCGCTTGAACCTTGAAGACCACCCGGATCAACCTGAATGGCTTGACCACGTCAACGCCTCCGTGCTCAAGGTCAAGCTGGGCACGGCCATCATCGGCATCAGCTCCATCCACCTGCTCAAAACCTTTATCAACGCCGCCAATTACGACGAGAAAGTGCTGATGTGGCAAACCATCATCCACATTGCTTTTTTGCTCAGTGCACTCGCGATTGCGTATGCCGACCGCCTGATGTCACACCATGACAAACCTGACCACTGAACACCCTCCCATTTATTGACTCCCCACTGGATCACATGACCATGACCACCCTGATCAAACAAGACGACCTGATCGAATCCGTCGCCGCTGCCCTGCAGTACATCAGCTACTACCACCCGGCCGACTTCATCTCGCACCTGGTCAGCGCCTACGAGCGCGAGCAAAGCCCCGCAGCCAAGGACGCGATTGCGCAAATCCTGACCAACAGCAAGATGAGCGCCTTTGGCCACCGCCCGATTTGCCAGGACACCGGCATCGTCAACGTGTTCCTTGAAGTCGGCATGGACGTGAAATTTGACGGCTTCACCGGCAGCCTGGAAGACGCCATCAACGAAGGCGTGCGCCGTGGCTACAACCACCCTGACAACACGCTGCGTGCATCGGTCGTGTCTGACCCGCACTTCAACCGCAAGAACACCAAGGACAACACGCCTGCGGTGATCTTCACCAAGATCGTGCCCGGCCACCATGTGCATGTGACCGTCGCAGCCAAAGGCGGCGGCAGTGAAAACAAGTCCAAGTTGATCATGCTCAACCCCGGCGACAGCATCGTTGACTGGGTGCTCAAGACGGTGCCCACCATGGGCGCAGGCTGGTGCCCGCCCGGCATGCTGGGCATCGGCATTGGCGGCACCGCCGAAAAAGCCGTGCTTCTGGCCAAGGAAAGCCTGATGGAAGACCTGGACATGTACCAGCTGCTCGAAAAATCCAGCAAGGGCGAGAAGCTCGACCAGGTCGAAGAAATGCGCTTGGAGCTTTACCACAAGGTCAACGCTTTGGGCATTGGTGCGCAAGGCCTGGGGGGCCTCACCACCGTGCTCGACATCAAGATCAAGATGTACCCCACGCACGCGGCCAGCAAGCCCGTGGCCATGATCCCGAACTGCGCGGCCACCCGCCACGCGCACTTTGTGCTCGACGGCTCCGGCCCCAGCTACCTCGAAGCGCCTTCGCTCGACCTGTGGCCCAACGTGGGCTGGACGGCCGACACCGAAAAAAGCCAGCGCGTGGACCTGAACAACCTCACGCCCGAGCAAGTCGCCGACTGGAAACCCGGCCAGACCTTGCTGCTCAACGGCAAGATGCTCACGGGCCGCGACGCCGCGCACAAGCGCATCCAGGACATGCTGGCCAAGGGCGAAAAGCTGCCGGTGGACTTCACCAACCGCGTGATCTATTACGTGGGCCCTGTTGATCCCGTGGGCGACGAAGCCGTGGGCCCGGCCGGCCCGACCACCTCCACCCGCATGGACGGTTTCACCGAAATGATGCTGGCCCAAACCGGCCTGATCGCCATGATCGGCAAGGCCGAACGTGGCCCGGTCGCCATCGAAGCCATCAAGAAGCACAAGAGCGCTTACCTGATGGCCGTGGGCGGCGCGGCTTACCTGGTGTCCAAAGCCATCAAACACGCCCAAGTGGTGGGCTTTGCCGACATGGGCATGGAAGCCATCTATGAATTCGACGTGGTCGACATGCCTGTGACGGTGGCGGTGGACGCGGGCGGCACCAGCGCCCACATCACCGGCCCCGCCGAATGGCAAAAGCGCATCGCCACGGGCGAGTTCAAAGGCATTGGCGTCACAGCCGCCTGATGCAGGCAATGACCCCAAAGGCCGCATCAGCGGCCTTTTTTTCAAGCCGACCAAACCACAACTGACCTTGAGCGCCCCCTCTGACATGAACGCAGCGTCCCGCCCCATCGGGGTTTTTGACAGCGGCATCGGTGGCCTGAGCGTGTTGCAGGCCCTGCAACGCGCCCTGCCCCACGAGCACTTTGTGTATTTGGCCGACAACGCACACGCGCCTTATGGTGAAAAAACCGATCTGCAGGTGCGACAACGCACGCACGCCATCACCGAGCATTTGCTGAACCAACACCACATCAAGGCCTTGGTGGTGGCCTGCAACACCGCCACGGCTGCGGCCATCCATGAATTGCGCACACGGCATCCACAACTGCCGCTGATCGGGGTAGAGCCCGCGCTCAAACCCGCCGCAGCCCTGAGCCAAACAGGCCACATTGGCGTCATCGCCACCCGGGGCACGGTGGCCAGTGACAAGTTTGCGCGATTGCTGGACTCGGTGGAGGGACAAGCCCAATTCACGGTGCAAGCCTGCAATGGGCTGGCCTTGGCGATTGAGCAAAGCACCCTGCCCCAGCACGCCGACGAGGCCCAGCAACGCATCACCGAACTGCTGGCGCAATACACCAGCGCCATGGGCACATTTGGAACAGGCCCTGGACAAATGGACACGCTGGTGTTGGGCTGCACCCATTACGTGTTTGTGGAAAATCAACTTCGAACGCTGCTGGGACCCGATGTGCAGCGGGTGTCCACGGGCAAAGCGGTGGCCCGTCAAACACGGCGCTTGCTCGAAGCCGCTGGCCTGCTGCGCTCAGGCCCCGCGCCGCTGTCAGCGGCACAAGGCATGAGCTTGTTCACCACAGGGGACCTGCGGGGCCTTCAGGCCGCTGCAAAGCGTTGGTTGGGTTTGCCGCCAAGTTCTTGCCACAAAGCGCCGCCACAAGTCTGAAGGCACCCACTCCAGGGGCGGGCTTCAACTCAATCAGCGCCCTGCCCCAGTGCCATGCGACGACCACGCTCCACATTCACCGGCATCAACAACACCAAGCCCAACACAAACAACAAAGAAGTCGAGCCAATCGCCAGGCGCTGGTTGCCATCGCTCAGCCAAGTGATCAGGCCATAAGTCAGCGGCCCCAAAATGCTGGCCAGTCGAACGGCAAACGTCCACAGGCCAAAGAACTCACCCAAGCGCTGGGGCGGCACCATCAAACCGGCCATGGCGCGACCCGCAGACTGGCTCGATCCCATGCAAAAACCGGCGATCGCGGCTGCCCACCAGAACGTGGCTTTGTCGGCAGACAAGGCCGCAATGAAACAAGTGGCCACCCAGCCCAACAAAGTCAGTGACAGCGACAGCTTGTGACCCAAGCGGTCTTGCACATGACCAAACACCAAAGCCCCCACAAAGGCCGCAATGTTGAGCACAAAGATCAGGACCATGGTTTCTTGGGGCTGAAACCCGATGACCTGCTCGGCGTAAATGGCTGCCAAGGTGATGGCCACGGCCACACCGCCTTGATAGGCCACGGCGCAAGCAAGCAGTTGGGTGAAGTCTCGATAAGGCAAGGCCTCGCGCAGGGTTTGGCGCAAATGGCGCAGGCTCTGCATGGCCGAATGCACCGGGGCATCGGGCCGGGCGGTCGAGTGCTCGCGCAACAAAGCAAACGTCACCCAAGCCGCTGCGCCATAGACAGCCGCCGTGATCAGCATGGTCACGGGCACAAATTGGCTGCCCGACTCGCCGCGCGACTGAGCAGCCAGCACATAAGCCAGGCACACGCCCAGCGTGAGCATGCCACCGATGTAACCCAGCGACCAGCCCCAACCGCTCACGCGGCCCATGGCTTCGGGCTTGGCCAATTCGGGTAAAAAAGAAGCAGTCAGCGACTCGCCATAAGAAAAAAAAGTGTTGGACAGCACCAGAATGAACAAGCCCAAAGCCACTTGCCCCGGCCCCACCAAGGCCAAAGCCGCTGTGCTGAGCACACAGCCTGCGGTCACCCACATCAGCAAGCGTTTTTTGCCAGCGACCCGGTCGGCCCATGCCCCCAAACCGGGCATGGTGAGCATGACGATGAAATAAGACAGGCTCAGGCCCGAAGTCCAGGCCAAGGTGGCCCAAGTTGCGCCATCGGCCACACCACCCACAAAGTAAGCAGCAAACACGGCGGTGATGACCACCGTGGAATAGCCCGAGTTGGCAAAATCGTACATGGCCCAGCCGAAAACCTCGCGCATGCGAACCCCCGGGTTCAGCGCATCACGAGAAAACAAGCCGAGCATGGCAATCAGTGCAAATGTCGTGGACGGCGACCGCCACCCCCGTGGCTGCCGTTGCCGTTGCCCCCTGCACCTTTGGGGGGCTTACCCAACTCCAATGAACTGACCAAGTTGTCAAATCGCTGACTGAAGAGCTTGTCGATTTCAGACACCACACCCGACAACTCGGCCCCATCAAAGTGCCGCTCCATCATGTTCACGACGTCGTGGATGAGCAAATCGCGCTGGGCCTGCATGATGGCCCCAGGGTCCGGCCCCACAAACAACATCACAAAGTCGTCGCGAGAATCGGCACCACTGGCTTCATCCTCGTCGTCAAATTCGGTGTCGTAAAAAGTGACTTCAATGGGTGTTCCTGCAGAGGACAACTCATTGAGGTTCATGCACAAATCTTCCATGACCATGCGGAAATCTTCATCCCCGCGCACAGTCCAGCACATTTGCAGTCGATGTGAGCTGGCATCAAAACGAATGCCAGGCTCTTCTTCGTAAAGGCTTGAAGAGGCTTCATTCAAAGATCTTGCGCCAGCGTATTGCCAAAGGGGCTTGAGCGCTTCCTGAATGGATTTGAGGTCGGTGCCGGATTTGATCGGCACATCACCATGCACGTGGATTTCAAGCGGTGCGTTGTCTTGGTTCATGATGATGTTGATGTGTACTTTGGTGCCCCGAGCCGGAATCGAACCGGCACGCCCGTTATTCACGAAGCAACGGATTTTAAGTCCGGTGTGTCTACCGATTTCACCACCGGGGCAGAGGCTCTATTGTGCCTTGAGATCGGGTCAATAAAGTCTCAACTTGTTTGCAAATTGAGCATGGCCAATGCATAAAGTGCCACAACCGACACATAGGCGGCTGACCACACCATGGTTCGCCACTTCGGTTTGTTGCTGACGTAACAAAAAACATAGGCGGTGCGGGCGGTCACAAACAAAATGGACAAGGCGTCGACCGTATGGGGATCCACCCCAGTCAACAAAGCCAAAATCACACCCACCGCAAAGAAGGGAAAGGCCTCAAAACAGTTGGCTTGAGCGGCATTGGCGCGGGCTCGAAAACCTGTTTGTGATGCCAACCACGCCCTCGGGTCACTGTTGTCGTAGCCCTTAAAACCCGATTTGGCGATGCCCGCACAAACGACCGGCATGATCCCTGCTACCAAAACCGCTGCATAGGAAATCAGCATTCCATACCCCCTTGATGAGCAAAGCCTGTGAACAATAGACGAACCGCGTGACCACCAATGAAAAAGCCACTGAGGTCATCAGTGGCTTGCCAACTCAGGATCAAAAACCTGAGGTGCAGGATCAACCGCCCTTTTTGGAACGCTTGCCAGGATTTTTCTTGCTGCGAGTGGCCACGCCACGCTCAAGGCTGACGCGCTGACCACGACCGCCGGTGCGCAAGGTCACACCAGGCAAAGCTGGCAGTGGGGGGGTGAATTTACGATCTGCTTCGGTGACGATTTTGTTGCCCATCTATGGCTCCAGATAAATAATGCAAAGCGATATTAGGCCACAAGAAGTGGCCTATTCCATCCAATGGACACGATTGACCTGAGAATTTAAGACCCAGCAAGCATGAACTTCGCCCTTGGAGGACGGCCTCCCTGGCACTGAAAGCGGCTCATCAGGCACAAATGTTGCGTTCAGTCGGCCCTGCGCAACGCGACTGCAAAGCCCCTTTGAACCGCCGGCCGAGCCATCATGCGCTCGTACCAACGCTGGACATGAGGAAATTCACTCAAATCCACCCGATGCCGAGCATGACGCCAAACCCAACCCAAAATGGCGAAGTCAGCAATCGACAATTCGCCTGCAAAAAACGCATGCTCGGCCAAACGGCGGTCCATGACCCCATACAAACGCCGTGTTTCGCTCATGAAGCGTTGCAAACCATAGCGCCTGTCACCCTCGTCACTCAATGCAACAAAATGGTGCACCTGCCCTGGGGAGGGACCAAACCCACCCACTTGAAACATCAACCACTCCAGAACAGCCACCCGAGCAGCGCCTGAAGAGGGCAAAAACAGACCCGTCTTTTCTGCCAAGTACATCAAAATGGCACCCGACTCGAAAACGGTTTGCTCTTGGCCATCCGGTCCATCGGTGTCCACCAAGGCTGGGATTTTGTTATTGGGGCTGATGCGCAAAAAATCGGGATCAAATTGTTCATTTTGTGTGATGTCAACCACTTGCACCGCATAGGGCAAGCCCATCTCCTCCAAGGCCACCGAAATTTTTCGGGCGTTTGGGGTGTCAAAAGCCAACAGTGTCAATGCCATGCAACAAGCTCCTTGAAAAGGGTTCAGTTTATGGACAAAGCGTCCACCCCATGGACCACTCGGTGACTGCATGCCCAGACACCCGCGCTTATGATGATTTTTTAATCAAAAAGGCAAGTGCATGAACCGCGTACTGGCACACACCGGGGCCCAATACCCCATTTTGCAGGCTCCCATGGGCTGGATTGCCCGCAGCGCCCTGGCCTCGGCCGTCTCCAAGGCTGGTGGATTGGGCATCATCGAAACCTCGTCCGGGGAAACCGAAAATTGCCAACGTGAAATCCAGCGCATGCTCGACAGTGGGCTGCCCTTTGGCGTGAATCTTCCGATTCGTTTTTTGAAAGACGACGCCATGCTGCGTTACGTCTGCGAATCTGGCATCCGTTTTGTCACCACATCAGCCGGCAGTCCTGCCAAGTTTGTCGCCCCCTTAAAGGCCGCAGGCATTGCGGTCTACCATGCGGTCCCCACTCTTGAGGCTGCGTTGAAGTGTGCTCAAGCGGGTGTTGACGGCTTGGTGGTGGAGTGCTCCGAAGGCGGTGGTTTCAAAAATCCGGAAGAAGTCAGCACCTTGGTGCTGCTGCAAGCCATCCGCGAACACACCGATTTGCCCTTGATCGCTGCTGGCGGCATTGTGGATGGTCGCGCCATGGCCGCAGCATTTGCACTGGGCGCTGAAGGCGTTCAAATGGGCACCCGTTTTGTGGCCTGTGCAGAAAGCCCTGTTCACGCGCACTACAAACAAGCCATTGTGCAAGCGTCCACCACAGACACCTACATGCTGAACACCCAGTCCTCCCCTTGCATTCGCGCCCTGAAATCCCCTTACACCAAAAGCTTGCACGAGGCAGGGCTGATGGGCCCCGAGGCCTTCAAAGGCATTCAGGACGTTTACTTTGGCGGTGACATGAATGCGGCCCCCGCTTTGGCGGGTCAATCGGCTGGACTGATCCATGAGGTCAAAACCGCCCGTGAAATCATCGAAGAAACCGTGGCCCAGTTCCACGCCATCTCGGCTCGTTTGGGTCAACTGGCCTCGACAAGTTCTTTTGGATGATGGGGAGCGCTGAACGGCTGTTGTTTTGATCGCATGCCTCGAACACCGGGCCTCCGTTAACATGACAGAAATTTCATTTTTTGCACTCTCCACCCCATGACCAAACATTTTCTCGCCCCATCGTTGACAAGCCTGACATTGGCTGCGTGTTTTGCCACATCAGCTTTTGCTCAAAACACCGTCATCACCGCCTCATCGCAAGAACCGGGGGCTCAGCTGACCGCCTCAGGCATGATCTACCGATCCCTCAAGGACGGCACCGGAGCCAGCCCCAAGGCTTCAGACAAGGTCAAAGTTCATTACCGAGGCACATTGCCCAATGGCAAGGAATTTGACAGCTCTTACAAACGCAACGAAGCCATCGAGTTCCCGCTGAACCGCGTGATTCCATGTTGGACCGAAGGTGTTCAACGCATGAAGGTTGGCGGCCAAGCCAAACTGACTTGCCCACCCGCCACGGCTTATGGCGAGCGTGGTGCAGGCGGCGTGATCCCACCCAACGCCACCCTTTTGTTTGAAGTTGAATTGCTGGCCATCAACGGTCAATAAATCCGCCAGACGCGTCACATCCCCCAGGAAAAAGCATGAAGCGCCAATCCCTCCGCATGGACCGGGTCGACACCCCCATCATTCCCACCATTGCCGCGCTGGTGCGCGATAACCCGGGCACCATTTCCTTGGGTCAAGGCGTTGTCAACTACGCCCCACCCGCCTCGGCCATTGCCGCTCTGCCCGAACTGATGGCTGACGCACAGCTGCACAAATACCAAGCGGTCAGCGGCATTGCCCCTTTGGTCGAAGCCTTTCGACAAAAGTTGGCCGATGAAAACCAGGTGCACTGCGGCACAGAATCCCGAATCATGGTCACGGCCGGCAGCAACATGGCTTTTCTCAACTGCGTGCTGGCCGTGGCGGACCCCGGTGATGAATTCATCCTGCCCATGCCGTATTACTTCAACCAGGAAATGGCCATTCGCATGTGTGGCTGCATCCCCGTGCCCGTCCCAACCCACAACGATTGGGGTTTGGATGTTCAGGCTCTGGCTGACGCCATCACGCCGCGCACCCGGGCCATTGTCACAGTGTCACCCAACAACCCAACGGGCGCTGTTTACAGCGAAGCCTCTTTGCGGGCAGTCAACGCCTTGTGCGCGAAGGCGGGCATCTACCATTTCAGCGACGAGGCCTATGAATACTTTACCTACGAAGGTGCTCAGCACTTTTCTCCGGCATCGATAGAAGGCGCACAAGGCCACACCCTGTCTTTTTACTCCATGTCCAAAAATTACGGCATGGCCAGTTGGCGTGTGGGCTATGTGGTCTACCCGGCCGATTTGTTTGACGCCATGAACAAAGTTCAAGACACCAACTTGATCTGCGCTCCAGTGGCTTCGCAACTGCTTGCACTGCAATCTTTAAGACTTGGCCGCGATTGGGTTCAGCCAAAAATTCAAAGCCTTTCCATGGTCCGCCATCAGGTCTACCAAGCCTTGGAGGACTTGGGCGATCTGGTGCAGTTCCCCCAAACCCAGGGGGCCTTTTATGTGCTCATGAAACTGCCTGGCATGGCTGACCCTATGGCGTTCAATCGCCACATGACTGAAAAATTCAAAGTCGCGACTTTGCCCGGTTTTGCTTTTGGTCTGACAGACCTGAACAAGGCCAATTACCAACGACTTTCTTATGGCGCATTGGATCCTGCTACGGTGGCACAAGGCGTGCAGCGCTTTGTGGCGGCGGTCAAAGACTGGTATCGAACTTAACGCGCTGCATTCAACACCCACGCCTTCACCACTTTGATCTTTTTATTTCTTTTGCACAGCCCATGAACACCATCTCACTTGAACAATTCACGGCCCAGTCTATGGACGAAGGCTTCGATGAAATCATCGTCCGCGAATGGGATGCCGATCTCCAACTCGACACCCACACCCATCCTTTTGATGTCAGCGCCCATGTGGTGCGCGGCGAGTTTTGGCTGACCGCCCATGACAAGGTGACACATCTGAAGGCGGGTGATTTTTTTCGCTTGGCACGCGATGTGCCTCATGAAGAGCGATATGGTGCGCTGGGTGCCACCGTGTGGGTGGCCAGGGCCAACTGAACGAATATCAACAAGAGTTCACGACAGCTTCACCAAAAACAAATGCCTCAGCAGATGAACTGCTGAGGCATTGAAATTGGAGGCGCGACCCAGAGTCGAACTGGGCTAGACGGATTTGCAATCCGTTGCATAACCGCTTTGCTATCGCGCCCTTGTCAGTGAACTGACTTGGTCTCAATGGATCGTCAAATGACAAACCCAAGAAACATTCAAAAATTGGAGCGGGAAACGAGATTCGAACTCGCGACCTCAACCTTGGCAAGGTTGCGCTCTACCAACTGAGCTATTCCCGCAAACTTAGCCCCTCATTATACATCGTCAAAAACAACATTGACCAGAATAAGAGACAAAACTCAAAATCATTTCAGAAGAACAGACTGCTGAAAAAATCCAAAAAAACAGGGAAGCTTTGGCTTCCCTGAGATTTGAAAAATGAACAAACATTTTTCTTTATTTGGAGCGGGAAACGAGATTCGAACTCGCGACCTCAACCTTGGCAAGGTTGCGCTCTACCAACTGAGCTATTCCCGCATATTTCAATCAACTTGGCATTGTATGCTTTGTTGTTTGCAATGGTCAAATTGTAATGCAATTTCAGGGGGGCTTTGAGCTCTTCCTGAAATTTTTACATCAATGTTTGACCGCCTCAGATTTTGCCGTTGTGGTGACCGCTGACAAGGCAGTCGCTGCGACCTCTTCCTCACTCAAAGGCATGGGTTTGGCCTCCAAGGCGACATCGAGCACCTGATCGATCCACTTGACCGGGACGATTTCCAAACCATTTTTGACATTTTCGGGAATGTCTTGCAGGTCTTTGACGTTGTCCTCTGGAATCAAAACTGTCTTGATGCCACCACGCAATGCAGCCAGCAATTTTTCCTTCAATCCACCAATGGCCGTGACTTCGCCGCGCAGCGTGATCTCACCCGTCATGGCCACATCGGCACGCACGGGAATACCCGTCATGGCCGACACCATGGCGGTGGTCATGGCCGCACCGGCACTGGGGCCATCTTTGGGGGTGGCACCGTCTGGCACGTGAATGTGCAGGTCTTTCTTCTCAAAGACTTCGTCCTTGATGCCCAAAAGACGTGAGCGGCTGCGCACCACGGTGCGAGCGGCCTCGACGGACTCCTTCATCACATCACCGAGCGAACCGGTGCGGGTGATCACGCCTTTGCCGGGCATCAGGGCTGCTTCGATGGTCAGCAAATCGCCGCCCACCTCTGTCCAGGCCAAACCAACGACTTGGCCCACTTGGTTTTTTTGCTCAGCACGGCCATAGGTGTACTTGCGAACACCCAAGTAGTCATTCAGGTTGTCTGCATTCACCACCACCTGAGGTGTCATTTGCTTGAGCAACAAAGCCTTCACCACCTTGCGGCAGATTTTGCCCAACTCGCGTTCCAGCGACCGCACACCGGCTTCGCGGGTGTAGTAACGCACCACGTCGCGCACGGCCTCTTCGGTCACCAGCAGCTCAGAATCCTTGACCCCGTTGTTGCCCATTTGCTTGGGCAGCAAATACTTCATGGCAATGCTGGTTTTTTCGTCCTCGGTGTAGCCGGACAAGCGGATCACTTCCATTCGGTCCAACAGGGCCGAGGGAATGTTCATCGAGTTGGAGGTGGCCACAAACATCACATCGCTCAGGTCGAAGTCGACCTCAACGTAATGATCGCCAAATGTGTGGTTTTGCTCAGGGTCCAACACCTCGAGCAAGGCACTGGATGGGTCACCCCTGAAATCCGTGCCCAACTTATCGATCTCGTCCAACAAAAACAAAGGGTTCTTGGTGCCGACCTTGTTCAGGTTTTGCAGGACCTTGCCGGGCAATGCGCCAATATAGGTGCGGCGATGCCCGCGAATCTCAGCCTCGTCACGCATGCCGCCCAAAGCCATGCGCACGTACTTGCGCCCAGTGGCCTTGGCAATGGATTGGCCTAGCGATGTCTTGCCCACGCCAGGTGGCCCCACCAAGCACAGGATAGGTGCTTTGACCTTGTCCACGCGTTGCTGCACCGCGAGGTATTCCAAGATGCGGTCTTTAACCTTGTCCAGACCGTAGTGGTCTTGGTTCAGCACCTCTTCGGCATTGGCCAAATCGTGCTTGAGCTTGGTTTTTTTGCCCCAAGGCAAACCAATCAAGACATCCAGGTAGTTGCGAACGACCGAAGCCTCGGCCGACATGGGGGACATGAGCTTGAGCTTTTTGAGCTCACCTTCGGCCTTTTTACGTGCCTCGGCAGACAGCTTGGCAGCCTTGATCTTTTTCTCAAGCTCCTCAATGTCAGCGCCTTCTTCCCCGTCGCCAAGTTCTTTTTGAATGGCTTTGACCTGCTCATTGAGGTAGAAGTCGCGCTGGTTTTTCTCCATTTGCCGTTTGACACGACCACGGATGCGCTTGTCCACATTCAAAATATCCACCTCGTGTTCGAGCTGGGCATACAGATTTTCAAGCCGCAATTTGATGTTGGCCAAGTCCAACACCTGCTGCTTGTTCTCGAGCTTGAGTGGCAAGTGCGCAGCGATGGTGTCAGCCAAGCGGCCTGGATCATCGATGCTGGAGATCGAGGTCAGAATTTCGGGCGGAATCTTTTTGTTGAGTTTGACGTACTGGTCAAACTGCTGCATCACGGCACGGCGCAGCGCCTCAATTTCGCTGCTGGCATCGGATTGCTCGGACACAGGATCAACAGGGGTGAGCGAGGCCACAAAATGCGCTTCGCCATCCACAATGGATTTGACAATGGCACGTTGCTGGCCTTCAACCAACACTTTGACGGTGCCATCGGGCAATTTGAGCATCTGCAAGATGGTTGAGACACAACCCACGTCAAACATGTCGTCAACGGCAGGTTCGTCTTTGGCGGCTGTTTTTTGGGCCACCAACATGATGCGACGGTCGGCAGCCATGGCCGACTCAAGGGCCTTGATGCTCTTGGGGCGTCCCACAAACAAGGGAATCACCATGTGAGGGAACACCACCACGTCGCGCAGCGGCAACATGGGCAGTTCCATCAAGGTGGGCGGCAAAGGTGTGTGTCCAGACATGGTGTATCCCTCGGATCAATTCAGCTACACATGGATGCTGCCCCCGCAATTTCAAGCCATTCATGACAAATGGTTTGCGGGCGGTGCAGCCAAGAGGGGTCAGGCCTGTTTGGCCGACTCGCGGTAAACCAGCAAGGGAGGTTTGTTGTCGTCGATGACGGACTCGTCCACCACCACTTTTTCAACATTCGCTTGGTTGGGCAATTCAAACATGGTGTCGATCAGCGCTTGCTCCATGATGGAACGCAAACCACGGGCACCCGTTTTGCGGGCCAAGGCTTTGCGGGCCATGGCTGTGAGTGCATTGGGGCGCACTTCAAGGTCAACTCCTTCCATGGCCAAGAGCTTGGTGAATTGTTTGACAACAGCGTTTTTCGGCTCGGTCAGAATTTGCACCAAGGCCTCTTCGGTGAGTTCAGCCAAGGTGGCGATCACGGGCAAACGACCGACCAACTCGGGAATCAGGCCAAATTTGATCAGGTCTTCGGGTTCCACTTCATTGAACACATCGGTGAGCGAGCGTTGCTTCTTGCTTTTGACTGACGCTCCGAAGCCAATCCCGCCTGATTCAGTGCGGTTTTCAATGACCTTTTCAAGACCGGCAAAGGCACCACCACAAATGAACAAGATGTTGGTGGTGTCGATCTGCAAAAAGTCTTGGTTGGGGTGCTTGCGGCCACCTTGGGGTGGCACACTGGCCATGGTGCCTTCGACCAACTTGAGCAAAGCCTGTTGCACACCCTCACCCGACACGTCACGGGTGATCGAAGGGTTGTCCGACTTGCGGGTGATCTTGTCGATTTCGTCGATGTAGACAATGCCGCGTTGCGCACGCTCGACATCGTAGTTGCAAGTTTGCAGCAGCTTGGCCACGATGTTCTCAACGTCCTCGCCCACATAACCGGCTTCGGTCAGCGTGGTGGCATCGGCCATGACAAAGGGCACGTCCAACATCCGGGCCATGGTCTGAGCCAACAGGGTTTTGCCTGAGCCGGTTGGGCCAATCAGCAAAATGTTGCTCTTGGCCAATTCGACCTCGTCTTTTTTGGCCGACTCTTTGTGCTTGAGGCGTTTGTAGTGGTTGTACACCGCCACCGCCAAGCTGCGCTTGGCCTTTTCCTGACCAATCACATAATTGTCCAGGTTGTTCTTGATGTCCAACGGTGTGGGCAAACCCTCTTTGGCCCCCTCAGTCACCGTGGTGGTGGCCAGTTCATCGCGCACGATGTCATTGCACAAGTCAATGCATTCGTCACAGATGAACACAGAAGGACCTGCTATCAGCTTTTTGACCTCATGCTGGCTCTTGCCACAAAAGGAGCAAAACAGGTTTTTTTCAGTGCTTGAGCCTTTTTTGTCGGCCATAAATGTCGCCTCGGAATCCGGATATTCGTCAATGATAACGAAAGAAAAACGGCGCTCACCCTTTGGAGGTAAACGCCGTGAACCAAAGTGCCGGCAAGGCCGGTCACCCTCAAGCGCGTTTGGAAATCACCTCATCGACCAAGCCATAGTCCTTGGCCTCGGCAGCAGACAAATAATAGTCACGCTCGGTGTCGAGTTCGATCTTTGAAAGCGGCTGACCGGTGTTTTCGGACAAGATGCGGTTCAAATGAGCGCGCGTTTTGACAATCTCGCGAGCGGCAATTTCAATTTCGGTGGCCTGACCACGCGCACCGCCCAAAGGCTGGTGAATCATGATCTTGGAGTTGGGCAGCGAAAAACGCTTGCCTTTGGCACCCGATGACAGCAAGAAAGCGCCCATGCTTGCGGCCATGCCATTGCACAGCGTCGACACATCGGGTTTGATGAAGTTCATGGTGTCGTAAATCGCCATACCTGCGCTCACCGAGCCACCGGGCGAGTTGATGTACAGCGAAATGTCCTTTTCGGGGTTTTCGCTTTCCAAAAACAACAACTGGGCCACGATCAAATTGGCCATGTGGTCGTTGACCTCACCCACCAAAAAGATCACACGCTCTTTGAGCAAACGCGAGTAAATGTCGTAAGCGCGTTCGCCACGGCCCGATTGCTCGACGACCATGGGGACCATGCCCAAATTTGTGATGTCCAGTGCGCTCATCATTTCTCCAAAATTATGTTTGAGACTTTAACCCGTTTGTCAGGCCCACCAATGAGATGGGGCTTGTCTGCCGAACTGCAAGCCCGGCACAAGCCCCATTGTTCAAGGGTTCAAAGACCTCATCAGGCCTGCTGGCCCATCAGCTCTTCAAACGTGATGGCTTTTTCGGTGACCTTGGCTTGGCCCAAAACGAAATCAGACACATTGCTCTCAATGACCACAGCCTCGACTTCGGCCAAACGCTGGTTGTCGCTGTTGTACCAACGCACCACGTCTTCTGGACGCTCGTAGCTGGAGGCCAACTCGAGAATGTGGGCTTGAATTTGCTCAGGCTTGGCGTGCAGTGTGTTGCCGCGCACGACCTCAGCGACCACCAGACCCAGGCGCACGCGCTGCTCGGCTTGGGGACGGAAAATATCATCGGGAATCGGGGCCTTGTCAGCATCCTTGACGCCGCGCTGCTTCAGATCTGCGCGAGCACCTTCTTTCAGACGCTCGATTTCGTTTTGCACGATGGCTTGGGGCAAGTCCAGCTCGGCCTTGGACACCAGAGCGTCCATGGCGGCCTGCTTGTTACGGGCCAGCAAGCGGAACTTGACTTCGCGCTCGAGGTTTTTGCGGATGTCGGCACGCAGGCCTTCGACAGTGGCGTCGGCAATGCCCAAGGACTTGGCCAGTGCTTCGTTGACTTCAGGCAAATGGGCGGCTTCGAGTTTCTTGACCGTGACCATGAAGTCGGCTGTTTTGCCAGCCACATCTTGACCGTGGTAATCGGCAGGGAACGCCAAGGGGAAAGTCTTGCTCTCGCCCGTTTTCATGCCGCTCACGGCGTCTTCGAATTCCTTGAGCATCTGGCCGTCGCCCAAGATGAACTGGAAGTCATCGGCTTTGCCGCCAGAGAACACTTCGCCATCGATCTTGCCTTCGAAGTCGATGGTGGCACGGTCACCCTCTTGGGCAGCCACATCTTGTGCACGTTGGGCGAAGGTACGGCGCTGCTTGCGCAGGATGTCGATGGTTTTGTCGATGGCGGCATCAGACACCTCGGCGCTCAGTTTTTCCACTTCGGTGTCGGCCAAGTTGCCCAGCTTCACTTCGGGATACACCTCAAAAATGGCATCAAAAGTCAATTGACCTTCGGGTGCGCCTTCTTTTTCAGAGATGCGGGGCTGGCCGGCCACACGCACTTGGGCTTCATTGGCCGCCACCGAGAAGGCTTCACCCACTTTGTCGTTCAGAACTTCGTACTGAACCGAGTAACCGTAACGCTGAGCGACCACGTTCATGGGCACTTTGCCTGGACGGAAACCGTCCATCTTGACGGTGCGAGCCATTTTCTTCAGGCGTGCATCCACTTCAGACTGGATGGCCGTCACAGGCACAGTCAGGGTGATCTTGCGTTCCAGCTTTTCAAGGGTTTCAACAGTCACAGTCATCGTCGTTCTCGGTTAATTGAATGTCTCACAGGCCACAGGTCAGCCCTGTTGCCACAAGTCAGTTGGTGCGCGGGGCGGGACTCGAACCCGCACAGTGTTGCCACCGTCAGGACCTAAACCTGGTGCGTCTACCAATTTCGCCACCCGCGCATGTCCAAACAAAAAGGGCGTCAGGCCCATCACAAGGCACTAAAGCCTTTTGACACACCTGACCGCCCGCTTGAAATCGGTCAACTTTCTATTTTAGCCGCTTCAATTGCCCAAATTCAGGCATGGGCTTGATTTGGCCGTTCAATTCTGAACCAAGCGGCATACATGGCCGGCAACGCCAGCAAGGTCAAGGCCGTTGCCACCACCAGCCCCCCCATGATGGCCACCGCCATCGGCCCCCAGAAAATGCTGCGCGACAGGGGAATCATGGCCAACACGGCCGCAGCGGCGGTCAACACAATGGGGCGCAAACGGCGCACCGCCGACTCCACAATCGCCTGCCATGGGGCCATGCCCGCCGCCCGGTCCTGCTCAATTTGGTCGATCAAGATCACCGAGTTGCGCTGAATCATGCCCATGAGCGCAATCACGCCCAGCAGCGCCACAAAACCAAACGGCCGGTCAAGAACCAACAAAGCCCCCGCCACCCCGGCCATGCCCAAAGGTCCCGTCAAAAACACCAGCATCGCGCGGCTGAAACTTTGCAGCTGCAGCATGAGCAAGGTGAAAGTGATGAACAACATGACCGGCACGCCCGCCGCAATCGAGGCCGATCCTTTGGAGCTTTCTTCCACAGCGCCGGCCACCTCAATGCGGTAGCCCATCAAGCCCTGGCCTTGCCAAGTGGCCTCGGTTTTTTTCAGGTCGGGCAGCAACTGCGCCGTGACCGTGGCCCCTTGCAGGCCTTCGGCGATATCGGCTTGCACGGTGATGGCAAACTGCCGCCCTTCGCGCCACATCACCCCTGGCTCCCAAGCGAACACCGGGGTGGCCACCTGCAGCAGAGGAATCGAGCGACCTGAGGCCGTGGGCACGTAGGATTGGCTCAAATCCGACAAGGCATCGCGCTCGGCCAGGGGCTGGCGCAACACGATGTCGATGAGCTTGTCACCTTCGCGGAACTGCCCCACGGGCGTGCCACTGAGCAAAGTGCGAGAAGCCTGTGCAATCGACTGGCTGGTCACCCCCAAGGCCCGCGCTTGGGCTTGGTCGATTTCCAGGCGAACCGACTTGACCGACTCGTTCCAGTTGTCGTTCACACCCCGGGTGTTCGGATTCAAGCGCATTTGAGCCTTGATCTCATCGGCCTTCAAGCGCAAAACCTGCGGATCGGGTCCCACCACGCGAAACTGCACCGGGTAAGGCACAGGCGGCCCGTTGGGCAGCAACTTGACGCGCCCACGCACCTCGGGAAACTCCTGGGCCAACAAAGCAGGCAGCTTGGCCCTCAAAATTTCACGGGTTTTCAAGTCGGTCGGCAGCACGATCAACTGCGACACGTTGGTCTGCGGAAACACCTGGTCCAGCGGCAGATAAAAGCGCGGCACACCCGAGCCCACCCACGTCGTGACCGATTTCACACCCGCCTCTTGGGCCAAGCGAAGCTCGACCCGTTTGGCCATGTCCTCACTGGCCTTGAATGGCGAGCCCTCGGGCAGCCACAAGTCCACCATGATTTCAGGGCGCGAAGAGTCCGGAAAAAACTGCTGCTGCACCTTGCCCATGCCCACGATCCCCATGGCAAACAGGAACACCGTGATGGCGATCGTCTTCCAGCGGTGCGTCACGCACCAAGTCACCCAAGTGCGGAAGTGGCGGTAAAACGGCGTGTTGAACATCTCGGCCGAGTCCAGCTGTGTGGCGGACACAACATGTGCTGGGGGTTTGAGCAAAACAGCCCCCAAATACGGCACAAAATAAACCGAGGCCACCCAACTGACCAACAAAGCCACCACCGTGACCGCAAAAATCGCAAAGGTGTACTCGCCCGTCATGGACTTGGCCATGCCAATCGGTAAAAAGCCCGCCGCCGTGATCAAGGTGCCGGTGAGCATGGGCATGGCCGTCAATTCATAAGCAAAGGTTGCGGCACGCACCTTGTCGTAACCCTCCTCCATCTTGCGCACCATCATCTCCACCGCAATGATGGCGTCGTCCACCAGCAGGCCCAATGCAATGATGAGCGAGCCCAGCGAGATTTTGTGCAAGCCAATGCCCAGATAGTGCATGGACAAAAAGGTCACAGCCAACACTAACGGAATGGTGATGCCCACCACCAAACCGGGGCGAATGTCCAAGGTCCAACGCCGCCACAAGGGGTTGTGGCCCGGCCGCTTGTGCAGGCCCAGCGCCATAAAGCTCACCGCCAACACAATCACCACGGCCTCGATCAGCACCTTGATGAACTCATTGACCGAAGTCGACACCGCACTGGGCTGGTCCTGCACCTGCGTCAGGGTCATGCCTGCAGGCAAGCTGGCCTGGGTGGCCTCGATCGTGCCACGCAAAGACTTGCCCAAAGCAATGATGTCCCCGCCTTTGCCCATGGAAACCCCCAAGGCAATCACTTCCTGGCCGTCGTGGCGCACCTTCACGCTGGCCGGATCGGCATAACCCCGCGTCACGGTGGCGATGTCAGACAAGCGGATTTGCGCCCCCGAAGCACCCCGAATCGGCATGGCCTGCAGATCTTGCAGAGACTGCAACTGCCCGCCCACGCGCACCTGCACCACATCGGCAGGCGACTGAATGCTGCCGGCCGACTCCACCGCATTTTGCTGGGCCAACTGGGCCAACACAGCGCCCATGTCCAGGCCCATTTGCGCGAGCTTCTTTTGCGACACTTCGACAAAAATCTTTTCGTCTTGAACACCAAACAGCTCCACCTTGGCCACATCGGGCACGCGCAGCAACTGTTGCCGCAAGCTGTCGGCCTGCGTCTTGATCTCGGCAGGCGTGAAGCCCTGCCCGCTGATGGCGTAAATCACCCCGTACACATCGCCAAACTCGTCGTTAAAAAACGGTCCCACCACGCCTGGCGGCAAACTGCCACGCATGTCGCCGATCTTTTTACGCACGGCATACCAGACTTGGGGCACGTCGCCGGGCTTGGAGTTGTCCTTGATCTGGAAAATGATCTGCGCCTCACCCGGCTTGGAATAACTGCGGATCTTGTCGGCGTAGGGCACCTCTTGCAGCGTGCGCTCGATTTTGTCGGTCACCTGCTCGGCCATTTGCGCGGCCGTGGCCCCGGGCCAGTAGGCCCGCACCACCATGGCCCGAAAGGTAAAGGGCGGATCTTCATCCTGGCCCAATTGAAAGTAAGACGCCATGCCCAAGACCATCAGCACCACCATCAGGTAGCGGGTCAGGGCCGGGTGCTCCAGCGCCCAGCGCGAGAGGTTAAAACGTGTGTTGTCGGTGCTGTTCATGCGATCACCGCTGCGCTGCAGATGCGCCTGCCACGGCGGGAACGGCCACCGGGGCCGCAGCGGGAACAGGCGCGTTGTAAACCGTCACCTTCTGGCCGGGCGAGAGCACATGCACGCCCGCACTCACCACCTGCTGCCCGGGTTTGAGGCCCGAGGAAATCACCACCTCATTGCCCTCAACCGCTCCCACCTGCACGGGCTGGGTGTTGACCGTCATGCTGGCCGGATCAAACACCCACACCACGGTGCCAGCCCCTTCTTGGCGCAAAGCACTGGTGGGCAACTTGATCATCCCCGCCTGACTGCCCGGCAATTGCGTGGCCAACACATTGACGGTGCTGCCCAAAGGCAGTCGCTCAGACGCCTCCAGCGCCAGCTTCACGGTGTAAGTGCGCGTCACGGGATCGGCACTGGCGGCCAGTTCTCGCACCTTGCCTTGCAAAGGCTGGCCCGTGCTCACCAAAGTCGCCCGCAGGGTCTGACCCACTTTCAGGGCCATCGCCATGGCCTCGGACACGGCAAACACCGCATCGCGGGGGCCATCGTGCGCCAGGCGCACCACCGGCTGACCTGCGGACACCACCTGGCCCACCTCGGCGTCAACGCCCGTGATCACGCCCGACTGGGTGGCCGTCAAACGGGCATAACCGGCTTGGTTGTTTTGGGCTTGCGCTTGAGCCTTGGCTTGGTTGAGTTGTGCATCGGCCGCTTTGAGCGTGGCGTCACGCCGCTCCAAGTCGGCACCGCTGATGAAGTTTTGCGCCTTCAAAGCCTCAAAACGCTTGAAATCTGCCGCAGCCAAATCGCGCTGACTCTGGGCCGACACCACCTGAGCCGCCGCCGCCTGGGCTGCCAATTGGTAATCTTTGGCATCGATCAAGGCCAGCAACTGACCCGCCGCCACACGCTGACCCGGCTCGGCGGGGCGCTGCACCAGCTTGCCCGCCACCTGAAACCCCAAACGAGACTCCACCCGTGCCCGCACCTCGCCCGAATACTCACCCGACACATTCAAATCAGACCCCGACACCGTGACCAGCTTGACCGAACGCAAGGGCTCTTGTGGAGCCTCCTTTTTGGAACAAGCAGCCAAAGTCGCCAACACAAGGGCGGTGGCACAAAAATGAAAAACTCGCCGCGTGGCGAGTGACAAAGAGCTTGGCATGGAATTCCCGGAGAAAAAGATAATGACTGACTGGTTAGTAATCTATTCAAACACAGGCTTTCTGTCAAGCGACAATAGGGATTAACCATGCAAACAGCCTCTCCCATCCAGCCCCGCCAAAGTCAAACCCTGAGCGCGGCACACCGGCAAATTTTGCGCGGTGTCTCGCGCTCATTTGACCTGTCCATCCGTCTCCTGCCCCCGGCCCTGCAAGCCCCCGTGGCCATTGGCTACTTGCTGGCCCGTGCCACCGACACCGTGGCCGACACCACCGCCTTGCCCCTGGGCGAGCGCCAAGTGCTGCTGGACCTGATGACCCAAACCATCGCCGACCCGCACGCCTGGGCCTTGAAAAACCCAGAACTGACCCGCCTGACCCAAGCCTTTGCCGCACAACAAACCGACCCCCACGAACGCGCCCTGATGCAGGCCCTGCCCCAATGCCTGCCGCTCTTGCACACCCTCAAGCTGGCCGACCAAGCCAGCGTGCGCGGCGTGTTGGGCCACATCACCCGGGGGCAGCAGCTGGACATGGCCCGCTTTAACTCAGGCCCGCAGGGGCTTGAGGCCCTGCAAACCGAAGCCGAGTTGGCCGACTACACCTGGCTCGTGGCCGGTTGCGTGGGCGAGTTCTGGACCGAGCTGTGCGGCCGTCACCTGCCCGGCTACAGCCTGCTGCCGCAAGCCGAGATGATGCGCATCGGGCGCGAATACGGCATGGGCCTGCAGCGCCTGAACATCGTCCGAGACGCCGGTGCCGACCTGGTCGCCGGGCGCTGCTACTGGCCGGTGGAGACTTTGTCGCAAGCAGGCCTGACGCCTGAACTGCTCGCCCAGGCCGCCCAAACCCGGGATGCAGGCACTCTGCAAGCCTTGGCCCCTCTCTACAGCCAGTGGCTGGACCACACCCAAACCCAATTGGCCTGCGGCCTGCGCTACGCCACGGCGCTCAAACCCCTGCGCCTGCGCCTGGCCAGCGCTCTGCCCGCCTTGATTGGGGCGCGCACCGTGGCCCTGTTGCGCCAAGCCGGACCTGCAGCCTTGGGCCAACGCGTCAAAATGCCGCGCCACGAAATACGCGCCTTGCTCTGGCGCATCGCCTTGAGATTCGGATCAGCGGCCGTGCTGGACAGAGAATTTCGGCAACTGAGCGGCAAAGACCTGTCTTGAGCCCGCACCATGACCTTGCGCTTTGACACGCCACTTTAGGTGCGAGAATCCCAGCCCATGAGCCCGCAAGACTACGTCCAGCAAAAAGCCGCCGCCTCGGGCAGCAGCTTCTATTACGCCTTTTTGTTTTTGCCCCCCGAGCGGCGTGCGGCCATCACCGCGTTTTATGCGTTTTGCCGCGAAGTGGACGACGTGGTCGATGAAATCAAAGACCCCAGCGTGGCCGCCACCAAACTCGCTTGGTGGCAAAAAGAAGTGCAACAAGCCTACGCAGGCCAGCCCAGCCACCCCGTCATGCACGCCCTCATGCCCCTGGCCCCCACCTTCGGCATCGAAAGCCACCACCTCATGGCCGTGATCGAAGGCTGCCAGATGGACCTGAACCAAACCCGCTACCTGGACTTTGCGGGCCTGACGAAATACTGCCATCTGGTGGCCGGTGTGGTGGGCGAAGTCGCCGCCCGCATCTTTGGCCAGACCGACGAATCCACCACAGCCTACGCCCACAAGCTGGGCCTGGCCTTTCAGATGACCAACATCATCCGCGACGTGGGCGAAGACGCCCTGCGCGGGCGCATCTACCTGCCGCTGGACGAGCAACAACGCTTTGGCGTCAAAGCCCAAGACCTGATGCAGCGCGACTATTCAGACCGCTTCACCGCCCTGATGAAGTTCCAGACCGACCGCGCCCACGCCCTGTACGACGAAGCCCTGGCCCTGCTGCCCGCAGCCGACCGCCGCGCCCAAAAACCCGGCCTCATGATGGCCAGCATCTACCGCACCTTGCTGCGCGAAATCGAAGCCTCGGGCTTTCAAGTGCTGCACCAGCGCATCGCGCTCACGCCGCTGCGCAAGCTGTGGCTGGCGTGGAAGATGCAGGCGCTGGGGCGGTTTTGAGGTGCTCAGCGCTAAGGGCGTGCACGGCATGACGTCTCAGCAAGAACGTCAGACGCCAGCCTCTGGCAATCCAGTGATATAGATCTCGCCACCCAGTGCGTGCAGGACGCGTAACACTTGTGCCAGTCGCACCGTGGGTTTGCCCGCCTCCAGCTCCACGACAAAGCGCACACCGACCCCTGCCGCCAAGGCCAACTGAGGCTGCGTGAGCGCGAGCTGCTTGCGGGCGGCGCGGATGGCCTCACCCAATTGCTGTGGTGTTTGAATGCTGGTCATGGCTTGGTAAATTTCCCGTTCAGGAAATTTTGTACCAGAACCCACTTCAAGACCAGGTGCATTTCCCAAACGGGAAATTTTTTGTATTTCAAGCGCATGGGGCTCAATCATTTCCCGTACGGGAAATCAACCTGTCACTCGACGACGGCAGGCATCGCGCTCACGCTGCTGCGCAAGCTGTGGCTGGCTTCGAAGATGCAGGCGCTGGTGTGGCTCTGAACATCCCCTATTGAGCTATGTTGCGATAAAAATTTAATACAAAACAATAAATTTTTATTGTTTAAATTTTAATTTTGAGTTCCAATGAACTCCTTTCCAAAGGAGGCACGACATGTACTCACCCACATCACTCACTTCGACCCACCACGCTGATCTGCGCCGCAAAGTCATTGCAGTGATCTGGACGCTGCGCGGGTTGGCCGGCATCTACATATTCTGGGTGCTTCTGCACATTCTTCGCCCTTTGCGGGACACCCCAGAATTTCTGCGCAAGGTGGGCAGTTACTGGCAACGCGACCTGAACTCTGGTGCGAGTTGGCAAATCTGGAGCGCGGTGGGCCTCAACCTGAGCCTCTGGCTGATGTTGTTGGCCGCTGTCATTTGCTTGTGGCGCGCCACACGGCATCTGCTTTGCGACATGGGGCTGAGCCCCATCACCAGCTCCTGGCTTCAACGCGGTGCCTGGGCAGGACTGAGCAGCGCCGTGCTGGGCATCTTGACCCGCCCATTGTGGAGCTACCTTGTCACTCTGCACCTGCCCGTTGACTCTCAACTGTGGACATGGGAGATGTACCCCAGCGACCTCTTGGGCTTGCTCATGTGCGGCGTCCTGCTCATGCTCGCTTACCTCATGGCCTGGGTGTCGGAAATCGCCGAAGAAAACAAGGCGTTTGTCTGATGCCCATCGTCGTGCAACTCGACCTGATGCTGGCCCGCCGCAAGATGCGATCACGCGACCTGGCCGCCGCCGTCGGCATCACCGAAGTCAACATCTCCCTGCTCAAGTCCGGCAAGGTCAAAGGCGTTCGCTTTGACACGCTCGAGCGCATCTGCGAAGTCTTGCAATGCCAGCCGGGGGATTTGTTGGTTTGCGAACCCTACCCCCCAGAGTCCACATGATCCGAATTCGCAGACTCAAGCAGGACCGAGTGCGCTCAGGCATGGCCCGCGCCGAAGCGGGCTTCCGCACGGCCTACGGCAGCGTCAGCGCACGCCCCATCGTGCAAGTCTGCATCACCGACGGCTGGCCCAAGTGGGCAGCCCAGGCTTGCTGCACGTCATTGAGCGGATGAACGAGGGCGCGTACTTTGAAGCCGCCTTCATCCCTCCAGCACAACAACCATGCCCCCCCTGTCCACCCTGACCCGCCATACAGCCATGCGCCTCACCCCCTTGTCCATCTGCACCCGTCTGACACGCTGGAGCCTGATCGCCTTGATCACGGCGCTGGCCGCTTGCGCCAGCGTGCCCACGCCGTCCAGCAACGCCGCCCCTGCCTTGATCCCCGTGCGGGATCTGGTGGCCGACTGGGACGGCTCCGGGGCTTATCAAATTTCACCCGATGGCCAGCGCCTGATGTGGTCGGCGCGCTTGGGCCTGGGGCCTGGGCTGTTTGTCAAAAACCTGAAAACAGCTGAGGTCAAGAGCTACAAAATTTCAGGCGGTGGCGTCTGGGCACGCGACAGCCGCCACATCTTGCTGCAGATTTCCGACCAAGCTGACGAAAATACCCACGTCTGGATGCTCGACACCGACCAACTCCAACTGGCTGCCCGAGACCTGACCCCGTTTGCCGGATCCCGCTCATACATCCTGCGCACCTTGCCCTACAGCAGCGACCTGATCATTGCCAGCAATCGGCGTGACCCCAAATTCGACGACGTGTACCGCTACAGCATGACCACCGGCAAACTCAAATTGTTGGCCACCAATCCCGGCCATGTGGGCACATGGCTGGTCAACGATGACGGCGAGGTGATCGGTCGTGCCCGGCTTGAGGACGCGACATGGGTTTTCGAAACCCCGGTGGACACCGCCCAACAGGCCTGGAGCCGCCGCTTTGAAGTCAGTTACTTTGACACCCTGACCCCTGTGGCCCCCAGCGCCACACCCGGCCACTGGTGGGCCATGTCCAACCGGGGGCGCGACAAACTGGCGCTGGTCGAGATCAACTTGCACGATGGTGCCGAGCGCGTCGAACACGCCGATGCCCGCGTGGACTTGGTCGGTGTCATCTGGAGTCGCCTGCAAAGCCGTCCCTTGGCGGTGGTGTCCGATCCCGACACCCAGCAATGGCAAGTCTTTGATCCCACACTCGCCCAAGCCCTGCAAAACCTCAAAGGCCAAACCGATGCCCGGGTCAGCATCAACAACCGGAGCGACGACGAACGCTGGATGAGCGCCACCGTGACCCGCCACAACGGCGGCGAGCATGTGCTCTACGACCTGCAAACGCAGTCTTTTGAGGTGCTGGCCCAACTGGGCAGCAGCCGCATGAACGCCACTGCGCCCCTTGCATCGCAACAGCCCGTCACCTTCAAAAGTGGCGATGGCCTGGACGTGCATGGCTACCTGAGCTTGCCGCCGGGCGTGGCCAAGCCCTACCCCACGGTGGTCTACGTGCATGGCGGTCCGTGGAGGCGGGATGTGCATCAAAGCAACGACCCGATGTTGTCCTTTCTGACCAACCGGGGCTATGCCGTGCTGCAAGTCAACTACCGGGGCTCCAGCGGGTATGGCAAAGCCTTCATGAACGCGGGTCAAGGTGAATTTGCAGGCAAGATGCACAGCGACCTGACCGATGCCGTCGATACCCTGGTGGCCCAAGGCGTCGTGGACCCGAAACGCGTGGCCATCAGCGGTGCCAGTTATGGCGGCTACGCCAGCCTGGTGGGCATGACACACACACCAGGGCGATTCCGCTGCGCCATCAGCCATGTGGGCGTGACCGACTTGGCCGCCCTGCTGAACGACGCGCCGCCTTATTGGGAGTTGGGCAAACCCCTCTGGATTCGCTATGTGGGCGACCCCGCCGACCCCGCCCAACGGGCTGCCATGCAAGAGCGCTCACCGCTTTTCAAAGCCGACCGCGTACAAGGCCCGATTTTGCTGATGCACGGCGAGCACGACCCCCGCGTCAAAGTCAGCCAGTCGCTGCAAATGGCCGAGGCCTTGCGGGCGAACGGCAAGCCGGTAGAACTGGCCTTGTTCGACAAAGCCGGACATGGCTTTCACAGGTGGCAGGACAACATGGTTGCTTACCGCAAAACCGAAGACTTTCTGGCCGGTTGCCTGGGCGGTCGCACGGGCGGGTTTGACTTTTTTGAGCTGGGGGCGAAGTTGTTTTGACAAGCCTGTCACCTGCCCTGCGCCATCACACGCATTCTCTCACCAGATGCGGGTGAATTGCGGCACCTCGGGGCGCGGCTTGAAGGGTTTGCGTGAGCTGACCGTGCCCACGCTCAGGCAACAAATGGCGTGCTCTGAAGCACCCAGCCCCAGACCGGCTCTGAATGAATCTGCCTTGAGCGCCTTTCCACTCGTCAAGCCCGAGCCATAGCCCATGGCGTGCGCCAACAACATCATGTTTTGCACAGCGCAGCCCGCGCTCATCACACGCTCGTGCAGGTCGATGTCGGCAGAGCCTTTGGCTTCATCCACGATCAGCAGCATCAGCAAAGGTGCCCGCAGGGCCTTGTCGCGTGCCTGCGCCAGCTGATCGTTGGAGGCGCTGGCATCGCGCTCCAGCAAGGCCGCAGCAAACAGCTCGCCCAGTTCGGCCCTTTTGTGCGCGGGAATGATCAAAAAACGCCAGGGGTTGATGAGGTCGTGGTCGGGCGCGGCAGCGGCAGCTTGGAACAACTGCTCAAGTTCGGCCGCATCCGGCCCCGGGTCTACCAGCCGCTTGGGCAAAACGGTCTGGCGAGAAGCGATCCATTGGCTGGCCAGCCGTGTGGCGCTTTGTTTTTCGGATTCACTCATGTGGCATCCCAACTTGCGGCTTGCGCCAAGTCCATCGTTTCATCATGCATGACCGATACACCCGCACATCGCCCCCGCCCCTCACTTCAGCGCACGGGCTTGCTTGTGGGCGGGGCGCTCCACACAGGCATGCAGCCAGGCGGAAACGGCTGGGTACTGCGCCAACAAATCCCCGGCTGGACGCACCCAGCTGACCACACTGGCCACGCACACGTCGGCCACGGTGAAGCGGTTGTCGGCCAGATAAGCCTGACCTTGGGCATTTTGAGCTTGCAGATGCTTTTCCAGCACGGCCAAGGGCACTTTCAGGCGGCTTTCCGCGCGGTCGGCCAACTCGGGTTTGCGCTGATCGGCGGGCATGGCCATGCGGTGCATGAGCACCGTGAGCGCGTCACTCTCCAGCTCGGACACTGTCCAAAAGCTCCAGCGCAGGGCCTCGGCCTCTTCGCGGGGCGTGGCGGGCGTGATCGTTTGGCCGTCAGCCTTGCCATGCACACGGGCGATGTACAGGGCGCAGGCCATGCTTTCCCACACGGTGACCGAGCCTTCGGGGCGCTCATCCACCACAGCCGGAATGTGCCCGTTCGGGTTGATGGCCAAAAACTCGGGCGTGCGCGTGGCACCGCCCTGGTAAGGCGTAGCGATGTGCTCAAACGGCACGCCTAACTCCAGCGCGGCCCACAAAGGGCGTGCGGCGCGGGATGCGCCAATGCCGTAAATCTTCAATGTCATGTCAGTTTCCTCCTGTTCAAATAGCGCAGCTTCCATGTCGGGGCCGAAGCCATCGACCTACAAATACCGCTTCTCCGTAGGTCGGTAGCTTCAGCTCCGACATTGTTCGCTCCAGCACAAGTCAAGTCGGGGCCGAAGCCGCCGACACGCAAATACCGCTTCTCCGTAGGTCGGTAGCTTCAGCTCCGACATTGTTCGCTCCAGCACAAACCCAAGTCGGGGCCGAAGCCATCGACCTACAAATACCGCTTCTCCGTAGGTCGGTAGCTTCAGCTCCGACATTGTTCGCTCCAGCACAAACCCAAGTCGGGGCTGAAGCCACCGACCTACAAGGCGTATTCGGGCCAACTGGCGCACAGCGCGTGCAAGTCTCGCACCTCCAGGTGCGGCCGGGTGTCGCCATGAGTCCACTCGTGGCCTTCGCGGTTGAGCCAAGCCACCTGCATGCCGGCAGCCAAAGCGCCCACGCAGTCGGCATGCGCATCGTCGCCAATGTGCAGCACCTCGTGCGGTGCCACACCTGCAGCCTCGGCACCGGCCACAAAAATGCGCAAGTCCGGCTTGGCCACGCCCAGCGACTGGGCGCTCACGCTGGCGTGAAAGTGATGGCCAATGCCCACGCGGTGCACATCGGCGTTGCCATTGGACAGCGCGACCACCGGGTAACGCTGGCTCCAAAAGGCCAAGGCGGGCAGCGCATCGTCAAACAAGTCCACCCGCTGGCGTTCGGCAAAAAAGGCCTCAAACGCAGGCTCGGCCAGGTGCACCGGGTCACCGGCTTGCTGCAACAAGGCGCGAATCGACTGCAAGCGTAAAAACGACAAATCATGCGCCCGGTCGGCGTGGCGGGCGTTGATCTCGGCGCGAACGGCTTTTTTGAGCTCGGCATCGGCCGACAGCGCCGCCGTGCTGGGCGCATGTGCGGTCAGCCATGCGGTCAACACGGCCTCGGCCCGGCCAATGGTGGGCCAGACGGGCCACAAAGTGTCGTCCAGATCGAGGGTAATGGCTTTGATTCGAGGAATGTCAATCATGGTGAGGGAGAATACCCCACATGGCATTTCAAAAAGAACCCTCCTTCCAGCATGGTCAAGCCGCCAAAACGGCCGTCTTGTACTGCAACCTCGGCACCCCCAGTGCCCCCACCGCCCCTGCCCTGCGCAAATACCTGGCCGAGTTTTTGGGCGACAGCCGCGTGGTGGAGATCCCCAAGCCCATCTGGTGGCTGATCCTGCACGGCATCATCTTGCGCGTGCGCCCCAAAAAGTCGGCCGCCAAATACGCCAGCATTTGGACCGAAGGCGGCTCGCCGCTCAAAGTGTTCACCGAACAACAAGCCCATTCGCTGGGCACCGCGCTGCAAGAGCGCGGCCACAGCGTATCGGTGCGCTACGCCATGCGTTACGGCCAGCCGTCCATCCCCGAACAGCTGAACGCCCTCAAGGCAGAAGGTGTGCAGCGTGTGCTGATCGTGCCCGCCTACCCGCAGTACAGCGGCACCACCACCGCCAGCGTGTTCGACGCCGTTTACCGCTGGGGCCTGAAAACCCGGCTGGTGCCCGAGATGCGCTTTGTCAACCGCTACCACGACGACCCGCGCTACATTGCCGCGCTGGCGCGCACGGTGCGTGAACACTGGGCGGCCAACGGCCAGGCCGAAAAGTTGGTGATGAGCTTTCACGGCGTGCCCGAGCGCACCTTGCAACTGGGCGACCCCTACCACTGCGAATGCATGAAAACCGGCCGCCTGCTGGCCGAAGCACTGGGCCTGTCCAAAGACCAATACAAGCTCACTTTCCAGTCGCGCTTTGGCAAAGCCAAGTGGCTGGAGCCCTACACCGAACCCACGCTGGTGGCCATGGCGCAGCAAGGCGTGAAAAAGGTCGACGTGATCTGCCCGGGCTTTACCAGCGACTGCCTGGAAACGCTGGAAGAAATCCAGCAAGAAGCGCAAGAAGCCTTCCTGCATGCAGGCGGAGAAAGTTTCAGCTACATCTCCTGCCTGAACAACCACGCCCAGTGGATTGAGGCTTTGGCCGACATCAGCCTGGGGCACATGCAGGGCTGGGATTTGTCAGCGCCGGATGCCAAGGCGCTGGCCGCCAGCCGGGAGCGGGCTTTGGCGCATGGGGCGAAAACTTAAGGGATAGATTTTTTGGAGGGGCCTCACGGTGAGGGCTCCTGCAAACACCATATATCCGCACCACCGACAAAACATAAATGGGTCAGCACACCCAAACCGACACACCCTGTCGCAGATGATTTTTAGAATTTCCTGGTCACACCGCACCCAGGAAATTCACATGCAAAAGCTCTTGATCCGCATCGCAGTCATCGTGGCCGCCGTGTATTTTTCATGGCTTGCGCTCCTCGTATTTCTGGCGCTGCTGCGCTTGCTTTTGCCCTGGTTGCTGCTGGCAGGACTGGCGTACCTCATTTGGCGCGTTGTGACACCCTCCTGAAAACCAACGCTCCCAGGCACCCGCATGAACACCCCACACACCCACACCACCGCACAGGCCCAACAAGTCGCCCACACGGGCCAGCCCCCCAGCAGCTTCGAAGAACGAATGGCCTGGCTCGACACCGCCCTGGCATCCACCCTGCCCAACAAATGGCCTTCACACACCCTGTGCGAAGACCTTCATTCCGCAGAGCAGGCACTGCAGCAAGCCCAGCAGCGCTATTGGCAACACGCCAGCAACAGCTTGAAGACCGCCACACAAAAGCTCAAAACAACACAGGCATTCACCCCCAAAGAAGTCCTGTTCAATGCGCTGGGCGTGATCAGTGACGACGACATGTGGGCCAGCCTGCAAGCACGACAAGACCGGGTGCAAAACGATATCGCTCAAGACGACAAAACAACCGAACAACTGCAAGCCCGAATTGAACAATGGGAAGCCCGACTGGAAAAGCTCCAGTCCATTCAAGCCGCCTGGGCGCACACCACACACTGATTTTTTACAAAAGGGAGAACCATGACACACACCACACGCAACACCAAGCGCCCGCTCTGGCACACATTGGCGGCACTGACCATCAGCGCCAGCACGCATGCCGCACACGCCGAAACCCTCGAAGGCTTTCTTGAAAAAGGCCCCGTCTGGTCATCCCTGACCACATTCAGCCAGGAATCGGGCGACAGCATTGGGCAAGTTTTTCGGAACCAATCGCCTGTAGGCAAAACCATCTTCAGCAACTGCCTGCCCGACATGCCTTGCCAAATCGAGCAAGGCCAACGGCGAAACCTTGACGCCCCGCCCGCGCAAGAATTCAAAACCCAAGCCTCCGGTTGGTTCGAAATCACGGGTGCCAAAAAGCCGCACATGGTTGCATCCATTTCCGAAACAGAAAGCACTGTCAAAACCCGCCAAGGTCAACTCACCGTGGCCGACGACAACACCCTGCGCCTGCGCGGCAAACCCGTGCTGCCCCAAATACAAGGCAACAACTTTTTGGGCATCTTGATGCACTACGAAATAGGCAACCAAGATGTGGTCCTGCTGCAAAACAGCGGCGGCAGCGCCTGCCCAGCGCTCTACCAATTTGTCATCCTGCAAGCAGGCAGCGCCAAAGCCACACCCGAATTTGGCAGCTGCTCGGACATCACATCGCCCCGTTGGGATGGCAAAAACACCGTCACCCTCGACATGCTCGGCTACGCAGGCCCCATGAACTCAGAAAAAGAACAACGCCAAGCCGCCATGACCAAAGAAACCTACACCTACACACAAGGCCGTGTCATGCACAAAGGCAAAGAAATCAAGCCATAATTAAAATATCATTTTTGTTGCATTGACAGACATATTTGACTTCAATGCAACAATGATTCATTGGTCAGGGCTATGACCAAGTTCGCGCTACAGCCCAACGCGGCACATGCGTCCGGTACGCAGTTGCATCGGTCAGTGCGGAAATGGAATGACCCACATCACCTGACAGATCATGGGCCGCTCGCATGACGCGCAAAGCCTCACGTAAAAATTTCTGGACACTCTCCGACGCTTGGGCACGACTGATCATGTTTCGATGAACGTGGGCCTGGGCGGCCAGCGTCTGGACATCGATGCTCAGCACGACGCCGAATCGCTTGTGAGTGACCTATGAAAAATGGGAAAGTTCTGTAAATATTGGGAATTTCCCGCGAATAACGGGAAAATTTATACCCTAACTTCCCTCAAGGCAATCTGCGTACCGAGCGCCTTGGATGGTATAGAAAATCATATGGTATAAAAATTGATACCATCAAAATTTCGAAAAAGCCAAATAAAATCAAAAACTTACGATTCGTTGGCATTTACGAGAAAAGCTCTGAGTGAGTCCCGCTACGCACAAACACCACCAAGCCAGCTTTACCCGAATCATCAAGTCTGTAGATCAGTAGGAAATCACCGCCTACATGGCACTCACGATGGCCTAGCCAATCACCTGTCAAGGGATGGTCTAACCACTCGGGGGGTAGCGGCCCATTGTTCGCAACCAGAAGCAACATGGCCTCTTTCAGTCCATTCATGTCGTACCGACCTGAATGGGAAAGACGCTGCCAATCCTTCTGAAATTCTCTGGTGTAGTCCGAAGCCCGAGGTAAGTTTGTCCGCTTACTTGCGGCTGGCTTCTTCGAGGTCATTCAAGAGCGCGTCAGCAGTTGCAAAACGAGCGCGGCGGCTCTGAACAATCTGATCAGCCTCAGCGATGGCCGCACGACTGGTTTCATTCGGAGCTTTGAGCGCGAATGGCAGTTCTTTGTCCGCAACGACACGAGTCAGGAACACGCGAACAGCATCCGAAACAGTCAGCCCCATAGAGCTAAGCGTCTCAGCAGCTTGCGCTTTGATTTTTTCGTCCACCCGAACGTGGACCATTGTGGTGGTAGCAGCCATGATTGCCTCTTGAGCCAGTATATTGAGATACATTGTAACTCAATGCGCTGGTTTGGCTAGAGCGCGGCCGTCATCCCTCCTAAGCGCCAAACCATTCCCAAGAAATTCGATATTTTTTCCTGCGTATCAAGAACAAAACAAAGCCGACAAAGTGGTTTTTTCCAATATTTACGGACTTTTCACGCCATGGGTGCGCTCAGCTTTGAGCCTTCCAGCGATGACCCGCACACCCCTGTCGATTGGGCACTGCAACAACTCGCACAAGAAGTGCAAAACGTAGTGCAAGGACAAGACGGCGAAACACTCCAACAGCTCATCACCCTGGGCGGATCACCCCAAGGCGCACGCCCCAAAGCCTTGGTGCAGCGCGTACCCATGCACACCTTGGCCGGTGCCCTGCATGCAGACTACCGCATCCCCAGTTGCGACTACCTCACCCTGCTGCGCATGACACGCCTCATGACACGCAGCGAGCACGAAGTCCTCAAAGCCTTCCGCCGCTGCGTCTTCAATGTCGTCTTCCATAACCGGCCATGCAACACCCCATCCGCAAAGATACGGTCAAGCGGATTGCACAAGTCATTCAAAGCCACATCAGGCGGCTGAGCTGAACTCTGCTGACAACGGATGCGCATGATGGCCTAAAATATTTTCGTGCCATACTAATTTAGTAACGCAAAAAGGAACACCTCATGCAAGCCCTCGTGTCAACGCCAACGGTCAAGGTCATCGGTGCAAATGGACAAATCTCTCTCGGCAAACAATATGCGGGTCGCCAAGTTTTGGTCGAGGAACAAGAATCGGGCGTGTGGCTGATACGCACAGCAACAGTCATTCCTGACAACGAGCGCTGGCTGCATGAGACACAGGCGGCCTCGGACCTTGCTCAGGCTCTGGCATGGTCGGCAAAACACCCCGCATCCGACTCGCAAACCAATAGCCTTCTAGCCACGGCAACCCAGGGCAAGTAAGCCAATGGGCTCCAACGACAACCCGATTCGTCTTGATTTAAACAACCCGTTTTTTCAGGAACAGCTGTTTGCCCTGCAAAAGCCAGAGCGCAACGCTGCCATTGACACACTGCGAAAAATTCATCTTGTGAGTTGGGGACAACTCTACCGAGACAACGGTTTGAAATGGGAAAAAATCGTCAGCGTCAAACCACCGCAGGGCATTGATGCCATCTATTCATTAAGAATCACACAGTCCCGGCGCTGCACCGCACATCGCGATGGGGAATTCCTGCGTTTCTTAACAGTGGCCCCAGACCACGACAGCACCTATGGGCGGAAATAGTCATCCCGCTGACCGATCCCACACCCGCCACTGACTTGCATCCATGTGCTTTTGGCACCGGTGTTTGAGCAGCCGCAAAAAATTGTCCGAGTTTTCAAAATCACCCGTCACACAGCCTGAAGAAAACTGGTGGCAGTTGTCCATGATCACGTTGTAGTCACGCCACTGCCCCACCTGCGCCAGAGCACGCTGGGCAATGTGGCGCCCGCCCTGCGGCTCGGGGCTTTCATGGCACGACACATAAATGCTGACGGCTGGATTGAAGCCTCCGAGTTGGGCCAAAAACCCACGGGCACTGACTTGCTCGATCTCGCCATCCCCGCTCAGGTGAACGATCTCACCATCGCCCACATCAATGCCACTGTGCTCGTCCTAGCCCAAAGCCAGATCGCAATACACCACGCAACCAGGTTCAGGCTCGACTTTGTCGAGCAGGAAGTTGTCGATCAGCGATTCGGCAATTCCGTTCAGCAACGAATTAGCAAAAAATTTAGCTGAGGTTTTCACACTCAAAAGTATTTGAAGAAATATTTTTTACCACCCTTTCAAAATCAAGCGATTCATTAATCAAATTACAAATTACATCCAGGAAAAGCGTTTGATCCAAAAATCGCATTTGAGCAATATGCTTAATAGAATAAACATTTACATCTTCAACTTCTTCAATAAACCAAAATCCAAATAGTTGTTCTGAGTTTCGTTTCAACAATAATGTTGACACGTTGTCTGGTAATTTTTCATCCTTCTTAAATTCCTGACTGCTTTGAACCAAAAATTGAACAATTTCACCGCCATTTCCCACAATCACTACAACACTACTGCCAGAATTTATTGCAAATCCTAACAAACAAATATCTTCATCATTTTTTAAAAATCTCCAATCACTCACATCGCAAAAACGTAGCCAAGACTCAAAATCATTTCCAGAACAAAATTTTTCCATTTTATTCTTGAAAATTTCTTCAGAAAACAAAATATCTAAACTCATAAAATTCTCCTAAATTATTTTTTAATTTTTCTTATTTTTTCATCTCCACAATCTTTACACTCATATATCATATGATGTTCAGTTTCAGAAATTTTCTCGATTCTAGGAATTACTGGATAATCATGGGAGGTTCCATCTTCATAACTTGAATCGCATCTTACGCAACGTTTCACGACTTCGCATTGACTATTTTTTCTCAAATAAACTCCATCTAAATGAACTTCCGTAGAAGTGGTTTCATCACAATGAACGCATTTAAATATTTTCACACAGCTTTTTTCAGCATGATATTCAACCTCTTTTGGAAATTTATGATTATCCTTTTCCATAAATTCTTTACAATCCGGGCATTCCTTTTCGAAGTGACACAAAGGCTTGCCTTTTACATTTTCATATTCTCCCGCATGAAAACCAACGGCACATTTAGCCTGCTTTGCATAGCCGATTACCGAATCAAAAAAACCCATTTTAATCACCTTTTCGAAATTTAAAAAAATAAAGCATCATTCAACATCAAGTTGAAATGAACAACCAAAAAAAAACCACATTAATTCATTGAATTTTTAAGCATAAAAACCTCTCAAAAAATCAATTAAAACAACCGCAAAAAACATATTTACATCCTCATTTTTATTTCACAACTACAAGCTGAGACAAATTTTCAAATTTATTTGAAAAAAATCATTCCAAGAAATTTTATGGGATAAATTTTTATCATAATAAGCCTCCACCCGACAAACCAATGGCCTAGTATCGTAAATAGTGCAACTGTTTTTAGTTTCATCGAAATGCTTGCAGATGGAATCTCCACGATCCAACCAAACGGTTTGCGGACTGTTAGCAACCTTACGGCAGCACTTGCCACATCCGTTGCAAGGAAAGGGGGATTTAACTTGTACGCGTATCATGCATTCAATGCGACTTGTTGGATTTCGAGCAATCTCTCAAGACGCTGACTATTTTCACGCTCGTTGCTATTGAACGCTTGCCTCAATGAGTCCACTTGAGCAACTACATTTGCAAAGAATTTCTCAAGCTCGATTTGAACAATGTCACGCATTGATGTTTCAAAACCTCCTGATATTTCTTGTGCGAAATCTTCCATTTGCTGTAGCGCACGTTCCTTCGCTCTTTGCTGCTCTTCGGTTTGTTGGCGCAACTTCTTTTCTTCCGAGTCCCCTGCAAAAATATCGAATAGGATGCTTGCTGCGCTAATGGCTGTTCCCACATAGGGAATCCATTTGGTTAAGGCAGTAGCTGCCCACTTTTCCATCGTTTTTGTACCAATCCCTTTCATCAGAGAAGGTAAGGTACTTTTGATCAACTCCAATGAACCAACAATGTGTTCTGGTTTTGCAAATGTAGAGATCTGTTGGATGGCCCCTTTGAGCAACGCCGGGTTTATTCCAGATGCAACGACCGATCCTTCAATTTGAGAATTGGGAGTTGCAATTTCCAGCATGGGCGTCGTCACGGCTAAACCTGTGTGCTCAATTTTTGGTAACGTCGCTTGTAACTCCTCAATGTCACCTTGAACACTGTTGACAAAGATTTGCAGCTTGTCATTCAGGTTTGTGGCAACCTCTTTGCCTGCGGCTTCGATCAATTTTTGAATTTGAACCTGGCAGCTATCAGGGCTTGAGCGCATAAAGGCTTTGCTTCTCTCATAGATACTGCTCTTATGCCTCAATAAATCACGTTCCATATCTTGGCGCAGCTTAGTCTTTTCGACCCCAAGATCACGAATCAGCTTGTCATAGTTCTTGACAACCTCAGACTTCGAACGGTCATTGAGGATCGTCGCGTACTCTCTCAAAAAATCGATCAATTGGTTTTTCAAGCGACCATAGATATCATCTGGTGAAATGCTTTGTAGAAACTGCCGCAACTGCTGCTCGAATGCGGGATAACCACTTAGTTCGACCAATTTAGGCTGATTTTTGAGTCGCCCTTGCAGTGCACGCTTTGCATTGATTCTGACTATCGGAATATTCTTGAGTACATCACTCAATCCACGGTCGGCTCCCATTTGTTGCAAGCGCTCACGGGTTTGATCCTTAAGCTTGATGAAGTCCTCATCGTTGATGATTTTTTTCTCATTCAAGACCAAGAACACTTGTTTACCGGCCTGCTGCAGTTCCATCAGCACTGACAGGGTCTTGGCCTCTTCGGCTGTACCGACTGGATCGACTACAAAGATAACCGCATCTGCCTGTAGCAACTGTGCCCTAGTGACGTTTTCGTGCTCAATGGGGGCATCAATACCAGGTGTATCGAGAATACTGAATTGGCCCCATTTATAAGCACAAACCTTGTCTGTCAGAGGAACGTCATCCGTCGCTGCCTCTTCACGTCCAAGCAATGTATTAATCAAGGTACTCTTGCCTGCGTTATAAACGCCATAGACCATGATTACAGCATCGGCATTGGTTTTCTTGTGTTCGAATACTTCCACGACAGGGCGAAAACGCGCTGCAATAGAGCTGTCTTCGCTTGAAAATGCACGGGCCGACTCATAAGCAGACAATAATTGGGTTGAATTAATTTTCATTTTTCCCTCATGCATGTTCAGTGCTACGCAGCATTTGAAGTAACTGGCTTTCGAAATCTGTAATTTCTTTCCGAAGCTTGCTAAGCAATCGCTCGACATCCTGGTCCATGGATGCCCACAGAGAATCAGCCGACTTACGCATGTGTTCCTCGAACATCTTCTCGCTGCTGCGTATCGCTTGCTGACGGATTTCTTGAAGGTTATCGCCAACCGTGATGCTGATGCTACGGTAATTGGCATCTGCACTTCGCCCAGTTGCGCCGCCCAGCCCACCCCCAACACTTGCACCCAGAGCCGCCCCAACTGGCCCGCCAACAACAGCGCCTATTGCGCCACCAATCAGCGTGCCCAACAATCCGTTGCGTTTTTTTGTCCCAGCGCGCACGATCGGAATCTGCTCCTCAATTTGTTCAAGCTTGAACTCTGGTAACTTGACAAAATCACTGCTGCTATAGGCGTTTTTGACCGTATTTTGGAACCCGACCATGATGTCTTCGAATATCTGGCCCAAATTTTTCTCGGCCACCCCCTTGTATTTCTCAGTGAGTGAGGTTTGGAAAGCGATCAATTGCGTTTCAATCTGCGATTCGTTGTCACGCTGAGATGAAAGTCCATCAAAAAAATCATCAATGTAGACACTCAGTTCTGACTGACCGCTGCGGATGTAAGTGCTGAGTTTTTTGTAGGATTGACTTTTCAAGTCTTCCAATGGCTGCTTGAACCCGGAAACAAGATCGCTATAGGGCTTGATTCCGTCCTGACAGCAATCCACCGAACTTAAGCTATAATAATTCACGCAACTCATTGATTTAATTGAAGTTTTTCTTATTTTCTCTCGCCGCAACATGACAACCACCATGGTAAGAAAATATAGGGTTAACCCTTGGGTTATCGCCTCTTGATGACCTGACCTCTGTCTTTGCCCAGCTGGGTCAGTTCATACACAGCCCCGCCTTTGCAGATTTGGCCCGAGGTACCCAGTCCACCGCCTTTGTTCGCCAACGCAAACTGCCCCTGCCTTGTCTCGTGGGCGCTTTGCTCAGCCAACGCTCTCAATCTCAGCAGCTGATGCTGGACTCGTTTTTCGCCAGCTTGGCCGGTCACCCAGGCCTGCAGCGCGGCGCCTCTGATCGCGCCTTTGCCAAAGCACGCAACAAACTCAAGCCCGAAGCCCTGACCGCTTTGAATGCTCAATTGCTGGACCTGACTCAGGCCAGAGGCTGGATGCCGCTTTGGCATGGCCTGCGTGTGGTGGCCGCAGACGCCTCTGTGTTCATGCCCGCCACCCGTGCGTGCCACCAAACGCGCCTTGCAGCCCAGCCCGATCTGCGCTTGTTTGGCCTGTATCTGCCCGGCCCTGAGCTGTGTCTGCATGCCCAACTCTATGGCCCCGAGACGGGCGAGCGTCAGATGCTTTTTGAGAACTTGCACCACCTGCAAGCCCATGATGTGCTGGTGCTTGACCGGGGTTATCCGGCTGCTTGGTTGATTGCCCTGTTGCAGCAACAAAGCATCCGCTTTTGCATGCGCTGCGACAGTGACAGTGGCTTCAAGGCGGTGCGCGCATTCTTGCGCAGCGGTGCCAGCGAGGCGATGGTCACCCTGAACATGCCCAGCACTGAAGATGCCAAGGATTACGAGTTCATTCGCCAAGCCCCGCGCGTGCGCCTGGTGCGTTGTGTCAGCTCCAACGGCAAGGTGCGCGTGCTGCTCACAAACTTGGATGCACAAGCGTTTCCTGCTGAGGTTTTTGGGCAGCTGTACCACCAACGCTGGCGCATCGAAGAAGCCTTCAAACGCCTCAAGCACCGCCTGAAAATCGAAAGCGTCAGTGGCTTGAGCCAGCAAGCCTGTGTCGTTGACATCGCCGCCAAAGTGTTGGCCGACAACCTGGGCGCTTTGCTCAGTCACTGTGCCCGTGGCATGCAAGAGCGCACGGATCGTGTCTGCAACCGCAGCTACGCGGCCAGCCTGATGCAACGCATGCTGCCCCGTTTGCTGTTGCTGCCGGGTGCCCTTGCGACGTGCATCGCCAAGAGCATCGAACTGCTCAAGGGCAATCTGGTGCGACGGGTTGATGGTCGATCTCGGCCACGACCTGCGAGCAAAAACAAACCGCATCCGCATTTGGCTTACAAGGGGTAGTGGCTTAAGTTCGGTGGATTGGTCCTGACAGCTCTGCAGAAAGGTGCGCATGTTTGCAAGTGGTGTTTGTTGCTTAATGCGAACGCCCTCTGACTGTGCAATGCGATGCAAGGTTTCGCACAATTGCCCCATACCACTTTCTGAGAAAGCAGCGAAATCATCAGCATTCAGCTGTGCATAGCGCGCAGAGAAAGAGACGATCTCGATTTTCCCGATGTCATCGGCACCGTAACTCTTTTCAAGTGCCTCCCGCACGTAGGTCTGCTGCTTTTCGCGGCGCGGCTTGTCCTTCATTACGACGGTCTGCACCAAACATTCAGCTTCATCGTCATAGTCTTCATTGATATCGTCACTGCCCGTCAACAACAGCAAGACCTTCTTTTCCTTACCGAGAAGTTGCTTAATTTCAGCAAGATCGCTTTCACGACCCGGCGAATCTGACTTCATCGTGTAAAGGATCAAATCGGCGTGCTCTACATAGTCGCGTGCTAATTTTTCGTTCTCAACTTTGAGCGAGTGCAGCCCCGGCGAATCAACCCAAGTCAAGCCTGGCAATCTGAAACCCTGGATAGAACTGGTCGCCTCAGTGGCACCAACACGGAACTCGCGACGCCGCTGCGCTTCATTCTCCATATCGCCACTGTCCACCCCTGTGTTTTCGTGCGAGAAGTAATTTGGTGTTAAGCGTGAAGCGACCTGTCGCTTCAACTCGTCAGTGGGATCTGTGTGCCCCCAAGCCATGTAGTTGCCAAGCGAGCTTTTTCCCGACTTGACTTTTCCGTTGATAAAGACAAGCAATGAGTCCTCAAAACCTTTTCGGAATTTGACGCCCTTCTCTCGTCCTGCAACCTTTATATCCCACTCTGATTTTGTTTTTTCCATGACCTCAATGAAGCCAAGCACCTGCGGCTTCAACGGATTGCTGTCTGGAAGGTTTTTCCGAGAGTCCATTAGATGGTTTGAAAGACGCTGCATGAATTTCTGACGCAGTGCCTCGAAATCCAATTCCTGACCCTTGGCTATAGCCAGGGAATTGTCAAACTGGGTCTGCAGTAACTCAAAGGACTCCAGCAGCTGCTGACGACTCACATGTTTGTCCATTTTCTCTTTCATTTAATTCGTTATACGGAAAGTTCTCTCTTGATCCTAGAAATTTCTACCTTGAGTAAGTCGATCAACTGGAGTTCTGATTCAACAACCTTAAATTCCTTTTCCGCATTGACCAGCTTGTCACATTTTTTTAGCTTAATGCTGTAGCTTTCGGTATAAATTTTCAAATTTTTCCTTATTTCTTCAAACAAGTCGTTTTTCACCGAAAACCTAGGCAAAAAATCGGTAACATTTTGCGCAGAGGGATTTGGGCTCTCATTATTTTCACTTTCAGAAGTCAATTTTATTAAAAAGGCTGGCGATTTTTCAAAATCAACTTCAATCCAATTCTTCAGCGACTTAGAGAGATCCACGCCAATGCTCTCGCCACGAATGAGAAAATTTTCATTTTCAGTTTCGAGCCTTTTTTGACGATCAATTTGTGCACGCTCATGCACTGCACGACGACGCGAAGCACTTTCATAATCATAGCTATCGTCGTCATCATCATCTTCGCTAAGTTTTTTAACCAATGCTGTAACGCCAGCAATAGCCAAACCGCCAATCAACCAAGGTAATGCCATTTTATTTCTCCTGTTAAATTTTTAGATACTGCGATATTTAGATGTACTTTCATCAACGAACTCACTTAAGGTAGTAATCTGTTCATTGAAAATAGCGAAGGCTTGTCGGATTCCTTCTTGAATGCTCTGTCTTCTAGCACCAAGAGATTGCTCCTTTAATTCAAGTACTCGTAAAAGAACTTCAGCCTCTGTTAGGCTTCTTTGTGCGCGGACTTTTCCAGTATTGGACACAACAACGTTAAGGTGCTCAATCAAAGCGTTAATGTGGCTTTGGGCAATCAATCCATCCTTTTGCTTGAGAATACCAGTTTGGTAACGCTTGTTTGAAACTTGAAAAACCTTGGGTGTAAAGCCTAATTCATAAGCACACTGGGCCTTTATCCTATCTTCAATCAAATTGATCTTAGATGGCTCCTCTTTCTCTATTTTGCTGAGAACCAAAATAATGTTACTCTCTGCATACTTACCAAAAGATTGCGTGAGCTTTTTCAGAAATTTGACCTCGCTCGCCTCCAATTCACCTTGTGGTTGATGCAGAAAAAGCACAATGTCTGCCTGTGATGCACCGAACTCGGCTTGGGCATCATCCGCTTCGTTGGCATCCAATCCGGGAGTATCCAGATATATAATTTTTTCGGTTTCAAACTTTTTGACATCAGCTGTTTCTCGGATGTCATTGGTTTTAAAAAACTCCTCTTCGATATGCTGTGTCAGCATGTTTAAAAGGAAACTTTTACCGGCATTCATCAGTCCATAAGCTACTATGGTCGTGCGAGGGTCCATATTTTGGTTTGAAAGAGTTTTTAATTTTTCTTGAATAGTTTTGGTTGACATCGTTTGAGATTTCATGTTTATCCTTATCGGTTGGTAGATTTATTAGTGACGTTTCGATGGATTCTTCGCTTCATTTGTTTTTGAACATATTGAGCATTGACTCGGCCCATCCGAGCTTTTTCTCCTTTAACGCCCCACCACACCGCCCACACACACTCGGCGGCATCAACAACATCGCGTCGCTCTGGTTATGCGTGTCGGTGCTCCAGCCGCATTTCGGACAGGTACTTTTGATGGTGCTGGGGGCGATGGGCATGGGGTCTTCGGTCGGTTGTGTTGCGTTCAAACCGCGCCCACATAAGCGCGCAGTTCGTTTTCCATCTCTTGCTGCAGCCCTTCGGGGCTGATGATGCGCACATGGGGCAGCCAGTAGCGCACGATGGGCAGGATCTGGTTGGGGTGGGCCACTTGGCCGCTGACGATGAGGCCGCCATCTTCGAGTTGTTTTTCGATGACTTGTGCGCCGATGAGTTTGCGGCGCTGAAAGTAGCCTGCTGCTTCTTTGGCCACTTTGATGACGACTTCGCTTTTTTGGGTGTTGAGCCAGATGCTGTCTTCGTCTTGCAGGGTTTGCAGCACGTCGGCATCGGGCACAAAGTGCTCGCCCTGCGCCAGCAGGCGGCTGATCTTGCCAAAGGCAAACGCTTTGAGCCGCGTGTCGTGCACAGCGGCCAAGTACCAAATACCGCCGTGGTTGACCAGTTTGTAGGGTTGCACGGGTTCGTACAGCTTGGGCGCTTGGGTTTGGCCACCCAGGGTTTTGGTGTATTCAAAGCCGATGGTTTGGTGCGCCAGGATGGCTTGCTCCAGGGTTTTGAACAGGGGCTCTTTGCCACTGTGGTCTTCAAACTGGTGACCTTTGACAAGCCAGGCGCTGTCCACACGGCTGTCGAGCAGGTCTTTGAGAAAGTCGGTGCTGAGCGCCGGAAACAGGTCTTGCACCCCGGCCAGGCAGGCAAAGCGTTCGAGGTCTTTGAGGCTGAGCTTGCCCAGGTAACGGGCTTCGAGGTGGTAGTGGCCTTCGGTTTTTTGCAGGGGCAAGAAAGCCAGGCGTTCGTTCAGGTCGCGCTGCACAGTGCGCTCGGTCACGCCAAACTGTTTGGCAAGTGCAGAGGGGTTGAGCTTGTCGCCTTGGTTGAGCTGGCACAGGATGCCGGTGAGCCGGTAGGCCAGCTTGTCGTGTTCTTTCATTTGAAAATTTTAGTTTCGAAATTTGTAAAACAATGCACAAATTGAACTATTTTTGTTTATTTATGTACCTGTGAAAGGTCCTCGGCAGCCTCCGGCGATGCCGCATCGGTTTCATCGCGGGCTTCCCGGACTTTTTGCTCAACATGGTCGGCGTACAGCCTGAGCAGGCTGGCCGACAAAAAGCCAGCCACAAAAGTGATGGCCAATGCGGACAGGAGCTCCAGCGGGGATCGGTCTTTGGACATGGATGGTCTTTCGCGTGAAGGAAGCAGACCGTCGAATACTAGTAACTGCGTATGCACGGTGGTGTCGTTTGTGGCCTTTTGAAATAATTTTTTCAAAGGATTCGACACCTTGAAGTCTTGCGCAACAGACAAGGCCTGTATTTTTTGTAGCCCCCGTCGTCGATGGGCGTGGTACGAGGCCTCAAAAGCATCGCCCAGCCAAGTCCGTCATCACCTGCCCCGGCGTTTCAAAGCGTATGCCTTGCCGACCGTGCAGCTCTGCGGCGTCGATGTTCTGTTGCACATCGTCGAGGAACACTGACCTGGCGTCCCCACTCCCCCCAACCGACACCACCTGTCGCAATCAACTATTACACTTATATAGATCAAAAATACCGTTTTAAATTGCTCATGAAAACCAAGATACAAACACTGCTCACCCAACTCAACCAAGGTCTGGTCTCCCGTGAACAGGTTCTGAAAATGGGCTTGCTGACCCTGCTCAGCGGCGAAAACCTGGTGCTGGTGGGGCCGCCCGGCACCGGCAAAAGCCTGGTGGCGCGGCGCATTGCAAAGAGTCTGGCCGACGACGCCGCGCAAGCGAGCAAGGCCGATTACTTTGAATACCTGCTGACCAAGTTTTCCACCCCCGAAGAGATTTTTGGCCCCCTGTCCATCAGCGCACTCAAGGCCGACCAATTCAAGCGCAACACCGAGGGTTACCTGCCCACCGTGCGCATGGCGTTTCTGGACGAAATTTTCAAAGCAAGCTCCTCCATCCTGAACGCGCTGCTGACCATCCTCAATGAACGCGTGTATCACAATGGCGCGCAAGCCCAAAAGGTGCCGCTGCAAGCGCTGATTGCCGCCTCCAACGAACTGCCCAACGACCAAGAAGAACTCAGCGCCCTGTACGACCGCTTTCTGGTGCGCGTGTTTGTGGACTATGTGGGCCTGAGCCAGCTGCCCCAGCTGTTTGAGCCCACCACCGAACCTGAGCTGGCCCCCGCAGACCTGCTGAGCGTGCAAGACCTGGCTCAGATCCAGTACAACGCAGACCACGTGCACATTGCGCCCGAACTGATCGCCGCTGTGCAAGACATTTGGGCGGCACACCAAGAAGCCTTCAAAGAAGACCGACGCGAAAGCCTGTCAGACCGACGCCTGAAAAAAACCATCCACTTGCTGCGGGTATCAGCCGCCACCAATGGCCGCGAAGCGGTGGACTTGTCGGACCTGCTGCTGCTCAAAGACTGCCTGTGGAACCACCCCGACAACGCCGAAAAAGTGCGCGAACTCCTCATGCGCACCCTGCAAAACCAGAGCCGCCAAGTGCTGCTCAGCGGTGAAGGCATGGTGGCCACGGCGGCGTTGTCTGCGTTGGCGAGCAGTTCATCCACGCACGCCAGTACCAAGCAGAAACCCGGCAAACCGGGTGCCGTGGTCAATGGCTACAAAGGCAGCGGCACCGCAGACGACCCGCTGCTGATCGAATCCGCCGAAGACTTTACAGACCTTGCCCGCCCCGAAGTGGGCCAACAGGGCTACCACTTCCGCCAAACCGCCGACCTGGACATCAGCCACATCAGCACCTGGCCGGAGATTGTGTTCAAGGGGCACTATGACGGGGGGAATTTCAATATTCAGATGACACATGTCGCAAAAGATACAGGGTCAAGTACTTTAAATAAATTTTTCGACAGATTCGGAAGTTTTGAAGAATTGAAATTTCGACTCTTTGCTAAACTGATGCAAAGTAATGTGAGTCAAATGCGAATGCAAGGTTGCGGGTTGACAGAAATTGCCGAAAACAAATGTGTGATAACACATTGCACGACAACTTCATCGCTCGTCAGCAACGCCCGCAACTCCGAATTGGTTTCCTGTGAGGCTGATGGGTATTTAATTGCAGAAAATGCGACAAAATGCACTTTCTCTTCTTGTTTTGCAAAAGAGTCAATCGCAGACAGCCTGAAATCCTGTCAAATTAAACGCTGTGAATCACATGCTCCGTTAGTCAACAGTGAAGCTCAAAATAGTCAAATAGAAGACTGCTTGGTGTTACTCGACTCTTATCACGTAGCTAGCAATGAATCTCAAGGAGGGGTTGCGGCAACATGCGAAAAAAGCGATTTGAGCCGCTGCTTTGTGGCAGGGGAAATTAATGGAAACGGTAATTTTTCAGGAATTATTCATAATGCAGAATCAAGTACGATTAACCATTGTGCTTTGGGCAAAATAACAGGCGAATACAAATTATCGAGTCGTATTGCGCATGAATTCGATTCAGATTGCAAACACAGTAAAAATATCTCTATTGACAGCGTTAATTCATTTACACACTCAACAAAGTCAAACAAGACAAGAGCGTGGCCAATGCAATCATTCGGTCAAGACAGTGGAATTGACGGTGACTCCATCGCCTCCGCCACTTTCAAACAACGCTATTTCGAACACACCCTCGGTTGGGATTTCGACACTGTTTGGGAGTGGGACAAAAAACAAAACCGCCCAGCCCTGCGCCAAGTCGGCGTCCAAGCCGCCACCGCAGCCCCCAACAAGCCAGCCGACCCCAACACGGTGGACCTGCTGACCCAGCAAGTTCAGGCCAACATCTGGTTGTGAGCGGGGGCACGCATGATGTCCTTGCTGAGCAAGTTACCGGCCTTGAACGTATTGGCCGCGATGGCTTTCAAGCCGATCAAGTATTTCATCGACAGCACAGTTCGCGACAAAGTGCTGCCCGTGCCGGGCAGTGTGCTGTATTGCGATTTGTGGCTTGGGGCCGAGCATTCGGGCATCCATGTGGCGCAGGGGCAGATTTCCAACATCGTGGTGGACGGTGTGGCTCAGAGTTCGGTGAGCCTGAGCGATGCGCGGGACTTCACCTCCAAAAGCACCCTGGGTCGCCAGATTTATGTGTCGTGCAACAGCGATGGCGCGGTGGGCCATAACGCCGTGGCACAGCATGCTGCTAGCCAGCTGGGGGAGCGGGCTTTTTACGGTTTGGTGATCAAAAACTGCCACGAGTTTTCAAAAAATTGCGTGAATGTGCTGACGCATGATGCCGATGTGTCTTTGCTCGACAGCGTGATGGATTGGGTCGGCCCCAACGAGACGTGGGAGCTGACCCTGGGCATGCTGAAAGCCACAGCCCGCCAAAAGCTGGGGGCCACCAAGTGGCGGCTGTGGAATTGGGAGCAAGACCAGTCGGGCCAGCAAGCCAAGTCTGCACCGCCACCCGTGCCGGACTGGGACGCGATCCAATCGGTCTGTGAGCACATGCCGCTGATCCCCGAGAACATGCAGCAGCTGCGCCAACAGTTGCGCCAAGCGCAGGCTTACGAAGAAGAAGTGGCCGACGAAAACCTGCCCGAGCCCATTCGCCAGCGTTTGCAGGCTTACCGCCAGACGCTGACTGCAGTGGACGCCACCTATGAGAAGGCCAAGGATTTTTTGGCCGCCTGCCCCGGCGCGGCGTTTTCACACGCTGATTTGCAGCACAGCCAAGAAGACTTTTCGGCCCTGGCCCGTGAGTTGGCAGACAACGCCCACATCCTCGATTTGGTGCAAAAAATGGGGCGGCAGCACATCTCGGAGGAAGTCAAACGGCGCAGCCGCATTCCACAAGCCAGCCGCAGCGAGGTGCATGGCACCCACCGCAGCGACGATGTGATGCGCATGCTGCCCAGCGAGTTGCTCAATCTGGAAGACGACACGCTGGAGACTTTGTTTTATGCGCGCTTGCTGGAAAAAAGCCTGCAAACCTACGAGCTGAGCGGCAGCACATGGGCACAGGGCGAAACCTCAGAGGCCAAGCAGCTGCGCACCGGCCCGGTGGTGGCGTGTCTGGACACCTCGGCCAGCATGCAGGGTGAGCCAATGCGCAAGGCCAAAGCCTTGTTGCTGGCGATTGCGGGCATTCTGAAAAAAGAAGACCGGTCTTTGCATGTGGTGTTGTTTGGCGCAAGTGGCGAGATTCGCACCTTCGACATGGATGCCCACAACGATTCGGCCGGTCTGCTGGCCTTTTTGCAGCAAGGCTTCGGCGGCGGCACCGACTTTGAAACGCCGCTGCAACACGCGCTGGACACCATCGACGCGCAGCCCAGCTACCTCAAAGCCGATGTGCTGATGGTGTCGGACGGCGACTGCGCCTTGTCAGACGCCTTCACGGCGCGGCTGCAAGCCGAAAAGCAAAGGCTGGAGTGCCGGGTGTACTCGGTTCTGTGCGCAGGCAGGCGGGTGGCAGACACCTTCAGCGATGAGGTGGTGGTGTTGTAGGGTGAGGCCTCAATGCCCCTGTCGGGAATCAAACAGCCTACCGGTCTAGGTAACCCCGCCCCACCAAATCCCCCCTCACCTGCTCCGGCGTCTCAAAGCGGATGCCCTGCCAGCCGTGCTGCTCGGCGGCATCGATGTTGTGTTGCACATCGTCGATGAACACTGGCTGGCCACGCAATGGCCACCGCGCTTGCGCCGTGGCAAAAATGTCGGCCTTGGGTTTGATCTGCTGCACATGCGCTGAAAAGATGCCGTCGTCAAACTGGCTGAAAAACGGGTTCACCCGCACCAGATGGTCGGCATAGCCTGCAGGCATGTTGGACAGGTAATACAGCCTGTGGCCTTGCGCTTTCAGCGCGTGGATCAGGTCCACCGTGCCGGGGATGGGCTGAAGGTGCGCGGGGATGTGGGCGATCAAGTGCCGCAGATCGGCCTCGGCCAAACCGGTGCGAGCGGCGATGCGCACAGCCAGCGGCTCGGGCTCGATGCGGCCCAGGTCAAACAGCGCCCAGTCGGCCTCGGGGTGAAAGGTTTCAAAAATCTGGCTGGCCCATTGGCGGGCCTCGGCCTCGCTGCGCACTTGCGTGGGGAACAGCTCTTGCAGCAGCATCAGCGGCTGCCAGCGAAACACCACACCGCCCAAATCAAACACCACGTCTTGGCTCATTGCATGTCTTTCTTTGTTGGCCCATTCAAGGGGTCGTAGGTCGGAGCTTTAGCTCCGACAAATGTCAGCGGTGCACTGTGTCGGGGATAAAGCCACCGACCTCCACAAGACACCGAACTCTGTTTCAGCATGCACCACCATGGGGCACCTTGACACAAACTCACACCGCAACCGCAGCAATACTGCGGCCGGGCAGGCTCAGGGCAAGCACCTGGCCGATGCGCCAGTCGCGGCCCACCTCGGGGGACACCACAAACACCGGACCGAGTTCGGTCTCAAATGTCAGCTCCATGAAACTGCCCAAATAGGCACACTGTTTGAGCAAACCGCGCAAAACCTGCTGGGGCTGTTCGCCCCCCGCCAGCTCACGCCCCACCAACCAAGCCTCGGGGCGCACCGCTGCACGCACCGCACCGGGGGCGACCAGGTGGCGCGGCACCAGCCGCAGCGGCCCCAGTTGCACCATGCCGTCGCTGAGCGATTGGCCGTCAAACAGCAGCGCCTCGCCCATGAAGCCGGCCACAAAGGCCGAGGTCGGTCGTTCATACAAATCCTGCGGTGTGCCCGCTTGCGCAATGCGCCCGGCCTCCATGACGATGATCTGGTCGCTCACGGCCAGGGCCTCGCTTTGGTCGTGTGTGACATAGGCCACCGTCAAGCCCAGGCGCTGCTGCAGGTGGCGGATTTCGTCGCGCATGGAGCGGCGCAGACGGGCGTCCAAGTTGGACAGTGGCTCGTCAAACAACAAAACCGAGGGTTCCAGCACCAGGGCGCGGGCCAGGGCCACGCGTTGCTGCTGGCCGCCCGACAGTTCGCTGGGCAGGCGCTCTTCGTAACCCGCCAGCCCCACCAAGGCCAGGCTTTTTTGGGCACGCTCCAAGGCTTCGGCTTTGTGCACACCGCTCACGTCCAGCCCGTAGCGCACATTGCCGATCACGTTCATGTGCGGGAACAGCGCATAGCTTTGAAACACCATGCTCACATTGCGCTCGGACGGGCCCAGATGTGTCACGTCCACACCGTCGATCAAAATCTGCCCGCCCGATGGCGCTTCCAACCCCGCGATCATGCGCAAAGTGGTGGTTTTGCCACAGCCCGACGGCCCCAGAATCGTGGTCAAGCTGCCCTTGGGCACAACAAAGTCGATGCCCTGCACCACCAGTGGCGAGTTGGCCCCGCCATAGCGTTTGGTGACTTGTTTGAATTGAATACCCATGCTGTTGAATCCTTGTCTCAAGCCGTTGTGACCACAGTGGCCCGCCGCCCCAACTGCCGCTGGCCCACCAGCTTTTGAATGCCCCAGGTGATGACCGACATGAGCGCCATGAGCACCGTGCAATAAGCCAGCGCCACGCCATAGTCGCCATTGCCCACACGGCCAATGATGTAGGTCGTGGCCAGTTCGTACTGCGCCGTGACCAAAAAAATCACCGCCGACACCGTGGTCATGGAACGCACAAAGCTGTAGACCAACGCCGCCACCAGCGCGGGTTTGAGCAGGGGCAACACCACCCGGCGCAGTGTGGTCAGCGTGCTGGCCCGCAGCATTTGCGAGGCTTCGTCCAGCGAACGGTCCAGCTGCTTGAAGGCCGCCGTGCCCGCCCGCACGCCCACGGGCAAATTGCGGAACACAAAACACAACACGATGACCAAGCCTGTGCCGGTCAGCTCCACGGGGGGCACATTGAAGGCCAGGATGTAGCTCACACCCAGCACCGTGCCGGGAATGGCAAACGTGAGCAACGCAGAAAACTCGAACGCCGCCTTGCCCCGGAACTCGGTGCGGGCCAGCAACCAGGCGATCAGCAAGCCCACGCCCGCACAAATGGGCGCGGCCATGGCCGACAGGCTGAGCGTGGTGAACAGCGACTTCCAGGCCGTGCCCGCAAACACCCAGCCAAACTCGCCCTGCTGCACATCGAACGCAGTTTTGAAATGCGCCAGCGTGAAGCTGAAGTCACGCCCCCAGGTCTGCACAAAGCCGCCCGCAAACGCAAACAAGTACACCACCACGGTGAACAAGAGCCACGGCCCCGCCACGCTGCGGCACACACGCAGCACGGCAGGCGGCAAGGCCATGGCCACGCCCGCATCGCCTTTGCCCGAGACGGTGGTGAAACTGCTGCCCGAGAGCACCCGGCGCTGCACCAAAAACACCGCCAGCGCAAAGGCCGTGAGCACCAGCGCCAAAGCTGCGGCCATGCCCGGGTCCAGCGCCGCGCCCACGATGGCAAAGAAGATTTCGGTGGACAGCACCGCGTATTGACCGCCCAAAATGATCGGGTTGCCAAAGTCGGCCATGCTCTCGATGAAGCCCACCAAAAACGCATTGGCCAGCCCGGGCTTGAGCAGGGGCAACGTCACCGTCCAGAAAGTTTGCATGCGGCTGGCCCGCAGGGTTTGTGCAGCCTCTTCCATGCTGGGGCTCACGCCCTGCACCACGCCGCGCATGATCATGAAGGCAATGGGCGTGAAGGCGAACATCTGCGCCAGCCAGATGCCAAACACGCCGTAAAACCAGCGCCCGGGCTCGATGCCGAAGGCCCACTCCAGCGCCTGGTTGAACAGGCCCGCACGGCCAAACAACAGAATCAAGCCCAGTCCCACCACAAAGGGCGGCGTGATGATGGGCAGCATGGCCAAAATATTGAGCGGTTTCGACAATCGCGTGCCGCCCCGCTCGGCCCACAAGGCCAACAAAGTGCCCATGACGGTGGTGCCGGTGGCGGTGATGAAGGCCAGCCACAAGGTGTTCCAGGCTACGCCGCACCGCCCCTCGCCCTGCACGCAGCCCAGGCCCCACACGCGTTCGGTGGCCACGCGGTCCAGCAGGTGCCCCCAGGCGTAAGCGCCCGCATCGTCCACCCAGGCGGCCACCAAGGAGCGCAGCACCGGGTAGACCACAAACAGCGCCAGCAGCGCCGTGCAGCCGACCACCGCCGAGGCCACAAACACATCACCCCTGAAACCGCCCAAACGCGCCAGCGCAGCGCCCAACAGCACCAACAGACTGAGCAAGACCAGCGCAGCGCCCCAGCCCATGCCGTACTGGCCAACCGGCAAAGCGCCCCACGCCGATTCCAGCGATGCAAAAGCCCAGCCCGTGGCCCCAATGGCAAAACCACTGCCCAACAGGCCCAGCAAGCCCGTCAAACTGCCCAGCAACAACAGGGCGCCTTGCTGGCGGGCAGGCCAAGGCCGCATGACCGCCAAGGCGCAGCCGCCCAAACCCAGCGCAGCCGACCACAACCAAGGTCGCCCATGTTGCAAAGCCTGCGCCCAGCCGCTGGCGGTTTCGGCCCCGGCCCACACGCCGGGCAAGGCCTGCACCAGTGACATTTGCTGCAAAAAATACCAAGGCAGCAGCGCAAAGCTGAGCAAGCCCAAAAGGACCCACCCTTGCAATGCGCGCTGCAAACGCAACGCTGGATTCATCTCAGACTTTCACTCAGCGCGGCAGCGAATTGACTTCTTTTTCCCAGCGCTGGATCAGGCGGCGGCGCTCGGCCGTCTGGCCGTATTTGGCGTAGTCGTAATTGATCATCTTGATTTTGCGGAAGTCCGGCACACGCGGGTCCACTTTGGCCTCTTTGTGCGAAGGCAACTGGAATTGCAAGGTGGCTGCTGCCAACTCTTGCGCCGCCGGGGTCAAGGCCCATTCGTAAAACTTTTTGGCGGCCTCTAAGTTACGGCTGCCGCGCACGATGGACATGGAGCCAATTTCCGCCCCTGTGCCATCGGCCGGGGTGATGGTTTCAATCGGGAAACCTTGGGCTTTTTCGCCGGGGCCGTCGTGCACAAAGCTGATGGACACGGCCGTTTCGCCACGCGCCACCGCCTTGATGGGGCCAGTGCCCGAGCGGGTGTAGGTGCCAATGTTTTTGTGCAAACCTTTGAGGTACTCAAAGGCTTTGTCTTCACCCATGAGCTGCACCAAGGTGGCGATCATGGTGTAGGCCGTGCCGCTCGACGCCGGATTGGCCGACTGGATTTCGCCTTTGTATTCGGGCTTGAGCAGGTCGCCCCAGGTTTTGGGCACAGGCAGTTTTTTCTTGGCCAGCAGCTCGGTGTTGTAACCAAAGCCCAGCGGCCCAGAGTAAATGCCCACAGTTTTGTAGCCCGACTGCGCGGCTTGTTTTTGCGCCCAATCGTGCAACTTGGGCAGCGTGGGCGATTTGTAGTCGAGGCTCAGGTTTTGTTCAGCCGCTTGCAGGTGCGGGTCGCCCGTGCCGCCAAACCAGATGTCGGTCTTGGGGTTGGCTTTTTCTGCGGACAGCTGGGCAATCGCTTCACCCGAGCCCTTGGCCGTCATGTTGACTTTGATGCCCTGGCTCTTTTCAAAAGTGACCGCAATCATGCTGCACCAAGCGGCTTGGGCCGAACAAATGATGTTGACCTCGCGGTTTTGGGCTTGGGCGCTCGCCGCCAACAGGGCCAGCAAGGGCAACAGCTTGTAGGACTTCATGAAAAAACTCCAAAATTCGAAGGGGCTATTGTGCGTCCACTTCAGCCCCGCCCACCAGAGTGAAAACACCCATGAAAGTGACTTGCCCCACTCACACGGCTTCAATGAATTCTGTCACCCATTCGAGTTGCTGCAGCACATTCAGCGCCGGGGCATGACCGCAGCCGGGCACCTCGATGTGCTTGAACAAACCGCGTCCGCCCGGACCCCGGCGGCGCATTTCGGCCACCGTTGTGGGCAGCACCAAATCCGACTCCACCCCGCGCAGCAAGAGCACCGGCAGTTTCAGGGCATCGTAGTGGTCCCAAATCAGGTAGTCATGGGGGTGCGCGGTGAACTGCGCCACCATCGCCGGGTCGTAGTGCGGGGTGACGCGCCCATCGGGCAAGCGGCGGGTGGACGTTTCGGCCAGGCGTCGCCATTGGGCGTCGCTGAGCCACCCATAGGGCTTGTAGACCTGACGCAAAAACGCTTCGAGTTCGGACACCGTGGCGAAAGCCGGGGGCGTGCCCGCATAGGCCTTGATGCGGTCGATGGCCGTTTGCGCCAGCTCAGGGGCGTTGTCGTTGAGCGTGAGGCTCAGGATGCGGTGCTTCAAGCTGGGCTCAACCAGACCTGCTGCGCACAACGTGCCGATCGCGCCGCCCATCGACGTGCCCACCCAGTGCACGGCACGCAGCTGCAGGCCGTCCATGAGCTCGCGGGCGATGCGGGCGTAAAAGGCCAGGCAGTATTCGTTTTCCGGGTCAGCGCTCCACTGCGACAAACCTCGGCCCACCGTGTCCGGGCAAATCACGCGCCAGCCCCGAGCGCTCAGATGCGCGGCCAGCTCGTCCATGTCGCGCCCGGTGCGGGCCAGGCCGTGCCAGGCGATCACGGTGCCTTGTTCGGCCTTGCCCCAGTCGGTGTAGTGGATTTCCAGTCCGGCGCAAGTGATGTAGTTGGATGTGAAAGCCATAGGGACCTCAGATCTTGGAGGAAGCAGGCTTGCCTGACACCAGCGCCCGCAGCGCGGCGCGGGTGCGCAAGCGCCCCACCACCCCAGTCGGGAAGTAATACACCGACAGCACAAACAGCAAACCCAGCCAGAGCAGCCAGCGGTCGGGCGACAACAGCGCAGACAACAAAGGCACGGCAGCAGTGGCCTCGCTGGCCAATCGCAGCAAATCCTGCAAATAGCTTTGCGCCAACAAGAACAGCACCGAGCCAATGGCCGCGCCATAGATGGTGCCCATGCCGCCAATCACCACGATCAGCAACACGTCCATCATGATTTCAAAACTCAGCGAGGTGTCTGGCCCGTTGTAACGCAGCCAAAGGGCCAGCATGGCCCCGGCCACACAGGCATACAGCGCCGACAACACGCTCGACAGCGTGCGGTACACCACCACCCGGTAGCCAATGGCCTCGGCGCGGAACTCGTTTTCTCGGATGGCTTGCAGCACGCGGCCAAAGGGCGAATTGACGATGCGCAGGAGGGACAGCAGCATGCCGACCGCCAGCACAAACAGCAGGTAGTAGCAAAGCAGGCGGCCATCCAGCGACACGCCCAAAAACGGCTCTTCACTGAACTCGGTGCTGGGCAGCAGCAACTCGGGCAGCTTGAAGCTCAGACCATCTTCACCGCCCGTGAAGTCGGACAGTTGCGAAGCCAGCGTTTGAAACGCCGCCGCCACGGCCAGCGTGATCATGGCGAAAAAGATGGCCCGCACCCGCAACGAAAACAGGCCGATGGCCAGTGACAACACCAGCGTGAGCGCCAGAGATAAGGCAAAGCCAGCGGCCAAAGCCCCCCAGGTCGGCCCCCAGGTGTTGGACGAGATGGCGATGCCATAAGCCCCGATGCCAAAGAACATGGTGTGCGCAAAGCTCACGATGCCGGTGTAGCCCAAGAGCAGGTCAAAGCCTGCCACCAGCACCACAAAAATCAGCACCTTGGCCGCGACCGACAAGGCCTTGACGCCCGGGAACAGGAAAGGTGCAAAGGCCAAACCCAGCAAGGTGAGGACCAGCAAGACGGCCAGCAGGCGGCTGCGCGGCTGGTCATTGGAAATCAATCGGTTGAGCATGTCCGGACTTTCAACGGTTGGCCACGGGGTAAACACCCTGCGGACGCCACAACAACACACCCGCCATCAGCGCGATGTTGGAAAACAACGCCAGCTTAGGCGCCAGAAAGCCGGTGTAGTTGGCCATCAGACCCACCAGCAGAGCCCCAATCAAGGCCCCACCCGTGGAGCCTAGCCCACCAATGATGATGACGATGAAGATCAGCACGTTGACCTGCGCCCCCATTTGAGGCACCACGTTTTGTTGGTACAGGCCCCACATGACGCCACCCAGCCCGGCCAACGCACTGCCCACCACAAACACGCCCACAAACAGGCGGCGGATGCGGTAGCCCAGCGACTCGACCATCTCGCGGTCTTGCACACCCGCGCGAATGAGCAGGCCGATCTTGGTGCGGCCCAGCACCCACATTTGCGCGGCGAAGACGGCCAGGCCCACGGCCACAGCCAACAGGCGGTATTTCTCGATGGCCGCATCGCCCCAGAGCACCGAGCCGCGCATGGCTTCGGGCAAGGGCAAAGCGATCTGCAGCGGGCCCCAGATGACCTTGATGAGTTCCTCGCCAATGATCATGCCGCCCATGGTGATCAAGATTTGCTTGAGGTGCTGGCCATACACAGGCCGCACGATGAAGCGCTCAAACGCCAGGCCCACGGCAGCGGCCACGGCCATGGCGATCAACATGGCAGGCAGCACCGCCGCCATGTTGCGCCACCACTCGCCCGAGCCGGTCCAGTCGCCCATGGCGCCCAGCACGCTGGTGGCCACAAAAGCGCCCAGCGCAATGAACAGGCCATGACCGAAATTCAGCACGTCCATGAGGCCAAACACCAGCGTCAGGCCAGAGGCCATGATGAAGATGATCATGCCCATGGCCAGGCCCGCCACGGTCAGCGTGAGCCAGGTCGAGCCCGAGCCGATCAGCGGAAATGCCAGCAAAGCCAGCACCGGCACCAGCAACAAGGGGCGCACATCCAGATCGCCGAAGAGTTTGTTCATGGTGCTCATAAAGCCAGTCCCAACAAGGATTGCTGCAAAGCCGTGTCATCGGACAGCGCCTGCATGCGGCCCGCATGCACCACGCGGCCGTTGTCCATCACGGCCACGGTGTCTCCCAGCTGCTGAGCGAAGTGGATGTTTTGCTCGACCAGCAAAATCGTCACGCCGCTCTGTTTGAGCTGCTGAAACGCCTCGATCATGTTCTGGATGATGGCCGGGGCCAGACCCTTGCTGGGCTCGTCGATGATCAGCAGATCGCGCGGCTCCACAATCGCCCGCGACACGGCCAGCATCTGCTTTTGCCCGCCAGACAATTTGCCCGCCGGGTGGTTCCAGAACTTCTCCACTGCGGGGAAGAGTTTGAAAATCCACTGCAGCCGCGCCTCGTCCATCTGCGATGCATTCTGTGCGCTGCGGGCGGCCAGCAGCATGTTTTCCTTGACGGTCAGGTCCGAGAAGATGCCCATGTTTTCCGGCACATAGGCGATGTTTTTTTGGGCAATGGCGGGCGTGTTGAGTGCCGTGATGTCTTCACCGCCAAAGGTGATTCGCCCTTGCGAGGCTTGCCACAGGCCCATGATGGTGCGCAGCGTGGTGGTTTTGCCCGCGCCGTTGCGGCCCAGCAGCATGGTCAGTTCGCCACGCGGCACCACCAAGTCCACCCCGTGCAGGATGTGGTAAGCCCCGATGTGCGTGTGCACGCCTTCGAGGGTCAACAGGTTGGTGCTCATGCTGCCTCCTTGGCTTTGCCCAGGTAAGCCTCTTGCACGATGGGCGACGCGATCACCTCGTTCGGCTCGCCATCGGCCACCAGCTGGCCGTTGTGCAGCACGATGATGCGGTCAGCCAGCTCGCGCACCACGTCCATCTTGTGCTCCACCAACAAGATGGTTTTGGTTTTGTCTTTTTTGAGCTGACGGATCAAATCCAGGATCACTGGCGCTTCGTCGTGGCTCATGCCCGCGGTGGGTTCGTCAAACATGTACACCGAAGGCTCGAGCGCCATCAAAAGCGCCACTTCGAGCTTGCGCTGGTCACCATGCGGCAAGCTGGCCACAGGGGCTTCTTGCTGTGCGGTCATCGACACGGATTGCAAAATCTCCAAAGCGCGGTTCGTCAAAGCCGCGTGGTCGCTCCAGATGCTCCACAGGTTCAGGCCCCGGCGGTGTGCGCCCTCTTTGGTGGCCTGCACGGCCAGGCGCACGTTTTCCAGCACCGACAAATTGGGGAACAAATTGGTCAACTGAAACGCCCGGCCCAGGCCTGCGCGAGTGCGTGCAGATGCGGGCAAACCCGTCAACTCCCGCCCGTTCAGGTGCACCTTACCATCGGTCGCAGGCAACTGCCCCGAGATCAGATTGAAATACGTCGTTTTGCCCGCCCCGTTGGGGCCGACGATGGCCGTGAGCGTGCCGGGTTCAAAGCGGCACGAGACCGCATTGACCGCCACATGACCGCCAAACCGCACGGTCAGGTTTTGGGTTTCAAGCATTCAACATTCACCAGGAAATGACCTCAAAGGCCCAAGAATTTGTAGGAGCTTGCCTTGCAAGCGATCGCCGGTGGATCACAAGCATTCATCGCCAGCAGGGCTGGCTCCTACAAAGACACAATACCAAACCATCTGCAGGGGATTGCCCTGCAGGCGATCAACGTTTGTTGCGGATCGGCACGTTCATTTCTTCGGGCTTGATCTCGCGGATCAGCTCGGGCACGCCCCAGGCGAATGCCGGGTCGATCTTGATCTTGAAGTGGTACATGCTTTGCATGGCCTGGTGGTCTTCCTTGCGGAAAGTCATCTTGCCTTTGGGCGTGTCAAAGCTCATGCCTTCCATGGTGCTGATGAGCTTGTTGGTGTTGGTGTCACCGTTGGTCTTTTTGAGGGCTGTGACCAAGGCCATGGCCGACGAGAAGCCGCCAGCGGTGAAGAAGTCGGGTGGCGACTTGAACTGCTGGTAGTGCGAGGCCACCATGGCGTCGTTGACTGGGTTCTTGGGCATGCCGAAGTAATAGTAGGCTGCGCCTTCCATGCCGGGGAACTGCTTGTAGGCCACCATGGCGGGCAGGATGTTGCCCCCCGTGGCGATCTCGATGCCGTAGCGCTTCAAGTCCATGTCGGCGATCTTGAAGGGGTTGCCACCGGCCCAGATGATGAAAATGATCTTGCGGCCGGGCTGACCCTTGAGCTTGTCGATCATGCGCTGGGCACCGGCGGTGAAGTCGGTGGTGGCGGGCGGCAGGTACTCTTCGTGCACCAGCTTGGATTTTTTCAGCGCTTCCTTGAAAGCCTTGACGCCGTCACGGCCAAAAGCCGAGTCTTGCGCCATGGTGACCACGCTCACACCGTCCTTGTCCACCGCCACGGCGTTGGCAATCGCGTCCTGGCTGCTGTTGCGGCCGGTGCGGAAGATGTATTTGTTCCACTTGTCACCCGTGATGGAGTCGGCCACAGCCGGCTCGACCAGCAAAATCTTTTTGTACTCTTCGGCCACGGGCAGCATGGCCAGGGCCACTGGCGAAGCGGTCGGGCCCACAGCCAGGTCCACTTTGTCGTCGCCATAAGCGGCGGCCAACAGGTTCTTGCCCAGGTCAGGTTTGCCCTGGTCGTCTTTCTCGATTACCACAATCTTGCGGCCGCCCACTTCCATGGTGCCGCCAGTGGCGTAGCTCAAACCCATCATCAAACCGGTTTGGGTCTGCTTGCCATAGGCCTCCAAGGGGCCGGTCTTGCTGTAGATGTGGGCGATCTTGATGTCTTTGCCCTGGGCCATGGCGGCGGGGATCAAAGCACTTGAAACGGCCAATGCGGCCAAAGAAACAAGGTGTCTACGGAACATGAGGGTCTCCTGTGGGAATGGTCCGCTGAGGTGCGGTGCCCAGTCATTGTGCACAAGCCGTGCCAACTCGGATGCCGCAAACGCGTCACGTAAACCCTTGTCAGATCAACACTTTTTAAATGACGCTGAAAGACCAAGCACAATGTGTCTGAAATACATACATTTCATGTGCATTTTAAAAATACATACGTATTAATTTAAGACACCTTGGGCAAGCATTGGTAAAGTTTGGCGCGGGAAATACCGAGCAATTTGGCCGCTGCTTGTTTGTTGCCCTGGCTGAACGCCAAAGCATGCTGCACGGCATGCAACTCCAGCGCACGAACAAGGTCACCCAAAGGCGCGGGGGCTTGCTTTGGGTCTTGGGGGACGCCGTGGGCTTCGGGCACTTGACCGGCCAAAGGAGCCGGCGCAATGTGACTCAGCCCAGATTCGCGCAGCACAGCCCCCACCGCCTGCGCATCGACCATGCCCGCCTCGCATCGCAGCAAAAGTTGCTCAATCACATTGCGCAGCTCGCGCACATTGCCACGCCAATGCTGGGCCGACAACAAGGCCAGCGCCTGTGCTTGAAATTCTGGCTGCGGCAAGGCACTGCGCAAGGCCAGTTCTTCTGACAAAAACTCCACCAAGGCCGGAATATCGGATGCCCGGTCTCGCAAAGCGGGCACGCGGAGCGGCAACACATTGAGGCGGTAATACAAATCCTCGCGAAACAAACCTTCGCGCACCAACTTCACCAGATCGCGAGAGGTGGCGGCGATGATCCGAGCATCAAAAGGCACCAGACGGTTGGAACCCAAGGGTTCGATTTCGCTTTCTTGCAAAGCCCGCAACAACTTGGCCTGCAGCCCCAAGGGCATGTCGCCAATTTCATCCAGAAACAAAGTCCCGCCATCGGCCAACTTGAATTTGCCCTCACGCCCTTTTTTATCAGCCCCGGTGTAAGCCCCGGGCGCGACCCCAAAAAATTCGGCCTCCAGCAAGGTTTCAGGAACAGCGGCAATGTTCACGCTGACCAAAGGCCCCCGGGCACGCGGCGAACTGGCATGAATGGCATGGGCCAACAACTCTTTGCCGGTACCGGTTTCGCCCAACAACAAAACGGGACTGCTCGACTGCGCCGCACGCCGAGCCTGGCGCTTCAAATCGGCCACCACCGCACTGGAACCAATGAAACTGGCAAAACTGTGCCGCGCTTGACGCAATCCACCCCCCACCTTGCGCTGCGCGGCCAAGGCGGTGCGGGCTTCGTCCAATTCACGTTGCATCAAGGCAAACTTGGCCATCAAGGGCTGCAAATTGGTTTCAGGTTGATCAAACAAGACCACCCCCAATGCGCCAATGACCGCGCCGGCCTCGTCACGCAAAGGAAAGCGGCTGACCAAAAAAGTGCCTGCCCTGTTGCTCAACAGGTCAATCAAAATGGGTTTGCCCGTCTCCATCACCTGGTTCATCAAGGTGTTTTGCACCACCTCGACCACCGGTTTGCCCACAAAATCAGCCTCCCGTTCAAAACCCAAGGCGGGCAAGTACCGACGGTAGTGGTCATTGATCCAAACCACACGGCCCGAGCGGTCCACCAACAACATGCCCTCGCTGGCATTGGCAAAAACATCAAACAAAGAACGGGCAGCCAGGCCCAAAATGCTCTGGGCGTCGGTGGGCAAAGCCGCCGTCAAGCCCAAAGGGTCCATGTGCGAAGTCACGTCAGAGTCCACCATGGTCAGGCCCCTCAAAATAAACAGTACTTTTTGAGTATGTATTCATCAGAAATATTGGCAAGTCCAGATAAAATTTAGTAAAGCAAACAGAGTCGGCAGTCTCGAAAAAGACATCATCCTCAGGCAATCCATGAATTTTGACGATTTCAAAGGCCATATTTACCTGATTGATGACGATCCATCCATCCGCAGAAGCTTGGCTTACAGCCTCAGCTCGGTGCGTTACTCCATCCAGACCTTTGACAGCCCAACGGCTTTTTTGCGGGACGCTTTGCCCATCACGCCGGCCGTCATTTTGCTGGACATCCGCATGCCCGGCATGAACGGACTCTCCTTGCAAAACGAGATGATTGCCAGGGGCAGAAAAACCCCCATCATTTTCATCTCGGGCGAGAGCCAGCCCACCGAAATCATCGAAGCCATGAAAAAAGGCGCAGTCGATTTTTTGATCAAGCCTTTTGGCCTTGAACCCCTGCTGGAGGCCATCGACTTGGCCCTGCAAAAAGACAAACACCAGCAAAGTCAAAAAATCCTCACCTTGAACGTGCGCGATCGCTTCATGCGCTTGACCGACAAAGAGCGCGAAGTCTGCCGTTGGATGGTCAAGGGCTACGGCAACAAGGAAATTGCCAACATGAACGGGTCGGCTCCAGCCACTGTCAAGCTCCACCGCAGCCGTGTCCTTGAAAAAATGGGCTGTGCATCACTGCCTGAATTGATGGCATTGGCCTTGGATGCAGAACGCAAAATCATCGACATCTTCACCGAATCCGAGCCCGCACCGACCTTGGAGCCTCAACGCGGCTTGGAATGACTGACGTTGGGGCGGCTCACATCGTAGCCAAACCAGCGGTTTGAAATGTCCTTGAACGAACCATCAGACAACATGGTTTGAATCGCCGCCGTCATGCGTGCGGCCATGTCTTTGTTGCCCTTTCGCACCGCCAAACCCGAGGCCATGGGGGGTGCAAAGGGTGCCGTGATCTTGATGGGTAAGCCATCGCGTTCGATGTAGTAATCGGCAATCAGACTTTCTTCGAGCACGGCATCGAGCTTTTTTTCGGCCAGTTGTTTCAAGGCCTGATCGATCACAGGAAATGGCAAGACACTTTTACCCAAAGCCCCCTTGGCCTGCTCTTCAACGCCGGTGCTGGCCAAGACCCCCAGTTTTTTGCCCACCAAATCGTCCAGGCTCAAAAAATCCCGATTGTCATCTTCGTGCTGAATGCACACCAACTGGTTGGCGGCATAAGGCTTGGCAAAGTCAAACAAACGGCGATTTTCTGGCGTGGGCAGGAGTTGATTGCCAATCACGGAAATTTCATCGGCCTGTAATTTTTTTTGCAAATTGGCCATGCCATCGGGGTGAATTTGAAGTTGCAGCTTCATGATGGCCGCCAAGCGCTTCATCACATCCACATCAAAACCCTGCAAAGACCCCTCGGTGAAACTGAAGGGCTTGTAATGGGCCAACACCCCCACCCGAAGCACCCCATCACCGGGGTTTTGAGCCTGGGCAGCGGATACCCAAGCCGTGCCGAGCGATGCCAGCGCCCAGCGCAAAAAATCATGCCGATTCAATTTCAAGCCTGCGCCGCACAATGACCGATCAGTCATGAAAGGCCCCCTCAAAACAATGCCGCAGCTCATGGCCCAGGTAGTTGTAGCCGGTGGTGATGGGGGTGACGATGGTGCACTCTTTGCGGCGAACATTCCAAAAAGCACAAGCCATGGGCCGAGATGTGGGGGTGACCGGAATTCCGGTGATGCGGGCGCAATATTCAAAGCCGTCGGTGCGCACCAAAAACTTGACTTTGGGTTCTGCCAACACCCGCTTTTCTGGGGCCAAAGGAGTAAAACGAACCGTGTCCACCTGGGGGGGTCTCATGGTCGTGGTCTCACAGCCAGACAAGAAAACCAGCAACAAGGCCCACAGCACACCAAGCCAACGTCGATCCCACACAGCCCGGAAATTGAACTGTGACCCGCTCATCAGCGCCCCTGAAGGCAATGCAAAAACAAGTGTCCCAACTGTGAATGGCTGGTGTGCGTGGTGGTCACAATGGTGCAACGGGCGCTGGCCAGGTGCCAGTAGACACAACCTTCGGGCCTTTTGGCCAAGCCATCTTTGGGCTGGGCCTGTGTGCACACCGCCTCAGGGGAGGATCGAATGAGCCAACTGACCATGGGTTCGGCAATTTTTCGCTGACTGGCCTCCGGTGGATTGAACATGCTGAAGTCCATCAAAGGATCGGCCGTGGCAGTGCCAGCCCAGAGGGCCACCACCACCATGCATTTCAGTTTATCGATCGCAGTCACAAAATCACTTCATCCAAAAATCAGTTGACCCAGCCACACTCAAATCAGGTTGAGGGTGATGCCGGTTTGCACAAACAGGCTCAGACCCAACACATCATTGGTATAGGCAGCATAGTCTTTGCCACCGAGTGTGACAGCTGAATTGTTTTTGGTCCAATCAAAATCTGTAGTACCTACCAAATCATCCAAATTAACGGTATCAGCAGCATCACCATCAATTCGCATTTGCAGGTGATCTTTGTGAGCTGCGGCAATGCTGAAACTGTTCTTCACACCCAGATCCAACACATCGCCCATGGTCAACTTCAGGACATGGCTGCCCTGCGTGATGTCAACATGGTTGACAGCCGTCAAATCACCCAATGCAGGGATGCCATCGTAAAGCGAGGCCATGTCGAAATCTTTGGCGTCAGAGGACTTCAACTCAATCTTGCCCACCGAGCCAACCAGTTGATCGACATTGAACCCAGGTGTTGGCAACACTGTTGTGGAGCTGCTTGTTGCCATGGTGGCACCTGTGAAGTCCATGACTTCAGTGGTGTTGGCGATCGTGAAAGAGTTTCCAGCCCAATCCTTGAATTCAAGGCTAAATGCACCTATTTCAAATTTTTTGCCTTCCAAATCCTTCAGGTCAAAAAGCCCACCTGTGTATTTCTTTTCAACAACACCCGAACCGGTCGTGTACTTGTAATAACCTTGCTCGTCCGTTGAATAATTGATCGATTTGAAAGTCCAAAGTCCTTTTTCTTTCTTGGCTCCTGAATCGTCAAAAATAGACACGGATCGGTCAATCACAAAAGACTGGTCTGTCGCTTGAAGCGTGTTACCGGCCGCGTCCACCAAAACCGATTTCACGGTATACGTGAGTGTCTTGTTTTCAATCCCCAGTTTCGTCAAATTTTCAAAATCCCATGTTTTACCGGAGGGCAAGACATACTGCTGAGAAACCACTTTGCCATCCACCCCAAACACCTGCACCAGCACGCGGTCGCCGTTGTCGACAAAATCCTTGTCAAAACCGCCCCGGAAGGTCAACAGTTGGTCGTTGGTGAGGTAGTCGGTGGTGTTGATGCCGGTGTCGTCCTCGAAGGTGACAGGCAACATTTTCAGGTTGGCATTGGGGTCGGTTTTGCCACCGTTGTCGGTGGTGCTGTTGTCGATCACCAAAGCCTGTACATCGGTATGAATCGGATTGCCGGCTTTGTCGACCAAGGAGGCCTGCAAGTCGTACGTGCCATCGACCAAACTCAAATCGGTTTGTTTGTCCCACGTCCAACCCCAAACACCTGCGGTTTTGACCGGTTTGACGTAATCTGAGGCCACCACTTTGCCAGTGGCGTCTTTGAGGACCACTTCGACAAAAGCACCGTTGTCGTTGAAATCGGTGATGCTGCCCGCAAACTTGAGCGTGCGGTCTTTGGTGATGAAGTCCTTGTTGCTGTACCCCGTGTCCTGGGTCGCAGACAAGATGTCGACCTTGAAGCCGCTGTTGGGGTCGACCGCTTTGTCGGGCGCGTGGTTGTTGTTTTTGTCGGTGTCAATGAAGACATCTTGTGCATCCACCGTCGAGGGCACCGTGGCGTTGTCCTTGACGGGGGTGCCTGCGCCATTGACCAAGGATGCGTTGAGCGTGTATTGACCATCGGCCATGGCCGCAGACTTGCTGCGATCCCAAGACCACGTCCACTCACCTGCTTCGTTTTTCACGGGTTTGACATACACCATTTCCATCTCGACCTTTTTGGCGTCAAGCAAGGACAGTTTGACCTGATCTCCGTTTTCGGTGTACTTGCTCAGCGTGCCCTTGAAAATGAGCTGGTTGTCTTTGGTATAGAAGTCGGTCGTATTTTGACCCGTGTCTTCGGTGATGGCCGTGATGTCGAGCTTGACCCCGGCATTGGGGGATTTGTCGGTCGGAGCGTTGTCGACCTTGAATTCGGTGCCCTTGAACACTGGCGATTTCAGGCCATTGATGGTGGCAGTCACCTCTGGGGTGTAAGCCCCGTCAGGCAAAGCGTCGGCGTCCGGGATCTGGATCACAAACTCACCAGTGGGAGAGGCTTTGCCGGTGTATGTTTTGCCGTTCACGAGCACCGCCACATCGGCGTTGCCTGAAGCTTTGCCCGAAATTCGAGGGGTTTTGTCAGTGGTGACGTTGTCTTTGGGGCCTGTGTCATCTTCGGCCATCAGGCTGGCCAAGGTCACCACAGGTTGCTGTGGGTTCTGGTCGATGTAGATCAGTTGGCTGTCGGTGTTGGTGGGTTTGGCAGAGCCGTCACTGATCAAGGCACCGGCACCGTTGACGATGGAGGCATCGAGTGTGTATTTGCCATCGGCCAATTTGGCGTTGGTTCGGTCCCATGACCAAGACCAGACACCGGCTGTTTGCAAGGGCTTGACGTAGACCATGTCCACCTCAACCCCTTGGTCATTTTTAAGTGACAGCTTCACGTGATCACCGTTGGCGGTGAACTTGTCCAGATCACCTTTAAAGATCAAGGTGTTGTCGGCGGTGTGGAAGTCCGAGGGACTCAGACCTGTGTCTTCGGTGATGGAGACGATGTTCAAAACCAGGCCAGCGTTGGTTTTGTCGGTGCCGTTGCCGTTGTCAACTTTGAAGGGGGTTCCCGAAAAATCTGGCGACTTGACACCGGCCAAGGTGCTGGTCACCACAGGGGTGTAGCTGCCGTCCACCAAGGCGTCGGCATCCGGAACCTGGATCACAAACACACCGGTTGAAGAAGCCTTGCCGGTGTATGTTTTGCCATTGAGCACAACAGATACGTCTGAGTCGGGCGTGGCTTCACCGGTGATGCGCGGCGTTCTGTCGGTCGTGATACCGTCTTTGGGGCCGGTATCGTCTTCAGGCATCAATTTGGCTGAAGTGACTTTGGGCGTGGCGGCCACGGCGGTGCTGCTACTTCCGCCACCCCCGCCCGCTGCGGCACCCAGCAAACCCAAGGGGGCCAGCAGCCAGGGGTTGAACGCAGCGGCGGCCAAAACACCCACCGCTGCACCCGATGCATTGATTTCTGCACCGCCCAAGGCCATGCCCACCTGATTAGAACCATCGGCCAACAAGGGGACCGCCGTGTTGCCCGCAGCGGTTTCTGGAATGTATTCGTAAAAACGGCCCGTTTCAGCCTCGCCAATCAGGCCATTGAAACCCTCTGGGGCCACTTCGTAATAGTCTTCAACGACCAAATCGGCCGCACTGCGCCCTTCAAAGAAAACGCGCAAATCTTTGCCAGAACGACTGGCCCGGATGTTTTCAGGGCCATAACCCGTGGTCGCATCCAAGAGCTGGTATTTGCCCCCGGGCACAGCCTTGACCACCATTGGGGTTTTGCCGTCCCCTGTGGTGGGAATGTCAACAAACTTGGCCTCGCCTTGGCCTTGGTTCACTTTGATTTTGTATGTTTTGCTCATGATGTGTGACAGTCAAAATAAGGTTAATGAATGGGGCCGCTTGAACTTATCGGCGTGCGCCAGTGATGACCACCACAACGCGTCTGTTGGGTGCGTGGCAAATTTTGTTTTCAGGTGTGGGCTCGTTTCTGCAACCCGTTTTGCTCAATTCGATGGATCCTCGACCTTCGGCTTCGATGCCTCGGGTCGGTTTGACGTTGCGGGCGGAAATTTGTCGGGCGACCACATCGGCGCGTTGCTGTGACAATTTTTTGTTGATCTGAACCGAGCCAATGGCATCGGTGTAACCCACCACACGGATGCGATCGACCGAGGAATAGTCTTGATTGAGGCGCTGCACCAAGGCCTCAATGGCATTGAAGCCAGAGGCACGCAACTCGGCCTTGCCAAACTCGAACAGGGCATCGGTTTCAAGCGCGTATTCGCGTGGTGCCGGTGGACGTGGGGGGGGTGGAGGAGGCGGAGCCACTGCGGCCTTGCCCGGTTCGCCACAGGTGAGCGCGGCCTTGGCGCGGGAAATCGTGTGGATTTGTCGCCGCGTGTTGGACATTTCGGCATTGGCTTGCGATGCCGGCATGCTGAGCACGGCAATACCGGGCTGCCCGGCCTCGTCGACCTTCAGGTACAAGGTCTGCCCGACTTGCATGTTCAGGCGCTGTCCACCGTCTTGTTTGCTCAAATGCAGGCGGGATGCATCATCCAGCGCGGCTTTGATGCTGACGTTGCCCGGTTCTGCACAAAACTCGGTGTAGCCACCGCGCAGCAAAGACGCGTGGTACTGGCCATTGAGGTAAATGTTCACCGGTTGCTGAGATACCCCTTGCAAGTTACGATAAACCAAAACACGGGTCTGGTTGACCGGGGCCAAAGGCGCCGTGGCGTAGGGCTCGCCAAATGAGTCGATGACCACCCGGGTGGCCCCCGATTGGGCCAGAACCACTTGTGACAGAGCTGCCACGGACAAGCCAATCAACCACTGAGTCACCTGTACAGTGAAAATTTTCATAAGGGTCACCTCAAAAAACTTGTGTCAATTCAGAAACTTAGAGTGACTAATTCATCTGTCACCCGATAAGCCAATGATGCTTGAGGATGAACTTTTGTAAACGCGCCAATAAGCGTATACAAGTTATCATTTTTGACATAATTTAATTTCTTATGTAATTAATTTTTAATACTTAAAGAAACTTGCCAACCTCAATGAACGAGGAGACCATAGCGGTGGTCAACAACGACACATTTTCAGGATTTCAGTGTCGGGTTCACACGCATAAATCCGTTTTTCATCTATAAAAAAACCACCTGATGCATTTGCAGCAGGTGGTTTTTTTGAATCAATAAAATTAATTATTTATTGATTTTATCATTTATATTTGAATAAAGTTAAAAAATAATGAGTATCAAATGAAATTTATCACTCAATTGAATTGATATCCAATTGACACATTCATCGAAGTCAGGCTGGCTTTGGAGGGCGTGCTTGCATCACCTAACACCACTGATTTTGTTTTGAATTTTGTCGATAACATTTCAAATTGAACAAAAACATCATTGCTGATATAGGACTTCACACCGAAACCAATGCCTGTCCCATGAATGGACTCACTGAAGCCTGAGTTTTGTGAAATCAAACCCCCCTCGCCTACAAGAACGGCTTTGTGATAACCCAATTTAGCGAAAACACCTGTACTTGGTGTCAACAAAAACGTGGGCTGCACATACACAGAGGTGTGGTTTTCCACTTTCCCGTTCAACAAAACGACGTCCAAAACTCTGGCAGAGCTCAGATCGTAAGTGGCACCAGCGCCTACAACCCATTTATCGTTCACTGGAAAACTGTAACTTGCATCCAAGGTGCCCACAATTTTTGTACGGCCAAGGTTGGCTGATTGGCCTTGATTCAGGTCAGCGATCTTCAAATTACCATCGACCACTGACGAACCCAAAGCAGCAGACCAGCCCTTGAAGTTGATGCTTTGCGCTGTGACATTGGCGGTGAAAAAAACAGACGAGACCAAGGCCAGAACGGGAATATTCAAGATTTTCATTTGCATTTTCAAAAGTTAATATGAAAATCAGCATAACATAGAAAATATTAAAATCAAATGACAATAATCAATTAAATGTTTTTAAGCATTCATTGATATTTGAAATTTATATTGATTTAATAAATTACAAATATATAAATTTATAACAATTGAAAATGGTCAGTATTTAAAATAATTTGGAAGACAGGACTGTTAGACAGGCGCAAACATGCGGATGTGTCGCAAGCGTGCGACTTGCTCAGGCCAGGTTCATTGCACCCAAGAAAAAAGCCCGTGAGACGAATCTCACGGGCTTGGTTCTGGCGGAAACGGAGGGATTCGAACCCTCGATGAGGCTCTACACCCCATACTCCCTTAGCAGGGGAGCACCTTCGGCCACTCGGTCACGTTTCCAATGCGTAAATTATAGCTCAACCTTGATCAAGATCGAAGGCTTTGTGCAAGGCACGGACCGCTAATTCCATGTATTTTTCATCGATCACAACCGAAGTCTTGATTTCTGAGGTCGAAATCATCTGAATGTTGATGCCTTCTTCGCTCAAGCTGCGGAACATCTTGCTGGCCACGCCCACGTGGCTGCGCATGCCGATGCCGACGATGGAGACTTTGCAGATCTTGGCATCGCCAGAAACCTCTGCGGCTCCCAGTGCGGGCAAGACTTTTTCCTTGAGCAAATCAATGGTCTTGGCATAGTCGTTGCGGTGCACCGTGAAGCTGAAGTCGGTTTTGCCGTCTTTGCTCAGGTTCTGAATGATCACGTCCACTTCGATGTTGGCGTCGGCCACAGCGCCCAGGATTTGGTAAGCAATGCCGGGCTTGTCGGGCACGCCCAACACGGAGATTTTGGCTTCGTCGCGGTTGAATGCGATGCCGGAAACGACGGCTTGTTCCATTTGTTCGTCTTCCTCAAAAGTGATCAGGGTGCCGGATACGGCTTCTTCGTTGATATCGATGTCCCAGGGCGTGAAGCTCGAGAGCACACGCATGGGCACTTTGTATTTGCCGGCAAATTCGACCGAGCGGATTTGCAGGACTTTGGAGCCCAGCGAGGCCATTTCGAGCATTTCTTCAAAGCTCACGGTATGCAGGCGGCGGGCTTCAGGCACAACGCGGGGGTCGGTGGTGTAGACGCCGTCCACATCGGTGTAGATCAGGCATTCGTCGGCTTTGAGCGCAGCAGCCACAGCGACCGCCGAGGTGTCCGAGCCACCACGGCCGAGCGTGGTGATGTTGCCATCGTCGTCCACGCCCTGAAATCCGGTGATGATGACCACTTTGCCAGCGTTCAGATCACCCATCACACGCGCATCGTCAATCGATTCGATGCGGGCTTTGGTGAAAGCGCTGTTGGTCTTGATGGCCACTTGCCAGCCTGCATAGCTGACCGAAGGCTGGCCTTCGGATTGCAGGGCAATGGCCAGCAGGGCCGACGAAGCTTGTTCGCCGGTCGAGGCCAGCATGTCGAGTTCGCGGCTGTAGTCGTTGCCCGGTTTGGCGGGAGCGAGTTCTTTGGCCAGGCCGAGCAAGCGGTTGGTTTCGCCGCTCATGGCACTGGGGACCACCACGATTTGGTGGCCAGCACGGGCCCACTTGGCCACGCGCTTGGCGACATTGCGGATGCGCTCGGTCGAGCCCATCGAGGTGCCGCCGTATTTGTGAACGATCAAAGCCATGTTGAGTGTTTAAGTGATAAAGGAACCGGGCAAGTCGTGACGATTTTCACTGCTGCCAGCATCGGAAAAACCCTAGATTGTACCCATCGGACTGACACCTTCTTGACCTGCTCATGCAGGCCTGCTGGCCATCAAGCCCAGCAGGGTTCAGGCCCTCGTCCAAGACAGGTGGCTGGCTTGACGCAGCACAAAGCCTTGCCCCACTTTCAGGTGCAAGCGATGCCCACGGGTGGTACAGGCCGCCACTTGGTCGAGCAACTCGTGCAGCTGCGCAGTGCTGGGCGTGGTGGCGTGGTGTTGCCTCAACCAGTGTCGCAGCACCAAGGCTTGGCGGGCACGGCTGAGTTGCTGCAAAGCCTGGATGCGTGGTGGCACGCCCACCTGCGTCAAATCTTGCGCAGCCACCTCGTTCAAGACCTCTTGGGCCTGTGCTGCGTGGGTGGCGCTGCGGGCAAATGTGGCGCGAAAAGCAGGCAAAGCTTTGGACAAAGCGGGCAGTACTTGGGCACGAATGCGGTTACGGGTCAAGTGCTCGTCCGTGTTGCTGGGGTCTTCGACCCAAGTTTGCCCTTGGCTTTGCAGCCAATCACGCAGGGCCGCACCCGGCACAGCCAACCAAGGGCGGTGCCAGTTCAAGCCCTGTCGCTGCCAGTGCGCCGGCATGCTGGCCAACCCCGGCAAACCTGCGCCGCGAGACAAAGCAATGAGCAGGGTTTCAATTTGGTCGTCCGCGTGCTGGGCCAAAGCCACATCACGCACCTCGGGCCATTCGGTCTGCACCGCCTCGGCCAGCGCCAGGTAGCGGGCCTGGCGGGCTGCATCTTCTGGGCTTTGCCCGGGGGCATGAGCAGCCTGAACCCGGCGCACCGCCAAGGGCAAGGCCAATGTCTTGCAAAGTGCTCGGCAGTGCGCCTCAAAATCATCGGCGGCCTCTTGCAAGCCATGGTGAATGTGCACCGCCCTCACCTGCCCGGGCCAGCGTAGTTCACAGGCCAACAGCAGCGCGGTCGAATCGGCCCCACCGCTCAAGGCCACAGCAAAAGGAAGGCCCGGGCTGAAATCAGCCAGGGCCTGCTCAAGGTTGGGGTTCATGCAAGCGACTCGTCAACCCCCAGCGCACTCACTTGGCTGCTTTGGTATCGGTAAAACGGCCGTAGCTGTTCAGTCGCTCGTAGCGACGCTCCAGCAGTTCCTTGGGTTTGAGGTCGGCCACTTGACGCCACGCATCCCCCAAAGCACGCTTGAGGAAAGACACCATTTGAGCGGTGTCGCGATGCGCCCCACCCACAGGCTCATTGACGATTTTGTCGACCAGACTCAAGGCTTTCAAGCGGTGCGCGGTGATGCCCAAGGCTTCGGCGGCCACTTCGGCTTTCTCGCTGGTTTTCCACAAAATGGAGGCGCAACCCTCAGGGCTGATGACCGAGTAGACCGAGTACTGGAGCATCAAGACTTGGTCGGCCACAGAAATGGCCAATGCACCGCCAGAGCCACCTTCGCCAATGATGGTGGTGATGATGGGCACTTCGAGTTGGGCCATCTCGAAAATGTTGCGGCCAATGGCTTCGGACTGACCACGCTCTTCGGCGTCAATGCCAGGGTACGCGCCGGGTGTGTCAACAAAAGTAAACACTGGAAGCTTGAATTTTTCGGCCGTCTTCATGAGGCGCAGGGCTTTGCGATAGCCCTCGGGCTTGCTCATGCCAAAGTTGCGCAAAGTTCGCTCTTTGGTGTCTCGTCCTTTTTGCTGGCCCAGCACCATGCAGGCTTGGCCATTGAAGCGGGCCAAGCCACCCACAATGGACAAATCATCGGCAAAGTGCCGGTCACCGTGCATCTCGACAAAGTCGGTGAAGATGCCATGGATGTAATCAAGCGTATAGGGGCGCTCCGGGTGGCGAGCGATTTTGGTGATTTGCCAAGGCGACAAATCACTGTAAATGTCCTTGGTCAGTTGATGACTTTTTTTGCTCAGTTGATCGATTTCGAGGGTGATGTCCACCGCCGACTCGCTTTGCACATAGCGCAGCTCTTCGATCTTGGCTTCGAGTTCGGCAACCGGCTGCTCAAAGTCGAGAAATGTTTTTTTGGCCAAGTTTTACTCCTTGTTCATAACCGGGTGGACGCCACGTCCAACCCCTCAATACGCCACGGGAACAGGGTCCAGCGAGCGCCAAATATACCAAGTCGCCACGGTGGCGTAAGGACTCCAGGCCTGCGCGACCTCGCGTGCGTCGCTGCGGCTGACCGGTTCACCTGAAAAATAGTTACGGCTGATGCCGTTGATCAAACCGACATCATCGAGTGGCAAGACGTTAGGGCGCATGAGGTAGAAAATGAGAAACATCTCGGCCGTCCAGCGGCCAATGCCTCGAATGGCCACCAACTCGTCAATGATGGCCTCGTCGTCCATCTCGTTCCACGCTTTGACGTGCACGGTGCCGGAGCTGAAATGCACCGCCAAGTCCACCAAATACTCCACCTTGCGGGCCGACAAACCGGCGGCACGCATGTCATCGACTTTGAGCTTGAGCACGGACGTGGGGGTCATGCGCTTGGGCAAGGCCGAAAAACGGTCCCACACCGATTGGGCCGCCTTGACAGAAATTTGTTGGCCCACGATGGACCGGGCCAAAGTGACGAAGGCATCGCCCCGGGTTTCCAAAATGGCATCGCCAAACTGAGGAATCAGTTTTTTCATGACCCGGTCTTTATCGGCCAGGTGCGCGCAGGCCTCGGCCCAGTAGGAGGGCGTCACGGGTGTCAAATCTTTGCTGTTCAAAACAGTCACTGCGCCGACTCCCAAGTCGTTCCCGCAGCCGAGTCTTTGAGCACAATGCCTTGGGCCAGCAAATCGTTGCGAATGCGGTCGGCTTCGGCAAAATTTTTGGCCTTTTTGGCGTCGGCCCGGGCCTGAATTTGCGCCTGAATGGCCCCTTCATCCAAACCCGCACCGGATTGCAGGTAAGCCGTGGCGTCGGTTTGCAGCAAGCCCAGCAAGCCGCCCAAGGCTTTGAGCAAGCCCGAACGCTCGGCCGAGCCGCTGCGGTTGACTTCGCCTGCCAACTCAAACAGCACGGCCACCGCCTCGGGCGTCCCAAAATCTTCGTCCATGGCGGCCTTGAATCGAGCGGCCAATGGGTCAGCCCAGTCGATGGACACTGTTGCAGGTGGCACAGCTTGCAAGGCGGTGTACAAGCGCTTCAAAGCACCTTTGGCGTCATTGAGGTGCACATCGCTGTAATTGAGCGAGCTGCGGTAGTGGCTGCGCACAATGAAAAAACGCACCGTCTCGGCGTCAAACTCCTTGAGCACATCACGGATGGTGAAGAAGTTGCCCAAGCTCTTGGACATTTTTTCGTTGTCCACATTGATGAAGCCGTTGTGCATCCAAAAGCGGGCCAGAGGCTGGCCGTTGGCGCCTTCGCTTTGGGCGATTTCGTTTTCATGGTGCGGGAACTGCAAGTCGGCACCGCCGCCGTGAATGTCAAAGGTCTGGCCCAACAGTTCGCAGGCCATGGCCGAGCACTCGATGTGCCAGCCGGGTCGGCCCGTGCCAAAGGGACTGGCCCATTTCACGTCGTCGGGCTCGGTGGATTTGGCGCTCTTCCAGAGCACAAAGTCCAGCGGGTCGTTCTTGTCGGTCTCTACGGCCACGCGCTCGCCTGCGTTGAGCTCGTCCAGCGACTTGCCGGACAACTTGCCGTAACCGGCAAACTTGCGCACCGAATAATTCACGTCGCCATTGCCCGCCCGGTAGGCCAGGCCTTTTTGCTCCAGCGTGCCGATCATGCTGAGCATTTGGGGCACAAAGTCGGTGGCCCGGGGCTCGTGTTGAGGACGCTCAATGCCCAAGGCGTCTGCGTCTTCGTGCAAAGCGTCGATCATGCGGTCGGTCAGGTGGCGGATGGTTTCGCCGTTTTCCAAGGCACGCTTGATGATCTTGTCATCGATATCGGTCACATTGCGCACATAAGTGACTTTATAACCACTGGCCTTGAGCCAGCGCTGCACCACATCAAAAGCGATCATGGAACGGGCGTGCCCCAAGTGGCAAAGGTCATAAACCGTCATGCCACAAACGTACATTCGCACATGGCCGGGCTCGGCGGGCGTGAAATCGGAAACAGCACGGCTCAGCGTGTTGAAAATGCGCAGACTCATGTCAAACCACAAAAATTATCGGAAATGAGAACACCGGATCAAACCACCTTGGCACAGGCGCATTGGACCGGAAAAAGCGTTCTAAAAGGCCGCAGTGAAGCTGTGCGGCGAAGAAGTCTCGGGCATGGGGCTGACCCAGCGCTCCGTTACAATGACCCTTCAGTATATCCCCGACCTGCGGCCCCCTGCAGCACTTTGCAGACATCGGACCCGACACCTACACACCCTTTCTTTTGGCTTGCATGCGACATTTGCTCACACTGACTTGGATGGGTGCCCTGCTGGCATTCAGCACGCATCTGCGCGCCGACATGTACACCGATGTTGACGCCTTGGTGCGCAGTGGACAATGGCAAAAAGCCCAAGCACTGGCCAATCTTCGGCTTCAAACTGCCCCCACAGACCCGCAAATGCGCTTGCTGCAAAGCCATATTCAGGCAGGTTTGGGACAAACCCAGGCGGCAATCCAGACCCTCAAGGCGTTAACGCAATCTTTTCCTGAGTTGGCCGAACCCCACAACAACTTGGCCGTGCTTTTGGCTCAGGAAAATCGCCACGAAGAGGCCATCGAGTCCTTGCAAGCGGCCATCAAGGCACGCCCCGACTATGCTTTGGCACTGGAAAACTTGGGGGATACCCATTTGGCAATGGCCGCCCAGGCCTATGCACAAGCCCTGAAATCGGGTGCGCCTGCTGCCAGGTTGCAAGGCAAAAAACTGGCCACCGAGCAAACCCTGAAAACACCCTGAACGACACCCTGGACCTTGGCACCCACATGACCCAGACCGCACTCGCCCCCCAGCTGCGCCAACGCAGACTGACCACCTGGGCCGCATTGGCCTTTGTTGTGGCATCGCTTGCCCCCGTGGCAGCCCCAGCACAAACCGTTGGCAGCACAGGCAACATCACCAAAGTCCGCATCAGCACCAGCATGGGTGATATAGACGCTGAACTCTATGCCGACAAGGCCCCCAAAACCGTGGCCAACTTTTTGCAATACGTGAGCGACAAGCACTACGACGGCACGATTTTTCACCGCGTGATTGCAGGCTTCATGGTGCAAGGGGGCGGCTACGACACGCAATACAAAGAAAAGAAAACCCGCGCCCCGGTGCCACACGAAGGACGCCAATCTCTGGCCGCTGGCCTGAAAAACACCACCGGCACGCTGGCCATGGCTCGCACCAACGACCCGCAATCGGCCACCGCTCAGTTTTTCATCAATGTGGTGGACAACGCATTTTTGGACCCCACGCCCATCCCCGATGGCGATCCGGTGGCCAAATTCCAATACCAAGGCCGCGTTTACGAAAACGTGGCCCGCGCCCAGCTGCTGGGTGCACCCCAACTGTATGGCTACACCGTTTTTGGCAAAGTCACGTCCGGCATGGACGTGGTCCAAAAAATCAGGACCACCCCCACCGGTGCGGGCGGTCCTTTTCCCGCCGATGTCCCCCGGACACCGGTCCTCATTCAATCCATCACTTTGTTGAAGTAACACCATGAGCAACCCCCAAGTAGAACTGCACATCACCGGCTACGGCGTCATCACCCTCGAACTCGACGCAGAAAAAGCACCCAAATCCACAGCCAACTTCCTGTCCTATGTGAACAAGGGCCACTACAACAACACCATTTTTCACCGTGTGATTCCGGGCTTCATGATTCAAGGCGGAGGTTTTGAACCTGGCATGAACCAAAAGCCCACCGATGCCACCATCGAAAACGAAGCCAACAACGGCCTCAAAAACAACGAGTACACCGTGGCCATGGCCCGCACATCGGCGCCCCACTCGGCTTCGTCACAGTTTTTCATCAACGTGGCTGACAACGGCTTTTTGAACCACACAGCCCCTTCCATGCAAGGCTGGGGCTATGCCGTGTTTGGCAAAGTCGTCAGCGGCACCGAGGTGGTGGACCAGATCAAGGGCGTAAAAACCGGCAACAAGGGCGGTCACGGCGATGTGCCCAAAGAAGACGTGGTGATCGAAAAAGCGATCGCCCTCTGATTGAAGCGGCCATGTTCGCCGGGACAACAACCGTCATGCCGCCCCTTGGGCACTTGACAATACCGGCAACCTGGCAATGCGTGGACCTGATCTCGGACCTGCATCTGCAGGCAGCCGAGACAGCCACTTTTGAGGCTTGGCGGCATTTCATGCACACGACCGAAGCTCAAGCGGTGCTGATTCTGGGCGACCTGTTTGAAGTGTGGGTGGGCGATGATGCTGTGGCCAGCGACCCCTTTTTGCAGGCCTGTGCAGAGGTTTTGCGTCAAACCACCCAGCGCTTGACCGTGGCCTTCATGCCTGGCAACCGGGACTTTTTGGTGGGTCAGAATTTCCTCTCATCTTGTGGGGTGCAAGCGCTGCACGATCCCACGGTGCTGGAATGGGGTGATATGCGCGTGTTGATCAGCCATGGCGACGCACTGTGTGTGGACGACGTGGACTACCAGCGCTTTCGCCTGCAAGTGCGCAGCGCCGATTGGCAGCGTGCTTTTTTGGCGCAAACCCTGCAAGAGCGTCTGCGCTTAGCCCGTGCCATGCGCACGCACAGCGAATCGCAAAAACGCAGCGATGCGGTCTATGCCGATGCCGATGCCCCGACCGCCCTGGCATGGTTGAAGGCAGCCAACAGCCACCACCTGATTCATGGCCACACCCACAAGCCTGCCGACCACACCCTGTTAGAAACGCCCCACACCCTGCGCCAAGTGTTGAGCGACTGGTCACTCGACCACACACCTTTGCGGGCGCAGGCCTTGAGGCTCAGGGCAGATGGTCAAATGCAACGTATCAACATGGACCAGCACAGCCCCAAGCCTATCGATACAGCCCAATGAAGTCTTGAGCAATAGGCAAAGGCCCCATTCTTGTAGGAGCCCACCCCTGTGGGCGATGGGCGTGGAATACGCCCTGCAGCCCTTGCAGCGACAGGTACGGAGACTTAAAGGCGCTCGTTCACCCAGGCTTGCACACTGGCCATGGCTTGGGGCAGTGAAGCAGCATCTGAGCCACCGGCCATGGCCATGTCGGGCTTGCCGCCGCCTTTGCCGCCCACTTGTGCCGCAACAAAGCTGGCCAAATCACCGGCCTTGACTTTGCTGTTGCTGTCGGCGGTCACTCCGGCCGCAATTTGCACCTTGCCTGCGTCCACCGCGGTCAAAACGATGACCGCACTTTTCAGCTTGTCCTTGAGTTTTTCAACGGTGTCGCGCAGGGTTTTGGCATCCGCGCCCTCCAGCTGAGCCACCAACAGCTTCACGCCCTTGATGTCAATGGCTTGCTTCAACAACTCGTCGCCCTGGGCCGATGCCAGCTTGCCTTTGGCCGCAGCCAGCTCTTTTTCAAGCGCCTTGACCTGGTCGAGCACCTGGGCAATGCGGTTGTTCAGCTCGGCCGGTTGGGCCTTGAGCGTTCCAGCAGCTTGGGTCACGGTGTCTTCGAGCGACTGCAAATAAGCCAGCGCATTCACCCCGGTCACGGCTTCGATGCGACGCACACCAGCGGCCACGCCGCCCTCACTCACAATCTTGAACAGGCCAATGTCGCCTGTGGCTTTGACGTGGGTGCCGCCGCACAGTTCGCGGCTGGAGCCAATGTCAAGCACACGCACGGTCTCGCCATACTTCTCGCCAAACAGCATCATGGCGCCAGTTTTCTGGGCGCTTTCGATGTCCATGACACGGGCTTGTGCCGCAGCGTTGGCCAAGATTTCGGCGTTCACACGCGCTTCGATCTCGCGGATTTCAGAGTCGGTCACAGGCGCGTTGTGCGCAAAGTCAAAACGGGTGCGATCGGCATTGACCAAGCTGCCTTTTTGCTGCACATGGCTGCCCAGCACTTCGCGCAGGGCTTTGTGCATCAGGTGGGTGGCGCTGTGGTTGCGCACGGTGGCGGCGCGCAGGGCCATGTCCACATGGGCTTGCACCATGTCGCCCACCTTCAGGCTGCCGGATTTGACTTCACCGTGGTGGCCAAACACATCGGCCTTGATCTTGAGCGTGTCGGCCACGTTGAACTGGCCGCCCGCGTTGTGGATCATGCCCTGGTCACCCACCTGACCACCCGACTCGGCGTAGAACGGGGTCGTGTCCAACACCACCACGCCAGCCTGGCCAGCTTTCAGCTCGGTCAGCGCATTGCCGTCGGCGTACAAGGCCAGCACTTTGGCGTTGGCCGTCAAGTCGTCGTAGCCCACAAAGTCGTTGCCCGCGCCCGAATAGTCGAGCGCCTTGTCCATCTTGAACTTGCCCGCCGCACGGGCCTGGGCTTTTTGCTTTTCCATGGCGGTGGCAAAACCGGCTTCGTCAACAGACAAGCCACGTTCGCGGCACACGTCGGCCGACAAGTCGAGCGGGAAGCCATACGTATCGTGCAGCTTGAAGGCCACTTCGCCGGGCAACACTTTCACGCCACCGTCGAGGGCTGCGTCCAGAATTTGCATGCCGCTTTGCAGCGTCTCGAAGAAGCGCTCTTCTTCCACACGCAAAACGTCGGCAATGCGCTCGGCCTGATCGGCCATATTGGGGTAAGCCGCGCCCATGAGTTGGACCAAGTCGGGCACCAGTTTGTGGAAAAACGGTTTTTTCTGGCCCAGCAAATACCCGTGGCGAATGGCGCGGCGCACGATGCGGCGCTGCACATAGCCCCGGCCTTCGTTGCTCGGCACCACACCATCGCTCACCAAAAACGCGGTGGCGCGGATGTGGTCGGCGATCACGCGCAGCGATTTGTTGTTCAGGTCGGTGCAACCGGTTTCGCGCGATGCGGCTTTGATCAGCGCGTCAAAAATGTCGATTTCGTAGTTGCTGTGGACGTGCTGCAAAATGGCCGCCAAACGCTCCAGGCCCATGCCGGTGTCCACGCAGGGCGCAGGCAGCGGCGTCACGGCACCGGTCTCGTCCATGTTGAACTGCATGAAAACGTTGTTCCAGATTTCGATGAAACGGTCGCCGTCTTCATCGGGGCTGCCGGGAGGGCCACCGGGAATGTGCGCGCCGTGGTCGTAAAAAATCTCGGAACAAGGGCCGCAAGGGCCGGTGTCGGCCATCATCCAGAAGTTGTCGGACTTGTAGCGGCCACCTTTGTTGTCGCCGATGCGGATGATGCGGTTTTCTTGTTTCACACGCTCAGGGGTCCATCCGGCTTTGACAAAAATGCCCTCCCAAATGGCATGGGCTTCATCGTCTTCCATGTAAACCGTGGCGTACAGCTTGTCGGCGGGCAGCTTGTAGACCTGGGTCAGCAGCTCCCAAGCCCACTCCAGCGATTCGCGCTTGAAGTAGTCGCCAAACGACCAGTTGCCCAGCATCTCAAAGAAGGTATGGTGGCGGGCGGTGTAGCCCACGTTTTCCAGGTCGTTGTGCTTGCCACCGGCCCGCAAGCAGGCTTGCACAGAGGCGGCACGCACATACGAGCGCTTGTCCGAGCCCAAAAACACGTCCTTGAACTGGACCATGCCCGAGTTGGTGAACATCAAAGTCGGGTCATTGCCAGGCACCAGAGGGCTGGAGGCCACCACGGTGTGGCCCTTGGACTCAAAAAAGTCCAAAAAGGTCTTGCGGATGTCGGCGACGGAAATAACGGGTTGGCTCATGGTCTTTACAGCTTTCAAGTGCAACCTGCGATTATAAGTTTGCGCCCGAATGTCCCGAACCTTCACCTTTGGCCCGTAGTCTTTGCGACAGTGTCCTCGGTGCAGCTGCGCTAAGCTGACACCCATGGCACAATTTAATTAACAAGTTAAATAAACTGGAGATCCCATGGACATGAAGACATCGCCACTCGCCCAACTCAACGACCCCAGCCTGCTCAAGACCGATGCCCTGATCAACGGCCAATGGGTCGCCGGCAGCAGCCGTTTTGCCGTGACCGACCCCGCCACCGGTGCCCATCTGGCCGATGTGGCCAATCTGGGACCCGCCGAGGCCGAGCAAGCCATTGCCGCCGCCAACGCCGCCTGGCCCGCCTGGAAAGCCAAAACGGCCAAGGAACGCAGCATCATCTTGCGCAAGTGGTACGACCTGCTGATGGCCAACCAGGACGACTTGGGCCGCATCATGACCGCCGAGCAAGGCAAGCCCCTGCCCGAGGCCAAAGGCGAAGTGGCCTACGGTGCCAGCTTTGTCGAGTGGTTTGCCGAAGAAGCCAAACGCATCAACGGCGAGACCTTGCCCCAGTTCGACAACAACCGCCGCTTGATGGTGCTCAAGCAACCCATTGGCGTGTGCGCGGCCATCACGCCCTGGAACTTTCCTCTGGCCATGATCACCCGCAAGGTCGCACCCGCGCTGGCCGCAGGCTGCCCGGTCATCATCAAGCCGGCCGAGCTGACGCCGCTCACGGCCTTGGCCGCGGCCGAGCTGGCCATCCGTGCAGGCATCCCGGCCGGGGTGCTCAACATGGTCACCGCCGACAGCGACAATTCGATTGCTGTGGGCAAGGTGCTGTGCGCCAGCGACGTGGTGCGCCACATCAGCTTCACCGGCTCCACCGAAGTGGGCCGCATCCTCATGGCGCAGTCGGCCCCCACCGTCAAGAAAATGTCTTTGGAGCTGGGTGGCAACGCGCCCTTCATCGTGTTTGAAGACGCCGACATCGACAGTGCTGTCGAAGGCGCTTTTGCCAGCAAGTACCGCAATGCGGGCCAAACCTGCGTGTGTTCCAACCGCATCTATGTGCAAGAGGCGGTTTACGAAGAATTTGCGACCAAGTTCGCCGCCAAAGTCAAAACCGCCGTGGTTGGCAACGGTTTTGAAGACGGCGTGAACCAGGGCCCCCTGATCGAGCCTGCCGCGCTGGACAAAGTCGAGCGCCATGTGAAAGACGCCATTGCCAAGGGCGGCCGCGTGCTGACCGGCGGCAAGCGCCTGGGCGGCCAGTTCTTTGAACCCACCGTGATCGCCGATGCCACAGCCGACATGGTCTGCGCCAAAGAAGAAACCTTCGGCCCCTTTGCACCCATCTTCAAGTTCAAGACCGAGCAAGAAGCGATTGACGCCGCCAACAACACCGAGTTTGGCCTGGCCAGCTACTTCTACAGCCGCGACGTGGGCCGCATTTTCCGTGTGGCCGAAGCGCTGGAATACGGCATGGTCGGCATCAACGTGGGCATTTTGGCCACCGAACATGTGCCTTTTGGTGGCGTCAAGCAGTCGGGCCTGGGCCGCGAAGGCTCGCACCACGGCATGGACGACTATGTGGAAATCAAATACCTCTGCGTGGGCGATATCCTGAAGTAAACTATAACGCTTCGCGGGTGTCGTTTAATGGTAGGACTTTTGCTTCCCAAGCAAATAACGAGGGTTCGATTCCCTTCGCCCGCTCCACAACGCATGAAGTGCCTTGATTTACAAGGACTTTTCTATGGCGCTGGAGTACTCCCCTGTAAGCCTCCTACAAAGGCTGTCTCATGTCAGGGGTTTCCTGTCTCTATCGCCGATCAAGTGGCATTTACGCTGTTCGGATTGTCATACCTCGTCGGCTACGCGCTCTAGTCGGCAAGGGCGAGGTGCACGCGTCCACGGGACTGCATGACCTAGGCGCGGCTAAACTGACCGCTCTGAAAATCCAAACCCAATGGCGGGAAAAATTGATGGCCTTAGACATTCAACGGTTAGCCTCCGCTGGGGCGCTGCTTAACGGTGAGGGACTGATTTCGATCCCCGAGGCTGCTGGGGCCATGGGCATGTCCGTTAACACGTTACTTTCCGAGCTCCGGAATGCAGGTGCCGAGCTTTTCACTCAAGCAAAACACTGGCAAGGCTGGAGCATCGCCGATCTTTGGGATGTCGAGCGAGACTACGACGGCACGTTTGTTTTGAATGATGTCGAGCGCAGGGGTACACAACAGAGCATTTCGAGCACTGTTCGAGCGTTTAATGCACCCGTGACCATTTCCGCTCTGATGACCGCAGGCGTCGCAACCGAGTCAGTTTTTCGCCTCTCTGGGCATGGGGGCTTTTGGCACGCGTCTGAAGTCCACATCCCACTTGCGGCCTGGATGACCTCAAAACCTACTTTGGAGCGCATTCGCAGCAGCCTAGCTGGTACCCTACCACCCGAGGCGAAAAAAGCCACCGGCAGCACGCCTACAGATCTTCCCGCCGGTGTCATGGCATCGGATGTAATCACCATCAAGCATGGACGAAAAAGATTCTCAGAACTTTTTGAACTTTGCAAGAAACACCGAAGCTGGGGCCTAGATCAACAACGACGAATGATGACCGAAGCAGGGTTGTTTATCGAACTTATGGGTGATCCAGAATTGGGCAGCATCGAGGTTGAAACCATTTATGAATTTGCAAACCGTCTGGGTAAGCTGCCTAAAGACATCTATCAAAGTCGCCGAAAGTATGGGGTCTCATCACTGACCGACTTGATGCCAATTGCCGAGCGTGACAGCTTGGAGCTGAAAAACGAAAGAACCGTCAATGGCCATGTCAGCAAGATAGCGGAAATCCTAAACTACGCCAAAAACAAGGGCATGATGCATGCCAATCCCGCAAGTGGTTACAAGCGAGGTTTTGGAGCATCCAAAACGGGTCGAGCACAAGATGCCCGCGAAGCATTCACCTCAACGGAGCTTCAACTAATTTTCGGTCAACAGTGGTTTGCCTCTGGCACCGGGGAATTTTCCGCCAGTGGTCTCACGCATTGGCGGCCACACTACTACTGGCTCCCATTGCTTGCGCTCACTACGGGTGGACGGTTAAACGAACTCGCGCAAATGTACCTCAATGATGTACGCCAGAGTGAGGATGGAACTTGGTATCTAGATTTCAATCTAGACGGCGCTGACAAGCTCGATGCCGATGATCCCGACTTGGGACATGACAAGTCACTGAAGACCGTCAACGCTATTCGTGTAGTCCCACTCCATACGATACTTGTTAAGGCCGGACTACCTGCGTACGCGTCCGCTTTGCGCGAAGCTGGGTATGACCGACTATTCCCCGAACTGAAACGAGACGCGGTCAAGGGCTACGGCAAACCGGCAGGTTCTTGGTTCAACGAGCGTTTTTTAGGCAAGCGGCTTGGCATAGAACGCAACGGGAAGAAGACCTTCCATAGCTTTCGCCATAACTTCGTGACAGCACTGGAGCGATTGAACCAACCTGAACGAGTCATGACCCAGTTGGCAGGTCACGAACGAGGAAAAACTCAGAACGGCACAAGGTACGCAAAAGATCGAGACGCGGGAGAGCTGAAGGGAATCATTGATCGGCTGATCTACCCGTGCCTTGCTGGACTGGGGGCCTTCGATTCAAAAGCTGGATTGAAAGCGATCAAAGCCGCTATGAGACGCAAGAGCGTCCGGCCCACACACACAACCCGTTGACCTGCGCCAGCAGAATCACACCTTTGGAGCGCCACAGCTCCAGCATGTGTTCTTCGCGGTCTCAGTTGTCTCGTTGCACTTGCCGCAGACCCAATAAGTCTTTTCAGATTGTGCAAAAGTAGAAGGTGATTTTGTTGAAGATGATTTTTTACTACTGAAGATAAGCGCAAGTCCTAAAAATACTGTGACTGCCGCAGCCCAACCGAACCCAAACACTCTTTGGGCATCAGTGGCTCTTTCGGCTTTCATTTCTATGTACTCTCTGGTGCGATAACCCGCCATAGTTGCATCAGAGATGACTTTGAAATCATCCCAACGATTGATGTAAGGGATCATGGCGTGATATGCCGCTACAACACCGAGACTGCCCCCCAAAATAATCAACATCCAACCAAACTTCTTGAAATCCATATGCACTCCTAAAAACAGGTTATTCGAGTAAACGTTTCGTTTATAAAATCAATTTTTAGTTCGAGCCGGCCGGCATCTTCGGGTTCAGCTACTTTGTCGCCAACATCGAACCAAGCCGAATAGGCTTGCTTAATCGCAATTGAACATTGCTGGGGCGTTCCCCGAAATGGTTGTGGTGCAGGTCACCACAGTGCCATTGGGCATTGTGTATTGATCCACACGCACCCCGTTCCGATTGCTCATCCTGTGCTTTACAGAACGGCGTTCTAGGTCGGCTCTTTTTGAGCTAGTTGCCTCGCGAATGGCTTTGTCGGCCTCTTCTCCTTGCTCACGGCCTCTTTTGGCGCTTTCTTCCCAATAACGTTGCCGTTCAGCGGACTCTTTGTATCGCTGCTCTCTTTCAGCTTTGACCTCGGAAGACTCGCTGCAACCACCGATCTTGCCTAGAACCCAGAACACTATAAAAAACACAATAACAATATGCATCTCCACCCCTTTGAGTGCTTTTCAATTACCTTTGAATTCAACCAAAATCGTTGAGCTCCGAGCATCCACACTGACACAGACCAGTTCATTTGCTCTCGGTGAAATTATGTTTGGTTTGTTGAATTTTGACACACTTAGAGGGTGTCCATTTGAAGCGTGGACGAAGAGATGCCGGTGTAGGACATTCGTCCACATGTCAAAGCATCCACTCGCGGTCAAATTCGGGCTCCGTGTCTTGGAGTTGAGGCAAGCGATCGGCTTGTCCCAAGAGGCATTTGCTTTGCGTTCTGGTATCGCTAGAAGCTATATGTCACGTATAGAGTGCGGGAGAGCCGAGCCCAAGTTTGAAGTTTTGGAGAAGCTCTCCAGTGCCCTTGGCGTACCTGTCAGCAGCCTATATGAAGCGCCTTCAAGCATGGGCGCGAAGAAACCCCTTGTCACCGTGCCGTTTGACAAGTCGGGCGCCTGTTTCAACCCGAGTCTTCGGCAAGTGACAACAGGTGAGTTTGCAGTTGGCCCCAAGTCGGCGCGGCGAAAATTCAAGACCTTCACGCAAGCGCTTTCTTACCTTCGAACCATGGAACCCAAAGCCCAGTGGCCGAGACCTAACGAGAACGGCAGCGAAGGCGTCGTTTCTGCGGTTTCATGGGGGCCTTTGCCTGACGAGTTCATGGCCTTGTTGGTTGATTGAACGTGGTGTCGGTCTTCTTTGGACGTGACTAGGGCATTTGTTTTTGAGTGTTGCTGAACCGAAGGTTCTGCAACTACTCTCTTCCCTTCATCGGAATTGAAGTCAAGGCTCCCCCAAGGCAGGTCAGCAATGACACGCCTCGGGCTTGGAGCCAAGACCCTCAACACCCCTTGACCTGCCATTGGCAGTCAAACATCGTGTATCGAATGGGCCGCAAACGGTTTTCAGCCTCGTTGCGTTTTTTTTTGTTACCTGGCCACGGCGCAGACTTCGAGGTAGGCGTACCTCCAACTCTAGGGCTCTGCGAGCCGTAAAGCTCCCCACCCTGTCGCCACGAGTTACCAGCTTGCGACATCTCGTTCCTGACTGGTGCGCCGCGGGGGTCCCGCCTCTTCCCAGCCGGTGATGGCAAGCATCACTTCGAACGAAGCCACCACTTTAATTCCGAGAAATCAAATTGTCAATCCTGACAAAAGTATTTACATTTTTGTACTAGCTATGGACATATAAGGATTGATGAAAGTGGCTCAAAAAATGATGAATGTATTACGTTCGGGTCACTCAATGGTTTCTAGGACTTCCACTTTTCTTCATCACTCGGAATTGATTGCTCCTCATCGTCAGGTTTTGTGCGGGGACTGAAAACCGTCTTTTCTCTAATACTTTGACTATGCTTTCCTTATAGTCCGCGCGATGACTCGTTTTGCTACAACCCGCATGCTGCATGGGTTTCAGGGCACATACACCCAAAACCAACGCCCTGCGGGTTTTTGCATCAAATCCGTGTCCGAAACAACAACACCCTTGGCTTCCGCATGGGCCCTTCCTACAGTCTAGAGGCACACAGGACCAACGTCCAAGCGTTTGGACAAACCAGCAGGAAGACCATCATGACCATCACAACACAACAGTTCGTCACCTACTACCGAGTTAGCACCCAGCGCCAGGGGGCTTCAGGTCTCGGGCTTGATGCCCAGCGTCAGACGGTTGCCCAATACCTCTCAGGAGCCCATAGAGCGACCATAGGGGAGTTTTTGGAGATCGAGACTGGCAAAGGTGCTGACCCACTGTCAAAGCGCCCACAGCTGCGTTTGGCGCTTGAGATGTGCAAGAAGACCGGGGCCACTTTGCTTATTGCCCGACTGGATAGACTTTCCCGCTCTGTGAACTTCGTTTCAGGGCTCATGGAAAGCAAGGTCAGCTTCGTGGCGTGTGACCTTCCCGAAGCGAATCAACTCACGATCCACATAATGGCGGCGTTTGCAGAGCACGAGGCTCGACGTATCAGCGAACGCACACGGGACGCCCTAACTGCGGCGAAAGCTCGTGGGGTTGTGCTGGGAGCTACCGGCCCCGCAAACCTTAAGTCCTGCAACGACCAGCGCCAGCAACGGTCTCAAGCGTTTCGAGAGCGGTTGCTCCCCGTTCTGGATGGCATGTCGGCGCAGGGCCTGACTAGGCGGGCGATGGTCGAACGGTTGAACGAACTTGGCATCAAAGCCCCTATGGGCGGGACATGGTCATTGGGGCAGGTGCAGCGGGCAATAAATACTGTTGAGCTTTAAGGAGAAAATTTGAATGGGGAAATTAGCCTCGAGAAAATCCATAAAGCTTTTCATTTTGATCCACAAAATAATCATGAACAAATGAAATTACATCAATCCTATCCTCGTATATTATATGCAGTTGATTGCTGTAATGCTCAGAGCGGGGAAATATTCGCCAATGCACAGCCTCGCCAGGAAAACTATCGACAACTGAATCACTGCGAATAACGGTTATGCGGTCATCAAACTCCAGGACTGTGCCAAATGGAGCAGTCCCCGTAGACACAATACCTTTGGAATTGAAACTCATTTTCTCAGTCGATCTTTTTTTATACAACTGAACAGGCTTCTGGTTTTTCTGTGATTTTTTGTGGTTCAACGCATCGGGGGAATAGTCAACAACAGTTAGACCGTCGTCCGAAATTTTGTATATCTTTTCCCTACTTCCCCAAGTTATTCCGGATTTATTTACAGCAAGTGGGTCATCAAAAAACATCTCAGATGATTCAACGATTCTATCGAAACTTCTGGATAAAAATTTCGAATGAGGGTCACGGTCTTTTTTAAAACTTGCTAAGAATGCACTGTCAGTCGTCCAACCCATGACACTTTGAAAAGCCCAATCGCAGGCGCTGCATGCACGTTTGGCGAGAATCTTCTCTTGACCCAGCACATCTTCGCTATCTTTGTCGAAATTGAACTCAAAAAGACCATCGTTTCCTACCGCCGCAGCGATTGCGGTAAAGCGATCTGATGCCTTAATTTGGAAGAATCTGGCATCATGGTGCTTCTGAGCCGTAGCTCTAAAATGGCGCCCCTCGTTGCCCGCCGTACCCTGAGAAGAGTAAAGACCTTCATCGCCGCCTGCGAATATATGATGATAATATATATCAGTATCTATTGGCAAAAAATCAAATGGACTGTTGCCAGATTTCACGTGCGCGCCTATAGTTTCAAGACTCTCACTCATTTCCAACTTAGATAACTCTGCCAATTGCTTTTTTATTGGCCCTTCAATTGATGGATCACGGAGTATTTTTTTTACTTTCGGATTGTAGAATAAATCACTATCAGAAAAAGCAACTCGTATAGCGGTTTGAATGTTCTGATTATTCTGGGCTACAGAATCAATTAGAGCACTCCAATCTACACGATGCAGTGCACATTTTTCATCAAAGAGATAAAGAATGCCAGAATAAATCTGCGAATCCCAATACTCGCCGGCCAAACTAAATTTTACAGACTGCATTTTTTACCTCGATGAATTTTGCTTAGACTTGCACGCTTTATAAAATTAGAGTCGTGCCACATCTGCAAAATATCCAATGGAGGCTTGTCATATGGAGATAACCAAGTCGCGACAGGATATCCATGCCAATTGCCATTTGCATCGGAAACAAATTTTGCGATGTGAAGAGGGTCTGTATTTGGAAGTGGCGAAACGCCGATCACATCTGGTTGGAGATTGTTTATGTAAATCCCCCAATAATTATTATTCACATTTGTCCAACTCATTTTCTTCGCGGTTTGGTAGCAGGAAATCTCTTCTACAACTGATATTTGCCATTGAGATTTCTGATATGCGAAAGCAACGCTTCTGTGCTGCCCGTTGGGAGTGTATTTCATGGTGTTACTAAAAATAATCTAATGCAGTTTGATTTGGCATCCTTACTGGAAGCTTATAAATACTACTCCTGTCTGCTCTTCCTTGTTGTGAAGTACAACGTCAGTCACAAAGACGTGTTCGAGTACGTTCACCTGAACGATACACCGAGAAGATGCAGCGAACCATTGTGGCTTGTTCTTGATGTGCCAGCCGATACTGCCATCCGGGCCTGTGTGGAACGAGATGCTGCAATCTGCATTTTGACGAACTTATGCATTGCCCTGAGTCAACATATGAGCGTCAGCACCTGCCGTGATCGCTGTCTTGTCCGTTCGAAGGGTGCTGTTATTGCCAACAACGGCTCCACCAACCTGGCTGCCAAACGCCAAAGCTGTAGGGGCGTAAAGGTACGAGCCTTGAATCGTGATGAACCCATGCTGAGCTACGGCTTCAATCACCGTTGATGCCTTCATGGTGACACCGTGAGGGCGAATTTGATTTTCGATTTGTTGTTCTAAGTGCTCCCGGTCTGCGGGTGCCATGACAGTCAATTTCAGCAGGTCGTAAATCGCGTTTGTGGCCAGGCCAACCCCAAGCTGGCCAAGAAGATCAAACAATGGGTCCATGATCCGATGCTCCGATGCTCCGATGCTCCGATGCTCCAAATTAATATATATTTAAGTATTAATTGGTGCATAACAGCCAAAAAGATCGCAAGCCTTTCAGGCAAGACGCATATCTTTTGAGCCTGCCGCTGACCAAAACAACAGTAGACTACTACAATGGCTTGTTACATCGCTCACTGCTGTAGCAGCTCCCCCGCTCGTTTCTTCTTTATTTTCAACCACTTACAGGGGGTTGGCGAATAGGGTTCGATTCCCTTCGCCCGCTCCAAATTTCAAGCCAAGTTAAAGAAGGCCCCGCAAGGGGCCTTCGGCATTTGTACCTGCCCCATGAACATCACCGTCAACGAAGCACTCAAAGCCTACATCGACCCGCTCACGCCCGACGAGCACGCGGCGCTGGAACGCAGCATCCTGGCCGAAGGCTGCCGCGACGCGCTGGTGCTGTGGGGCGATGTGCTGGTGGACGGACACAACCGCTATGGCATTTGCCAAAAGCATGGCCTGCCCTTTCAGACGGTACAAAACACGCGCTTTCAATCCACGGAAGATGTGCAGCTGTGGATGATCGACCAGCACTTGGGGCGGCGCAGCGTGTCGGATTTTCAGCGCGGCGTGCTGGCTTTGCGCAAGCGCGAAATTTTGGCCGAGCGGCGTGCTCAAACCATCGCGGCCACGGCCAACGCGGTCGCCACCCCGCCTGAAAACGTGTCGCACGACACGCCTGAAGACACCCCGGTTCAGACACTCAACCCACTCAAAAGCCGGGCCGACATCGCCAAGGCCGCCCGACTGAGCAACACCCAGGTGCTGCAGATCGAAAAAATTCACAAACAAGCGGCCCCCGAATTGGTGGCCGCCATCAAGGCCGGTGACATTTCGATCAATGCCGCCGCCGCTGTGGCCAGTTTGCCCGCCGATGAGCAAAAAACAGCGGCTCTGGGGGGCAAGGAGGAGCTCAAACAAGCGGCCAAACGGGTGCGTGAAGTCCATCGCAAACCGGCCAAAGAGGACAGCGCATTGTCCGAGATGGATTCGCCCACCAAGCTGCAAGAACTGCAAGAGCGCGTGGCCGCCCTGACGGCAGAAAACCAAAGCCTGCGTGCCCAAATTGCACAATTGCAGGCTCAAGCCCTGCACACAGACGCATCGAGCTGAAACTTCAGCGGCCGATTGGGATGCCCTCTGGCAACAACTGGGCCAATCGAATCTGGTCCAGACGGGCCTGGGTCCACAGGGGGTCAGCCGCTGAAGTGCGCAGCAGCAGCATGCGATCGGCCAAAGGACCCACGCTGGCTTGAACGGGATCGATCAGGAGCACATGACGAGGCTGTTTTTTGGGGTCAGGCTCGATCAGCCGTCCCACCCAATCGAGAGCGTGCAGCACATCCACAACCGGTCTCAACTCACTGGATTCGACACTCAAACGCGTGGCCAAATCATCCATGCCCAGCCCCTTGAGTGGCCCACTTCTGGCCTCCTGGAGGGCTGACAAAACCTCCAGGGCCAGCCTGAATGACCAGCCCGCCCCTTCAGGCTTGCGCCATTCCCGCCGACCCAACTCGGGCAAACTGGCCGCCACCACGGCGCCCAACAAGACCAGCAACCAGGTCACATAAATCCAGACCAGCAAAATGGGCAAGGCCGCAAATGCCCCGTAAATCAGCGAATAAGTGGGCACCTGCAAGAGGTAAATGGCCATCAAGCGCTTGGCCAACTCGAGCGCACCGGCCACCAAAAAGCCAGCGGTGATGGCGTGACGCCAACGCACTCGGGTGTAGGGCACATAAAAATACAAGCCACTCACACAGGCCGTGAGCAACAAAAACTCAAAGCTGTCCAACAACCACCTTACAGAGCCCGGCAATACATCGACGACGTCGCGCGAAGCCGTGACCACGTAGGAAGTGATGGCCAAACTGGCCCCCAAAAACAAAGGCCCCAAGGTGATGGCGGTCCAATACAAAATGACACGCTGAGCCAAGGGTCTTTGTCGCTGCAGCCCCCAGATTTGCCCCAAAGTTCGCTCGATGGTGACCATCAAAAACACCGCAGAAAACAGCACCGCCACCAAACCCGCCGTGCCCAAACGCCTGGCCTTGCGGGAAAACTGGGTCAAATAACTCAGCACTTGGCGAGCAATGCTTTCTGGCACCAGACTCTCGATCAACCAACGCTGAAGGGTGTCCTGAAATTTTCCAAACACCGGAAAGGCGGCAAACACGGCCAAACCCACGGCAAACAAGGGCACAAGGGCCAAAACCGTGGTGAAGGTCAGAGAACTGGCACTCACCCCCAGGCGGGCTTCTCGAAAACGCCGGGCCAAAACACCCGCCATCTGACGCCAGGGAAACACACAAATCTCTTGCCACCAGAGGCGGGCATGGTCGTACAACGGGGTCTTGTAGGCGGTAGGCAGCATGCCCGGTATGATGCCACCGCAATGAACCCCAACACCCCCCCCACCCCACAAAACGCCCCCCACTTTGAGAACGAAGGCACCCCGGCCGGTCTTGACCTGACCCGGTGGATGGCGGTCGGCAGCTTGCTGGGCCTGATTTTGACGGGACTGCTTTGGGAGCTGTGGCTGGCCCCATTGCGCCCGGGCGGCTCTTGGTGGGCCATCAAGGTTTTACCCCTTTGCTTGCCACTGGCGGGTTTGCTCAAAAATCGCATGTACACCTACCGCTGGGTCAGTCTGCTGATCTGGCTGTATTTCACCGAAGGTGTGGTCCGCTCCTGGGGAGATGCTTGGCCCTCGTCGGGCTTGGCCGGTCTGCAGACTTTGCTTTGCGTGGTGCTGTTCGTGGCCTGCGCCCTGCATGTGCGCATCCGCTTCAAAGCCGCCAAGGCGACTGGCTTGTTTGTGCCTGTGCCCAAAAATTAAGGCTCCAATGAGGGCAGCTCTGTGGCCCTCATGTCAGTCCCCAAAACAAGCCGCTTGTTGCCTTGAACTTGACCCACACCCTGCCCATGACCACGTCCAGCCCCAGCCTCGCTCATACAACATTGCTCGCGCAACTGCGCCAAATTTGTGGCGAAGCCCACGTTTTGACCCATGAAACACCGGGGATAGACCTGGCCACTTGGGAACAAGACTGGCGCAAACGTGTTCAGGGCCGGGCCTTGGCCGTGGTGCGGCCTGCAGACACCGCGCAGGTGGCGGCCGTGGTCAAGGCTTGCGCAGCAGCCCAAACCTCGATCGTGCCGCAAGGCGGCAACACCGGCTTGGTGGTGGGCAGCGTGCCTGACGCTTCAGGCACACAAATTGTGTTGAGCATGACCCGCATGAACGCTGTGCGTGCCATCGACAAAGACAACCTGACCATCACCGTCGAGGCGGGCTGCGTGCTGCAGAACCTGCAAGCTGCAGCCGACAGTGCCGGATTGCTGTTCCCTCTGAGTTTGGGGGCCGAAGGCAGCTGCACCATTGGCGGCAATTTGGGCACCAACGCCGGGGGCACACAAGTGGTGCGCTACGGCAACACCCGAGAGCTGTGCCTGGGCCTGGAAGTGGTCACCGCTCAGGGCGAGGTCTGGAGTGGCCTGACAGGGCTGCGCAAGGACAACACGGGTTATGACCTGCGCCATCTGATGATTGGCAGCGAGGGCACTTTGGGCATCATCACAGCGGCCACCATGAAGCTGTTTCCTCAACCTGCTGCACAGCTGACCGCCTGGGCCGCCGTGCCCAGCATGGAGGCGGCTGTGGCCCTGCTGGGCCTGGCGCACCAGCGTTTGGGGCCCAGCCTGACGGGTTTTGAGGTCATGGGGCAATTTGCCCTGAGCTTGGTGGACAAACATTACCCCCAACTGCGCGTGCCTCTGTGGCAAGAAACGCCTTGGTGCGTGCTGATCGAAAACTCGGACAGCGAAAACGAGGCGCATGCCCGCAGTCAGTTTGAGTCGCTCCTCGAAGAGGCGATGAACCACGGCTGCGTGAGCGATGCCGTGGTGGCCGAAAGCCTGACACAAGCGCGGGGGCTTTGGCACATCCGTGAAAGCATCACCTTGGCACAGCAGCAAGAAGGCCCGAACGTGAAACACGACATCAGCATTGCGGTGTCCTTGATCCCTGCTTTTGTGGCCGAAACCGACGCTTTGCTGGCCCAGACGTTTCCGGGCGTGCGCCTGGTCGATTTTGGCCACTTGGGCGACGGCAACTTGCACTACAACGTGCAAGCACCCGAGGGCCAAGACGGCAAAGCGTTTGTGCTTGCCCATGAAGACGCGGTCAACACTGTGGTGTTTGACCAAGTCAGCCGGTTCAAAGGCTCCATCAGTGCCGAACACGGCGTGGGCGAACTCAAAGCGGGCAAGCTGCCGCTCTACAAAGACCCGACAGCCTTGACCATGATGCGGGCCGTCAAAAAAGCCCTGGACCCGCAAAACCTGCTCAACCCCGGGCGGGTGCTGAGCGCCGAATGACCTGACCTGCCTTGCAGCGCATGCCTTGGGCAACGGGCCAAGCTGTGCGCACGCTCAGAGCCCTCTTTGGTGAGGCAAGCCACAGACGGAAAGCCGCACGGCTCCTATGCTGAAACGGCTGACCCTGCCAGAGCCCTTTGGATTCAGGCAGGGGTCGAGCGTTCCTCTAACCCGTCCAGGAGTTCCATCATGAAAAAAATCCCCCTTCCCTCTTGCGGCTTGCGCACTGCGGCCGCGGTCGCGCTCGTCTTGGGCCTCAGCGCCTGCGCTGGCATGACTGAGCAAGAAAAAAGAACCGCCATTGGCGCAGGTGTGGGGGCCGTTGGCGGCTCCATTTTGACGGGCGGCAGCGCGGCAGGCACCTTGGGTGGTGCGGCCGTGGGGGGGGTGGTTGGCCACGAAATCAACAAGAACAAAAACTAGGCCCACACCATGCTTGAAACCATTGCGATCATTTTGCTCTTGCTGTGGGTGGTAGGGCTGGTGTCTTCCTACACGCTGGGTGGCTTCATCCACATTTTGTTGGTCATCGCCGTGGTGACCCTGTTGGTGCGCTTGATTCAAGGCAGACGGCTTTAGCAGGCGCTCAGGGGCCCTGTCTGCACAGGGCACCCTCCGCCAATACCAAAAAAGCCTGCACCTTGAACCCAAGGTGCAGGCTTTTGATTGGGCCGCTTCAGCGTGCTTGCTTGGCACCCGTGACTTCAACTTCCACACGGCGATCCACGCGCAAACAAGTGATCAGGGCCTGGCCTGCCTTTTGACCTTTGCACTCGTCTGGCGAGGTGTCGGGCTGGCTCGAGCCCACGCCTTTGGCACTGACCTTGTTGGCCGGTACACCACCGACTTGGATCAGGTAGTTCTGCACCGCTTCGGCCCGTCGCATCGAGAGTTTGTCGTTGTAAGCGGGCGTGCCCAAACGGTCGGTATGGCCAATCACCTGGATCGCCTCGACGTTCACCTCTTTGAGTTCGAGCAGCAGTTTGTCCAAAGCTTGCTTGCCATCGGTTTGCAGACGGTCTTGGTCAAAACCAAACAAAGAATCCGCTTGCAGTTTCACCTTGACCCAAGGTTTGGGTGCCGGGGCCGCCACGGGGGCCGCAACAGGTGCGGGCACCACGACGATGACCGGCTGGGCTGCGGGCGGCTGGGGTGCAGGTGCTTGCGCCACCATCGGGGCGGGCGTTGGGGCCACATAAGGGGTGTAGACCGTTTTGACCGAAGGCTGTGAACCGCCAAAACGGTAAACCAGGCCCACCGACACCATGTCCACATCACCCCGGTTGCCCACAGCGTCGTTGACTCGGTAACGCTCGGCCTCCAGGCGCAGGGTCAAAGCGGGTGTGAAAGCGTACTGGGTGCCAACGCCGTATTTGTAATTCGTCTCGCGTTTGCGGGGCGAAGGGTCCAGCACGGTGACCGCGCCGGTGCCACTGAAGGTGTCTTGGGTTTGCGCATAAGCAGCCCCCACACGCCCCAGCAAAGACCAACGCTCGGTGATGGGCAAAGTGGCCACCACGTCCAGATTCAGGCCCTTGATGCGGGCGCGGCCCGTCAAACTGCCAGACGGAACGGTGTTGGCCACAAAGTCAAAATGGCCCAAATCAAAGTAGCCTGCCTCGACCGCCCAAGTCGGGTTGATCGGCATGCCAATGAAGGCTTTGTAGCCCATGCCCCGTCGGTCCTCGGTCAAGCTGTCCGTGGTGAAGCCAGCGCCCAGCAGGCCTTGTGTGATGCGGGCGTTGTCGATGTTGGCGCGAGACTCGCCCGCACTGATGCCCATGTACATGCCCGTGTTCACGGGGGCGTCCTGAGCATGCAGCATCGGGGTGGTCAAGACCACCAAAGCTGCCAGCACCGGACCTTGTTTGAAAGTCAATCGTTTCATTTCTTTTTCTCCAAAAACAGGCGAAATGCCTCTACCGAAAGGGGAAGGCTTGCTCACGGTGTGGGCAAGGTGATGGTGCAAGCGTCACAGGTGATGGCCGCTGCTGCCGGGCCTTGGTTCAGGGCTCGGCCCTCCAAATTGGCACCGGTTTGCAAGGTCACGGCCGTGCCTGCCAGCAAAGTGCCTTTCATGACCGAATTGACGCCCAGGGTGATGGCGCTGCCCGCCGTCCAGAACACTTGGCTGGCTTTGGCACCGCCGCTCAGTACGATTTGGCTGGTCGACAAGGTGGTGATGGAGGTGGCGCTGCGCAACAAAAACACGGCGTTCGGATCGCCTTGGGCGTCCAGGGTCAAGGCACCACCGGCAGACAAATCCAGCGAGGTCAGGGACTCGTACAGACCCGGGTACAAGGTCAGGCCTGCCAAGTTGGTGGTCACCGACACAGGGGTACCGCGCACGGCATGGTTGGCATTGGCAAAAGCGGCCAAGGCGTCGGTTTTGGCTTGGCTCAGCAGCACCCCATCGGGCAAGGCACAGGCCGGACCGGTGCTGTCCACCGCATAAATTTGCCCCACCACTTCAGGGCAAGTGAGCGGCGAACTGAAGCCGGTGATGTTGGCACCGGTGTCCGGCGTCAAGCCCACATGGCCCACGATGGTGGATGTGGGAATGTTGGTCACAGATGCGGAGGCCAGAATGGCAAAACCAGACGATGCGCCCAAAACGACGGGCACCTGGCAAGTGGCGTTGCCCGTGGTGAATGACCAGACCTTGTCGCTGGCCAGTGCGTTGTTGGCCAAGTCTTTCACGCCCAAAGTGCCCGAGCGGACCGTGGCGGTGTAAGCGGTCTGGGCACTCAGCATGGAGCCGGGGTTCATGGAGACGGTGTTCGTCAGGGGGTCGTAACTGAGCACCAGACCCACTCCGGCACCCGGCGCACTTGTTGGGGCCAAAGTCAGGGTGGACGTGGTCAGGCTCAAGGGGTCCATGGCCTCGCTGAATTGGGCGGTCAAGGTGGGGTTGATGCAAATGCCCAAATTGCCTGGTGCGGGCAATGTCAAGCTGACCAAGGGTGCCGTGCTGTCGAGCGCATTGGCGGTGGAAAATGTCCAGACCGTGTTGGCCGCCAAGGGATTGCCCGCCAAATCCGTGGCCAGCGTGCTGACCGTGGCTGTGAAATCGGTGTTGGCCGGCAGCAGCGCCGGGTTGGTCGGTGTGAATGTGGCCGTGCGAGCCCCGACGGCATAACTCACCGTGCCACTGATGGGGACATTGCCCACGGTGGCATTGAGCATCAGGCTGCCGGTGTTGAGCGACAAGGGCGCCATGTCTTCATTGAAGCTCACCGTGATCTGCGCATTGGTGGCCGCCACAGCGTTCAGGGCCGGAACAAAACCCGTCACCAAGGGGGCTTGGGTATCGGCCGAAGCAGCGGTTTCAAACGACCACACAAAATCACTCGACATGGGCACCCCCAATGCATCCTTGGCCCCCGTGGTCACGGTGGCCACACACAAGGTGCTGGCGGGCAACAAGCCAAGCGGCACAAAGCTCACCACACGGCTGTTTGGCTCATAGGTCACCGTGCCGGCAACCGGCGAAGCCGAGGGGCAGGCCAACAAAACAGTGCCTGTATTCAGTGTCGCGGGGTCCATGGGCTTGTTGAAGGTGGCGGCCAACTGCGTGTTGGTCGCCACGCCAGTGACCGCCGGTTGACGGGCCAAGGGTGCTGTTGCACTGACACTGGGAACCAGAGCAGGTCCGGTGCCCAGGCCCAAAATCGGATCTTTGCCGCCGCCACAAGCGGCCAAAGTGACCGCAGACACCAAAGCCAACACGCCAGCCAGATGGCCAGAACGCAAGAGGGAGTGACTCATGAGGTAATTCCTTGTAATGAGCGTCAATTTGTTGAACTTCAAAAGGGACAGCCCGCTGCGACTTGCTGTGCGCTCTGCGCAAGGTCAAATGGCTCAAGCGATTCGGCCCTCAAGGCGTTTTGGCTTGTTCAAGCATGAGGATGTCCAGCTGAATCTGCTCTTTGAGAACGTCCCAAAAAGCCTGTGTCTGGAAACTTCTGGCCCACACCCCAAAGGCCACACCCAAGCCCAAAAAGAGCGAAGGCAGCCCCCACAAGACCCCGATGTAGCGGCCATCCACAACGGGCAAGGCGCTCCAGAGCAAGATCGCCAGGCCTGAAAAAGTCAGGCCCAGCATGAGGCTGGCTGCGCTGAGCACATACAAGGCCCAGCGGCATCTCAATCTGCGCAAATGTTGAGCCCATGCCCAGCTTGCAAAATCGGCATATGCCTTGGCATGCCCTTTGTACAAATCCGGGGACAAGGCCAACAACTTGAACAGCAGCTTGAGCATCAGTGTTGACGCGAACGCATGAACCACGAAACAGCCATGGCCGCCACAGCACCTGTGCCTGCCGCGATCAAGATGGCATTGAGGGGTTGGTGCTGAATGAAGTGCTCGGCCGTGACACGAACGTGGTGGGCTTCGTTTTCAATTTTGTGCTTCACATCGGCAGCGGCATCCATGCCCGCATCACCCATGTGGTTGAGCTCATCTTTGATGCGGTGGCTCACACGCTCCATCACCGGACGCGCTTCTTTGATCGCATCGTTGACGTGGCTGGACACATTGGCACCCATGGACGAAATTTTTTCCTGAGCCGTTTTGGAATCTGACATACAAGCCTTTAAAGTGAATGAAAACCAAGGAGACGTGTTCACTTTAGAAGCGCTTTGCGCCCGGGTCTGTGGTGTGGCGCACGCACCTGCGCATTCTTGGGTTGGCCCTCCAAGCTGTGTGTCCCTGCACCCCGTCGTCGTGCCCGGCGGGGTCAATAACCACAATTGAAACAAGCTGTTGATTGATGCAAGTCAATCAGTGCCCTGGCTGCTGGTGCAAGATGATTTCAAGACCCTGCACTGCTTGACTCCAAAGCAAGGGCCGATCCGGTTTTTTCACAAAAGGCTTCATGAGACGATTTGCAAATCCGTCCATCACACGGTCATGCCTTCAGGCGAGTTCGCCCCGAGTGCCAGCATGATGGACACCCTGACGCGTCCGGCCAACACAATTTTGTCCTGCTTGCCCGAGGCCGATTGGCAGCGCCTAAGGCCCCTGCTGAGCTTGGTCAATCTGCCCTCTGGGCAATCTTTGCACGAGGCAGGCAGCCGTTTTCAGCACGTGTACTTTCCCTTGCTGGGCATCGTGGCCTTGCATGGTCTGGTAGAAAACGGTGACTCGTCCGTGCTGTCTTTGGTGGGCCACGAAGGCTTTGTGGGGGTGTCGAGCTTCATGGGGGGGCAATCCACCACCAGCCATGCCACCGTGTTGTTGGCGGGCACCTTTTTGCGCATGCGTGCGGTGGATTTGCTGCAAGAGTTTGAACACTCCACGCCATTGCTGCATGTGCTGCTGCGCTACACACAAGCGCTCATCACACAAATGGCGCAAACCTCGGTGTGCAACCGCCATCACACCGTCGAAAACGCCTTCAGCCGATTTTTGCTCTTGTGCCTGGACCGCACGGCAGACAAAGAACTGCTGCTGACCCATGACAAAGTCGCCACCTTGTTGGGCGTTCGGCGTGTCGGGGTGAGCGAAGCGGCCAAGCGCCTGGAGCGACTAGGATTGATCCGTTACTCTCGAGGGCACATTCAGCTGCTCGATCGCACGGGTCTGGAGCTAAGCACATGTGAATGCTACAAAGTGATCAAGACCGAATACGATCGCTTGTTGCCTAACCTGATGGCCCAATGACAAAGCACCCACACATGACCGCCACGATTGCCGCTGTTGACTGACGATTCCGGGGCCTCACCCCTTGAGGGTCCACGCATTGTGGGCATCGGTGCGTCAGCCGGAGGGCTTGACGCTTTGGAAAAATTCTTTGCCCATGTGCCCTTGGACACGGGCCTGGCCTTTGTGGTGGTGCAGCACACCAGTGCGCAGTACAAAACCTTGTTGGCCTCTTTGCTGCAGACCGTGACCCGTTTGCCCGTGCAAGACGCCCACAACGGCCTTGTGTTGAAACCCGACACTGTGCATGTGATGCCCACTGGCGGCGAACTCACCATAAAGCGCGGTTGCCTGCATTTTCAGGTGGCCCCCAAAGCGCAAGGCCTGCATTGGCCCATCGATGACTTTTTGAAGTCTTTGGCGCTGGACCAACAAGATCGGGCTGTGGGGGTGATTTTGTCGGGCATGGGCAACGATGGGGTGCAGGGCATGCAAGCCATTCACGCAGCGGGCGGCTTGTGCTTGGTGCAGCAACCCGAGACCGCCGCGTTTGCCTCCATGCCACAAAGTGCCATCGATGCCGGAGGCATCGATGCGGTGGCCTCGCCCGAAGACCTGCCCTTGTGCCTGCTGCAAAAAGCCGCGTCCATGGGCACCACGTCAACACCCCCTGCCCCCAGCGCAGCCTCAGACACTGACACGACAAAGCCAAGGCCAGTCGATGGATTGCGGGCCATTGTGGACATGCTGAACCAGCAACTGCACCACGATTTTTCTCAATACAAGCCCAGCACTTTGCAACGCCGGGTCGAGCGGCGCATGCATGTGCACCAATTGAGCCGCATGGCCGACTATGTGCAACATCTTGAGGACAACCCGCAAGAGTTGAAATTGCTGTTTTCGGAAATGCTGATCGGGGTCACCTCGTTTTTCAGGGACCCGAAAATTTGGCAGGATCTGGCAAGCCATGTTTTCCCCAAATGGCTTGATGCAGCGCAGCAGCCCAGTGTGAGGGCTTGGGTCTTGGGTTGCTCCACGGGCGAAGAAGCCTACAGCCTGGCCATGGCCCTGCGCGAATCGCAAGACCCGGCTTCAGGCCCACGCAGGGCCGTGCAAATTTACGCCACCGACCTCAATCCCGCGGCCATCGCCTTGGCCCGAAAAGGCTGGTACAGCGCAGCGGCTTTGGCCCCTGTCAGCCCTGAGCGGCGTGAGCGGTTTTTCATCCCCAAAGACGGCGGGTACACGGTTCATCCCGACATCCGGTCCATGGTCATGTTTGCCCAACACGATGTGATTGTTGACCCGCCTTTCACGCAACTGGACTTGTTGATGTGCCGCAATGTGCTGATTTATTTCAGCGCCTTGCTGCAACGGCGTTTGATGCCCCTGTTTCATTTCAGCTTGCGCAGTGCAGGCGTCTTGGTGCTGGGCAGCGCAGAAACAGTCGGGCGATCGCAACATTTGTTCGCATCATTGATCCCGGGCTCGCGCATTTATGGCCGCATGGCGCAAAGTGGGCCCACCGACTCGCAGGTGTTTCCTGTTCAACGCCGCCTCGATGCGCGACCCACCCACAAGGAACTGACCGTGTCCTCAGCCCCCACCACGCCCCCGCACAACCTGCAATCGCTGGCCGATCATGTGTTGCTGCAAACCTTTTCACCGGCGGCTGTCTTGGTCAATGCCTCGGGCGACATTCTCTACATCAGCGGCCGTACAGGTGCCTACCTGGAGCCCGCTGCGGGCAAAGCCAATTGGAATGTGCATGTCATGCTGCGCCCAGCCTGGCGAGCTCAAGTGGCCATGGCCTTGCGTCAGGCTTTGCAGGACCAGCAAACCGTGGTCCTCAATGACCTGCCCCTGCAAGCGGTGGCGGACCGGCCATTGCAAATCACGGTGTACCCCTTGCAAGAGCCCAAGGGTCTGGAAGGCACCGCCATGCTGGTATTCCAAGAGATGCCCCGTCCGGCTGCCCTGGCCCTGCCAGACAAGGCCACAGGGGACAAAGGCCCCGTGCAACAGGCCGAACTGCAAATGGCCCGCGATGAAATGCAGACCTTGCGCCAGGAAATGAGCAGCTCCAAAGACCAGATGCATGCCCTCAACGAATCGCTCAAAGCCAGCAACGAAGAACTCCAGTCGGCCAACGAGGAACTGACCACGGCCAAAGAAGAGGGTCAGTCCATGAACGAGGAGTTGCAAACCATCAACAGTGAACTGCAAACACGACTGGACGATTTGGCGCTGGCGCAAAGCGACATGCAAAACCTGCTCAACAGCACCGACATCGCCACGCTGTTTCTGGACAACGGGCTGAATGTGCGCCGCTACACCGAACAAGCGGTGCCCATCTTTCACCTGCGTGAGTCCGATGTGGGTAGACCTTTGAGTGATTTGGCCAACACCTTGGACTACCCAGGTTTGCTGCACGATGTACAAGCCACCTTGCAATCCCTGACCGCCCACACCCAAGCGGTCAGCGCGGCAGACGGTCGTTGGTTTTCGGTGCGCATCATGCCCTACAAGACGCTGGCCAACACCGTCAATGGTGCGGTGCTGACTTTTGTGGACATCAGCACGGCCAAGGCCTTGGAGTTTCGTTTGCGCGAAGCCAATTGAACCTCAATCCAACCGGAACACCCCATGAACCAGCCATCAATGTCCAGCACGCCGACCCTACCCAGCTTGCGTGAACGAGCCCGCACCCAGCTTTCAAGCAACGCCCATGACGCCCTGGTGGGCCGCGATGCCAGCTCGGCCCTCAAAGTCTTGTTTGACTTGGCCTCGTCGCCAGACACGGCGCACGATGCGCTGGCTTTGCTGCACGAGTTGCAGGTGCACCAGGTGGAGTTGGACCTGCAAAACGAAGAACTGTTGGCTTCGCGTGCGGAGCTGGAGCTGACCTGCCAGCGCCAGCAACTGTTGCACGATGCCTGGCCCAGTGCCCACATCACGCTCGACGCTGCAGGCAGCGTGCTGGCCTGCAATGCCCGGGCCTTGGCCTGTTTGCAGCAAACGCTGCCCACCGTGCAAGGCACGCCTTTGGCCTCATGGCTGCCCATCCAGGACACCCCCCGCCTTCAAGCCTGGCTGTCCCAGGTCCAGCAGACCCAGACCCGCCAAAGCCTGCAATTGACTTTGACGGTGCGTGGCCGAGCCCCACAAACCGTGTGCGCTGCGGCCTGCCCCAACCCCTTGGCCCCAGGGGTGTTGATCACTTGGGTCGATGTACCGCCCATCGAATGAAGCCCCTTGGTGGTGCAGCGCACCGACCACACAGCCATTGCTTTCTACGATGAAGAGGCTTGAACAGAAGGCCCACTCGGCCCCTGTTCACGCAATGGGGCCAGGCCTTGGCTTGGTCGTTCTGACTGACTGCACGATAGGACTTCATATGATTCAAAAAACGACCTGGGCCGCATTGGCCGCTTCTTTGGTGCTGCTGGCTGCTTCTGGCTGCGCGGTTTCGCGTGGACAAGAGTCCATGGGGGCTTACGTGGACGACACAGGCATCACCACCTTGGTCAAGTCGCGCTTTTTTGAGGACAAGGATGTGGCAGGCACCGCCATCAGTGTCGAAACACTGAACGGCACAGTCATGCTGTCTGGCTTTGCCAAAAGCGCCTTGGAACGCAACAAGGCCGAGACCATTGCACGCGGGGTCAGAGGCGTGACCTCGGTGAAAAACGAGATCGCGGTTCGGCCCTGAGCCCAGCGCATCCAGCTGATCCCGCACCGAACTTGGCCAGCATGAACCCAGCGCCCAAGGCCTGAACCCCCAAGGCCTCGCGGGCGCGGCCCCAGTTCGTGGCAGACACGATCTGGGCACTTGAAAAATGCACGCGTTTGCGTGCATTTTTCATGGTGCAAGGGGCATTTCAAACACCGCACGCAGCGGCAAGGTGTCGGGCAACACATAAACCACGCCGATGTGCTGCGCAAACGTGGGCACCACCACCTTTTGCCAAAAGGCCACCGGCACATTGATGCAACCATAAGAGATGCGGTTGTCGTCCGGCTCTGGACTGGCCAGGCGTTGCAGACGGCGCTCTTTCGCTGGGTGACGGCGAACCGGGTGCAAGGAAATGCCCTGCTCGTAGTCCACCCACAAAATGGCTTGATCGGCCACATTGCGACCCATGGTCGCCACAAATCGGCCGGCTGGGGTGGTGCGCTCCCAGGGCTGAATGCTCGACAGGGGGCGGTCGCCAATACCGGCCACCCCCTCGTCGCCACGGGCCAGCCCCAACAAGGCGGGTGAGGCCCCTTGCAAATGACCATGGCGGTCAAACACAAACACCCTGGCGTGGTGTTTATCGACCAGCACAAAAGGCAATGCCTGGTGGTCACCCGACTGCATCACCGCATGGGCCACGGACCGAACTTCGGCAGAAGGCCGTTCTTGGCCAAAGTCAAGGGGCTGGACCTGCGCCAGAACTGGCGTGTGCAAAGACACCAGCACCACGGCGCTGGCCCAGATGGGTGTGCCCAAAACCAGCGGATCGGCCACTCCCGAGCGAGGCCAAGTCCAGCGTTGTGGGCGGTGGAGTGAAGCAGTCACGGAACTCAAGGGCGCAGGACCTCAGGGGCTCAATTGCGGTCTTGTTTGCGGGGCAGAACAGGCGTTGCAAGGGGCCGCGTCAAGGGCTTGAGCGCTGGGGTGGGTTGTGGCCTTGAAGGGGGCGTGGTGGCAGCTCGGCTTGGCGTGGCCTGGGCGGGCCGCACAGGCACGGGCGTGAGCGCCTGAGCCTCCGGCACCACCACAGGGCCTGGCACGGTGGCCGTGGGCGGGATCAGGCCCAACACAACCGGAAAGTCATCTGACGGCGCAACCGGGGGAATCGACGCCTCGTTGGGCACAGTGACTTGCGGGGGGATCGCGACCTCGGGGGGCACGACCACCTCAGGTGGCACAACCACCACCGGCGGCACCACTACTTCTGGGGGAATCACCACATCGGGTGGCACCACCACGGGTGGAGGCACCACGGCCGGGGTGATGCTCAGTGCACCATTGACATAACTGATGCTGTAGTTGCCCGGCGTGAAAGTGCCGCCCGCTGCGTCGCTGGCGGTGATGGCATAAGGGCTGCCGGCCGCCGCTGCCGTGGCCAACTGGCCCGGGCTGCTCAAGGTCACACTGCCCACGGTCTCGCCGTTGACCAAGGCGTTGGTCACAAAACCGGTCAAAGCCGGTGTTTGCCCATACACCTTGCTCAGGTCCTGTGCCGTGATGGTCAGCGCGGCCGGGGTGATGCTCAGTGCGCCGTTGACATAGCTGATGCTGTAGTTGCCCGGCGTGAAGGTGCCGCCTGTGGCATCGCTGGCGGTGATGGCATAGGGGCTGCCTGCCACCGCTGCCGTGGCCAACTGGCCGGGGCTGCTCAAGGTCACACTGCCCACGGTCTCGCCGTTGACCAAGGCGCTGGTCACAAAACCGGTCAAAGCCGGTGTTTGCCCATACACCTTGCTCAGGTCCTGCGCCGTGATCGTCAGCGCGGCCGGGGTGATGGTGCCCGGGGCCGTGAGCACCGAGACAGCATAGTTCTGGCCCCCATGACCATCGGTCACGGTGTAGCTCCCGCTGGTCACCAAGGTGCTGTTGCCCGAGCCCAGCACGTCTTTACTGGCAAATTCCTGACTCAACACGCCATTCAAAGTGTCTGTGGCTTGCAAGCCGGTCACCGTCGGCACCCCCACGGATTGGGTGCTGCCGTCATAAGCCCGCACATCGGTCACGGCTGAAACGGTCAAGGGGCGGACCAGCACGTCGGCACGGGCCTGGTAAGTGCCCGCCGGTGTGCCCATGGGCGCAAACAAATCGTAGGCCGCCTCCAAAAAGGTGGTCTCAAACACGATGGGCTTGGCCGTGCCAACGTGGCGGGTGTCAAATTGCGCGGCGCTGACCGACCCCAAAGCCACGGGGGGCGCAACGCTGGTCACATCGGGCAACAAGCCACTGACCGTGGCGCTGGGGGTGCCGTCGTAGATTTTGTTGTCTCCTCTGCCAAACACCCAGGCCTTGGCGTTGAGGGTGCCGCCACCGGTGAGCTTGTTGGCATAGGCCAGAATTTCAGCGCTGGTGCTGGCGTAGCTGACGGGGTTGAAACGCACATCGAGTTGGCCCGTGGTCAGCGTCAGGCAATTGAGGCTGCAGCTGATGTTGACGGTGCCCGCAGCCACCCCGGGGCCCGTGCCATCGTTGTCGGCGCGAAACACCATGTTGCCGGTGGTCACGGTGGCGGGCGCAGCCACCATGACGTCTCGGCCGGCCACAGCCGATAAATTGCCTGTGGTGATGGTGGTGGCCGCGTTCAGGGCCACATCCTGCACGGCGGTGAAGCTGAGCTGGCCCGTGGTCGTGGTCACGGCCGCATCCACCTGGACGTTGCGACCGGCCACTGCGGCCAAGCTGCCGTCGGTGGCGGTGATGGCTTGGTTCACCCGCACATCGCGTGCGGCGTTCAGGCTCAGGGTGGTGGGGGCCGTCCACACAATCGCCGCATTCACCTGAATATCGCCCAAACCCCCGCCACTCACGCCCGCATTGGTGGTGGTCACGGTGACGTTGGTGCCGCCCAAAGCGGTGACCAAATCGGCCACATTGATTTGTGCCGCACCCGTGCCCGAATCGGGCATGAACACATCGCCCACCAGGCTGGCACCGGTCGTGGCCGACGAAGAAATGGTCACATCGGCGGGGTCCAGCAACCAAGTGCCTGTTGGGCCTTGAGGCGCCTGCGTGTCAACCCTCAAGCCTTGCACATTCAGCCCATGCGCCGACGTTTCGACCATGCCGCCCGCCCCCCCTTGGGGACCGCCACGCGCCGAGATCTGCCCGCCTGCACTCACCGAGTCGGTGGCCCACAACACCACCTGTCCGCCTGGCCCTTGCGCCGTCGCGTTGGCACGAATGAGCGAGTCCGGGCTCATGTACACGGCCGAGGCGGCGGGCAGATCCGGGTTTTTGCCCTGAAAACCACCCCCCACCAAAACCACGCCCCCGCCCAGCCCGCCTGAGGCATCAATTTGCGCCGAGAACAGGCCCACATGCTGCCCCAGGGCGGTCACGCTGCCCCCCTGCTGGCCTGCGCCGCCACTCACATCGAGCTGCCCGCCCAAGTTCAGCGTACCTCCGTCAGTGCTGCCCAGCAAAACAATTCGGCCTTGCTGGTTTTCCAGGGTTTGCGCCTGCAACACCCCGGTGTTGTTGACGGCATTGGCCAGCAACTGACCAGCCGCCTGTGTGCTCATGAGCACGGTGCCGCCATCGGCTTGCAACAAGCCCGCATTGGACAACAAGGCTTGCGCGACCCCTTGGTCAACGGCCACATTCAGCAAGCCGTCCCCCAAAAGCGACAGGGTCACCACTTGACCGGCCGCCAAGGCCACCGAACCCAGCTGGGCCTTGACCACGCCTTCGTTGTGGACACTGCGGCTGAGCAAAGCCACATAGCCACCATCGGCGGCCTGAAGATGACCTTGGTTGACGATATTGCCCGAGCCTGCGCCGTCAAAACGGTATCGACCCGCCAGAAAATCGGCATCGCTCAGGCCCAGTGTCGAGGCGACCAAGCCGCCCACACTGACAGAAGCCCCGGCCCCAAACAAAACGCCCTGCGGGTTGATCAAAAAGACCTGACCGTTGGCAGTCAAACTGCCCTGGATCACCGAAGACTCGGACCCGAGCACGCGGTTGAGTGCCAGCGCCTGCCGGTTGGGCTGAACAAAACGCACCGACTCGCCCGGCAAGATGCCAAAGCTTTGCCAATTGAGCACCACTTGAGGCGTGGTTTGGGTGACCGTCAGCTGACCCGGCGTACCGCCCAAACTGGCTTGGCCTGCACTGACCACGCCCCCGCTGGGCGCGGCCAAGCTCAGGCCTGACCAAGCCAACATCAAGGCCCAAGAAAGTTTTCGCCAACCCAGGCCGACTGGGCCCACGCGGCCGCCCCGGCTGCTGCGGCCATCGGCGGCCGCCCGGCGGGCGGTGACACGCGCCGCTTGAAAGCCCAAGCCGGTGGGAAAAGCTGGGCGGGCTCGAAATGGCTGTATGGTGGACATGGTGGTTTCTCGCAAGGAATGGAAGGGGCGCAGCAAAGTAAAGGGCGGCATCGGCCATTCAGAAATATTTGACGCCCTGAATCCAGAAACGGCCTGAGCGGTCTGGCGCAGAAACGGCGTCGGCATTGCCCAATTTGCGGGCGTAAAACGCCTTGACTGAAAAGTCACGCGTCTGTGTCCAATAAACCCCCACACCGGCACCGCTGAGGTGGCGGTGGGTCGGTGTGCTGGTCCAGGGGCTGTGGTTGAGCTTGACCACACCCGCATCGACAAAAGCCGCCAGATGCACCTGCCCATTTGCCGGTGCCAAGCCCAGCCATTGCTGCCTGACTTCAAGGGTCAGCAAGTAACCTTCGTCGGCAGCCGCTTCACCCTCGGGGTAAGCGCGCACCCCGTACATGCCCCCCAAGGCCATTTTTTCGGAAACATCCAGATTTTGAGAGGCCATCTGCCCACTGAGCGAGGTCCACACGGTCAGCCCCTGCCGCACTTGCTGCATACGGGATACGGCAAATGCCAGTTTGTTGAAGTGGCCGTTGGTGTTGGCCGTGCTGGCGTCCAGCGCCCGTGCTGCAGGCGTCTGAATGTCCACATGGCCAGTCGACCAGGCCAAGGAATAGGTACTCAGCCCGCCAGCACCCAGCCCATCGCGGTGGTCGCCAGACAAGGACACCGTGGCCACTTGTGTCTGTTTGTCCGTGACCAAGGCCATGGCCTCCAAGCGGTCCTGAAACACCTTGTGGTCCCAGCTCAAGCCCACATTCATGTTGGATTGCCGAGAACGGCGCAAGGGGTAGTTGGCAAACAAGGTGGTGATTCGGGCGTGGCCCTGGGCCTGCAGGGGCTCAAACTCGTGACCCAACTGGTATGACAAGTCGCTGTAAGCCAGCCCCAAACGCGCTCGGCCCAGGGGGGCTTGGTACGCGGCCCGCAGGTAATTCAAACCCTCACCCGAGCTCAGTCCGCGCAAGGTCAACAAGTCACCCCGACCGCTGGGGTTGTTCAAATGGACCGTGGCACCGGCCCGGTATTCGCCCGTGTAACGGTTGCCTGCGTTGTCGGCGTCCAGACTGCCGCTGAGCAAGGGGCCGGGCTTGAGTTCCACCACCAGGTCGGACAAACCCCTTGATGCGCCCGGCATCAGGGTAGAACGAACCTGAACACCCGGCACATCGGACAACAACAAAAGGCGCTCCTCCAGTGGCTGCGCCATGATCACGTCCCCGTAATTCAAGTCAGCCAGCAAGGACCGGGGCAGTTGATCGTCCAGGTCACTGCTGTTGTTCAGGGTGATCTGGCCATATTGCCCCTCCAACACGGTGATGGTCACCGCCCCGTTTTGAACTTCCTGGGCTGGCAAATAAGCCTGTGCCACCCCGTAGCCCTGCTGCCGATAATGCCGGGTGATTTTGTCGGCCATCTCACCAAGCGCCCTCAAACTCAGGGCTTGCCCTGGCTCAAAGCCTGCGACCTTGACCAATTCGGCCTCGGTGTAGGCACTGGCACCGGTCACATTCAAGCGTTGCGCCACAAAAACCATTGCAGGGGGTAGCAAACCGGTTACAGGCTTGGGTGTTGGCAAGTCCAGCTGCGGCGCACGCTGTGGCGCAGCAGGCAGCAGCGGCATTTGCTGCAACAGCCCACCTGCACTGGGCAAAGTTTGGGCCATCAGACCACTTGACACCATGAGCAAAAGGCAAGGGCTCCAGGGGTTTGTTTGCATAAGCACTTTCGATGTCAAAAAATAGAGAACAAAGTCATGCCATCAGGCTAAAGCCCACACCCAAAGTGGACAGTGCGCTGCGGCACACACCCCCCGATTCAAGGCCACAAGACCCCCTGAAAATGAAAAGAACTTGCCCGACCTCGCCGGGGGACCTTTGCCTTAAACTTCACGCCCATGAGCCTTGTTGAACACCCCATCCGCAGCCAATACGAAGACTTCATGCGCCACGTCTACACCACAGGCGTGCAAAAAGGCGACCGCACCGGCACCGGCACGCGCAGTGTGTTTGGCCACCAAATGCGTTTTGATCTGAGCGAGGGCTTTCCGCTGGTGACCACCAAGAAGGTGTTTTTGCGCGCCATCATCGTGGAGCTGCTGTGGTTTTTGCGCGGCGACAGCAATGTGAAATGGCTGCAAGAGCGCGGCTGCACCATCTGGGACGAATGGGCGCGCGAAGACGGCTCGCTCGGCCCGGTGTATGGCGTGCAATGGCGCAGCTGGCCCACGCCGGGCGGTGGCCACATCGACCAGATGCAGCAGGTCATGGAGACGCTCAAAAACAACCCCGACAGCCGCCGCATCATCGTGAGTGCCTGGAACGTGGCCGAGCTGGACCAAATGGCCCTCATGCCTTGCCATGCCTTGTTCCAGTTTTATGTGGCCCCACCCCAAAAGCCGGGCGACAAGCCGAAACTGAGCTGCCAGCTGTACCAGCGCAGCGCCGACATCTTTTTGGGCGTGCCCTTCAACATTGCCAGCTACGCCTTGCTCACCCACATGGTGGCCCAGCAGTGCGACATGGATGTGGGCGACTTCATCTGGACCGGTGGTGATTGCCATATTTATGCGAACCACCACGAGCAAGTCGCGCTGCAGCTCAGCCGCTCGCCCATGGCTTACCCCACACTGCACATCAAGCGCAAACCCGCGTCGATCTTTGATTACACATTTGAGGACTTCGAGGTCGTGGGCTACGAATGCCACCCTGCCATCAAAGCCCCGGTGGCGGTTTGAGACCCGATTCGATGAAGCTGCACCTGATTTACGCCCGCGCCCGCAATGGCGTGATTGGCAAGAACAACCAAATGCCCTGGCACCTGCCTGAAGACCTGGCGCACTTCAAGCGCGTCACTTTAGGCCAGCCGGTCATCATGGGGCGCAAGACCTGGGACTCTCTGCCCCCCCGTTTTCGTCCACTGCCCGGTCGCCTGAACATCGTCATCACACGCCGGGCCGACTGGCAGGCCGATGGCGCACTGAGGGCCGGCTCGATCGAAGAGGCCATGCGCTTGTGCGCGGATGCACCCGACGCCTGGATCATGGGCGGTGCCGACATTTACCGTCAGGCCGAACCGTTGGCCCATACCGCCGTGGTCACTGAAATTGAGCTCGATGTCGAAGGCGATGCCTTTGCCCCCGAACTCGGCCCAAATTGGCATGAAGTCCAACGCGAATCACATGTTTCGGCACAAGGCCTGCATTTCAATTTTGTCATTTATCAATCCACCCCCTAAGGAGCTCTCACATGTCAGGACACGGTTTTCACGTGCACGGCCCGCACGACCACGAACTCGAGCACGCCGCCCAAGGCCATGGCGGCAGTCACACCAACAGCATTGCCATGTTCACGGCGGTCATTGCCACAGTGGGTGCATTGTTTGGTTACATGGGTGGGGCCACACAGGCCAATGCAGGTCTGTACAAAAACAACGCCGCCATCAAAAAGACCGAGGCGTCCAACCAGTGGAACTATTACCAAGCCAAGAGTAGCAAGCAAAACCTGAGCGAATTGGCGCTGGAGTTGGCACCTGCGAGCCGAAAAGACTTTTACGTCGACGAAATCAAACGCTACAAGGGCGAAAAAGCCGAGATCAAAGTGGCCGCTGAAAAGTTGGAAGCCGAATCCAAGTCATGGGATCAGCAATCGGATGAGCAGATGCACCAACACCACCGTTGGGCCCAGGCCACCACCGTCTTGCAAGTGGCCATTGCCATGGCCGCCATTGCCCTGTTGTCCAAGAAAAAGTGGCTCGAATACGTGATGTACGGCGCGGGTGCTGTGGGCGTGATCATCGGCGGCCTGGCTGCTTTGCACATTTAAGGGGCTTCATGAAAATTGCCACTTGGAATGTGAACTCCTTGTCGGTGCGCCTGCCTCAGGTGCTCGATTGGCTGGCCGCACAAAAAGCCGAGGGCGGTGTGGATGTGCTGGCCTTGCAAGAACTCAAACTCACAGACGACAAGTTTCCCGCCGCCGCATTGGCCGAGGCCGGATACCAAGCGCAGTGGTTTGGCCAAAAAACCTACAACGGCGTGGCCTTGATTTCCAGCACTTCGGGGCAGGACGTGGTCAAGAACATTCCGGGTTTCGCAGACGACATGTCCCGGGTAATTGCGGCCACTTACCCGGATGGCCAGGGTGGCGACATTCGGGTGATTGGTGCTTACTTTCCCAATGGCCAGGCCCCCGACAGCGACAAGTTTGTCTACAAAATGCGTTGGTTGGATGCGCTGCGCGAGTGGGTCGCCAGCGAGATGCAAAAACACCCGAACTTGGTGCTGCTGGGTGACTACAACATCACCTTTGACGAACTCGACATGTGGGACCCGGTGGGCCTGAAGGACACGATCCACTGCACCGTCGCCGAACGTGAAAAGCTGCAGGCCCTGATCGACCTGGGCCTGACCGACAGCTTCCGGCTGTTTGAGCAACCTGAAAAAAGCTACAGCTGGTGGGATTACCGCGAGTTCGCGTTCCGACGCAATCGGGGCCTGCGGATTGACCATATTTTGATTTCCCAAGCCCTCAAAGCCCGGGCCACGGCTTGCGTGATTGACCGCCTTCCACGCAAAAACGAACGACCCAGCGATCACGCGCCCGTGGTGATCACCCTGTAAAGCTGGACACTGATGAGGGTTGCGGGTTGAGGGTTGAGGGTTGAGGGTTGAGGGTTGAGGGTTGAGGGTTGAGGGTTGAGGGTAATTTTTACAAAAATTTACCTCTTTAGGGATCATAAAAATTACTCAAAGAATACCAATTAATAAAATCAGAAAAACTTCTGATTTTGACAATGCCCTTTATCAAACACCCTCTGGTCCGTGCTGTCTGCGTCGCGCAATCGCTCATCTTGATGCTTCCAGCGGCCCCCGTTTTCGCGGCCAGCACCAAAACCATCACCTGTGACAGCCGCGATTTCGAACGTGTGCGTTGCGACATCAGCAACAAAAGCGTGCGACTCAAACGGCAACTGTCGGTCTCATCCTGCCGGGAAGGGCGTGATTGGGGTTACGACAAACGCGGGGTGTGGGTGGACAACGGCTGCGAAGCCGAATTTGAAGTCACCCAAGACAGCGGCTTGTCCAATGGCGAAGCCGCAGCGGCCATCATCATTGGGGGTTTGCTTTTAGGCGCATTGGCCATGGGCGATGACGACAAAAAAGCGCCACCAGCGGCAAGCTCTTCGGCGACCACGCCCCCCAATTGGGCGGTGGGTGGGTTCAGAGGACGCAACCCGTCCACACAAAAAAACGAAGAGTTGACCATCGAGAGAAATGGGCAAATCAAAGTCTTCCGGCAAGGCCTGACGCTGCCAGGGCAGTGGCTCAGCGGTCAGCAGTTGAGCATCCAAAACGACATCTTTCGCGCCGAACGCATCAGCGGCGGTTTGCGCCTGATCCATGCATCAGGGTCATCGTCGGACTACTTTTTGCTCGACTGAGCAAGGCGTTGTGCCCCTGCCAACACAAGGGACTCAGCGGCCTGCATCAACCGTGGCTGGGCATTAAAAACTCACGGCTGATGCGTCCGCCCAGCACGTTCACCCGTTCCAAAAACTGGGTCAGGTAGGCGTGCAGACCTGTGGCCAAGATCTCGTCAATGCGGCCAAAGGCCAGTTCGGCACGCAAACGCCCCGCATGGCGCAAGGTGTCACTGTCAGCATCGTGCGAGACCAGCTTCAAGTTGGACAAGACTTCGTTCAGGCTGGCGTGCAACGAGCGCGGCATGTCCGGGCGCAAAATCAGCAACTCCGCCACCCGCTCGGGCCGGATCACGTCGCGGTAAACCTTGCGGTAGACCTCAAAACCACTGACGCTGCGCAAGATCGCACTCCAGTGATAAAAGTCGTATTCCTGCGTGCTCTCGGTCTCGGATGCGCCGTATTGTGGTGCGCCAAAAAAGTCGTTGTTCATGGCGTGGAACTTCACATCCACCAGCCGGGCCGTGTTGTCGGCACGCTCTAAAAAGGTGCCCATGCGCATGAAGTACAGCGACTCGTCCATCAGCATGGTGCCCACCGTCACGCCGCGTGACAGGTGCGAGCGAAATTTCACCCACTCGAAAAACTGCCCCGGGTCGCGTTCGAACTCGCCGCTTTTGAGCATGCGGTTGACTTCGAGCCAAGTCTGGTTTTGCGTCTCCCAGACTTCGGTGGTGAGCGTGCCGCGCACGGCGCGGGCGTTTTCGCGCGCGGCCCGCAAACACGAGATGATGGACGAGGGGTTGTCCACGTTTTTGACCATGAAGGCCATGACGTCGCGGGGGTTGATGTTTTTGTACAGCGCAAGGTAAGACGGCAACAACTCGCTGATGGACAAAATGCCTTCCCATCCGGCTTCGACTGCGGCGGCGGATTGGGGCAAAAGCGATGTCTCGTAGCTCACATTGAGCATGCGGGCGGTGTTTTCGGCCCGCTCCATGTAGCGGGACATCCAGAAAAGGTGGTCGGCGGTTCTTGAAAGCATGGTGAATTCCTTGGAGATTCTTGGACAGGCTTGACTTGGTTTTTGTAGGTCGGCGGCTTCAGCCCCGACATTCAAGGTTAAACAAGCACGATGTCGGGGCTAAAGCCGCCGACCTACGGGAAGACCTTGTGAATGCATGGTTCAGTCTTGCAATATCCAGGTGTCTTTGGTGCCGCCGCCTTGGCTGCTGTTGACCACCAAAGAGCCTTCTTTCAGCGCCACACGCGTCAGTCCGCCAGGCACCATCTGCACCGTGCGGCCGCTCAGCACAAAGGGGCGCAGGTCGATGTGGCGCGGCGCGATGCCGCTGTCCACGTAAGTGGGGCAAGTGGACAAGCTCAGCGTGGGCTGGGCGATGTAGCCCTCGGGGTTGGCCAGCAGTGCGCCACGGAAACGCTCGATTTCCTCCTTGGTGGAGGCTGGGCCGACCAGCATGCCGTAGCCGCCTGCGCCGTGTACTTCTTTGACCACCAGGTCTTTCAGGTGGGCCAGGGTGTACTGCAGGTCGTCAGGCTTGCGGCACTGGTAAGTGGGCACGTTTTTGAGGATCGGCTCCTCGCCCAGATAAAACTTGATCATGTCGGGCACATAGGGGTAGATCGACTTGTCGTCGGCCACGCCCGTGCCCACCGCGTTGCAAATCGCCACATGCCCGGCTTTGTAGGCGTCCATCAGGCCCGCGCATCCCAGGGTCGAGCTGGGGCGGAACACATTGGGGTCCAAAAAGTCGTCGTCCACCCGGCGGTAGATCACGTCCACCCGCTTGGGGCCGCGCGTGGTGCGCATGTAGACGAACTTGTCTTTGACAAACAGGTCTTGCCCTTCCACCAACTCCACACCCATTTGCTGGGCCAAAAAGGCGTGCTCGAAGTAGGCACTGTTGTACATGCCGGGCGTGAGCACCACCACCGTGGGCTCGGCCGTGGTGGCGGGGCTTGAGGCACGCAGGGTCTCGAGCAGCAAGTCGGGGTAATGCGCCACCGGGGCCACGCGGTGCTGGCTGAACAGTTCGGGGAACAGCCGCATCATCATCTTGCGGTCTTCCAACATGTAGCTCACACCGCTGGGCACGCGCAGATTGTCTTCGAGCACGTAGTACTCGCCATGGCCTGCGCTGTCGGGGGCACGCACGATGTCGATGCCGCTGATGTGTGAATAGATGTTGTTCGGCACGTCCACGCCGACCATCTCGGGGCGGAACTGGGCGTTGCGCTCGATTTGTTCGCGCGGCACCACCCCGGCCCTCAAGATGTCTTGGTCGTGGTACACGTCGTGGATAAAGCGGTTCAGGGCCGTGACGCGCTGCACCAAACCGGCTTCCATGCTTTTCCACTCTTGGGCGGCAATGACGCGGGGAATCAGGTCAAAGGGGATCAAGCGCTCGGTGCCCGATCCGTCTTCGTCTTTGTCGCCATAAACAGCAAAGGTGATGCCCACACGGCGAAAAATCATCTCGGCTTCTTCGCGGCGCGAAGCCATGGTCTGGGGGTCTTGCGCTTGCAACCATCGGGCATAGGCCAGGTAATGGTCTCTGACTTCTGCGGTATCGCCTGCTGCAGGCAAGCGGCTGTACATTTCATCGAATTGGCGCATGACTCTTCACTCCTGATGACCTCAAAGCAAGATGTATACCCGCCCCCGTGGCACGGGCAGAGATCCTCCATGTCGAGGGGAAAAAGACTTGATTGTTCATCAAGGGGGAAGGTGGTGCCAATACCGGCGCGACTGGACCCGTTCGCAAACCAGTTGCTCCGGCCTGTCGCTGCGCCAGTGGGCTGCACCACAATGGGGACTGTCCACCCATTGAATGTGCAAGTCCTTGTAACGGACCATCACCTCGGGCGCAGGGTGTCCAAATCGGTTGCGATAACCCGCTTGCACCATGGCCCATTGGGGCTGCAGGGCTTGCAAAAAAGCGGTGCTCGACGATGTCTTGCTGCCGTGGTGGGGCACCAACAACCAGTCCACGGGCTTCAGACCCTGGCGCACCAAATCCAGCTCTTGGGCCGCCTCGATGTCCCCGGCCAACAGGGCAGCCCCCCCTGCACCCTGAATGCGCAGCACACAGCTGACGGCGTTGGGGCGGATCTTGGACACGCTTGGGCCCTTGGCCACGCGGGACGCCGCCAAGGGATGAAGCACTTCAAAATGAACACCGTCCCAAACCCAAGACTGCCCCGCTTGACAAGGTGTCCAGTCAGGCCTGAGCGCGTGCAGGGGGTGTTCATCCTCCAGCGAAGTCCACAACTTGGCCTGCGCTTGCATGGCGAGCACGGCCGCAGCACCCCCCGTGTGGTCACTGTCCCGGTGACTGAGCACCAGGGCATCGAGCTGTTCACCCATTTGGGCCAATAAAGGCACCAGCACCCGGTGGCCCGCATCGCTCTCGGCGGAATAACGTGGCCCGGCGTCATACAACAAACTGTGCGTGGCCGTGCGAACCAAGACCGCGTTGCCTTGCCCGACATCGGCCGCCAAAAGATCAAACGCGCCTTGGGCAGGGCGTTGTGGAGACCACCCCATCACAGGCCAAAGCAAGGGCAAGCACAACATTTTCCAGGACCAAGGCAATTTGAGCACGAGTCCCGCTGCGCCCACCAAAGCCAACAGCGCCAAACCCCATGGCGGCTGGGCCACCGCGACACTGGCCAAGGGCCACGACGCCAACCATGCCAACACCTGAGCCATGGGCAACAAAGCCCAAGCGGCCAGGACCCAGGCCTCGGTCCAGACGACCCCCAGCATGGCCAAGGGCGTGACCACCAGGGTCACCCAAGGTATCGCCAGCAAATTGGCCAACAAGCCCACCACCGACACCTGACCAAAAAAAAGCAAGGTCAGTGGGGCCAAAGCCAGCGTGACCGTGGCTTGTTCGCGGCACAAAGCCCACAAACGCTGAAGCACAAAAATTCCCCAAATGGGTAATTTTTGTGCACTCAAACGGTGCGAGACTACAGGATGCTCTGATTTGGTGCCTGGGCTCAGGCCCTGCGGTGCAGGTGAATGGAGAGGACCTTTTTGATCGGGCCCAGAAGCCATCAACACCCCCACCGCCACAAAACTCAACCAAAAACCCGGTTGCAACAAAGCCCAAGGGTCAAACGTCAAGACCACGGCCCCCGCCGTCCACCAAATCAGCGCACCCGACCATTGCCGGGCCAAGCTGTTGAGGCCAGCCACCACCAGCAGCATGAGCAATGTGCGCTGGGCCGGCACCCCCCAACCACTGAACAAAGCGTAAAAAGCCGCCAAGGCCAAACCCACCACAGCCCCCACATGCACAGCAGGCCAGCGCAAAGGACCTGAAAACCCCCACAGAGCCGACTTGCGCCAGCACCCCGCGACCAAGCCAGAGGCGATCCAGGCAAACATGGTCACATGCAAGCCCGAGATGCTCATCAGGTGCGAGACACCCGTGGCCCGAAACACATCCCAATCGCTGCGGTCAATCGCCGCCTGATCACCGGTGACCAGCGCAGCCACCACCCCTGCCCGCTTGGCGGCCTCGGCATCGCTGCCTGGGGGAGACAGATGGGTCAACAAGCGATCGCGCACCGCCTGACGCCAGCCCTCGATCGGGTGGGCCCAAGTGCTGGCCAAGCGCCGGGGAGCGGGGTCTTTGGCACGGGTTCGGACATAACCGGTGGCGCGGATGCCTTGTTCCCACAGCCACAGCTCGTAGTCAAAGCCTCGCGGGTTGAGGTGGCCGTGTGGCGCTTTCAAACGCACCCGAAAGCGCCAGCGCTCACCCGCTTTGACGGGCTCGGGCAGGGGCGACAGGTTCCAGCCACTGTCGTGCAGGCCCTCTTGGCCGTACCAGCCCAGATAAACCTGGGACGGCACTTGGGCATCCACCACCAGCGCATGGCTGGCACCTGTGGCCCCCGATCCGTCCACTTGCCAGGCTTGTTCAATCCGAAAACGAAAGCGCCACCCCAAGTCCTGGCGCTGCGGCATGGCCTGCACCACACCCACCACATCCAGATCCTGCCCCTCGAGCATCGGATCGATGGTGCTGACCCGCGTCCAAGCATGCAAGCCCGTCACGCCAAAGGCAGCCGCTGCCCACACCAAGGCCCAAGCCGCATGATGGACAGCCCACCCGGCTCTTTCATGGCCCAGCTTACGCCGCAGCCCCACAGCGCCAGCCATCACGGCACACAAGCCCCCCGCATAAGCCTGCCAAGGCCACAAGACCGCTTGCTGCAAGGCCAATGCCACCCCCATGCACCAAGCAGACAAGGCCCACCCCAAACTGCGGGCCCAGCCCATCGATGTCATGACGCCCACTCCGCACATGCCGCTGCTGAGCGTCTGGGCTCAGTTCTGGCTTGCCCTGGGTGCCGGGCGTTTTGAGGGGGTGCATGGCTGGGCCGTTCTGGCCCATGGCACCCCCTGCCCTGCTCGATCATCTGCTCCGTCTTACCGTCACGCTTCATGGCAGCCTCCCTGATTTGGCTGGTGTTTGTGCTTGGCTTGTGGCGCTCTTGTATTGGAATGGCGTCTGCCCGGGTCTGCAGGGGCAGACAAAAGCCCATCCTGGCGCGTGTCTTGCTTGTTGTAACCGCCCAAGCTGCATTTGTCATGCGTGCAGCCCCTGTTGCGCCTTTAGAAATATGTCGATACACGTTGCCCTGCACCACGTCACCCACTACACCTACGACCGCCCCGTGCAGCTCGGCCCGCAAGTCATCCGCCTGCGTCCCGCCCCGCACAGCCGCAGCCGCATCCTGAGCTACAGCCTCAAAGTCGAGCCCGAGGAACACTTCATCAACTGGCAACAAGACGCCTTTGCCAATTACCAGGCCCGTCTGGTTTTCCCCCAAAAAACCACCTCGTTCAAAGTCACGGTGGATGTGGTCACCGAAATGGCCGTGTTCAACCCCTTCGACTTTTTTCTGGAACCCACAGCCGAAAAAGTGCCGTTCAAATACACGGACACCGTGCGAGAAGAGCTGCAGTCCTACTTGGTCAAGGAACACAAAACGCCCCTGTTCAAGAAATACCTGGCCAGCATGGACCGCAAGCGCCAGCGCACCATCGACTTTTTGGTGCAAATCAACCAGCGTCTGCACCAGGACATTCGCTACACCATCCGCATGGAGCCAGGGGTGCAGACGGCCGAAGAAACACTCACGCTCAAAAGCGGGTCTTGCCGGGACTCGGCTTGGCTCTTGGTGCAGCTGTTCCGTCACATGAACATCGCGGCCCGTTTTGTCTCGGGCTATTTGATCCAACTGGCCCCGGATGTGAAATCGCTCGACGGCCCCAGCGGCACCGAAGTCGATTTCACCGACCTGCACGCCTGGTGCGAGGTGTATTTGCCCGGTGCAGGCTGGGTGGGGCTGGACCCCACTTCGGGTCTGCTGGCCGGTGAAGGCCACATTCCACTGGCCTGCACACCGCAACCCTCGGCCGCCGCGCCCATCGAGGGCCTGATGGACAAGGCCGAGGTGACGTTTCACCATGACATGAGCGTCACCCGCATTCACGAGTCCCCCCGCGTGACCAAACCCTACACCGAAGAACAATGGGACGCCGTGCTGCACTTGGGTGAGCAAGTGGACGCGCAATTGGTGGCCCAAGACGTGCGTCTGACCATGGGCGGTGAGCCCACTTTTGTGGCCACCCAAGACCGCGATGCGGCAGAGTGGAACACCGACGCCCTGGGCCCCACCAAACGGGGACTGGCCACCGAGTTGGTGCACAAACTGCGCCAGCAATACGGCCAAGGCGGTTTTTTGCACTTTGGTCAGGGCAAGTGGTACCCGGGCGAACAATTGCCACGCTGGGCTCTGAGCATTTACTGGCGCGCAGACGGCACGCCCTGCTGGCAAGACCCCGCGGTCTTTGCCGATGAACGCGAACCCAGCACCTACACCAGCGCCGATGCCCAGCGCTTCATGCAGGCCCTCACGTCACACCTGGGTTTACCGGACGACACCGTGCTGCCCGGCTACGAAGACACCTGGTACTACCTGTGGCGCGAGCGCAGATTGCCGGTGAACGTGGACCCGTTTGATGCGCGGCTGGACGACGAAATGGAGCGCAACCGCCTGCGCCGAATTTTCAGCCAAGGGCTGGACCAGGCCGTGGGCTATGTGCTGCCGCTGCAGCCCGTGGAGGTGCCCGAAGGCGCCCCGCTGCCCGCAGGCAGTGTTTCGCCATGGCAAACCGGCAACTGGTTTGTCCGCGAAGAGCGCCTGTATTTGATGCCCGGCGACTCCCCCATGGGCTGGCGCTTGCCGCTGGACTCGCTGCCTTGGGCCGCGCCCACCGAGCGCTGGCACATGATCGAGCAAGACCCCTTTGCACCCAGAATGCCACTGCCCACCAGCACCCCCCTGAGCTTGCAATCGCGCAACCACACCGCTCCAACGGTCCGCACCGCGCCTGAAAAATTCAAGTCTGACCCCTCGGTGGTGCGCACCGCCCTGTGCGTGGAAGTGCGCGACCCCAACCGTGCCAACGGCCCCAAGCTTGAAGCCGAGGCCATGGCCAAAGGCGAAAAATCCGGCGTGCTGTACGTCTTCATGCCGCCTCTGGCGCGTCTGGAAGACTACCTGGCGCTGGTCGGCGCGGTGGAAGCCACAGCGCTGAAGCTGGGCATGAAAATCGTCCTGGAAGGCTACCCGCCCCCACGCGACCCGCGCCTGAAACTGCTGCAGGTCACGCCCGATCCCGGCGTGATCGAAGTCAACATCCACCCGGCCCACAACTGGACCGAACTGGTCGAGCACACCGAGTTCTTGTACCAAGCCGCCTTTGAAACCCGCCTGTCGGCCGAAAAATTCATGACCGATGGCCGCCACACTGGCACGGGCGGGGGTAACCACATGGTGATGGGCGGGGCCACACCATCAGACAGCCCGTTTTTGCGCCGCCCCGAACTGCTGGCCAGCCTGATCCTTTACTGGCACAACCACCCGAGCCTGAGCTATTTGTTCAGCGGCATGTTCATCGGACCCACCAGCCAAGCCCCGCGTGTGGACGAAGCGCGCAACGACCAGGTCTATGAGCTGGAGATTGCGCTGCGCGAGATCACGCGCAACCGAAAAAAATACGGCACCGACATGGCCCCTTGGGTGGTGGACCGGACCTTGCGCAACATCTTGGTGGACGTGACCGGCAACACCCACCGCAGCGAGTTTTGCATCGACAAGATGTACTCGCCCGACAGCAGCACCGGGCGCTTGGGCCTGCTGGAATTGCGTGCCTTCGAAATGCCACCCCACGCCCGCATGAGCATTGTTCAGCAATTGCTGCTCAGAGCGCTGGTGGCCCGCTTCTGGGACAAACCGTATTTGGCCCCCGTGAGCCGCTGGGGCACCGAGCTGCACGACCGCTTCATGCTGCCGCACTGGATCCACAAAGACTTTGACGACGTGCTGACCGAATTGGGCGACGCCGGTTTTCACTTCGACCCCACCTGGTTTGCACCGCATTTTGAATTTCGCTTCCCCTTGGTGGGCCAAATCCAGGTGGACGGCACGGTCGTCACCCTGCGCAATGCGCTGGAGCCTTGGCACGTCATGGGCGAAGAAAGCAGCGCGGGCGGAACGGCCCGCTATGTGGATTCATCGCTCGAACGCATCGAGGTGCATGTCAGCGGCATGAACCCCGCACGCCACACCCTCACCGTCAACGGCAAACCTTTGCCCCTGCAAGCCACAGGCGTGGTCGGCGAGTACGTCGCCAGCGTGCGCTACAAAGCTTGGAATCCCCCTTCGTCATTGCACCCCAGCATCGGCATGCACGCCCCGCTGACAGTGGACTTGGTGGACACCTGGATGAAGCGCTCGCTGGGAGGCTGCCAGTACCATGTGGTGCACCCGGGCGGACGCAGTTACGACACGTTTCCGGTCAACGCCTATGAGGCCGAAAGCCGACGCATGGCCCGCTTCTTCCGCATGGGGCACACGCCCGGAACCATGAAGCACCTGCCCACGCTGGTGCCCAACGCCTCGCTGCACGCCAGTGCAGAGTTTCCCTACACCCTGGATTTGCGAAGGGTGTGAAACACACACTGGGTAATGATGCTTGGAACTCACGCCTGAATGGCGGAGTTTGCAAGCGACAATGCATTTGATGAACGAGTTCTCTCACGCCAACCACCCCGCCTTGCCCGCCCACGCCAACCAGTGGCTGGGTCTGCAGCAAGAATGTGCGCCCGCAGGGCACTGGGATGAAATGCGCGGGGCCTTGACGGTAGCTGGCGACAGCTCGTTGAACGGACCCGATGAAACCCCCAAGCCGCCAGCCACGCTGAGCAGCGCCTGGCTCAGCTTTGCAGCGCAGCAGGACATGGCCACCCTGCCCCCCAAGGGGGCAGCAGATGGCCCCCACGCAGTGGCCGACACCCACGATCTGAATACGCGCATGCTCAACTTGCAAAGGCAAGTGCGCGACAACGGCATCACCTACAACGTGTACGCCGCAGCCGACCAACCCCAGCGGCCCTGGTCTCTGGACCTGTTTCCGCTGATGCTGGACCAAGCCGACTGGCAACAAATTGAATCGGGGGTGCTGCAGCGCATGCAGCTGCTCGAACGCATCATGGCCGACGCTTATGGGCCGCAACAACTGGTCCTCAAAGGCCAGTTGCCCGCAGCCCTGGTTCAGGGTCACCCCGCCTATTTGCCCGCCATGCAGGGCGTGCCCCCCGTGGGGGGGCGCTACTTGTCACTGGCCGCATTTGACCTGGCACGCGGTGCAGACGGCTGCTGGTGGCTCTTGTCCCAGCGCACCCAGGCACCCTCGGGGCTGGGGTATTTGCTGGAAAACCGGCAAATCGTCTCGCGCCTGTTTCCACGGGCCTTTGAAGCTTTCCCGGTTCAACGCTTGGCCGAAACCTACCGCACGCTGATCGACGGCATCAAGGCGCGCAGCCCCGCCGGTGCCGGGGCCCACATCGCGCTGCTCACACCCGGCCCCTACAACGAAACCTATTTTGAGCACGCTTACCTGGCACGCTATTTGGGTTTAAGTCTGGTGCAAGGCAATGACTTGACGGTTCGCGATGAAAAGCTGTACCTCAAGACCTTGCAGGGGCTGCAGCCAGTGCACGGGCTCTTGAAACGCGTCGATGACGACTGGCTGGACCCGCTGGAGTTGCGTGCCGACTCCACCCTGGGCGTGCCCGGCTTGCTGCAAGCCGTGCGCAGCGGCCATGTGCTGGTGGCCAACACACCCGGCTCGGGATTTCTCGAATCAAATGCGCTGCTGGGCTTCATGCCCGCTTTGGCGCGTGATTTGCTGGGGCAAGCGCTGCAGTTGCCCGCCATCCCCAGCTGGTGGTGTGGTGAAGCGGCAGCGCTGCAAGACGTGCTGCCGCGCATTCAGGGCTGCGTGATCAAACCCACTTACCCCTACAACACGGACCGCCAAAGTTTTGAACCGGTGTTGGGCCACAGTCTGTCGCGTCAAGCGCAAAACGAATGGGCCGGGCGCATTTTGCGCGACCCCGATGCACACACTTTGCAGTCGTGGCTGCCCTTGTCGCACCAACCGACTTGGCAAACCGATGCACAGGGCCAAGCCTGCATTCAATCGCGCCCCGTGGTGCTGCGGGTGTTTGCCGTGACCGATGCCCAGGGCGGCTGGCAGGTACTGCCCGGCGGTTTGGCCAGACTGGGTACCCGGGAAGGCATCGCATCGATGCAGCGCGGTGGCAGCAGCGCCGACGTGTGGGTGCAAAAGGCCTCCAGTGGCCCGACGCAGTCCCAGTCCCAGTCCCAGTCCCAGTCCCAGTCCCAGTCCCAGTCCCAGTCCCAGTCTCAGTCTCAGTCATCGCCCATGCCATGGCGTCCTGCACCAGCTCCGGTGGCCCCGCGGGACCTCAGCGCCATGGACACGCAGGCCGACGTCAGTGCCCTGCAAAGACAACGCTTGGTCACCAGTCGGGCTGCTGAAAACCTGTTCTGGATGGGCCGCTACACCGAGCGCACCGAAAACACCCTGCGCCTGGTGCGCTTGAGCCTGGAAATTTTGGGCAGCGAAAACCAAAACCTGCCCTGCCTGCTGAACTTCATCACCCGCATGGCCACCCGCCATGGCTTGGTGCGTGCCGGTGTGCCCGCCGCCACGCAGGCGCACAGGGTGTTTGAACGCTCGTTGATTGCCGGACTGTGGGACCGCGAACTGGCCACCAGCGTGGGGTTCAACTTGCGCTCTGTGCGTTTGGCTGCCGCAGCGGTGCGCGAGCGCCTCTCCCCGGAACACTGGCGCTTGCTGGAACAAGCCGAAACACGTTTTTTCAAACCCGTCGGCACCGAGGTGTCTTGGGTGGCCCCCGACACCGTGGCAACCCAAAGCCTTTTGGCCGACACCAGCCAAATGCTGGCGGCCCTCACCGGTGCCCAAACCGACCGCATGAGCCGCGACGATGGCTGGCGTTTGCTCTCGATTGGCCGTCACATTGAGCGTTTGACCTTCTTGTCCCATGCTTTGAGTGAAGCCGTGCACCTGGGGCTGATGGCCGAACAAGCCGGCTTTGACGCCGTGCTCGACCTGTTTGACAGCACCATCAGTTTTCATGCCCAGTACCAACAAAGTCGAACCCCACAGGCTTTGATGGACCTGCTGGTCACGCATTCGGACAACCCGCGATCACTCGGCTGGGTGGCACACACCCTGCGCTCCCGATTGCTGCGCATGGGCAACTTGGCCGACGGTGCCACCTTGGCCTTGGCCCAACAAGTGCCGCAAATGATTGACCTGCCCCCCGAATCGCTGTGGCCCCCTGAAACCCACGACCGCGCCGGGCGGCCACGTCCACCCTGCACCTTGGCACTGCCCCTGGATGCCGTGTTGGCCCATTGCCAAACTGCGGCCCATGAGGTTTCAGACCAGTTGTGTGCTTTGTTTTTCACCCACAGCGGTCAAGCCCGCTACAGTGTGGGCGCTTGAACCCCGAACCCCGCATGCACCTGTCCATCACGCACGACACCCGATACCGCTACAGCCCCCCCGTTCAAACGGCGCAGCATGTGGCGCACTTGCAGCCGGCCCATACCCCGTGCCAAAAAGTCGTGAGCCATGTCATGTGGATCGAACCCCAGGCCACCGTGGTGCACAACATCGATGCCTTTTTGAACCACCGTGCCTACTGGGCATTGACCCATCCACACGATGGCCTGACGGTTCGGGCACACAGCGAAATCATCACCAAGCCACTGCCCCCGGGCAGCAGCAAGCAAAGCTGGGAGTCGGTCCGTGAGCACTTTCGCTACCGTGGCGGGCATGCCGGTGATGTGCACAGCGGCTACGTTTTCGGCTCTCACCATGCCCCCGTGAACGAAGCCTTTGTGGCCTATGCCCAAAGCAGCTTCCCCCCTGGCCGCCCACTTCAGCAAGCCGCGCAAGAACTCACAGCCCGCATGCACCGCGATTTCCATTACGAAACGGCCAGCACCGACATCAACACCCCGGCGCTGGAGGCGCTGCAAAACAAACGGGGGGTTTGCCAGGACTTTGCCCACATCCTGGTGGCCTGTCTGCGCTCGCTGGGCTTGCCCGCCCGCTACGTGAGCGGCTACCTGCTCACCCAGCCGCCGCCGGGCCAGCCCCGCCTGGTGGGCAGCGACGCCTCGCACGCCTGGGCCTCGGTGTATGTGCCCGAGCTGGCCAGCCACGCCAGTCAAGGCTGGCTGGACCTGGACCCCACCAACGACCGCTGTGGCTTGGCGAGTCCGGGCGAAGACTACGTGCGCCTGGCCGTGGGCCGCGATTTTGCCGATGTCTCGCCCCTGCGCGGCGTGCTGCAAGGCGGCGGCTCGCACACCCTCGAGGTCGCCGTCACGGTGGCACCTCTGGACGTTTGATCTGAGTGTGTCAAATCGGCGGCCATCCACCCGCCCCTTCAGCGACAATCTCCCTTTTGCCACTCCTGCACAGGCGGGAGTCCCTCTTCAACCCGCGACCGAGATCACCACCATGAGCGTTTACGACACCCTGAAATCCCTGAACATCGAATTGCCCCCCGTGGCCGTCCCCGCTGCGGCCTATGTGCCCTTTGTGCAGACCGGCAACCTGGTTTTCCTGTCCGGCCACATTGCCAAGAAAGACGGCAAAGCCTGGGTCGGCCAGCATGGCAAAAACATCAGCACCGCTGAAGGCCAACAAGCCGCCCGCGCTGTGGCCATTGACCTGATGGGCACCCTGCACGCGGCCGTGGGCGATCTGAACAAGGTCAAGCGCATCGTCAAAGTAATGAGCCTGGTCAACTCCACAGGTGACTTCACCGAGCAACACCTGGTCACCAACGGCTGCAGCGAATTGCTCGGCCAGGTCTTTGGCCCCCAGGTCGGTGCGCATGCCCGCAGCGCCTTTGGTGTGGCGCAAATCCCCATGGGCGCTTGCGTCGAGATCGAACTGATCGCCGAAATCGGCTGATCTGCGGCCATGCCCATTGAGCTGAGCAAAGAGGACCGCGCTCAGGCGATTGCCAGCATTGAGCGCTACTTTGAGGCTAACTTCGAGCAAAAAATCGGCAACATTTCTGCCGGTGCCCTGCTTGGTTTTGTCCTCGAAGAAATCGGCCCCAGCATCTACAACCGCGCCGTGAGCGATGCCAAAGAGCGCATGCTCATGCGCGTGGAAGACTTGGAATACGAAGTCCGTGCGGACGAATTCCAGTACTGGCAAAAGTTCAACAAACGCAAACCATGAACAAGGCCCTCATCGCGCTGACCCTGCTGGGGGGCCTGTCAGGTTGCGGCCTGATTTCAACGCAAGGCGTGTACGACGAAATCCGTGCCCAGGAAAGGGCCAAGGCCGTGGGCAGCGGCACCGCCCCGGGAACCCCGCTGCCGTCCTACGATCAATACCAAAAAGAGCGCTCAGTGCTTTCGCCCGAACCCCGTTGAACACCGCATGCACACTGTTGAACTGAAACACGCTTACCGTTTGCTCAACCACGGCCCCACGGTGCTGGTGGGCAGCCAGCATGCGGGCCAAAGCAATGTGATGGCCGCCGCCTGGGCCATGCCCTTGGACTTTGACACCCCCAAGATCGCGGTGGTCATCGACAAAGCCACACTCACCCGCGAGCTGATCGACGCCTCTGGTGTGCTCAGCATCAACGTGCCCTGTGTGGCCATGAGAGACCAGGTCATGGCCGCTGGGGGTTTGAGTGGCAAGACTGTCCCCGACAAGCTGGCCCGTTGCCAGATCAGCACTCAGCCCGCCCCGCACACCGGTGTGCCGCTGGTCGATGGATGCACCGCCCAGCTGGAATGCCGCGTGCTGCCCGCCACTGCCCATGTCGCGGGACCACACGATTTGATTTTGGCCGAGGTGATCGGGGCCTGGGCCGACGAACGTGTGTTCAGCCAAGGCCGCTGGCACTTTGAAAACGCCCCACCCGAATTGCGCAGCCTGCACCATGTGGCGGGCGGCCACTTTTATGCCATTGGCGAGGCGGTCCAGGCTTTGCCTGTGACCAGCGCTTGAACTTCTAAACCCAAAACCTTCAACAACGAACGGAGACTTTCATGTCCATTTCCATGTCCAGCGCCAGCCTGCCCGTGTGCACCCGCATGCTCACCAACCTGAGCCACATCCTGGCCAAGGCCGAGCAATTCGTCGAGACCAAAAAGATCGACCCCACGGCGCTCACCACCTACCGCCTGGCCCCCGACATGTTTCCCTTCACCCGCCAGGTCTTGATTGCCTGCGACGCCGCCAAAAACGGCGTGGCACGCCTGTCAGGCATCGACGCGCCCAAGTTTGACGACACCGAAACCACCTTGGCCCAACTGCAAGAGCGCATCCACAAAACCGTGGCCTTCATCGCCACTGTGCCCGCAGCGGCCTTGGACGGCACCGAAGACAAAGAGATCACCTTCCCCGCAGGTCCGGGCAAAACCCGCACCCTCAAAGGCCAAGACTACCTGACCAGCTGGATGCTGCCCAACCTGTACTTCCACATCACTACGGCGTACACCATCCTGCGCCACAACGGCGTGGAAGTGGGCAAGATCGATTACCTGCTGGGTGCGCAGGGCTAATGGCCGCCTTGGCGAGGGTGATTTTTAAACATCCCCTTGCCAACGGTTCATTTCGGCACGCTCATCCTAAAGCCCTACAAGTTCAGGGATTAAATTGAAGGGGCATTTTGCAAATCTACACGCTTCCTTTCTAATCAAATCATCGTTGGGGAGTAGCTCAATTTCTTTGTGTCAGTTAAGCCGTTTGGCACACGAAGAAATCAACAAATCGTCATGACGGGGACATTGACCCCCGGTTTGTTGGGCATATAACTGATTCATAACAAGCAAAGCAAGACCTTCGATCTATCGCGCCACCTGTGCAACTCGCACCGGTGGCAGTTTCGGATCGTCGTTAAGGTCTTTTATGGATTTGTTTTCACTGCCTTGGTGGTCGGCTTTGCTGGCCATCGTTTTGATTGATTTGGTTCTGGCTGGCGATAACGCCATCGTCATTGCTCTAGCGGCCAGAAATCTCCCTCCTGAACACCAAAATAAAGCCATCGTCTGGGGCACAGTCGGTGCGATTGTGGTTCGCTCCATCATGACCGTTGGTGTGGTCTGGCTCCTGAAAATTCCAGGATTGATGCTCGTGGGTGGACTGGGTCTTTTGTGGATCGCCTACAAACTGATCGCTGATGGCTCCGAGGATCAAGACCATGGTCCAGGTGCAACGAGCTTTTGGGGTGCCATGAAAACCATCGTGGTGGCGGATGCCCTGATGGGTGTTGACAACGTTTTGGGGGTTGCTGGAGCAGCCAACGGATCTTTCGATCTGGTGGTCATAGGTTTGCTGATCAGTATTCCGATTGTGGTGTTGGGCAGCAAATTGGTTTTGCGATTGGTCGAGCGCTGGCCCCTGATCATTCACATCGGCGCTGCTGTTTTGGCTTACACAGCATCGCAAATGATCGTCAATGAAAAGTTGCTCGATCCCGTGTTTGATGGCAACGAGATGATCAACAACTTGGCACGTTGGGCCACATACTTGCTGTGTATTGGCGGTGTTTTACTCACCGGCTGGTGGGTCACCAAAACACAAAATGAACAACCAGTTCAATCGGTTTGACGCTTTCAACCAGGAGAAAACAATGGAAAAGTTCATCGTCTACATTGACAACCAGCAACATGCGCTACACCAGCTCACGCCCATGTTGACGGTCAATGATCTGCAAGCCGCTTGTGCTCACTGGATTTTGTTGGCGTGCCCGCCTCGATTGAACAAGCACACAGGGCGTTGGCTGACCCAGGCTGCACAGAAAAAGTGGCGTCAGGAATGGACACAGGAAAACACCTCTGGTGCTGTCGCTTTGCTCGAAAAATTTGGCCACAAAGTGTCCGTTCGAACAGCTCACGGTGCTTTGGTTGAGTTAACCAAACAAGTCAAAGGTGAAGTCGGCGAAGCCAGAGTCATTGATGCTCGCCGTCCCAAGCTTGATGTGACATTCGATCCTGTGACCCAAGAACAACCTCAGGAAAAATCCAATTGGGCTTTACCGGGCGGCGTCTTGGTCATGAGTGCTGCTTTGTTGCTTGCAACCGAGTGAGCTTGACCTTGTTTGATCTCGATAGACAACATTTCATCGAGTGACAAACAAGGTCAGTCACACCCTCAGTCAGGTGCCCTGCATATGAAGTTGCTGGCGTATTCCGGGTTGCCTGTCCCCTTGTAATGTGCAAATTGCGGGTAAGCACACAGCGGGCGTGTGCGCCCCGGATACACCGAGGTCCCACTGGCGGGCACGCTTTGAGGGGCTTGGCCTTTCTCCACCCAGTCGACCAGACTGCCCAATCCGTCTATGCTGTCAGTCGCTGCGCCACCCGTACAGTGGCCCATACCAGGCACCAAAAACAGTCGTGCAAAATCGTCTGTTTTAGTACCGTGATGGGCACTCATGCGATGGTAATAATCCACCATCTCATTGGCTGAAAAAATGGGATCGGCCATGCCATGTATGAACATCAGCTTACCGCCACGGGCCTGGAATCCTGTCAGCTTGACATCGTCGGCCGTGTTGAAGATCCAAGAATGGGCATCCATGCGTTGCGGATCGCGGTCAAAGTCAAACTTGTAAATACTCAAGCTGCGATCGGGTGGCGTGACAAAGTAACCCTGTAAGGCATCTTCCATCAAGAACACATGTCGCGAATTGGCCTTGGCCGTTGTGGAGTTACCCAGTTTCCACATGCGCCAGTCGTTTTTGGTGTGCCCTATGCCCGCATCCCAAGGCCACGAAAAATAAAGCGGCTGACCTGCCGAGTTCTTGGCTCCAGCGAACATCTTTTGCAAGGCACCCACTTGCACAGGAGCGAGGCACCTGTCGTCCTTGGCCCCCCTGCACTGCAAGGCTGCCACATCAAATTTGCAGGCCGCAGGGTTGGACACCATGCCATCGACCACACCGTCAAGTGCATCACATTGGTTCAGGATACCCTCACGCACCAGGTTCAAATCGCTGTCAGACAAAGCTTGACTCAACACGGGCTGTCCGTCCGCTCCTTTGGGTGCGATGGCTTGCAAAGCCTGCGTATCCCAGGCAGCTGCAATGGTTGCACCCTTGGACACACGCATGGCCGGGGCCATGGCAATCACGCCGTCAAAGTAAGTCGGAAATCGTTGGGTGAACATCATGGCCTGACGCCCACCCCCAGAGCAACCAATGAAATAGGACTTGTCTGCAGGCTTGCTGTAAAAGCGGCGGATCAGTTCTTTGGCCACAACCGCCACTTGGTCATGTGCGTTGTAGGCATTGTCGGTGCGGGCGATCGGATCAAAGCCGAAATCGGCCGTGGGCCCTTGGTGCCCCGCATCGGTCGTGACCACGGCAAAGCCTCGGTTAAGCGCGTAGCCAGGTGCGGCCTGCGGACCCACGGCGGGGCGCACCACACCATCATTGCCACCGCCGCCTTGATAGAGGAAACGACCATTCCATGCCGTCGGCAATCGAAGTTCAAAGCCGATGTGGTAGGGCTTGCCATCCTGCCCCATGCGCTCGGCCATCTTGCCGTTCAATTTGCAATGGGCCACCAACGTGGGGCCAGTGCTTGCGCCTGGGGGACGCGTGCTGTCAGCCGATACCGCTTCGGTCTTGAGTGACATGCCCGGCAAAGCCATGGCAGCAAAAGTGGCACAGTCAGAAGTTTGCGCCGACACAGTGCCCGTGCACATCGCGAGTATGGCCCATGCCAACACACCCTTGAATTTCATAACTTGCATCCTTGACCTCCTGATGGTTGTGGTTCATTTGCAAACAAAGCTTCTGGCGTCTTCCAAAGAACCGCTGCCCTTGTAGATTGCCACTGTAGGGTAAGCACACAATGGGCGAGTGCGCTGGGCAGACCAGTCAGCGGGCAGTTCGGTGTTCACGCCACCAGGGTTGCCTGCGCCGCGCACACTGGCCACCACGGCTTGCGGTGCCACGCCTTGCTCCACCCACTGCACCAGCGGGCCGAGCAGGTCAAACTGGTCCGCAGCAGGCCCCATGCTGCAATGGTTCATGCCGGGAACGGGAAAGTAACGTGCAAAGTCTGATCCGGGATTGAGGCCCGCCTTGCTCACGCGCTCGACCCACTGGCGGGTGTCCTCGGCCGAAAAAATCGCATCGCTCACCCCGTTGTACATCACCACCTTGGCACCCCGCTCACGCAAAGCAGCCAAGTTGGTCGGATTGTCTTGCCCCGGTGGGGTCATGAGGGACCAACCCGACTCGCGGTAGGTGTCATTGGTGGCCGAAAACATGGCCAAACGCTGGCTGACGTTTTCTTCAAGCGGCTTGAGTGGCGAAGGGGGGACGCTGAAGATGGTGCCAATGGCCAAAGGGTCCCGGATCAGTGAATCAATGAACTTCCACGTTCCCCAGTTGGCACCGGCCATGCCTGTGTCATAGGGAAAACCGGCATAAATACGCTGACCTTGCGCTGTGTGCGCACCGTTAAACACGCGATCCACCACATCTTTTTGTGCCAACGTCAGGCAACTGCCTTGGCGCCCGCCGGTGCAGGTGGCGACATCGGTCTTGAGATTGAACGCGGCTTGGCATGCCTGTGTGGCTTGCACCATACCGTCTTTGGCCCCGTCAAGCGCATCACACTTGTCCAAAATGGCCTTGGCCACGGTCATGCGCTCTTGCGGGGTGAAAGCACTGGACAAATCGGGCAAGGTGCCGCTGGGGTTGAGCGGGTTTTTGACAGTGGCACCTGGCGTCGCCAGCGGTGCCCATTGCTGAGCACCCCAGATTTGGGCCAGGGCCGCATACGGCAAACGGTAACCCGGAGCACCCACCAAATAGCCATCGTACTGATCTCCCAGACGCGCTGCGGCCACCATGGCGTGCCGCCCTCCGTTGGAGCAGCCCCCAATATAGGAGCGGTCAGGTCCTTTGCCATAAGCTCCCCGGATCAGCTGCTTGGCCATAGGGGTGAGTTTTTCTACGGCCTGATAGCCGTAATCCAGCCGCGCCTGGGGCTCCAGACCAAAGACCGTGGTTTGCGGGCCGCTGTGACCTGCGTCCGAGCTGATGACGGCAAACCCCTGCATGAGCGCTCCCGTGAGTGGCCCTCCTCCCAAGGCCCCAATGGCCGCTTGCACAGAGCCATCCAAACCACCATTGCCTTGGTAGTAGAAACGGCCATTCCAAACCATGGGCAAACGCATCTCAAAGGCCAGCGCATAATCGCGCCCGTCACTGCCTTTGCGCTCGTGCATACGGCCTTTGACCAAACAGTGCTCGGGCATGCCTTGTGCGCCCAATCTGAGGGCACCCGCCGACACCAAGGCCGAAGACTCGATGCGGGTGTCGGGCAACTTCAGCGCGTCCACCCAATCTGTACAAGACGTCAAAGTGGCCCCTGAGGCGGCGTTGAGTTGAACCACCGAGCGCTCAGGCAAGGTGCTACAAGAGACCAAAACGCCAGCAGCAAACAGCGTGCCCATGCACTTGACCCCTGTTTGAATTTTCATTTTTTTCACATCCATCTCCATCAGTCCATACATTCCACTAGGGTATTCCCAAGCCGGAAATCTGTCTGTCATCCTTTAAGATGACGTCCACTCTACAACCGATTGCCCATGCGTCAATGGACCCCAGACCTTCGCAGCAACAGCCCCGTTCAGGCGCTGCAAGGTCTCATCGGCCTGATCGGACAAGCAGAATTTGAAACGGCTTTGCTGGAGCACCTCCACCCCATCGTGCCGGCTGCTTCTTATTCGATTTACCAAACCGGCAGTGGTTGCAACCCTCAGTTGTTCATGTCTGCCAGCCATGGGGTGCCCGACACCACAGTGAATTGCTGGAACGCCTATCTGTCGGGGCCCCATCTGAGCGACCGCACCCTGGCAGGCGTGCCACACGCCACCGAACACCCATTGCTGTGCCACATCACTGCCAACGAAGTGCCTGCCCAGCACCGAGCCAGAGTGTACGAAGCGCATGGCATGGCCGAGAGAGTGTCGGTAGTACAGCAAAAGGGCGACTCGATTTTTGCCATCAACTTTTACCGTCATGAGCACCAACGGCCCTTCAGCGATGCCCAGCTGTCTGACTTTGAATCCTTGGCCCCAGCATTGCTGCCGCTGGCTCGCAAACAGATCGAACTCTCACTCCCGCGCATGCCCACCGGCAGGCACAACTGCTCTTTTTGGACAATGCGGCTGCAGCAAATGAGAAAAAACCTCACGCCTCGGGAATGCGAGGTTTGCGCCCGGCTACTCACGGGCATGACACAAGACGGCATCGCCCGAGATTTAGGCCTGAGCCTGCCGACCGTGAAAACCTACCGCAACCGCGCCTTCGACCGCTTGGGCATTCACTTCAAAAACGAGTTATTTGCGCTCTTTGCGGCTTAACTTGCACACCCAACTGTCCCCAAAGCTGTGTTGGACATTCTGCTGAATGAACGGACAGTCAATTTCCAAAAAATGACGACCCGCCATGGAGACAAGGCCCGTTGAGCGAGTCACAGCGGGTCTGAAACGCCACCGATGCCTGCACTGGCAGCCATGCCCGGAAAGTGTTGAGGTTTTGAGTGCGGACGGCGCTGCGCAAGCAACGGACTGGCAAAACTTATGGCTCAGTAGATGCCAGCAAGCGCAGCAAGCCAAGGTGATTGCCTTCGCGGGCGAGCACCTCTGCCGTTTTCCCACGGTTGTCTTTGGCTGTGCGCTCAGCCCCTTGGGACAGTAAATACCTTACGGCTTCTTCATGACCGTATGCTGCGGACCACATGAGCAAGCTCAGATCGTTTTCCAGCTTGGCATTTACATCAGTTTTCGCTTTGACGAGTTCTTGCAAACAGGCGGTACACCCGGATGCTGCGGCGTAGGTGGCGGCATTTTTCTTGACACGGTCCAAGGGGTCGGTCTTTGCACCTGCAGCCAACAGGGCTCGAAACGACTGAGCATCGGCCGTGACTGCAGAGCCCATGAGGGGCGTGACGCCAGACAGGTTTCCCAGATTGACATCGGCTCCGGCCTTGATCAAGGCCTGAACCAACTCGGTATTGGCCTTGGCTGTAGCCATATTCAGCGGCGTATCACCATTGCGATCACGCGAATTCACCTGTGCACCTTGGTCGAGCAACGCTTGGACACGTTCGAGCTTGCCCACACGGCCAGCCATCACAAACTGGCCATTGATGTTGATCTGGTCCATGCCCTTTTGGGCGTAAGCCATGCCTTGGGCCAATAGCAAGGCCACGGTGAACAAAGCAAGTTGGCGGTGTTTTTTCATACATCGTCTCCATGTAACGGCCCCATCATGCAGGAATTTTTCGCACATGCTTGACCGTAGATGTCACGGCAATTACCGTCATAAATGAATAATTAAGTTTAAATTTAGTTTCATTAATTGTTTATTTGCTTAGATATACAACCCAACTCCACTTCCAAGGATGAACTGATGAAACAGATTTTTGACACAAAGCGAATTGCAGCGGTCTCGACTTTGCTGTTCATGACAGGCATGGCCGTCGGTGAAGAAATTCAAGGCCAAAAAGGCATGAACGCCAGCGGAGCCAACATCGAAAAAGGCATCAACGTCACGCAAGACCAACTGAACAAAGCAGGCGGTCAGACGACGAACTGGCTGCACACCAACGGCGACTACGAGCAAACGCGCTTTTACAAAGGCACGCAAATCAATGCGGGCAACGTGAAGAACATGCGCCCTGAGTTCACCTTCCAAACGGAAGTGCGCGAGTCCATGGAAACCGCCCCCATCGTGGTCGACGGCATCATGTATATGACCACGTCGTACAACCATGTGTACGCGCTGGATGCCGTGACCGGTAAAGAGTTCTGGCATTACAAACACAAGATGGGTCCCATCACCACATTTTGCTGCGGCCCCAACAACCGCGGTGTCGCGGTTGAAGGCGGCAAGTTGTTCATGGGCACGCTTGATGCACGCTTGGTCGCTTTGGACGCCAAAACAGGCAAGCTGCTGTGGGACACCGAAATCGCTGACCCTGAAAAAGGCTACAGCGAAACCATGGCCCCTACCGTGGTGGACGGCAAAGTGTTGATCGGCACCAACGGCGGCGAATACGGCATTCGCGGCTTTGTCAAGGCCTTCGACTCCAACTCCGGCAAACTGGTTTGGACATTCCACACCATTCCCGAAAAAGGTCATGAAGGCGTGTGGGCCGTCAACGACGCCACAGGTCGCAACATGAACCGCGACATTGCCGCTGAAAAAGCAGCGTTCGCTCGCGACAGCTCCTTCTTCCAAACCTTGGGGGGCGGCGTGTGGATGAACCCCGCTGTGGACGTCAAATCACGCACCATTTTTTTTGTGGTCGGCAACCCCTCGCCTGACCTGTATGGTGCTGAGGGTCCTGGTGACAACCTTTACACCGACTCGCTCGTGGCTGTGAACCTCGACACCGGTGCCTACAAGTGGCATTACCAATACATCGCCCACGATGTGTGGGACTTGGATGCGGTCAGCCCGCCCATCTTGATGGACGTGAAAGATAAAAACGGCAAGATGGTGCCCGGGGTGATCCACGGCGGCAAAACCGGCCATGTGTATGTGCACCACCGCGACACCGGCGAGCTGATCCGTTTCTCTGAGGCGATGGTGCCGCAAGAAAACATGTGGGTGCTACCCACCGCCCAAGGCGCTCGCATGCTGCCTGGCGCGAACGGTGGCGTGGAATGGTCACCCATGGCCATCAACCCCAAGCTGCGCATGGCTTATGCCTTGAACCTGCACCAGCCCATGACCTACCACGTCGAAGCGGCCAAGTACCCCGGCGGCAAGCTGTGGTTGGGCGGCGCCTTCAAGGTGATCGAGGGTGAAAAGCAATGAGGCCGCTTGGCTGCCGTGAACGTCGACACCGGCAAGATGGCTTGGAAATTTGACACCGAACAACCCCTGATTGGCGGCGCTTTGGCCACGGCAGGCGACTTGGTTTTCTACGGTGAAGGCAACGGTTTGTTCCGCGCCCTCGATGCCCGCAACGGCAAAAAACTGTGGGAATACAACTGCGGCGCAGGTGCCAACGCCATGCCCGTGTCCTACACCGTCAAAGGCCGCCAGTACGTCGCCATGGGTTGCGGTGGCAACACCCAACTCGACTTCAAGCGCGGCAACTCGATGGTCGTGTTTGCATTGCCTAAGTCATCTCACTGAAGCTCAGCCTTGAAAATGGCCACCCATTGTGGTGGCCATTTTTCCATTTTTAAAAGTTGCCACAGACCGCCATGAATTTGCGCATCACTTCCCTGCTTTTATGGGCACTGTCTGCTTTGACATTTCAGGCACAGGCCCAGCCCTCAGAACAAGACATTCAAAACGGCAAAACCAAATCCCAAGTGTGTGCCGCCTGCCACGGGGCTGATGGCAACTCAAGCCATGGCGAATTTCCCAATTTGGCAGGCCAATCGTGGCGCTACATCTATGTCCAACTCAAAGATTACAAAGAAGGCCGCCGCAACCATGCCGTCATGACCGCCATGGCCTCGCCCCTGAGCCGTCAAGACATGATCGACATCGGCAACTTCTTTGCAGCACAAAAAGCCAAACCTTCCGCGTTCAAGGCCGACGAAACAAAAATCGCTCTCGGCCGCGCCAAAGCCAATGAAACCCTCTGCGCCATGTGCCACCTTGGCGGCTTTGCGGGTCAGAACGAGATTCCACGCGTCGCAGGTCAGCAATACGAGTACATCGTCAAACAGATGACCGATTTCAAAGCACGCACCCGCACCAACGATGCTGGCAACATGACCAGTGTGGCGCAAACCTTGTCTGAAAAAGACATCGAAAACCTCGCGCACTACATCACCAGTTTGCGTTGATCCACGCACCTGAAAGCGGGTGCGCCAGGGTCTGAAAAGTATTTTTCTGGGGCCTGCGGGCTTGTATGAGCCGCTGCGGGCGCGGTAAGAGCGCAGTAAGAGCGCAAAAAGGAAACTCAATTCAAGGGTGCAAAAGGCGATAAAAAGGCCCGCGTCAATTGATGGACGCGACCCAGTTATCCACCATCAAGCCCGGCACGCGGGCAAACTCTGCATGGTTGTTGGTGACGACCACCAGCCCTTCGCTGCGGGCATGGGCGGCGATGTGCAAATCGTTCACGCCGATGTGCTAGCCTGCTTTTTCAAGATCGCTGCGGATCGCGCCACAGTGCTGTGACGCTTTGCCAGATAGATCACGATGCTCATGTCCTGCTGGTATTTCATCATCAGAGCGCCTCACGCTCGGGCTGCGTTTGCGAGGCACGTTCCGGCAAAAATTCGTCGCTGACCTTGGGGCCTTTCGTGAAAAACTGGTCCCACGAACGCCCCACAGGCGGGATGATCCGATCCAGCCCACGGGCGCGAACCTCCACCTTTTTGACATTCTCAGGCAGACGCAAATCAGCAGGCAAACGAATCGCTTGCGTGCGATTGTTGGTGAACACGGTGGTGGTGATCATGGCCGCCTGCATTTGGGATGGAACATCACTATATGGCCATCACCGAACTGTCCCCACAGGCCGTGCCCAAAGCTGTGGACAAGTGCAGGGATAAGCCAAAAAAACAACGCCCCGCTTGGGCTGGCGGGGTGTGCTTAAAAAGCAAGCAACCTGAGAGACGCGTGCAGTCTCACCCACGATGACGCGAATGGCGATGATATATTTAAATACTTAAATAGCAAAAATCACCATAAATACTGTCACCAACCCTCGCAACATCCTGACGACCGCTTGGGCGGGCATGCTGGCTGTTTTGCTGGCCATGCTGCTGATCGATCCGCTCCAGCACGCCATGGCCGGGCAATACGAAGCACTCACCCACACCCTGCAACACGACCCCGGCACCTTGGGCCTGCACGTATTGATCGACATGCTGTGTGCGAACACGCTCATGCAAGTTGGCATCCAGGTGTTTGGCAGCCCTGCGTGGCGCAGCTTTGTGCTGGTCATCACCGCGCTTTACGGCTTGTTTTTCCTGACCCACCAAGTGGTGCATGTGGCGGGCGGCGAAGCACTGGGCCTGCACACGGTGCTGGATGTGACACACCACCTGCTGGCGGTGGCGGGCGTGGTGGCAGCGCACCAATGGCGCAAAGCGTCAGCCTGACGACACATTCATAAACCTTGGCCATTCCCTTGCAGTAGGCCCCTCAACGATTCAATCCGATACCCGCTTCATCAAGGAAAAACATTGACCACCCAACACTCCCCAGCTGTGATTTCGTCCCTGTGGGCCGACACCCAAGCCGCAGACTTCACGATGCCGTCTGACCCGCTGACCTGCACGCTGCTGCGCACGCTGGCAGCCAGCAAGCCGGGGGCAGTTTCTGGAGCTGGGCTCGGGCACGGGTTTGTCCACCGCTTGGCTGCTTGACGGCATGGACACCCACGCCACACTGACCACCGTGGACAACGACGCCAGCCTGTTGGAAATACTCAACCGGCACTTGGGACACGATGCACGCCTGAAGGTGGTTTGTGCCGATGGCGATGAATTCCTGCGGCATGCGCAAGGCCAGCAATATGACTATGTCTTTGCCGACACTTGGTCTGGCAAATACCGCCTGCTGGACGAAGCCCTGGCTCTGGTGAAGCCCGGCGGTTTGTATGTCATTGATGACATGCTGCCGCAGCCCAACTGGCCAGAAGGTCATGCCGACAAGGTCGAAGCCCTGCTGCTCACCCTGCATGCAATGCCAGGTTGGCGTGTGACCCAGATGGATTGGGCCAGTGGGGTGGTGGTGGCTGTGCGCGCTCAAAATTAACAAGCAAACTGAACACCATGAGCTTGAAACAGACTGCACTAACGGTTCAGCTTGCACACTTTCCCGGCGATCTTCAAGCCGTACAAGCCATTTTTCGGGAATATGTGCAAAGCCCAAAAGCTGACTTGGGCTTTCAGAACTACGAAACCGAGTTCGCTCACTTGCCTGGGGCCTATACGGCACCAAAGGGTTGCGTGATGCTGGTACGCCACCAAGGCGACGTGGTGGGCTGCGCCGCGCTAAGACCTATCAATGAAAGTACGTGCGAACTCAAACGCGTTTACCTCAGGCCCTCCGTTCGTGGACATCAAGGTGGAAGGCTGTTGGTTCAGGCCATGATGAATCACGCACGCAGCATCGAATATCAGCGCATGTGCCTGGATGTGCTACCAGAATTCGAGACGGCACAACAACTTTACGAAAAGCTGGGTTTTAGGGACGCCCCAGCCGTGGCCTACAACCCTGTGCCGGGTACAAGGTTCATGGCACTGATACTTTAAGTGCCTCAGCCCGCGTGAATGAGTTCATAACTGCCCATCACACCATGCCAGAGTCAGCCATGAAAAAGTTATGCAAATCTTTTGAAAAGCATTTTGGTATCAAATATAATACCAAAATGAGTCTGCCGCCACGCATCATTTTGGACACCAATGTGTTATTCAGTGCTTTGCGCTCACGACTGGGCGTGTCATTCCAGCTACTCAGCATGGTGGGGCAATCCCGGTTTGAACTGCAGGTGTCAGCCCCCCTGATTGCCGAATACGAGGCCGTACTCAAACGGGGACAACTGGCGTTGTCAGACACTCAAATTGACGATGTGATCGATTTTGTATGTGCTCAAAGCGAGCATCACAAATTTTTTTATCTCTGGCGTCCTGTTCTCAAAGACCCGGACGACGACTTTTTGCTGGAGCTGGCTGTCAAATCGCAAGCCAGCATCGTCACCTGGAATGTCGCTGACTTCAAAAAAGCCAACACCTTAGGGGTCGAGGTCATCACGCCCAAACAATTATTTCAACTATTGGAGAACCCGCCATGAGCACCATCAGCATCCGCCTGCCCGACTCACTGCATAACATGGCCAAAACCATGGCCAGCCAGGATCACATCTCGATGAACCAGTTCATCGCCAGTGCTGTCGCCGAAAAGGTTTCCGCTTTGGCCACTGAAACGTATCTCAAAGAACGCGCCGAGCGCGCCAGTCTGACCAAATTCATTGCCGCGTTGGACGCTGTGCCTGCACAGGCCCCCGATGCACACGACTTGCGCTAATCAAACCAACGTACCGTTAAAACTGTCCCCAAACCCCGTGCCCAAAGTTGTGGACAAGTGCAGGGACAAGCTCCAAAAACAACGCCCCGCTTGGGCTGGCGGGGCGTGCTTAAAAAATGTGCAGCAAGGGGGCTCTACTTCAAAACCTCACTCCACCCGCGTCACACGATTCGGCTTGAAGCCTAGATCGGCCACTTTGCCCTTCTTGGCCCGTGCCGCTTTGGCGTTGTTGAGGCTGCGGATTTCCAGGGTTTCTTCGCGCTCTTTGCCGCCTCGGCCGATGCCTTCGATCTTGACGCTGCGGGTGTAAGCCGCCGCTCCGGCCAAGGTGTCTTTGGCTTCCAGGTCGATGAGCATCAGGCCCCGGCCGCCTTTTTCCATGGTCTTGAGTTCGCTGATCTCAAACGTCAGCACTCGGCCGCCTGCACTGGCGCAGCAGACGCTGGTCGCCGCGGGCATAGGCTGTTTATCGGCAGGCACGGTGGCACTGCTGCCGCTCACATGGCTGGGGGCGCAGATGGTTTCACCCTCGCCCAGGCTGATGAAGGCTTTGCCCGCTTTGTTGCGCGAAATCATGTTCTCGACCGAGGCCTTGAAGCCGTAGCCGCCTGAGCCGCTGAGCAGCAGCGTGGCGTTGGCCGGGCCTGCAAAGTAGTGGGCGGGTTGCGTGCCGGTTTCCAGATCGATGAGGGTGGTGATCGGCTGGCCATCGCCGCGTGCGCCGGGCAAGGTGGCCACGGGCACGCTGTAGATGCGGCCTGTCCCATTTTTGGCCGTGCCAAAGATCAGCAGCGTGTCCACCGTGCGGCATTCAAAAGTGCCATACAGACTGTCGCCCGCCTTGAAGGCGAAGCTGGTGGCGTCGTGGCCGTGTCCCGTGCGAGCACGGACCCAGCCTTTTTCCGACACGACCACCGTCACCGGCTCGTCCACCACCTTGACTTCGGCCACGGCTTTTTTCTCTTCCTGGATCAGCGTGCGGCGCGGGTCGGCAAAGGTTTTGGCATCGGCCTCGATCTCTTTGATCATCAGGCGGCGCAGCGCGGTGGGGCTGCCCAGAATCTCTTCGAGCTTGCCCTGCTCCGCACGCAGTTCGCTCAGCTCTTGCTCGATCTTGATGGCTTCCAAACGGGCCAGTTGGCGCAGGCGAATCTCCAGGATGTCTTCGGCCTGGCGGTCGCTGAGCTTGAAGGCTTCGATCAGCGCGGGCTTGGGCTCGTCGCTGTGGCGAATGATGTGTATCACCTCGTCGATGTTCAGCAAAACCAGCTGGCGGCCTTCCAGAATGTGGATGCGGTCCAGCACCTTGTTCAGGCGGTGCTGGCTGCGGCGGGTGATGGTGGTCTGGCGGAAGCTGATCCACTCCACCAGCATCTGGCGCAGCGATTTTTGAATCGGCTTGCCGTCGATGCCCACGGACGTCATATTGATCGGCGCAGACGTTTCCAAGCTGGTGTGGGCCAGCAAGGCGGTGATGAGTTCGCTCTGTTCGATGCGGCTGGTCTTGGGCTCGAACACCAGGCGCACGGCGGCGTCTTTGCTCGATTCGTCACGCACCACGTCCAGCACGGCCAGCATGCTGGCTTTGAGCTGCATCTGGTCGGTGCTGAGCGCTTTTTTACCGGCTTTGACTTTGGGGTTGGTGAGTTCTTCGATCTCTTCGAGCACGCGCTGCGAGCTGACGCCTTGCGGCAACTCGGTCACCACCAGCTGCCATTGGCCACGGGCGAGTTCTTCGATCTTCCAGCGGGCGCGCACTTTGAGGCTGCCGCGCCCCGTCCGGTAGGCGTCGGCGATGTCGCTGGCCGGGCTGATGATCTGGCCGCCACCGGGGTAATCGGGGCCGGGAATGATGGCCATCAACTCGCTGTCGCTCAGCTTGTCGTTGCGGATCAAGGCCACGCAGGCATCGGCCACTTCGCGCAGGTTGTGGCTGGGGATCTCGGTGGCCAGGCCCACAGCGATGCCGCTCGCGCCATTGAGCAAGCTGAAGGGCAATCGGGCAGGCAGCTGGCGCGGCTCTTCGGTGGAGCCGTCGTAGTTGGGGACGAAGTCCACCGTGCCCATGTCGATCTCGTCGAGCAGCAAGCTGGTGATGCGCGACAGCCGCGCTTCGGTGTAACGCATGGCGGCCGCGCCGTCTCCGTCGCGCGAGCCAAAATTGCCCTGGCCGTCGATCAGCGGGTAGCGCTGCGAAAAGTCCTGCGCCATGCGCACCAGGGCGTCATACGCCGCCGTGTCGCCGTGCGGGTGGTAACGACCCAGCACATCGCCCACCACACGGGCGCTTTTAACGGGCTTGGCGGCGGTGTTGTTGTTCGGGCCGCTGTACGACAAACCCATGCGGTCCATCGAGTACAAAATGCGGCGCTGCACCGGCTTTTGGCCGTCACACACATCGGGCAAGGCGCGGCCTTTAACGACGCTCAATGCGTATTCCAAATAGGCCCGCTGGGCGTAGGCGCCCAGGTGGTCACCTTCGGGGGCGGCGGGTTGAAGTGAAGCTTCAGAGGTCAGCAAATCGGTCATTTTTTCTGCGAATTATTGGTTTTGCGTTGGGGTGTGGCGGGGGGTTGTGCGGGCTTTGATTTGCCGGGTGGTAAAAAGTGACTGCCCATCACTTGTGCGCCTGCACGCTCAAACCCGTCCACTCTTGGTGAATGTTTTGGGTCAGCACCTGCACCACATCCACCACAGAGCAATACCACTTCTCTTGCGCGGCATCCCCATGCGAGCGCACGCAGGTGGACTCAAACAGTTTGACAGCTTGGGATGCCTGAGTGTGCAAATTCATTTGACTCGGCGCGATTTGGGCTGCAACTTGGTCACCGCTTTTTGCAGTGCCTCAAAGTCCAGCCAGCCGGGTTCATGCTCACCAAACATGTCCAGCGCCACAGCGTGCTCTGCGTGGGCTTTGTCGTACCAGACACCGGCCCAGTACTCTGCCCCACCAGGGCCACCGCAGTCTTCGGGTGGGCAACCGTTTTGCGCTTTGAGCAAGTGCGGCAGCGGGGTGTCGGTCTCCACCACTGCCTTGAGGGTGATGACGTGCTCCCAGTCGTCGCCAAAGTCATACAAATAAAGCAGTTTGTCTTTGGGTGCGGCCATCACGTCTTGAAGTTTGAAACGTGATTCGTTGTTGGACGGTTCGCCCCAGTTGTCGGCATAGGGCTTTTCAAAGCGGCGGTTGGCCTGCACCCTGTAATAGCGTTCGCTTTTAAGCGGCACAGCAAAACCATGCATGTGCACGTCTTCCCAACCCATGGAGGCCTGGATCAGTTTGTGAAACTTGGGCAATGGCGTGGCCAGATCGACCAGCACATCGCGGTAAATAGCGGGTTTGAAATCGCGCAATTCAATGCGCAGTTGGTAAGCCAAAGTCATGGGCGATTGAAGCTCAGGGTTTAGGGAACGAGCACCTTGGGCACCCAACCTTTTGCAGTGGCCCGCTTGGCAAAGCCTTTGGCATCAAAGGTGACCAGCACATCGCAATGTCGGCTGCTGGCGTGGTGCAAGGCATCGGCAAAGTCGAAACCTTGGCTCAAGGCATCGCAGGCACTTTGCAAGGCTTGACGGTCTTGCATTTGCACCTGAGGCATGCTGAGCAAGTGGTTGAACACCTTGGCCACCGTGCGTGCCTCCAGTTTGTAGAACCCACGCAAAACCCACTCCAACTCCAAGGCCACGGTGGTGGCCACGAAGAGGGGTTTGCCACTCTCGAGCAAGGCACGGGCATGCTCACATTGGAGCGCCGTGGCGGCATCGGTTTGCTCGGCCTGCACGTAGTAACGCGCCAACACATTGGTGTCCAACGCCGTCAGCTGCGAGGTGCGTTGCTTCATGGCTTGAGCGCTTGAGCCACATCCCAATCGGCCGCCACGTGCGGCCCCTTGACTTTGACCATGCCAAAACCGGGTTGGGGCGACTTTTTGGCAGGGACTGCGGGGCGCAAGGTGATACAAGTGGCGTCGGCGCTGAGGTCAAACGTCACCGCTTGCCCGGGCATCAAGCCCAGTTGCTGGCGCAGGGCTTGCGGAATGGTGACTTGGCCTTTGCTTGTCAGTGTGGAAAGCATGGTGGACCTCCGGGTTGATCTGGGTGCGGGTGAAAGCACCATTGAATTGTATTACCAAGTAAGAATTGGCACCGATTTACACGTCGATCTCAATCGAGTCGCCGTGCAGTTCCATCAGCTCGCGGCGGGCGGCGGCTTCGCCTTTGCCCATGAGTTGGGTCATGAGGTTTTCGGTGCCCGCGTTGTCGAGTGGTCCCAGCTCGATCGGCAGCAAGCGGCGCGTGTCGGGGTTGAGCGTGGTGTCCCACAGCTGCTCGGCGCTCATCTCGCCCAAGCCCTTAAAGCGGCTGATGCTCCAGCCGCCTTCTTTCACGCCGTCTTTGCGCAACTTGTCGATGATGGCGGTGAGTTCGCCCTCGTCCAGCGCATAGGCTTTGGATGCGGGCTTTTTGCCGCGTGCGGGGGCATCAACCCGGAACAATGGTGGCCGCGCCACATACAAATGCCCGGCTTCGATGAGCTTGGGAAAGTGGCGGAAAAACAAGGTGAGCAAGAGCACCTGGATGTGCGAGCCGTCCACGTCCGCGTCCGACAAGATGCAGACCTTGCCATAGCGCAGGTTGCTCATGTCGGGCGCGTCGTTGGGTCCGTGCGGGTCCACGCCGATGGCCACCGAGATGTCATGGATTTCGTTGTTGGCAAACAAGCGGTCGCGGTCGACTTCCCAGGTGTTGAGCACCTTGCCGCGCAGGGGCAAGATGGCCTGGCACTCTTTGTTGCGGCCCATCTTGGCGCTGCCCCCGGCCGAGTCGCCCTCGACCAGAAACACCTCGTTGTGCAGGATGTCCTTGCTCTCGCAATCGGTCAGTTTGCCGGGCAACACGGCCACGCCCGAGCTCTTGCGCTTTTCCACCTTTTGACCGGCCTTCTGGCGGGTTTGCGCAGCCTTGATGGCCAGCTCGGCCAGTTTTTTGCCGTAGTCCACATGCTCGTTCAGCCATAACTCCAAAGCCGGGCGCACAAAGCTCGACACCAAACGCACCGCGTCGCGCGAGTTCAGGCGTTCCTTGATCTGGCCCTGAAACTGGGGGTCCAGCACTTTGGCGCTCAGCACGTAGCTGGCGCGGGCAAACACGTCTTCGGGCATGAGCTTGACGCCCTTGGGCAACAAGCCATGCAGCTCGATGAAGCTTTTGACGGCGGTGAACAGGCCGTCGCGCAAGCCGCTGTCGTGCGTGCCGCCTGCGCTGGTGGGTATCAGGTTGACGTAGCTTTCACGCACCGGCGCACCGTCTTCCGTAAAGGCCACGGCCCACGAGGCGCCCTCGCCTTCGGCAAAGCTGTCGTTGTTGCCGTCGGCAAAGCCTTCGCCTTCAAACAGCGGGATGACGGGCTCACCGTTGAGCGTTTGCGTCAGGTAGTCGCGCAAGCCCGCCTTGAATTGCCATTGCTGGGTTTCTTTGGTTTTCTCGTTGACCAAGGTCACCGTCACGCCCGGCATGAGCACGGCTTTGCTGCGCAGCAGGTGCGTCAGCTCGTTCATGGGCAGGTTGCTGGACTCAAAGTATTTGGCGTCGGGCCACGCACGAACGGTCGTGCCTTGTTTGCGGTCACCCGCGCCTGTGACTCGGCTCACCAGCGGCTCGGTCACGTCGCCGCCCGAAAACACCAAGGTGGCCACTTGACCTTCGCGGTAACTGGTGGCTTCCAGCCGTTTGGACAGCGCGTTGGTCACCGACACACCCACGCCGTGCAGGCCGCCCGAGAAGCTGTAGGCGCCGCCCTTGCCCTTGTCGAACTTGCCGCCCGCATGCAAGCGGGTGAAGACCAGTTCGATCACAGGGGCTTTTTCTTCGGGGTGCATGCCAAAGGGGATGCCCCGACCATCGTCTTCGATGCTGACCGAGCCATCCAAGTGCAGGATGACCTTGATCTTTTTGCCGTAACCCGCCAGCGCCTCGTCTGCGGCGTTGTCCAGCACCTCTTGAATGATGTGCAGGGGATTGTCGGTGCGGGTGTACATGCCCGGGCGTTGCTTGACGGGCTCCAGACCTTTGAGAACTCGAATCGAGCCTTCGGAGTATTCGCTGGAGGTTTTGACAGTTGTTTGGGTGGCCATGGTGGCGGATTGTAGTGGGATTTGTGCAGGCTTACTGGATACAAAGACAGTGGTTTTGACTTGCTACCGTGAACGCCAAGGAGATTGGTTAAAGTCGGGGGATGCAACACAAACCCCTTTCACTGACCCAGGTGCTGATTTGCGGCGCGGCCATCGTCACCCTCTCCATGGGCATTCGCCACGGCTTTGGCCTGTGGCTGCAACCCATCACCCAAACTCAAGGCTGGGGCCGCCAAGAGTTTGGCTTTGCCATGGCCATCCAGAATTTGGCCTGGGGTTTCATGGGCATTTTTGCGGGCATGTTGGCCGACAAATTTGGCGCTTTCCGCGTCATCACGGCCGGGGCCTTGCTCTATGGATTGGGGCTCATGGGCATGGCCCAAGCCCAAACGCCCTGGATGTTTGCGCTGTTCACCGGCGTCATCATCGGCACTGCGCAGGCGGGCACCACCTACGCCGTGATTTATGGCGTGATCGGGCGCAATGTGCCGGCCGATCGCCGTTCATGGGCCATGGGCATTGCGGCAGCGGCCGGCAGCTTCGGGCAGTTTTTGATGGTGCCGGTGGAAGGCATGCTCATCAGTCAAGCGGGTTGGCAAAACGCCCTGATGATTTTGGCCGCCGCCACCGTGCTGATCATTCCACTGGCATGGGGGCTGCGCGAGCCGGCTTTGCATGCTGCGGGCCAGGTCAAACGTGAGCAGACCATCCTCCAGTCGCTGAAAGAAGCCTTCAAGTACCCAAGTTTTCAGCTGCTGATGGCGGGCTACTTTGTGTGCGGCTTTCAGGTGGTGTTCATTGGGGTGCACATGCCCAGCTACCTGAAAGACCACGGCATGGCCCCGCAGGTTGCCAGTTACGCGCTGGCCCTGATTGGTCTGTTCAATGTGGTGGGCACCTACATTGCGGGCACCATGGGCCCAAAAATCCCCAAAAAGCACATCCTGGCCACCATTTACATCTCGCGCTCGGTGGCGATCACGCTGTTTTTGCTGGTGCCGCTGTCGCCCACCAGCGTTTACATCTTTTCGGCCGTGATGGGTTTGTTGTGGTTGTCCACCGTACCGCCCACCAACGCAGCAGTGGCGCACATTTTTGGCGTGGCGCATTTGTCCATGCTCAGCGGTTTCATCTTTTTCGGCCACCAGATCGGCTCCTTCATGGGCGTGTGGCTGGGCGGCTATTTGTACGACAAGACCGGCAGCTACGACATCGTTTGGTACCTGGCCATTGCGCTGGGCGTGTTGGCTGCGCTGGTGAACCTGCCGGTGCGTGAGAGCCCCATCGTGCGTGCATCCCCCCAAACCGCATGAGCACCCGAAGCACCCTTTGGCTGCTCGCAGCCTTGATGTTGGCCATCACCTTCGGGCTGTACGCCCAACCCGATGTGGTGCTGATGCTGGCTGACCAATTGTGGTCGTGTTTTTAACTTTACCCTTTGACTGAACATGCACGGTACCGAAAACCCCTCTGCCTGGGTCCAACGCTGGGCCCACCTCATTGCCCCGGGCAGCACCGTGCTCGATGTGGCCTGCGGCGCAGGCCGCCACCTGCGTTATCTGGGTGCGCTGGGACACCTCGTCACGGGCGTGGACCGCAACCCCGAAGCGGTGGCCATGGCCCAAGCCAGCGGCTCGGTCATTTGCGCCGACATTGAAAACGGCCCATGGCCCTTTGCCGGGCAAACATTTGGCTGCGTGGTGGTGACCCATTACCTGTGGCGTGCGCTGCTGCCCACCCTCGTGAGCACTGTGGCCCCCGGGGGGGTGCTGATTTACGAAACCTTTGCGGCAGGCAACGAAAGCGTGGGCAAACCGTCGCGGCCTGACTTTTTGCTGCAGCCCGGCGAACTTCTACAAGCCACTGTTGGCTTGCGCACAGTGGCTTACGAAGACGGTTTCGAGTCTTCGCCAGACCGTTTTGTGCAGCGCATTGTGGCCGTGCGAGCCGGGGCATCCGGTGCCATCGAACGCTGGCCCTTATAAGCTGCATGAAACCCTACCCGCCTCGTGCCTTGGCATGTCTTGGCACCTGTGCAGGGTTCGCCAAGCTGCAAGTGACTGGCACTCGTTAGAATGATCTTTTTTCCTGCTCAGAAACACCTGACATGACCACCGAATTTCGCCCTATCCGTGGCAGCATTCCTGCCCTGATCACACCGATGCTTGCCAATGGCAATGTGGACTACCCCACTTTGCGAAAACTGATCGACTGGCATGTTGCCGAAGGCACAGACGCCATCGTGGTGGTGGGCACATCGGGCGAATCGCCCACTGTGACCGTGGACGAGCACTGTGAAATCATCCGTGTCTCCGTCGAACAAGCGGCCAAACGCATCCCGATCATTGCCGGTTGTGGAGCCAACTCCACCGCCGAAGCCATCGAATTGGCCAAATTTGCACACAAAGTCGGTGCTGACGCACAACTTCAAGTGGTCCCTTATTACAACAAACCCACTCAGGAAGGCCTCTACCAGCACTTCAAGGCCATTGCCCAAGCCGTGCCCGAGCTGCCTGTGATTCTGTACAACGTGCCTGGCCGGACCGTGGCTGATTTGCAGCACGAAACAGTACTGAGGCTGGCCCAGGTACCCGGAATCATCGGCATCAAGGAGGCCACCAGCAACATCGAGCGTGCGCAATGGTTGATTCGTGACGTTCCCAAAGATTTTGCTGTTTTTTCAGGCGACGACGCCACTGCTGTAGCACTGATGTTGTGCGGCGGAGCTGGCAACATCAGCGTGACCGCCAACGTTGCGCCAAGACTGATGCATGAACTGTGCATGGCCGCAACCCGTGGTGATGTGAAAGAAGCCATGCGCATCCAGTTCCAACTGCTGCCTGTGCACAAAAACTTGTTTGTTGAAGCCAACCCCATCCCTGTCAAATGGGCTATGCAGCGCATGGGGCTGAGCGGCCCGACTTTGCGCCTGCCCATGACGGAACTGTCTGCGGCCCAACACCCGGTAGTTGAAGCAGCACTCCACGCCGCCGGCCTGATTTGATGAGCACCTCAAGGATGTTTGTGAACACCACCCCTTTCCTTACCCTTTCCTCCATCCCCTTTAAGCGGACAGCCAGCATCCTGTCCTTGGCGGCCTTGCTGAGCGCATGTGCGGCACTTGAAGAGGACAAGATCAACTACAAAAGCGCGGCCAAAGCGCCGACCCTTGAAGTCCCCCCTGATTTAACTCAATTGCGCAAGGAATCGCGCTACGCCATCGAGAGCACCTCGGCCACAGCTTCAGGGTTTCAAAACGCGGGTTCTCGTGTTGTCGATGCAGGAACGGCGACCAACACCTTGGGCAATGTTCGCTTGGAGCGTCAAGGCAATCAACGCTGGTTGGTGGCATCCATGCCAGCAGACAAGCTCTGGGAGCCGCTTCGCGAATTTTGGAACAGCAACGGTTTCACTTTGGTCACCGACTCGCCTGAATTGGGCATCATGGAAACGGATTGGGCTGAAAATCGCGCCAAAATTCCACAGGACTTTATCCGCAAAGCCTTGGGAAAAGTTCTCGATTCGCTGTATTCCTCCGGTGAACGCGACAAATTCAGGACCCGAATTGAACGCAATGCACAGGGCGGTGTCGAGATTTACATCACGCACCGAGGGATGATCGAAAACTACACCAATGCTCAAAAGGACCAGACAGTTTGGCAGCCACGCGCTGCCGATCCTGAGCTGGAAATTGAGTTTTTGCGTCGACTCATGGTCAAACTTGGCACTTCACCAGAAGCAGCCAAAGCCGCAACAACAGCAGCTAATTCTGCCAGCAACAATCCCACCATCGGGTTGACCCAAGGCCAAGCCTCCATCACCTTGATCGACACCCTTGACCGTGCATGGCGACGTACAGGCGTTGCACTTGACCGCAGCGGTTTCACGGTCGAAGACCGCGATCGCACCAATGGGCTTTATTTTGTTCGCTATGTTGCAGCAGGAAAAACCGCCGAACAACCTGGTTTTTTCAGTCGTCTGTTCAGCAGCAAAACCGAGCTGTCTACCTTGGCACGCTACCGCGTGAGTGTTACGGGCTTGTCCCAAGATCAAAGCGTGATTCGCATTCTGACTTCTGAGGGCAAACCTGCCAGCAAGGAAGATGCCGAGCGCATTTTGAATTTGATTGCTCCGCAATTGCGATAAGCCAAGATTCAATCAGCCAAAAAAAACCCCGCAATGCGGGGTTTTTTGATGGGCAACCTGACTCAACATCAGGCGCTCAAACTGAGCCAGATTACTTGGCAGCAGATGCGTCAGCAGCAGGAGCGGCAGCGGGTGCAGCAGCAGCAGAGGCATCAGCCGCTGGGGCGGCAGGAGCGGCAGCGGGTGCAGCAGCAGCTGGAGCGGCTGCAGGAGCAGCAGCTTCTTCTTTTTTACCGCAAGCGGACAAAGCTGCAGCGGCGATGATGGCGGCCAGAACGAGAGACTTGTTCATTTTGATTTTCCTAATGTGAGAATGGATGAGAAAACAATTTCCGGAAATTGTCACAACAACTTTTAAGGGATGTCGGACCGAGACAAAAGCACTCGAGCTCTTTTGTACTCAGCCTACGATTATAGCGTTTTCCCTTAATTGTTTTCCCTTTGCCTTCACCAAACTGACAAAGCAAGCGTAAAAAAGCTCAAAGTGGATGATTCTGTCGCGGGTAAAGCCATCCAGCGAGCGCCCAATCTATCAAAGCCTCTTTGGCATTTTTACTTAAACTTCTCCATGCAGGCCCTGAAAGTTCTCGCAAATCAGCCAACGCACGCAAATTGATCGCATCTTTTCCGGCCACACGAAAGCTCTCCCCATTGATGAAAATATGACGCTCGTCGTACATCATTTTGGTGCGGCGATCCAATTGCACGCCAACCGACAAGTCGGGCTCGTCCTCTACAGGGTCAAACCATACCTGTGCCTTGGGTTCGGTCAGGTATTCGCCCAGCAAGCTGTCGATCAAATGGGGGTTATTCAAAGCCTTGGCAATGGCCTGCCGTGCAAAATCACCCAATTGCGTCGGCATGGCTGCAGGGGCGCTGACGGCAGGCTGCTTCGGGTCACGGTACAGCGCATCGCCCACACCATCAAAGGCCTCATCGGCCAAGCCGAGCAGCAACTCACGGGCCAACTCGCCTTCTTGCGGTGATCGAAAACCAATCGACCAGGTCATGCATTCGCCTTGCGCAATGCCGTCGTGCGCATATTTGGGCGGCAGATACAGCATGTCGCCAGGGTTGAGCACAAACTCTTCCTCAGCTTCAAAATTTTGCAAAATCTTGAGCGGCACGCCCGGCTGCAGGCTCAGGTCTTTTTGACGCCCGATGCGCCATTTGCGCTGGCCGTGTGCTTGCAGCAAAAACACGTCGTAGCTGTCAAAGTGCGGTCCCACGCCACCGCCATCGGTGGCATAACTGATCATCACATCATCGAGCCGTGCATCGGGCACAAAGCGAAACTGCTGCATCAGCGCGTGCACGCCATCGTGGTGCAAGTCCACGCCTTGCACCAGAAATGTCCATTTTTTCTGACTGAAAGGCGGCAAGCTGCGCTTGGGGAAAGGGCCATGCTTCATCTTCCAACCTTTGTCCGAGTCGATGATCAGGCGTGACTCAACCCCCTCCTCACCCGCCAAAGCCACCAGTTCGGCGCGGCCCACACAGGGCGAAAAACCCGGGATGGCATTGCGCACCAGCAAAGGCTTTTTCTGCCAATGGCGCTTCATGAATTGGCTGGGTGTCAGGCCGCCTAAAAGGGCCAAGGGTTGTTCTGTGTTCATGGGTTGGTTCCTTTGAGGCCAACAATGCGCGGCCTCTTCAAAGCACAAGCGGCCAAAACCGGCCGCCAAACTGCGACAATTGTCCTATGGAAATCAAGACACCTTCTGTGGTCGCACTGACCTGGACACTCAAAGACACGCTGGGCGAAGTTCTGGACACCCTGGACGAGCCCGTTGAATTTTTCATTGGCGGCAAAGATTTGCTGCCCAAGATCGAAGAAGCCCTGCAAGGCCACGAAAAAGGTGCCAAGGTGGACCTTCACCTGGAGCCCGAAGACGCCTTTGGCGACTTTGATGAAAACCTGCTGTTTCTGGAACCCCTTGCGCTGTTTCCTGAAGGCTTGGAAGAAGGCCTGACCATTGAAGGCACCGCCTTGCCCGCAGGCTGCCATCCCGACGCGCCGCGCAATGTGCTGTACACCGTGACCGAAATCTATCCCGAGCATGTGGTGCTGGACGGTAACCACCCGCTGTCGGGCATTGCCCTGCGCCTGAGCCTCAAGGTGGAATCGGTGCGCGAGCCCACCGAAGCCGAAGTGGGCAGCGGCAGCTGCGGCACCGGGTTCTTCAAAATCGAAGTCGGTGATGAAGGCCTGCCCACCGGGCCTACTTTGCACTGATCCATCAGGGCAATTCCGACAGAGGCATGTCGGCGGTTTCCGCTAAGACATACACCGGTCCATCAAAAGCCGTTGTCGGACTCTTCGAGTACCGACCTGCAAAAAATCATCGCGCAGGTCGGCACTCGAAGAGTCCGACATCTTCACCCCGACCTTATTGTTTGCCGGTAGAGCCGTAACCGCCCTCACCGCGCTCGCTGGGCGCATCAAATTCACTCACCAGGTTGAACGTGGCCTGCACCACCGGCACGATGACCATCTGCGCGATGCGCTCCATCGGCTCAATGGTGAAGGCCACATCGCTGCGGTTCCAGGCGCTGACCATGAGCTGGCCTTGGTAATCACTGTCAATCAAGCCCACCAAATTGCCCAGCACGATGCCGTGCTTGTGGCCCAAACCGGAGCGCGGCAACAGCATGGCCGCATAACCGGGGTCTTTCAGGTGCACCGCAATGCCCGTGGGCACCAATTGCCAGGCATTGGGTTGCAGGGTCAAAGGAGCGTCAAGACATGCACGCAAATCCAGCCCGGCACTGCCAGGCGTGGCATAGGCGGGCAGCTGATCGGCCATGCGGGCGTCGATGATTTTGAGGTCGATGTTCATGTGGGGTTGAGCGTATGGGGTTGGGCGTTGGGCGTACAGGGCTGGACGTTGGCTTCAGTTTTTTCGCTGAACACTGAACGCCGCGCCCTGAAAAGACTTAGCGGTTCAAACGGGTGGCGATGTCAGCAATCAAGCCCACAGCCAGCGTCTGCTTGCTGGCGTGCGGCATTTCGTGGGCACCAGTTTCATCCACCAGCAGCAAGGCATTGTCGTCTTGACCGAAGGTGGCCGGGCCAATATTACCCACCAAAAGCGGCACACCCTTTCGGATGCGCTTGGCCGTGGCATGGGCCAGCAAATCGTGACTTTCGGCAGCGAAACCCACACAAAACAATTCACCCGACTCGGCACGGGGCGAGTGCGCTACCGTGGCCAAAATGTCCGGGTTTTCCACAAAACTCAGCTGTGGGGTCTGTCCCGATCCGTCTTTCTTGATTTTTTGGTCGGCCGAATTCGCAGGACGCCAATCGGCCACAGCCGCTGTAGAAATGAACACGTCGGCCTTATCCACATGCAGCACCACCGCGTCCAGCATCTGGCGGGCTGACTGGACATTCACACGCTCAACGCCCCTGGGCGTTGGCAAATGCACAGGCCCTGCCACCAGCGTGACCTGGGCACCAGCCATGCGCGCTGCACGGGCAATCGCAAAACCCATCTTGCCACTCGACAAATTGGTGATGCCGCGCACCGGGTCAATGGCTTCGTAGGTCGGCCCGGCCGTGACCAGCACTTGCTTGCCCGCCAGCACCTTGGGCGTGAAAAACGCCTCGAGTTCTTCCAGAATTTCATCGGCTTCGAGCATGCGCCCGTCGCCTGTTTCGCCGCAGGCCTGGTCGCCCTGCCCCACGTCCAGCACATGGATGCCGTCGGCCTTGAGCTGCGCCACATTGCGCTGCGTGGCGGGGTTGGACCACATTTCACGGTTCATGGCCGGGGCCACGATCAGCGGCACCTTGTCCAGCGGCCGAGCCAAACACATGAGGCTGAGCAATTCGTCGGCCCCCCCATGCAGCAACTTGGACATGAAATCGGCACTGGCCGGGGCCACCACAATCGCATCCGCCTCGCGGCTCAGGTTGATGTGCGCCATGTTGTTGGCTTCGCGCGGGTCCCACTGCGAGGTGTAGACCGGCCGACCTGACAAGGCCTGCATGGTGACGGCCGTCATGAATTGCTCGGCCGCCTCGGTCATCACCACTTGCACGGTGACACCCGCCTTGATCAAAGCCCGGCAGAGTTCAGCCGACTTGAAGGCCGCGATGCCGCCCGACAAGCCCAGAACGATGTGTTTTCCACTCAATGTACTCATGTGGGGAAATGTATCAGAGCGGTTACTCGACATTGTTCACGGACAAGGCACAAAAGCCTCGCTGCACAGCAAGGCACCTGCCCACCCCCACAATGACTTGCCCAAAGCCTGCGAACCGACCGCAAAAAACTCAGTGATGGCGTCGATGCCTGCGCAAATGCATCACCGCCAGCGCCAGCGACGCCACCTGCAAGACCGCGCAAAAGAAGAACGGCGCACCGATGCGCCAGTCACCTTGAGGCAAGTGCGACACCATGGCCAGCAAGGGCGCGCCCAGCATGGGGGCTACCACGGCCATCAAACTGCTGAGCGCACTGACCGCGCCCATCGTCTGGCCCTGGCTCTTGCTGTCGGCGGCCGATGAAATCATGCTTTGCACCGAGGCATTCACCGTGCCACCCAGCAAGTTGAAAGCAATCACCGCGTACATCATCCAGCCCTCGGTGGCCGCGCCCCAAAGCGTGTAGGCGATGACCGACGACACCAGGCCCATGATGGCCAACTTGGGCGGCGCATAGCGCTTGAGCAAACGGCCCATCAAGACGCCTTGCACCAGCACCGCCACAATGCCCACCACGGCCAGTGACCAGCCGTTTTCGCTGGGGCCCCAGCCAAACTTGAAGCTGTTGTAAAGCACCCAAACCGTGTAGAGCACAAACTGCGCCAAAGCGCTGAAGGCCACCACGCCCACCAGTGGCCCCACGCCCTTGAGCTGCCCCAGCTTGCGCAATGAGGTGGCCGGGTTGGCCGAGCGCCAGCTGAAGGCTTTGCGCTGCGCGGCGGGCAGCGACTCGGGCAACACAAAGTAGCCATACAAACCGTTCAGCAAGGTGAGGCCACCGGCCACATAAAAGGGCAAATGCAGGTCAATCGCCCCCAGCAAACCGCCCATCACCGGCCCCACGATGAAGCCCAAGCCCATCATGGCACCCAGCAAGCCAAAACGCTTGGCCCGCTCCTCAGGGGCAGAAATGTCGGCCACATAGGCGTTGGCAATGGCCGCATTGGCCTGCATGGCACCACCCAGCGTGCGCACCGCAATCAAACCCCACAGCGTGGTGCTCATGGCCGTGCCAAAAAAGCTCACGCCCAGGCCCGTGAAACCCAGCAGCAACACCGGCCTGCGCCCATAACGGTCAGACAAAGCGCCCAGCACCGGCGCTGCCAAAAAGTTGGACAGCCCAAACGCCACCGCCGTCACGCCATACCAATAGGCCTGATCGGCCTGGCTGACCGAAAAACTGCCCACCAGCGCAGGCAGCACCGGAATGATCACGCCAATGGCGGCCATGTCGATCAACACGGCCAACATGATGAAAGGCATGGCGGCCTCTCGGGAACGAAACTTTTCACGCATGGGGCAACTCCGATGTGGCGGCGAGGTCTGAAGGCATCCAGACCGCTTGAGCCAAGTGCTGCAAATGCAAGTGGATGTCTTGCGGCCAAGCTGCCGTCAAGAGTTCAAAGCGCAAGCGGTCGCTAGCAAATAAGGCGCGGGCCGCTTCTTCAAAGTCCTCCAGGCAACCAGCCATGGCCGACATGAAGCGGTAAGTGGCTTCTTGCGCCAGGCGGCGCTGGTCTTGTGACTGGCTGTCTTTGCGGGCTTGCTCGACCAGCTTGCGCAAAGCCACCGAAGCGCCGCCGGGCTGGCTGCTCAACCAAGCCCAGTGGCGCGGCAACAAAGTCACCTCACGCGCCACCACGCCCAGCTTGGGGCGACCCGGGCCTGACTTGGCGGCTGTTGTGTCCTCAACCGGAGAGTCTGCGCCAGGTGAATCCATGGCGGCAATGCCGTCAACTGGCTTCGCAACACTTGCTTGAACTTTGGGATGAGACACAAGCAACCGTGCCATCACCTCTTGAGACGTGCCCCGCAAGTCAAAATCCATCATCTCACTGCTGTAGGCGTTGAACACCAAAAATCGAGCCAATGGCCGTGCTTCGGTCGCCGCCTTCACCTGCAACGCCACTTGTGTCAAACAGCCACGGGCGAGGCAACGGCTGCCTTCAAAAGCAATGAATTCAGTAGACGATGCGTCAAAGTCGGTGAACATAATTGTCCTTTTTAATCTCAATAGCGCAAATTATACCCGGATTAAATTAAATCACCCGGGTAAAAAACATGTGCAGCGCCGCGTGGAAACAGAACAGAAACGGGGGAATACCGGGAGCGACTGTCTATAATCACGATTTCCACCTTCCGGGAGCTCAAGGCTCCCGTCTTGGACATGACCAAATTCGTCTTCGTCACCGGCGGTGTGGTGTCTTCCCTGGGCAAGGGAATCGCCTCCGCATCGCTCGCCGCACTCCTTGAATCGCGCGGCTTGTCAGTCACCCTCATCAAGCTCGACCCCTACCTCAACGTCGACCCCGGCACCATGTCGCCCATTCAACACGGCGAGGTGTTTGTCACCGACGACGGCGCTGAAACCGATTTGGACTTGGGCCACTACGAGCGCTTCATCAACACCCGGATGAAGAAGGCCAACAACTTCACCACCGGCCAAATTTACAAAAGCGTGCTCGAAAAAGAGCGCCGTGGTGACTACCTGGGCAAAACCGTTCAGGTCATTCCCCACGTCACCAACGAAATCCAGGACTTCGTCAAGCGTGGCGCTGGTTTTGGCACGCCCGAAGCGGTCGATGTGGCCATCGTCGAAATTGGCGGCACCGTAGGCGACATCGAGTCCCTGCCGTTTCTGGAAGCCGTGCGTCAACTCAGCTTGCGCCTGGGGCCCAACAACACCGCTTTTGTGCACCTGACTTACCTGCCCTGGATTGCCACCGCAGGCGAGCTCAAAACCAAACCCACGCAGCACACGGTACAAAAACTGCGCGAAATCGGCATCCAGCCCGATGCCCTGCTGTGCCGCGCGGACCGCTACATCCCTGACGACGAACGCGACAAAATTTCGCTGTTCACCAACGTGCAGAGCTGGGGCGTGATCTCCATGCCCGATGTGGACACCATCTACAAAGTGCCCCGCGTGCTGCACGAACAAGGCCTGGACGGCTTGATCTGCGACAAGTTGCGCCTGAACACCCCGCCTGCCAACCTCAAGCGTTGGGACGATTTGGTGTATGAAACCGCCAACCCCAAGGGCGAAGTGACCATTGCCATGGTCGGCAAATATGTGGAACTGACCGACAGCTACAAATCGGTCAACGAAGCATTACGCCATGCGGGCATGCGCAACCATGTGCGCGTGAAAATCGAGCACATCGACTCTGAAACCATCACCCCCGAGACCGTGGCCAGCCTGGCTCACTTTGACGGTGTGCTGGTGCCTGGCGGCTTTGGCAAGCGCGGTGTAGAAGGCAAGATCGAAACCGCTCAATACGCACGCACCCACAAAGTACCGTATCTCGGCATCTGCCTGGGCATGCAAGTGGCGACCATTGAATACGCTCGTCATGTGGCCGGCATGCAGGATGCCAACAGCACCGAATTCGAGCCCGAGACGCCCTTCCCCGTGATCGCCCTGATCAACGAGTGGAAAGACGCCGATGGTTCGATCCAAAAGCGCGATGAAAACTCCGACTTGGGCGGCACCATGCGCCTGGGCGCACAAAGCTCTGACGTGGCCAAGGGCACGCTGGCGCACCAAATTTATGGCGACGTGGTCACCGAACGCCACCGCCATCGGTATGAGGCCAACGTCAATTACCTGGACGAGCTGCGCCAAGCGGGCTTGGTCATCTCCGCCCTCACCCAGCGCGAACAACTGACCGAAATCGTCGAGCTGCCACAAAACGTGCACCCCTGGTATGTGGGCGTGCAATTCCACCCCGAATTCAAGTCCACCCCCTGGGATGGTCACCCTTTGTTCAACGCCTTCGTGAAAGCGGCCGTTGAACACAAGTCTGCCGCTTGAAACACCCCCTGAGGACAGCCCCATGAAACTTTGCGGATTTGACGTTGGCCTGAACCAGCCCTTCTTTTTGATCGCGGGCACCTGCTCCATCGAAGGCCTGGAGATGTCCCTCGAAGTGGCTGGCCGTCTGAAAGAGGCCTGCTCGGCCTTGGGCATTCCCCTCATCTACAAAGGTTCGTTCGACAAAGCCAACCGCTCCTCGGGCAGCACCCAGCGCGGCGTGGGCATTGATGCGGGCCTGAAAATTCTGGATGAAGTGCGCCGCCAAATCGGCGTGCCGATCCTCACCGATGTGCACGACGAGTCCCAGGTCAAGACCGTGGCCAGCGTGGTCGATGTGCTGCAGACCCCCGCCTTTTTGTGCCGCCAGACCGATTTCATCCGAGCCGTGGCCCAGTCGGGCAAGCCGGTGAACATCAAAAAGGGGCAGTTCTTGGCCCCTTGGGACATGAAAAACGTCATCGACAAAGCCCGCAGCGCTGCGCGCGAAGTCGGCCTGCCCGAAGACAACTTCCTGGCCTGCGAGCGTGGTGTGAGCTTTGGCTACAACAACCTGGTGGCCGACATGACGAGCCTGGCCGAAATGCGCAAAACCGGGGCTCCGGTGGTGTTTGACGTGACCCACTCGGTGCAAAAACCCGGTGGCCAAGGCACCAGCAGCGGCGGCGCGCGCGAGATGGTGCCGGTACTGGCCCGTGCAGGCGTGGCCGCTGGCGTGGCGGGTCTCTTCATGGAAACCCATCCCAAGCCCGCCGAGGCCTGGTCCGACGGCCCCAACGCTGTGCCGCTGGGCAAGATGAAAGCCCTGCTCGAGACCCTGGTACAACTCGATTCCGTGACCAAAAAGAACCCGTTTTTAGAGGAAGATTTCGCATGAGCGGCTATATCATCGCCCACGTTCAGGTGACCAACCCCACCCAATACGAAGAGTACAAAAAATGGTCAACCGCTGCCATGAAAACCGCAGGCGCTGAAGTCTGCGTGCGCGGCGGCAAGGTGCAAGTGCTCGAAGGTGACTGGGCACCAGAGCGCATCGTCATCCTGAAATTTCCGTCTTTTGACGCTGCCAAGGCCTTTTACGAACTGCCCGAATACCTCAAAGCCCGTGAAGCCCGTGAAGGTGCTGCCATCATGCGCATGGTGGCTGTGGAAGGCGTTTGAATTTTTGTCTGGTTTATCCGTTTTATTTTTACTTTTTGAGAGAGTCCCCCAATGAGTGCAATCGTTGATATCGTCGGCCGTGAAATTTTGGACAGCCGTGGCAACCCCACCGTCGAATGCGACGTGCTGCTGGAATCGGGCGTCATGGGCCGCGCCGCTGTGCCGTCCGGCGCATCGACCGGCAGCCGCGAAGCCATCGAATTGCGTGACGGTGACAAGAGCCGGTATCTGGGCAAAGGCGTGCTCAAAGCCGTCGAGCACATCAACACCGAAATCTCCGAAGCCGTGTTGGGCCTCGATGCCTCCGAGCAGGCCTTTTTGGACCGCACCCTGATTGACCTGGACGGCACCGACAACAAGAGCCGATTGGGCGCCAATGCCATGCTGGCCGTGTCCATGGCCGTGGCCCGCGCTGCGGCCGAAGAATCTGGCCTGCCGCTGTACCGCTACTTTGGCGGCATGAACGGCAACCAGTTGCCCGTGCCCATGATGAACGTCATCAACGGCGGCGCTCACGCCAACAACAACCTGGACCTGCAAGAGTTCATGATCATCCCCGTGGGCGCTCCGTCGTTTCGCGAAGCTGTGCGTTGGGGTGCTGAAGTGTTCCACGCGCTCAAGAAAATCATCCACGACAAAGGCATGAGCATTGCCGTGGGCGACGAAGGCGGCTTTGCACCCAACGTGGACAGCCACGAAGCGGCCATCCAGATGGTTCTGGACGCGATTGCTGCAGCGGGTTACACCGCTGGCGAGCAAATCGCCATTGGCCTCGATTGCGCGGCCAGCGAGTTCTACAAGGACGGCAAGTACGTGCTCGAAGGTGAAGGCGGCATCAGCCTGACGTCCGAGCAGTGGACCGACATGCTGGCCACCTGGTGTGACAAGTACCCCATCATCAGCATCGAAGACGGCATGGCCGAAAGCGACTGGGATGGCTGGAAAGTTCTTACCGACCGCTTGGCCAAAAACGTGCAAATCGTGGGTGACGACCTGTTCGTGACCAACACCAAGATCTTCAAAGAAGGCATCGACAAAGGCATCGCCAATTCGATCCTGATCAAGATCAACCAGATCGGCACCCTGACCGAAACCTTTGAAGCCATCGAGATGGCCAAACGCGCCGGTTACACCGCTGTCATCTCGCATCGTTCGGGTGAAACCGAAGACAGCACCATTGCCGACATCGCGGTGGGCCTGAACGCCGGTCAGATCAAGACCGGCTCGATGAGCCGCTCGGACCGCATGGCCAAATACAACCAGCTGCTGCGCATCGAAGAAGACCTGGGCGAAGTGGCCGTGTACCCTGGCCGCAGCGCCTTCTACAACTTGCGCTGAACGATCGAGCATGGGCAAGCGCCTGTTACCCGTTGTGCTGATCGCCTTGTTGTTGATCATGCAAGTACAGCTGTGGTTCGGGCGCGGTAGTTTGACCCATGTCTCGGAACTGCGTGAGGAGTTGGAACAACAAAAGCAATCCAACGAAGACGCTCGCCGCAAAATCGAACAACTCAGCGCCGAAGTGAATGACCTGAAAGAGGGTTTGAACATGGTCGAAGAGCGGGCCCGAAGTGAACTGGGCATGGTCAAGCCCAACGAAATTCTGGTCCAGCTGGCCAAATGATGTCCGCCACCGAGCTCATCGGTTTCGTCTTGGGTTTGATGATGGTCCTATGCAGCATCCGTGAACTGCATTGGAGCTGGCCACTGGCCATCCTCAGCTCGCTGCTCTACTTTTTGGTGTTCAAGGACAGCCTGCTGTATGGCGAAGCTGGCCTGCAAATCGTGTTTGCGGCTCTCTCGCTCTGGGGCTGGTGGCAGTGGCTGCGCAAAGGTGCGGATGCGCAACCGGCCCTTGTGATCCAGCGGCTGTCGACGCGAGGCTGGCTGTGGTTGGTGCTGGTGAGCGGATTGCTTTGGCCCACACTGGCCCTGCTGCTGCAACACTTCACCGACAGCGATGTGGCCTGGTGGGATGCCTTGCCCACCGCCCTGAGCCTGGTGGGCCAAGCCCTGCTGGGGCGCAAATACATCGAAAACTGGCTGGTCTGGATGGTCGTCAACATCATCAGTGTGGCGCTGTTTGCTCACAAAGGTCTGTGGCTGACTTGCGTGTTGTATGCGCTGTTCACGCTCATGAGTGTGTGGGGGTGGCGCGTTTGGCAAGCCCGGCTCAAGGCAGCGCATCCATGAATACCCGGCGCATTGCCATTGTCGGTGCCGAAAGCACCGGCAAATCCTGGCTGACGCAAGCGTTGACCGAAGTGTTGCGCATGCGTGGACAAACGGTGCACACCGTGGATGAAGTCCTGCGCAGCTGGTGCGACCGTGAAGGCCGCACACCCCAGCCCCATGAACAAGCGGGCATTGCGCAAGCACAAGCCATGGCTGTGGAACAGGCACCGCCGGGCTGGGTCATTTCAGACACCACGCCCCTGATGACCGCCGTCTACAGCCACATGTTGTTTGCAGACGAGAGCCTCTACCCTATGGCTTTGGCGCATCAGGCCCTGTACGACCACACCCTGATCACCGGCCTGGATTTGCCTTGGGTGGCCGATGGCCTGCAGCGCGATGGCCCGCATGTGCGCGGCCCGGTGGACACCCTGGTGCGCCAGGCACTGGAGCGGGCTGGCATCGGCTACCGCGTGGTTTACGGACAAGGCCACCAACGCCTGAACAATGCTTTGCTCGCTTTGGACTTGACAGGTGAAGATGAGGCCGCCCGCTTGGCCCGTGAAAACGTGCAATTTGCCATCAACCAGGGCCGCACGGTGTGGCAGTGCAATGAATGCAGCGACCCCGAGTGCGAACACAAACTGTTCACAGGACTGCTGGCCAAGCGGTCAACTTGACCCTACAGGTCGGCGCCATCGGCCTCGACCGATCCCCTGTAGGTCGGCGGCTTCAGCCCCGACATGAGAGCTGCGCACAAGAGATCAATGTCGAAGCTGAAACTACCAATCTACAAAACCCTGTATTGGTAGGTCGGCGGCTTCAGCCCCGACATGAGAGCTGCGCACAAGAGAGATTTGTCGGCGCAGGAGCTGCCAACCTGCGAAACCATCAGTGCACCGAGCCGCCCGGCACATCGGCAGGCAAGCCTGTAAACAAGCCAGCCGCATCGACCGGATCAAACCGATACTGGGCACCACAAAAATCGCAGCCCACTTCCACTTGGCCCTGTTCGGCGATGATGCCTTCGACCTCTTCGGTGCCCAAGCTGCGGATCATGTTGCCCACGCGCTCGCGGTTGCAGCGGCAGGCAAAGCGGGGGCCGGTCTCGCCGATGAAGGGCTCAAAACGGGCCAGGGGTTCCTCCCAATACAGGCGGTGCAGAATAGTTTCGGCGTCCAGCCCCAGCAGCTCTTCGCGCTTGAGGCTTTTGGTCAGGATCGAAATGCGGCTGAAGTCTTCACTCTGACCGAGCACCGACTCGCGCAGTAGGGAGTCGGTCTTGCCCGCCAAGTTGCCCTCACCTTCGATGGGCAGGCGTTGGATCAACAAACCCGCCGCCACCTTGTCGTCGGCCGCTAACACCAGCACGGTGTCCAGTTGCTCGGACTGCAGCATGTAGTGCTCCAGCACCTCGCTGATGTTTTCCAGCTTTTCGCCCCGGTCGCCAAACAGCGGCACCACGCCTTGGTAAGGCTGCTGGCCGGGCAAGCGGTCTTGGGGGTCCAGGGTGATGGCGCAGCGGCCTTCGTTGTTCACGTTGACCATCTGGCTGAGCGTCGCGTCTTCAGCCACTTCGCCCACCTGGGTGCAGGTGGCGCGCAGGCTCAAATCCGGTTGCACCTCCACCACCCCCAACTTGACCGGGCCGTCACCAAAAATCTGCAACACCAAAGCGCCGTTGAATTTGATGTTGCCCTGCATCAGCACGCCCGCTGCGGCCATCTCGCCCAGCAACTGGCGCACGGGCGCGGGGTAAGCGCCGGTTTCGGAATTGGCGGCGCGACGCGCCAGGATGTCTTGCCAGGCATCGGTCAGGCGCACCAGCATGCCGCGCACCGGCAGGCCTTCGAAAATGAATTTATGGAGTTCGGACAAAGTGCAATCAACAGCCCCGTGGGGCCGATCCTCAAAAGTTAAAAAGCGTTCGCGACAACCGACAAATCAGCTGATTTTTTTCAGGCCCGCCTTGAAGCGGCGGGCGTTCTCGACGTAATGTTTGGCGCTTTGGCGCAGGCCTTCGATTTGCTCGGGGCTGAGTTCGCGCACCACCTTGGCGGGTGTACCCATGATCATGGAGCCATCAGGAAAATCCTTCCCCTCGGTCACGAGCGAGCCGGCACCCACCAGGCAGTTCTTGCCGATCTTCGCACCGTTGAGCACTACCGCGCCAATGCCGATCAGCGACTCGTCGCCAATCGTGCAGCCGTGCAGCATGACCATGTGGCCCACCGTGACGTGCTTGCCAACCTTGATCGGCTTGCCGTGGTCGGCGTGCATCACGCTGCCGTCCTGAATGTTGCTGCCCTCGCCGATCTCAATCGTCTCGGTGTCCCCACGCACCGTCACGCCAAACCAGACACTGGCATCGGCTGCGATCTTGACCGCGCCCATGACCTGCGCGTTGTCGGCCACCCAGGCGCTGTCGGCCACATCGGGGGTTTGATCATCCAGTTGGTAAATGGCCATGGCGGTCTCCTGTCGGTTGGGTTTTCTTGAAAACCTACAATTGTAGGGATGCCCACACCCTGCCGTGGGCGCTGCCAGCGATCACCATGCACACCCTGCGCGCCTCCGCCCTGATCCCTTGGGCGCAAACCGACCCGAACCTGAAGGCCCAGGCCACTTTGGCACTGGACCTGAGCTTGCCTGTGGGCGCGCTCGACAGCTTATGTGCCCCCTCTTCTGGCCCCGGCCGCGCTGCCCGCCCGCGGCTGGTGCCACACACCCAGCTCAAAGCCAAATCCATGGCCACGCCCGAGGGCCGGGCCATGCTGGTGCACTCGATAGCGCACATCGAGCTCAACGCCATCGACCTGGCATTGGATGTGGTCTGGCGCTTTGCGGGCATGCCCGAGGCTTTTTACACCGACTGGGTGCGCATTGCCCAAGAAGAGGCCAAACACTTCAGCTTGCTGCGCCAGCATTTGCTGGACATGGGTTTTGACTACGGCGACTTTCCCGCCCACAACACCTTGTGGGACATGGCCGAGCGCACCCAGGGCGACATCCTGGCCCGCATCGGCATCGTGCCGCGCACCATGGAAGCGCGGGGCCTGGACGCCTCACCGGGCGTCAAAAACAAGCTGGTCAGCGTGGGCGACCACCGCGCGGGCGAGATCCTGGACATCATTTTGGAAGATGAAATTGGCCATGTGGCCGCAGGCAACCGCTGGTACCGGTATTTGTGTTCGCAACGCGGTCTGGACCCGGTCAGCACCTATGCCGAGCTGATCGCCCAATACGACGCGCCCAAACTGCGCCCCCCCTTCAACCTGGCGGCCAGGCGACTGGCGGGGTTTGAAGAGGCTGAATTGGCGGCACTGAGCTGACACCTTTGCATGGCAAACATCTGACCGAGGGTCTTGAACCACAGGTCCAAGACCTGCCAACGCCAAAGATGGGGCCTTTAAAAAGCCAATGTCTTCACGCCAGCTGAGGTGCCCAGCAAACACACTTGCGCTTTTTGCACCGCAAACACCCCCACCGTCACCACACCCGGCCACTGGCTGACGGTGTTCTCAAACGCCACCGGGTCGGTGATCTTCAAGCCCTTCACGTCCACAATGTGCTGGCCGTTGTCGGTCACGAGCGGCTGGCCATCTTTCTGGCGAACCGCCGCACTGCCGCCCATGGCCGCGAACTGGCGCATGACCCGGGCGGTGGCCATGGGGATCACTTCAACGGGCAATGGAAAAGCGCCCAGCGCATCCACCAACTTGCTCTCGTCCGCGATGCAAACAAACTGTTGGCTCTGCGCCGCCACGATTTTTTCGCGGGTGAGCGCCGCGCCGCCACCCTTGACCATGTGGCCTTGGTGGTCGATCTCGTCGGCACCGTCAATGTAGACCGACAGGCTCTCGACCTCGTTGCTGTCAAACACCGTAATGCCCAAGGCCTTGAGGCGCACGGTGGAGGCTTCGGAGCTGGACACCGCGCCCTTGATTTGGTCTTTCATGGTGGCCAACGCGTCGATGAATTTGTTCACCGTGGAGCCGGTGCCCACGCCAACGATTTCGCCGGGGACAACATATTTAAGGGCGGCTTGGCCCACCTGGGCTTTGAGTTCGTCTTGTGTCATGGCTTGGAGTTTTTTGAGAAGTGTCAAAGGGGGGGAAGGCAAACGCGGGGAAAAAAAGCCGGGCCTTCAGGTTTGAGACAATCGGGCATTGGCTTGTAACGAGCCTGCCGCTTTCACCGTCTGGAATTATCCAATGTCCCTGATCCCCTACGCCTTCGCCCGCCCCTTTTTATTCAAGATGGACCCCGAAGCGGCCCACGACCTGACCATCGAAGGTCTGGCCCGCACCCAAAACACCCCTCTTGACTGCGCTTACCGCCAGCCCTTTGTGGCGCAGCCCATCACGCTGGCGGGTCTGCACTTTCCCAACCGCGTCGGCATGGCTGCGGGTTTGGACAAAAACGCCCGCTGCATCGACGGTCTGGGTGCCATGGGTTTTGGCTTTGTCGAAGTCGGCACCGTCACGCCCAAGGCGCAGCCGGGCAACCCCAAGCCCCGCATGTTTCGCCTGCCCGAAGCCAACGCGCTGATCAACCGCCTGGGCTTTAACAACGACGGGCTCGACGCCTTCATCGCCAACGTCAAGCGCTCCAAGTTTCGCCAGCAAGGTCGCCTCTTGGGCCTGAACATCGGCAAGAACGCCGCCACGCCCATCGAAAACGCCACCGACGATTATTTGATCGCGCTGGCAGGTGTGTACCCGCATGCCGACTACGTGACGGTCAACATCTCCAGCCCCAACACCAAGAACCTGCGCGCCCTGCAAAGCGATGAAGCTCTGGACGGCTTGCTGGGCGCACTGGTTGCGCGGCGCAAAGAACTGGGCGCCGAGCACGGCCGCCGCGTGCCCATGTTCCTCAAAATCGCACCCGATCTGGACGAAACGCAAGTGGGCGTGATCGCCGCCACCTTGCAAAAGCACGGCATGGACGGCGTGATTGCCACCAACACCACGCTGGCGCGAGACGACGTGAGCGGCTTGGCGCACGCCGAAGAAATGGGCGGCCTGTCGGGCTCGCCCGTGCTGGAAGGCAGCAACCGCGTGATTCGCGGACTGCGCGCCGCCTTGGGCAAAGACTTCCCCATCATCGGCGTGGGCGGCATCCTGAGTGGGCACGATGCGATCTCCAAAATAGAAGCTGGGGCCGACGTGGTACAGATCTACACCGGTTTGATCTACAAAGGCCCAGCGCTGGTCACTGAAGTGGCGAGTGCTTTGCAGCAGATGAAGCGCTGAGCACCATAAATTCGGCCCCATGAAATCTGAGCCTTGTGTTGGCCGTTGGGAGAATTTTGTGGGAGCTTGCAGCCAAGCGAAAAGCCTGTGGCTCACAAGCGTCTGATCGCCAGCAGGGCCAGCTCTCACAAGGTGCAAGGTTGAAGTGACCCTGCAAACTTCACAGGGCTGGATCCATAAAATTCCTGCTCAAGCGCCTTCAGTCCTTGAAGTACACCAGCTGGTGCGTGCTCGCCAGCAGCTGGCCTTCGGGACTCCACAGCTCGCCGGTCTGGTCAAAGTAGCCGTGGCGGTAGTTGAGTGCCTTGGCCACGCCCAGAACATGGCGCGTGCCGACTTGCGCCAGCAAGGCGCTGTCGGCATGGAAATAGGTGGTGAGGGACACCGTGCCGATCATGGCCCGACGGCGGCGACGGACGTAAATGCGTGGGAAAAAGCTGTCGCTGATCGCCGCCAGCGAGGCGAAGTCCATCGCCCGCTCGGGTTCGTCACGCACCCACAACGTGGAGCGCGAGTGGGCTTGTTCCTGCTCGTCAAAGGCTGTCGGAAAAGCGCCTTCGACAAAACGCATGTCGTAGCGCTGTGGCCAGGCGGGCATGCCTTTCACGGGCATGCGGGGCACAGCATCGGGTGAGGGCACGTTGACAGGCATCACGGCCTCCACATCCGACCAGGTTTCGCGGCGCACGGCAAACACGGCTGTGGCGGTGGCCACCACGCCTTCTGTGTTATTTTGGGTCTGATGGGCTTCGATGATCCAGTGCTGGGTCGATCGGTTGGTGCGCACGGGACGCGCCACAAAACGGATCTCGCCATCGGCCACCGGGGCCGCAAAGTTGACCGTCAGGGCCACGGGTTCGCCCAAGCGCTCGGGGTGCAGCAGGGCCGACTGCAACAACTGCGCCGAGGTGGTGCCGCCAAAAGGCCCAATCATGTTGGCGTAGGCCGGATGGGTCGCGCCCGTGAATTGGTGGGGCGCGGTGGGGCTCAGGTCAATGGCTTCGTCAAATGGGTGCATGGACAAGATGTTAGAGGCTGCCATGCGAGCCGCGCTGTCTCGCTTGAGGCACCAGTGCAAAGCCTTGACCAGGCTGACCTGCTCGCAAAGGTGTTACCGAGTGTTTATAGAGTCATAAATAGCTCTTATTCGGCTTAGACTGAATACAGCCAACATCCGTTGGCAAACAACTCTATCGGAGCTCATCATGAAAAAATACGGTGCCGAATTTTTCGGAACATTCTGGCTGGTCTTGGGCGGCTGCGGCAGTGCGGTGCTTGCGGCTGCATTCCCACAATTGGGAATCGGCTTTTTAGGCGTTTCGCTGGCCTTTGGCCTCACGGTCCTGACCATGGCCTTTGCCATCGGTCACATTTCGGGCTGTCACCTGAACCCGGCGGTCTCGATCGGTTTGTGGGCCGGTGGTCGCTTCCCTGCCAAAGACCTGGCACCTTACATCGTGTCCCAAGTGCTCGGCGGCATTGCCGCTGGTGGCGTGCTGTACCTGATCGCGAGCGGCAAGGCGGGCTTTGACGTCGCTGGCGGTTTTGCCTCCAACGGATTTAGTGAACATTCACCCGGCGGCTACAACATGGTGGCTGCCCTGGTGACCGAAGTGGTCATGACCATGATGTTCCTCTTGGTGATTCTGGGTTCGACCGACAAGCGCGCACCGCAAGGCCTGGCACCGATCGCCATCGGTTTGTGCTTGACCCTGATCCACCTGATCAGCATTCCGGTCACCAACACCTCTGTCAACCCTGCCCGCAGCACCGGTGTGGCCGTGTTCGTGGGTGACTGGGCTGTGTCACAGCTGTGGCTGTTCTGGCTGGCACCCATTGCAGGTGCCGTTTTGGGTGCGCTGGTGTACCGCCTGATTGGCTCAGAGGAAAACTGATCTTCGCGCATTTGCGCAAGATCACACACAAGGCCATGCCCATGCATGGCCTTTTTCATTCAAAGCAAAGCGGTCACTTGCGCTGCGATTGCCAAAGAACTGGTCAGGCCCGGCGACTCGATGCCCAACAGGTTTACCAAGCCAGGCACGCCATGCTCGGCAGGCCCCTGGATCATGAAGTCGGCCGCCGCCTCGTGCGGGGCGTTGATCTTGGGGCGCATGCCCGCATAACCCGCCTGCAAAGCGCCTTCGGCCAGACCTGGCCAATATTTGCGCACCTCGGCATAAAACGCATCACCCCGGCGCGGATCAACTTGCAGGTCGGCGGGGTCTTCGACCCATTGCACGTCGGGGCCGAACTTGGCCTGGCCACCCAGGTCAAGCGTGAGGTGCACGCCCAAACCAGCTTTTTCGGGCACGGGGTAAATCAGGCGGGAGAACGGGGCCTTGCCAGAGAGCGTGAAATAGTTGCCTTTGGCGTAATGGGCTTGGGGCAACAGACTTTTGTCCAGCCCGTCCATGCGCTCGGCCAGCGCCACGGCGCTCAATCCTGCAGCATTGACCAGCACTTTGCACGCCAGCTCGGTGCCGTCTTGTGTGGTCACACGAATCGGATGTGTGGCGGTGCCCTGCCGCACGCCAATGTGCTGCACAGGCGAGACCAGCGCCAGCAAGCCGCCAGCGTTTTCCATGTCGCCTTGCAAGGCGAGCATGTAGCCGTGACTGTCAATCACCCCAGTACTGGGCGAGAGCAGCGCCGCTTCGCAAGAGAGCGCGGGCTCCAGCGCTTGGGCCTGGGCAGCCGTGAGTTTTTGCAAGTCGTGCACGCCGTTGGCAGCCGCCTTGGCCCTGATCCCGTCCAGCGCCAGCACTTGCTCGATGCTTGTCGCCACGATCAGCTTGCCCAACCGCCGATGCGCCACACCGCGCTCAGCGCAATAGGCGTAAAGCATTTCCTTACCTTGCATACACAGCCGCGCCTTGAGCGAGCCCGCCGGGTAATAAATGCCCGCGTGGATGACCTCGCTGTTGCGCGAGCTGGTGCCCGTGCCGATGGCATTTTCCGATTCGAGCACCAGCACCTCGCGGCCCGAGAGCGCGAGCGCCCGCCCCACAGCCAGGCCGACCACGCCAGCCCCAATCACAACAGCATCAACTTGTTCCATGGGCAGCATTGTGGCTCAGACTGACAAGCCTTGAGGCCAGGATTGGGGGCTTTGTGGGGCGGTGCCCTCGCCGCGATAGGCCGCTCGCAGACCACAAGCCATCGCCCCGAGGGCAGGGCTCCCACTTAAAGCAGCAACCCAAACAAGGTGACACCCGCAAGACAGACACCAGCACCACACGCAGGCAGACTGCCAGCAATTCATACAAGGAGACCGTTTCATGTCACTGTTCAATCTCACAGGCAAAGTCGCCGTCGTCACGGGCTCCAGCCGGGGCATTGGTCGCTCGATTGCACACCAGCTGGCCCGGCAAGGCGCCAAGGTGGTGGTGTCCAGCCGCAAGCAAGACGCCTGCGAAGGGGTGGTCAAGGAAATTCAGGCCGCAGGTGGCGAAGCCATGGCGATTGCCGCCAGCATCTCCAGCAAAGAGCAACTGCAAAACCTGATCGATCAGACCCGCCAAGCTTGGGGCCCGATCGACATTTTGGTGTGTAACGCTGCCACCAACCCTTATTACGGCCCCACCACAGGCATGAGTGACGAGGTGTTCGACAAGGTCATGCGCAACAACGTGCTGTCCAACACCTGGCTGTGCACCATGGTCTACCCTGACATGAAAGCCAAGAAGGACGGTTCTATCGTCATCGTGTCGTCGATCGGCGGCCTGCACGGCTCGGCCATCATCGGGGCTTACAACATTTCCAAGGCGGCCGACATGCAGCTGGCGCGCAATTTGGCGGTGGAATGGGGCCCTGACAACATCCGCGTGAACTGCATCGCGCCAGGCCTGATCAAGACCGACTTTGCCAAGGCCCTGCACGAGGACCCGGTGCTCAGCACCAAGTACAACAACGAAACGCCACTTCGACGCATGGGCGAGCCCGACGACATTGGCGGTGTGGCGGTGTTCCTGGCCAGCCCGGCTGGGCAGTACGTGACGGGGCAGACCATCGTGGCCGATGGGGGGATGATGATTCGCTGACTTCGGCTGGGCAGGTGTTCCGCTGAGCACGGGGTGGGGCCGGGAGCCTCATGCTGGAGTACCAGAAATCGGCCCCCGGCCCCACCCCGTGCTCAGCTGTGTGGGTTGGCAAAATCCAGCACAGAAATCAAAAAACCCGCATCTGCGGGCTTTTTGACTTGGAGAGAACTTCGATCAGGCGAAGTTTTTCTCAGCGAACGACCAGTTCACCAAATTGCTGAGGAAAGTCTCAACGAACTTGGGGCGCATGTTGCGGTAGTCGATGTAGTAAGCGTGTTCCCAAACGTCCACAGTCAACAAGGCGGTGTCGCCAGTCGTCAAGGGGGTGCCAGCAGCGCCCATGTTGACGATGTCCACCGAGCCGTCGGCTTTCTTGACCAGCCATGTCCAGCCGGAGCCAAAGTTGCCCACGGCGCTCTTGACGAAGGCTTCCTTGAAAGCGGCGTAGCTGCCAAACTTGGCGTTGATGGCATCAGCCAATGCGCCAGTGGGCTCACCGCCGCCTTGGGGCTTCATGCAGTTCCAGAAGAAGGTGTGGTTCCAGATCTGAGCGGAGTTGTTGTAGATGCCGCCGCTGGACTTCTTGATGATCTCTTCGAGGGGCATGCTCTCGAATTCAGTGCCTTTTTGCAGGTTGTTCAGGTTCACAACATAAGCGTTGTGGTGCTTGCCGTGGTGAAACTCCAAAGTTTCCTGGCTGTAATGAGGGGCCAAAGCATCAATCGCGTAAGGCAATGCGGGCAAGGTGTGTTCCATGAAGGCGTCCTTTGGTGGTGTGAAAAAGATAACTGTTGCATTTTAGGGGCAGCTTGATCGCCCTTGAGGGTGACAGGTCACTGAAAAATAACGATCCAAGGAGCAGGTTCATCACCTTCACCGCCATCACCAAACAGAGCCACCCGTTCAGAACTTTCGTTCAGGGTGTGACCACCAAGGACACGTCCCCATCGGCCAAGGTCGCCCGAACCCCTTGTCCGGACCTGAATTGAGTGACTTGGCTCAAAGCATTGCCTTGCTCATCGCTCAACCATGCGTAGCCGCGCTCCAAAACCAGACGCGGGTCAACCGATGACAAGCGCAATGCCGCGTGTTCCAAACGTTGCGCACGTTGGTGCACCTGCTGGCTTCGGTTGAAAGCCAGGCGGTCGGCCAAGCGGTCCAAATGGTGAGACTGCAAAGTTGACTGGGTTTGCACCCCGCTTTGCAGACGACTGGCCAATCGATCAAGCCACTGGCTGTGCTGGCCCAGCAGGCCCTGCGGGCGACTCAAACGAGTTGCAAGCGCACTCAGGCGTTGCGTCTGCCGCTCTTGCTGACGAACCAGGCCCAAACCGAAGCGGGAAGCAACGCTGTCCAGCCGCTGAGCTTGTCGGTCTTGCTGTCGCATCAAGCCCCGGCTCAGCCTTTGCTCCAACACCGACAGGGCCTGCAAACCTGCACCGCGATCCATCGCCGCCAGCTCGGCGGCAGCCGTGGGAGTGGGGGCACGCACATCGGCCACAAAATCGGCAATGGTGAAGTCGGTTTCATGGCCCACGCCACTGATGACCGGCACTGGACTTTGGGCGATCACACGGGCGAGGTTTTCATCGTTGAACGACCACAAATCGTCGATAGAGCCACCACCGCGCACCAGCAAAATCACATCCACAGGCGGACACCATGGATTGTCTTCTGCGGTAAGGGCGTACAGATTGTTCAGTGCCTGCACCAAGGTAGCGGGCGCAGCTGAACCTTGCACCAGTGCAGGCACCAGCAACACCGGAATGTGCGGCACACGCCGCTGTAAGGCGGTCATCACGTCGTGCCAAGCGGCAGCCCCCAAAGAAGTCACCACACCAATGGCACGGGGTTGTGTTGGCAAGGGGCGCTTGTGCACAGCATCAAACAGCCCTTCGCTTTCCAGTTTGATTTTGAGTCTCAAAAACTGCTCAAAAAGTGCGCCCTGCCCTGCCCGCTGCATGGACTCGACAATCAATTGCAAGTCACCCCGGGCCTCATACACCCCCAGACGGCCTCGCACCTCGACCATCTCGCCATCGCGCGGGGAAAAGTCGACCAAACTGGCCGCACGGCGAAACATGGCGCATCGGATCTGACCCGCGTCATCTTTGATGGAAAAATAGCAATGGCCACTGGCCGCGCGTGAAAAGCCGGAAATTTCACCTCGAACGATCACGGGGTTGAAGCGCAGGTCCAAGGTATCGGCCACAGCACGGCACAAAGCGGAGACGGTCCAGGCACTTTCTTGGCTTGATTCGAGCATGTTCATTTTGGGGATTGTCATTCAAATGGGGGGCAAGCCATCCGCTTCGGGCTGAGGCTTGATGTGAAGTACTCCACAGATGAAGGACGGCATAGACCAAGGGTCATCAAAAAGCACACACGCTCTTGGTTCATCTTAAGCATTTGATTTCATTCAATTTTTCCCAAAAAAGCGGCACCAAAATCTGAAAATTGATCGAATATAGAAGTATTCAAAAAAATTCATTCAAAAGTTCTTCACAAAGTTATCCACAGGACAGCCTCCCCCGTTGGAAACCCTCAAAGACGGGCTCTAAAGACGCCCTCGTGCGCTTGAGACATCGTTCATAATGACAATCTTTTGTCACACCGAACTCTCAAGAAGGAAAAGTTTTGTTATCGATCATACAAGCCGCAGGTTGGCCCATTTGGCCCCTGATTCTGTGCTCTGTCCTGGCCTTGGCCTTGATCATTGAACGATTGTTTCAATTGCAGACCCGCAAAGTTGCCCCATCGAACACTTTGGAAAAAGCCATGGAGGCCACTCGCTCAAACTTGCCGTCAGAAGAAGTGGTGCGCCAATTGGAAACCATGGGCGTTTTAGGGCCCGTTCTGGCCAGCGGCATCAGAAATTTGCAACAAAACCCCCAAGCCACCCACAAAGATGTCCAATCCGGGATGGAAATGGCCGGGCGCAAGGCAGCACGAGACTTAGAGCGTTACCTGACCACTTTGGCCACCATTGCTTCGGCCGCCCCGTTGCTGGGCCTTTTAGGCACCGTGGTCGGCATGATCGAGATTTTTGGCGCTCACACTGCGGCCAACAACCAACCGGCCCAATTGGCTCAGGGCATTTCAATCGCCTTGTACAACACCGCTTTCGGCCTGATTGTGGCGATCCCTGCCTTGATGTTTTGGCGTTACTTCCGATCCGTGGTGGACAATCACCTGCTGAACATGGAAATAGCCAGCGAACAATTTTGCCGACACCTGAACCATTTGCGTGACTGACTGTGTATTGATTGTGAATTTCAGTAAAAACCGCCCCTCCTCAGAGCCCGAAATCAACTTGATCCCCTTCATCGACATTTTGTTGGTGGTGATGATCTTTCTGATGCTCACCACCACATGGTCGCGTTTGACAGAAATCAGCCTGACTTTGCCTGTGGCCGATGCACAAAAACAAAAAGACCGGCCTCAGCAAATCATCTTGACCATCAGCGCACAAGGCCAATATGCCTTGAACAAAACACCGGTCAATGGCGGCTCAGTCAGTGCACTTTCGGCTGTTTTGGCCAATTTGGCCTCCAAAGAAATGACTTTGGTGATCAGTGCGGATGCCCAAGCAAGCCACCAGTCGGTGGTCAATGCGATGGAAGCGGCCCGCCGCACAGGTTTGTCGCAAATCACCTTTGCGACCCAATCGGCTGATTCAGCGGGGTCTTGACTCTCCATGGCGCTTGGCACCTGGCTTCACCAACGACTGCCGCGCATTTGGCTGTCGCGTGGCTGGGCTGCCCACTTGCTCATGCCCGTGGCCTGGCTTTATCAGCTTGCTTTAATGGCTCGAACAGGCCTTTACATGACTGGCCTCAAAAGCAGACATCGACTGCCCGTTCGGGTCATTGTGGTTGGCAACGTTGTGGCTGGCGGCGCGGGAAAAACGCCCGTGACGATGTCCTTGGTTGAACACCTGCAACACAAAGGGCACACGGTCGGCGTGATCTCCAGGGGTCATGGCCGTCAGACCCGTGACACCCGCGAAGTCCTTCCGGCCGATCGTCCCGAAACCGTGGGAGACGAGCCTTTGCTCATTCGCCAAAAAACAGGGGTTCCTGTTTGGGTTGGTTCATCCCGCGTTGAAGCAGGCCAGGCCTTGTTGGCCGCCCATCCTCAAGTGGACACCTTGGTCTGTGACGATGGCTTGCAACATTGGGCCTTGGCCCGAGACATCGAAATTTGTGTGATGGACGAACGCGGCGTTGGCAATGGCTGGCTGCTTCCTGCTGGGCCTTTGCGAGAAAAATGGCCCAGATCCGTTGACTTGCTTCTCCACACGGGCATCAACAATCTGTCTGGTGGTTTCCAGGCGAAGCGGCAACTGGGTCAAATGGCGCAGGATGCACAAGGTCGCACAAGCACCTTGAGCGATTTAAAAAGAAGCCCCGTTGATGCAGTTGCTGGACTGGCGCGTCCAGAATCCTTCTTCAAGATGCTCCGAGAAAACGGCCTTGAACTGGCCACCACTCACGCCTTGCCCGATCATTTCAACTTTGCAACTTGGCCAAGCAGCGAAGGTCCGAGACCCTTGCTGTGCACCGAAAAAGACGCCGCCAAGCTCTGGCAACGACAACCGACCGCGCTGGCGGTGCCCCTGGTGCTCACGCCTGAACCTGCTTTTTGGCATGCCTTGGACGCACTGTTGGCAAAAACAGACCCACACTTTTGAGCAAAACGGTTCTTGCGCGACATCGGAACACGATTTCACGGCAACCCATCACGAGGGCCACCTTGTCGCAGTTATCATTCCTTGATGGACACCAAACTGCTTGAACTGCTTGAACTGCTGGTCTGCCCCGTGACCAAAGGCCCCTTGAACTTTGACCGTGAGGCGCAAGAGTTGCTCTCACGAAGCGCCCGGCTGGCCTATCCTGTGCGCCAAGGCATTCCCATCTTGCTTGAGAATGAAGCCCGCCCCTTGAGCGATGATGAGCTCGACAAATTGGCCGCGTTGCGTCCCCCCTTGTGAGCCCACGGTCATGAGCGAAATCACTACCCAACTGGACTTTACGGTCCTGATTCCAGCACGCCTGGCTTCAACGCGACTGCCCAACAAGCCTTTGGCCGATGTCGTGGGATTGCCCATGATCGTGCGAGTGGCCAGGCAAGCGCAACGCTCGCGGGCCCAACAAGTGGTGGTCGCCGCTGATGACGTCCGCATTGTGAACGCTTGTGCCGAGCACGGCATACAGGCCTTACTCACACGACAAGACCACCCCAGCGGCAGTGATCGTTTGGCTGAAGTTTGTCAGCAACTGGGATTGCCCGCCGACCGGGTGGTGGTCAATGTCCAGGGCGACGAACCCCTGATCGAACCGGAATTGATCAACCAAGTCGCCCTTGCTTTGACGCAGTGTCCGCAAGCAAGCATGAGCACCGCTGCCCATGCCATCACATCCTGCGCCGACTTCACCAATCCCAATGTGGTCAAAGTGGTCACCGATGCCCGTGGCATCGCGCTTTATTTCAGCAGAGCGCCCATCCCTTGGTGGCGAGATGGCCCTGCTGACCCGCTTTTGATGCAACTGCCAGACCCCGCACCCTTGCGCCATGTGGGCATTTACGCTTACCGGGCAGGATTTTTATCACTTTTCCCACAATTGCCTGTAGCCCCCATTGAAACTGTGGAATCACTGGAGCAATTGCGCGCACTTTGGCATGGACACGCCATTGCGGTGCACATCACTGACAAGGCCCCTGGGCCTGGTGTTGACACGCCTGAAGATTTGGATCGGGTCCGCGCCCTGCTGATGGCGTAAGCCTGGCTTGAGCATCGCGTGATATTCTCGACCTATGTTGTCAGGAGACGTGGGTCCGTATGAGATCCATCTGACAGACACCCATGACAAGCTATAAGGAACTTCCATGAGACTGATTCTGTTGGGCGCACCTGGCGCCGGCAAAGGCACACAAGCCACCTTCATTTGCCAGAAATACAACATCCCACAAATATCCACAGGTGACATGCTGCGTGCTGCCGTGAAAGCTGGAACACCGCTTGGACTTCAAGCCAAAGCGGTGATGGAATCTGGCGGTCTGGTCAGCGATGACCTGATCATCAACCTGGTCAAAGAGCGGATTGCCCAAGCAGATTGTGCCAATGGCTTCCTGTTCGATGGTTTTCCACGAACCATTCCTCAAGCAGATGCCATGAAGGCTGCAGGCGTCAAGTTGGACTATGTGCTCGAAATCGATGTGCCTTTCGATGCCATCATTGAACGCATGAGCGGTCGTCGCTCGCACCCTGCCTCGGGTCGGACCTACCACGTCAAATTTAACCCACCCAAGGTGGACGGAATGGACGATATCACCGGAGAGCCCTTGGTTCAACGCGCTGACGATCAAGAAGAAACCGTCAAAAAACGCCTGGATGTTTACAGTGCGCAAACACGCCCCTTGGTTGACTACTACTCCAACTGGGCCAAAGCAGATGCGGCGTCAGCCCCCCGCTACCGCGCCATCAGTGGCTCCGGCAGTGTGGAAGACATCACGGCTCGCGCCTTCGCTGCACTCAGCTGATGAATTCTTGAGCGCGGCATGCGCTGCACAGCCTCACAAAGCCCCGTTAAGGGGCTTTTTGTTTTTGGGGGTGCCCGGCCATCGCTTTTGTTGCAAATGCCCTGCGGCTCCACACCAAGGCGCTTTGCATCCAAGGCCCATGGTTGATGGTTTTTACACACACTCCTTGCAAAACCTCAAAAACTGGTTAAAAATACAGTCACTGGATGAAACAACAGCCCTAGGAGCACCGATGACCGACGATCCGAAACTCACGGCCAGGCAACAAGAAATTCTGAACCTGATTCAGAACACCATGGCCAACACGGGTTCCCCACCCACACGCGCAGAGATCGCCACGGCATTGGGTTTCAAGTCGGCAAACGCGGCCGAAGAGCACCTCAAAGCACTGGCCCGCAAAGGCGTCATCGAACTGGTCAGCGGCACTTCCCGCGGAATTCGTCTCAAAGGCAGCGCCCGCAGCACGCCCCGTGTGCCTGCGGATTCGTTCAGCCTGAACCTGCCCGGACTGGCGCAACTTTGTTTGCCCTTGGTGGGGCGGGTTGCCGCTGGCTCTCCCATCCTTGCGCAAGAACATGTTGACCGCTCTTACCAAGTCGAAAGCACTTTGTTCGCACAACAGCCTGATTACTTGTTGCGTGTCAGAGGCATGTCCATGCGGGACGCGGGCATCATGGATGGAGATTTGTTGGCCGTGAAATCAACCAAAGACGTTCGCAATGGACAAATTGTGGTGGCCCGTTTGGGGGACGATGTCACGGTCAAACGTTTGAACAAAACAGCCTCTGGCATTGAACTGCTGCCTGAAAACCCAGATTACCCGGTCATTTTGGTGCGTCCTGGCGAACCTTTTGACATTGAAGGCTTGGCGGTGGGCCTGATACGCAACACATTCATCATTTGATGCTTTAAATCCTGGCTCAGGTGGCGGGCGCTGTTCTTCAGCCCTGAGCCCAGCGATTTTCTTCAGCAATCCTGCCTGTGTCCAACCTCCATGATTTGAAAGGTTTCACATGGGAATCGCTCTGCTAACTTTGTCAGTTTTTTTAAAAAAACTGAACCTTAATCCTGTCAACGCATCGGTTTTGACAAAATCTCGTACATCGCGCCCACACCCCAGCTGGGCCGTCCGCCCCCCAAGTGCTTGTACAGCCGCGCAGCGCACGCAAGTGCCAGACAATCCGCCCCTCCTTCGTGTCTTGCGCATTCAGGAAAACGGTCAACAGGCAGACTGTGCCGGACGAATGGTGATTTCGGGGCGCATGGCGGATGTTTGCGCCGAGCTGGACCGCTTGGTGGCACTCGAGTCAAGGCAATCACATCGGTAAAAACACGGCGGGTACATACCCGCTCAATCCATTGGCTCGACACCACGCTTTCACAACGCAAGCCCATGAAAGCGGATTCAGTCAAAAGGAATCTGCGCATCCCCGCCGTAAGCGCCCAGTGTCAAGGCACAATGTCGGGATGAACATCGTGATCCTCGACGACTATCAAGACGTCGTCCGCAAACTCAGTTGCGCTTCCAAGCTCGAGAATTTTCCCGCCAAGGTATACACCAACACAGTCAAAGGCATTGGTCAACTCTCTGTTCGCCTCAAAGATGCTGACGTGATTGTCCTGATCCGTGAACGCACGGCACTCAATCGGGCCTTGATTGAAAAACTGCCAAGATTGAAATTGATTGCACAAACTGGACGTGTTGGCAGTCACATTGACTTGGCAGCCTGCACCGAACGTGGCATTGCAGTTGCCGAGGGTGTTGGTTCGCCCACCGCTCCTGCGGAATTGACTTGGGCTCTGGTCATGGCCGCCTCTCGAAGATTGCCGCAATACATCAGCAGCCTCAAGCATGGCGCTTGGCAACAGTCTGGCCTGAAATCCAGCTCCATGCCCGTCAACTTTGGCTTGGGCACTGTCCTCAAGGGCAAAACCCTGGGCATTTGGGGTTACGGAAAAATTGGGCAACTGGTGGCCGGTTACGGCAAAGCTTTTGGCATGCAAGTTCAGATCTGGGGCAGCGATGAATCGCGCGTCAGAGCGGTCAAGGACGGCTACGCTGCGTCCACGAGCAGAGAGGCATTTTTTGAAAACTCAGACGTTTTGTCTTTGCATCTGCGCTTGAATGAATCAACCCAAGGCATTGTGACCACGGAAGACCTGTGCCGCATGAAACCCAGCTCTTTGCTGGTCAACACCTCACGCGCTGAACTTTTGGAAGCCAACGCCTTGATCGGCGCATTGAACCGCGGACGCCCTGGGATGGCCGCAGTCGATGTATTTGAATCCGAACCCATCTTGCAGGGATCGGCCCTGCTTCGACTGGAAAACTGCATTTGCACGCCACACATTGGCTATGTCGAAAAAGACAGCTACGAGCTTTACTTCGGTGTGGCATTTGACAACGTGGTCAACTACATCAAGGGCACCCCCACCAACATTGTCAACCCCGGTGCCTTGCAAGTCAGGCGCTAAAGCCATCTTCAAAAAACCGAATTCCATGCCGTCAGCCCCAACACTCGTCCAAGACGAGATGCTCCAAGGACTCGCTGGGTCCTGCAAGAGTGAGGCGATAATCCCTCGAGCCATGCCTCACTGAATGTCTCAAATTGACTCTCTTTGAGCAGTTTTGCGCTTAAACGCTCTTCAGCTTCTTCAACAACCAACATGACACTCGCATTTTCCAAAGTCGCCATTATCGGCGCTGGCGCCATGGGGCGCGGTATCGCCCAAATCGCCGCGCAAGCAGGCAGCCAAGTTTGGCTGTACGACACGCAAGCCGAAGCCATTCAAAAAGCGCGCGATGCCGTGTTCCAGCAATGGGACAAGTTGCAGGAAAAAGGCCGCCTCACAGCCGAAGCCGTGACCGGTCACAAAAGCCGCCTGCGGGGTGCCACCAGCTTGCAAGACCTGGCCGAATGCGAGCTGGTGGTCGAAGCCATCGTTGAAAAGCTCGACATCAAGAAAAGCCTGTTCACCGAACTCGAAAAAGTGCTGGCACCCACGGCGGTGCTGGTGACCAACACCTCGTCCCTGTCAGTGACCGCCATTGCCGCCGCCTTGCAGCGCCCGGCGCAGTTTGCGGGCTACCACTTCTTCAACCCCGTGCCCCTCATGAAGGTGGTCGAGGTGATTGCCGGCCTCAAAACAGACCTTGGCGTCTGCCAGCGCCTGTCTGACTTTGCACGCCAGATGGGCCACACCCCGGTGCAGGCCCAAGACACACCCGGCTTCATCGTCAACCACGCCGGACGTGGTTACGGCACCGAAGCGCTGCGCATTGTGAGCGAAGGCATCGCCGATTTCGCCACCATTGACCGCATATTGCGCGACCAAGTCGGCTTCAAACTCGGCCCCTTCGAGTTGTTTGACCTCACCGCACTCGATGTATCGCACCATGTGATCGAATCGATTTACCACCAGTATTACGAAGAGCCGCGCTACCGCCCCAACGTGATCACCGCCCAGCGACTGGCCGGTGGTGTGGTCGGCAAAAAGGTCGGCGAAGGCTTTTACAAATACGTCGATGGCGCAGCGCAAGTGCCCGCCGAGCCACCTGTTCCCGTGGTGGACAGCATGCCCCCCGTCTGGGTTTCGCCCCGCGCAGCCCGCCGCATGGAATTGCTGCAGCTGCTCAAAGACCTGGGTGCCAAAATCGAAACCGGCGCATCGCCCTCGCCTGAAGCACTGACCCTCGTCGCCCCGCTGGGCTTTGACATCACCACCGTGGCCGTGGTCGAGCGCCTCGACCCCGCCCGCACCGTGGGCATCGACATGCTGTTTGTGGATGCGTCCACCAAGCGCCGCGTCTTGGCCACCAACCCGGCCACACGCGCCGACATGCGCGACGCCGCTCACGCCCTGTTTGCCCGCGACGGCAAAGCCGTGTCGGTGATCCGCGACAGCGGCGGTTTTGTCACGCAGCGCGTCGTGGCCACCATTGTCAACATCGCGTCTGACATGTGCCAGCAGCGCATCTGCAGCCCACAAGACCTGGAAACCGCCGTGACATTGGGCCTGGCCTACCCCATGGGTCCACTGGCCATGGGCAACAAGCTGGGACCCGACAGCATTTTGGAAGTGCTGTTCAATCTGCAAACGGTCTATGGCGACACACGCTATCGCCCAAGCCCCTGGTTGCGCCGCCGAGGTGCCATTGGCTTGTCCCTCATGCACACGGAAGACTGAGCATGACCGCCCAACTGCTCAGCACCAGCGAAGGCCGGACCCTGATCCTGACCCTCAGCAACCCTGAATTTCGCAACGCGCTCGGACCAGAAATGTACGCCGCCGGGGTGGAGGCCTTGAGCGTGGCCGAGTCCAACCCCGATGTGCGCAGCGTGGTGATCACCGGGTCCAACGGCATCTTCAGCGCGGGCGGCAATTTGCAGCGCTTACAAAACAACCGCCAACTGCCACCCGAGCACCAAGCGCAAAGCATCGAAGGCCTGCACAACTGGATCGAAGCGATCCGCACCTTTCCCAAGCCGGTGATTGCCGCCGTTGAAGGCCCTGCGGCCGGTGCCGGTTTTTCGCTGGCACTGGCCTGCGACATGATCGTCGCGGCCCGCAACAGCGTGTTCGTGATGGCCTACAGCTCCATCGCCTTGTCGCCCGATGGCGGCGGCAGCTGGAGTCTGTCACGCGCAGTACCACGCCAGTTGGCCACCGAACTGCTCATGTGTGGTGAGCGCATTGGCGCAGAACGCTTGCAACAAATGGGGGTGGTCAACCGCCTGGCCGATGCAGGCCAAGCCCTGCAACAAGCCCTGCAACTTTGTGAACAACTCAACAGCCGAGCACCCAACGCTTTGACCAGCATCAAGGATTTACTCAGCGATGCCGATGGCAGCAGCCTCAATGCGCAATTGGCACGCGAACGGGACCACTTTGTCAAAAACCTGCACCACCCCAACGCAGGCATTGGCATTGGTGCATTTTTGAATAAGCAAAAACCCGAATACGAATAAAGCGACTGGTCCCCCAGGCGACAAAAACCCAATCATCAGTCACTCAAAGGACAGAGCATGGACGAGCCCATTCTGACAATGGAGGAAAGAGAGGCGATCAACAGTGGTCGCTGGTTCTCAAGCCTTTCACCTTCACTTCGACACGACATACTTCGATGCGCTTACGTCAAACGACACAAAGATGGCGACATGCTCGCGGCACGGGGAGACCCGCCCGAGCAGTGGATCGCCTGCGCCAAGGGTGCTGTGCGCGTGAGCTCGACCTCGGTGTCGGGCAAGCAAATCACTTTGACCTATGTAGAGCCGGGCATTTGGTTTGGCGATGTATCGATCTTCGACGGGGATCGGCGCACGCACGACTGCTATGCACACGGCGACACGACCACACTCAACGTGGCCAAGGCCGACTTCAAGAAAATCCTCACGCAGCACGTCGAGTTTTACGACGCGATGCTGCGCCTGCATGCGCGGCGCATTCGCCAGCTTTATGGCTTGGTAGAGGACCTCAACACCCTGCCCTTGCGGGCTCGGCTGGCCAAGCAGCTCAACCACTTGCTGCGCAGCTACGGCGTGCCCAGTTTGTCGGACGCCAAGGCGATTCGCATCAGCTTGCAATTGGCCCAGGAAGAACTGGCGCAACTGCTGGGCGCATCGCGCCAGAGGGTCAACCAGGAACTCAAGCAAATGGAGCGCGAGCAAATCATCCGCATCGAGCCCGGTGGCCTGGTGGTGCTGGACCGCGACGCGCTGCTGCTGATCGTCAACGCGGACCACTGACACACCCCATTTCCACCCTCTCGCCGCTGTCTGCGGCGAAAACCAATTTTCGACGGGTCCACCCATGAGTGCTTTTGATCATTTTGTGGGGACCCGGCCTGTCACCGGCACCCACGCCTTCGACATCCCTGCCTTGGAGGCCTGGCTCAGCGCCCGGCTGCCCGGTTTTGTGGGTCCCTTGAGCGTGGAAATGTTCAAGGGCGGGCAATCGAACCCCACCTACAAGCTCATCACCCCCTCGCGCCAATACGTGATGCGTGCCAAGCCGGGACCGGTGGCCAAGCTGCTCCCCTCGGCGCATGCCATTGAGCGCGAATTTGCCGTCATGCAAGGCCTTCACGGCACCGATGTGCCCGTGGCCGAAATGCATGTGCTGTGCGACGACGAATCGGTGATTGGCCGCGCCTTTTATGTGATGGAGTTCGTGCAAGGTCGTGTGCTCTGGGACCAGTCCCTGCCCGGCATGACGCCGTCCGAACGCGGCGCGATTTACGACGAGATGAACCGGGTGCTGGCGGCGCTGCACAAGGTCGATGTCGCCAAGCAAGGACTGTCCAGCTACGGCAAACCCGGTAACTACATCGAGCGCCAAATTGGCCGCTGGAGCAAGCAATACGCCGCATCCATCACTCAGCCCATTCCCGAGATGGACCAGCTGATCGAATGGCTGCCCAAAAACATCCCGGCCAGCGCCAAGGACGAGTCGCTGGTCGGCATCGTGCACGGCGACTACCGCCTGGACAACCTGATGTTCCACCCCACCGAAGCGCGCGTGCTGGCCGTGCTGGACTGGGAGCTGTCCACCCTGGGCCACCCGCTGGCCGACTTCAGCTACCACTGCATGGCTTGGCACATCACACCAGGCACCTTCCGTGGCATAGGTGGTCTCGATTTCGCCGCCTTGGGCATCCCATCTGAAGTCGAATATATCCGCCGCTATTGCGAGCGCACGGGTTTCACCACGCCCGAAGCTTTGGCCCAGGACTGGAATTTTTACCTCGCTTACAACATGTTCCGCATCGCGGCCATTTTGCAAGGCATTGCCAAACGCGTCGAAGACGGCACCGCGTCCAGCGAACAAGCCAAGACCTCGGGCGCTGGCGCCCGACCCATGGCCGAGCTCGCCTGGCGTTTTGCCCGTCAGGCCTGACCCTTTTACCCCCCGAACCACAACCCCAGGAGAGAGACCATGGATTTTGAATACACCCCCAAGGTCAAAGACATGCAGGCCCGTTTGTTGGCCTTCATGGACGAGCACATTTACCCCAACGAGGCGCGGTTCTTTGAAGAGATCGCCGAAAACCGTGCCAGAGGCAACGCTTGGGTCCCCACCAAAATCGTCGAGGAACTCAAGCCCAAGGCCTTGGCCGCCGGATTGTGGAACCTGTTTTTACCCAAGTCCACCCGTGCACCCCAAGGCCTGTCCAACCTCGAATACGCACCCCTGTGCGAAATCATGGGACGCGTGCCCTTTGCCGCAGAAATCTTCAACTGCTCAGCCCCCGACACCGGCAACATGGAAACGCTCGAACGCTACGCCAGCGAAGAGCTGAAAGACACATGGCTTGAGCCATTGTTGCGCGGCGAAATCCGCTCAGCGTTTTTGATGACAGAACCCGATGTGGCCTCATCCGATGCCACCAACATCGAATGCGAGATTCGCCGCGATGGTGACGAGTACGTCATCAATGGCCGCAAGTGGTGGTCGTCAGGCGCAGGTGACCCACGCTGCGCGGTCTACATCGTCATGGGCAAAACCAACCCTGACGCGGGTCGGCACGAGCAACAATCCATGATCGTGGTGCCTGCCAACACACCCGGCATCACCGTGGTGCGCGCCCTGTCGGTATTTGGTTACGATGACGCCCCGCACGGCCACATGGAGGTGGTGCTCAAGAACGTACGCGTGCCAGCCGAAAACATTTTGCTGGGCGAAGGCCGTGGCTTTGAAATTGCCCAAGGCCGCTTGGGCCCTGGCCGCATCCACCACTGCATGCGCACCATCGGCATTGCCGAGCGCGCGCTGGAGCTGATGTGCAAGCGCCTGAACGAGCGTGTGGCCTTTGGCCGTGAAGTGGCCCGTCAGACCGTTTGGCAAGAGCGCATCGCCGAGTCGCGTTGCATGATCGAGCAGGCCCGCCTGCTCACGCTCAAGGCCGCATCCATGATGGACACCGTGGGCAACAAAGTGGCCAAGGCCGAAATCGCGATGATCAAGATCGTGGCCCCCAACATGGCCTGCCAGATCATCGACTGGGCCATTCAGGCCCACGGCGGTGGTGGTGTGTCGCAAGACTTCCCTTTGGCTTATGCGTACGCCCACCAGCGCACCCTGCGCTTGGCTGATGGCCCGGACGAGGTGCACCGCAACTCGCTGGCCAAGCTGGAATTGGCCAAGCAATTGGCCTTGCCAGGTGAAGTTCGCATGCCCGTCACACGCGGCAGTTGAGAGGACACCACCCACTCACAAAAGGCCTGCCCTTGCAGGCCTTTTTTATGCCAGAAGAAACAAGTCTCAAAGCACCTGCCAAACTCTTCATCATTGAGCATTCTGACTTTCTGAACATTAACCACGACTTTTTCAACCGTCCAACCAAAAAGTGATGATTTGAGGGTTAGAATATCGCTTGTCGGAGCGTAGCGCAGCCTGGTAGCGCATCTGCTTTGGGAGCAGAGGGTCGCGAGTTCGAATCCCGCCGCTCCGACCATTTTCTTAAACTCAAATTTAAGTAAATACCCTCAAAAGTCTTTTACAAGACGCACAGTTCTAAAAGGCCCGTCAGGGCCTTTTGTGTTTCTGTCTCATCTGAAGTTTCTGCCCGTAGCTCAGTTGGATAGAGCAACAGCCTTCTAAGCTGTGGGTCACAGGTTCGATCCCTGTCGGGCAGACCATTTTGACCCTCCATTCCAACGCATGAATCTCATCCAAAGATTCAATGTTGATGGGTCGACAAGCTGGTCTAACCTCATCCAGCAAAGACTTGGCAATCAAAGACCTCCCAAAATCAGAAGCCATTTCAGCGGCACCTCTTCGGGTTTTCTCGGATGGGAGTCTGCAATTTAAGCCCACAAAAAGTTCCATAATGGTTCTGTCATTCTCGCCACAAGCCTTTTTGTAGCGTGTGCAAAATTGTCCTCCACTTGGAAAACCCATGACCCTCTCTTCTTCACGTCGGCAAATCTTGACCCACGGCGCAAGCCTGTTGGGTGCATCAACAACTGGTTTGCTGCTCCCCCAAAATGCCCTAGCGCAAAGCGGCAAGATCCGTGTGGGCTTTATGCTGCCCTACACCGGCACCTTTGCCCAACTGGGCGTGGCCATTGAAAACGGCGTGCGCATGGCCATCAACGAGCAAGGTGGCAAGCTCGGGGGCCGTGAGATTGAATGGTTCAAGGTGGACGACGAATCCGAGCCCTCCAAAGCCATAGAAAATGCCAACAAACTGGTACAGCGCGACAAGGTCGATGTGCTGATCGGCACCGTGCACTCGGGCGTGCAAATGGGCATCCACCGCGTAGCTCGTGAAAGCGGCGTGATCAGTTTGATCCCCAACGCGGGCGTGCACATTGCCACCCGCGCCCAGTGCGCCCCCAATGTGTTCCGTACGAGCTTTTCCAACAGCCAGCCCACCATGGCGCTGGGCGAAGCCATGGTCAAGCGCGGCCACAAAAAGGCAGTCTGGATCACCTGGAAATACGCCGCTGGTGATGAAGCCTTTGAAGGTTTTAAAGAAAGCTACACCAAAGCGGGTGGCACCATCATCAAGGAATTGGGCCTGCCCTTCCCCAACGTCGAGTTCCAGGCGCTGCTGACCGAAATCGCCGCGCTCAAGCCCGACGCTGTGGCTTGCTTCTTTGCCGGCGGCGGCGCGGCCAAGTTTTTGCGCGACTACGCCGCAGCGGGCCTCAAGGGCAAGATTCCGCTGTATGGTTCGGGCTTTTTGACCGAAGGCGTACTCGAGGCCGCTGGCCCCGCAGCTGACGGCGTGCTCACTGCCCTGCATTACGGCGACGGCATCGAGACCAAGCGCAACAAGGAATTCCGACTCAACTACGCCAAAACCTTCAAGATGCAGCCCGATGTGTATGCCGTGCAAGGCTACGACACGGGTTTGTTGCTGGTGCAGGGTGCCAACGCTGTCAAAGGTGATGTGAGCCAAAAGGCCAACATGATCAAGGCCATGGAAACCGCCGTGATCGACAGCCCACGTGGCAAGTGGACCATGAGCAAATCGCACAACCCCGTGCAAGACATTTACCTGCGTGAAGTTTCCAACAAGGAAAACAAGGTCATTGGCATTGCCGCCAAGGCCCTGGCTGACTCGGGCGCTGGCTGCCGCATGTGATGCCGCCTCCCCCTGGGTCATCCAGGGGCGGCGAGGGGTTCAAACCCCAACAAGCGCAACCCATTTGGCCGTGATCCGCCTCCAGGCGGAACACTCGTCAAATGGGTTTTTCTTCGCCTGGCACCTGACCATCCCCAAAAAGACCCCAGGTCAATTGACGCAGCCATTGATGACCCGGGTCACGGTGCAAGCGACTGTGCCAAAACTGGTGGATGGCACTTTGCGCCAGGGGTATCGGTAAATCGCGTTTGACGAGCCCAAACGGTTCGAGGACGCGGTCGGCAAACCGTTCGGGCACGGTGGCAATCAAGTTCGAGTGGCGCAGCACATCACCCAGCGCCACATAGTGCGGCACGGTCAATCGAAACTGCCGACGCAATTTTTGATTTTCCAAAGCGACATCGACCCGGCCATGGCCTGTGCCGGCCGCCACGATGCGCACATGCTCGGCCGCGGTGAATGCCGCCAGATGCAGCATGTCTTGTTCTGCCAGCGCATGCCCTTGGCGCATCAAACAAATGTATTTCTGCCGAAACAAGGCTTGCTGAAAAAACCCCGCCTGCAGCTGCGGCAACAAACCCATGGCCAGGTCAATGCGGCCGGTGGCCATGTCCTCTTTGAGCGAGGCCTGCGTCACGCTGACCACCTGCAAGGTCACCCCGGGGGCTGACCGCGTCAAGGCATCCACCAGCACCGGCAAAAAATACATCTCGCCCACATCGGTCATGGCCAGGGTGAAGCTGCGCGTGCTCAGCGCAGGGTCAAATGCCGCCCGCACATTCAAGGCTTGTTGCAAACCATCCAAAGCCATGGCCACGGGTTCGGCCAATTGCAAGGCATAGGGCGTGGGCTCCATGCGCCCTTGCGTGCGCAAAAAAAGCTCATCGCCCAAAGTGCTGCGCAAACGCCCCAAGGCACTGCTGACGGCAGGCTGGCTCATGCCCAGCACCTCTGCCACCGTGGACACCCGCTTCTTCAAAAGCAAATGATGCAAGACCACCAACAGGTTCAGATCGATTTTGGAGATGTCCATGGGTGGATGCCCTTTTGTATTTGATTTTCAAATACTGACTATACAAATAATCCGGTTTACTAATTTTTAGATTTTACGCATGATCCAAGTCAAGTTTCATCAGGAGTCCCCATGCAGGAACACCCCATTCACTGGGAGACACAGGGTACGAGCCGTGTGCCCTTTGCCCTTTATGCCAACCAGGACAGCCACAAAAAAGAACTGGATCGGTTTTTTTACAAAGCCCACTGGAGCTATGTGGGCCTGGAGGCCGAGGTCCCCAACCCGGGCGACTTCAAGCGGACCGCCATCGGCGAACGCTCGGTCATCATGACGCGCAGCCAGGACGGTCAAATTCACGTCGTTGAAAACGTCTGCGCCCACCGGGGGATGGCGTTTTGCCGTGAGCGGCATGGCAACAAAAAAGAATTGGTCTGCCCCTATCACCAGTGGAGTTACGCGTTGGACGGCAAGCTGCAAGGCGTGCCCTTCAGGCGTGGCGTGCGCCAGGATGGCAAAGTCAATGGCGGCATGCCCGCCGACTTTGACCCCAAGGACCACGGACTGACCTCGCTGAAAGTGGCCACACGGGGCGGGGTGGTGTTTGCCTCGTTTGACCATGCGGTGGAGTCCCTCGAAGACTTCATGGGGCCCACCATCCTGCGTTACTTTGACCGTCTGTTCAATGGCCGCAAGCTCACCATCCTGGGCTACAACCGCCAACGCATTCCGGGCAACTGGAAGCTGATGCAGGAAAACATCAAAGACCCTTACCACCCCGGCCTGCTGCACACCTGGTTTGTGACCTTTGGCCTTTGGCGTGCCGACAACAAGTCTGAGCTGCGCATGGACGAACACCACCGCCATGCGGCCATGATTTCCACGCGCGGCTCAGCGGGTCAGGCTGCGGGCGACAAAGCCCAGGTCACGCAAGTGAGCAGCTTCAAGGCGAGCATGCAGCTCAATGACCCGAGTTTTTTGGACATCGTGCCCGAGCCTTGGTGGCAACTGGGCGATCAGATGCCCACCGCCGTGATGATGACGCTGTTTCCCAGCGTGATTTTTCAGCAGCAGGTCAACAGCGTGTCCACCCGCCACATCCAGCCCGATGGTCATGGCGCGTTTGACTTTGTCTGGACGCACTTTGGCTTTGAAGACGACACGCCCGAGATGACCGAGCGCCGTTTGCGCCAGGCCAACCTGTTTGGCCCGGCGGGCTTCGTGTCGGCCGACGATGGCGAGGTGATCGAGTTTTCGCAGCAGGCCTTTGAAAGCAAACCCGAGCACCGCATGCTGGTGGAGCTGGGCGGACGCGATGTGGGCGAGACCGACCACATGGTGACCGAAACCCTGATCAGGGGCATGTACGAATACTGGCGCAAAGTGATGGAGGATTGATCATGGCCAAACCTTTGATAGACCTGCAAACCTGGTTCGACATCCAGCAGCTTTACGCCGATTACGCCAGTGCCGTGGACAGCGGCAACTGGGACTTGTGGCCCGAGTTTTTCACCGATGCATGCGTGTACAAACTGCAGCCACGTGAAAACTTCGAGCGGGGCTTTCCGCTGTGCACCTTGTCGTTCACCAGCAAAGGCATGCTCAAAGACCGCGTGTATGGCATCAGCGAAACGATTTACCACGACCCCTATTACCAGCGGCATGTGGTGGGTGCGCCCATCGTGCGACGCATTGAAGAAGGCCGCATCCATGCCGAAGCCAACTATGCGGTGTTTCGCACCAAGCTCGACAAGGAAAGCACCGTGTTCAATGTGGGCCGCTACATCGACACCATCGTGCAGACTCCCGAAGGCTTCAAGTTCGCTGAGCGCATCTGCGTGTACGACAGCGAGATGATCCCCAACTCCATCATTTACCCCATCTGATCATGACCCAATGGATTGACGTGGCCGCCGAGGCCGATTTGTTTGAAGGCGCTGGCATCGCTGTGTCCCCTGAAGGCCAGGACATCGCCGTCTTCAAACTCGAAGATGGCGGCGTTTTCGCCATCAACAACCTGTGCAGCCATGGCAATGCCAAGCTCTGCGACGGCTTTGTCGAAGGACACATGGTGGAGTGCCCCTTCCATCAGGCGCTGTTTGATGTGCGTGACGGCACAGTGAGTTGCGGCCCGGCCACCGAGCCGGTCAAGTCTTGGCCCGTCAAGATTGAGAATGGTCGCGTCTATCTCAATCTGGTCACTTGACGATCGCCGCGCATCATACCTTATGACATTTTGGTGCAGCCCAGCGGCCGCAGCTTCACTGCCGATGACAACGAAACCCTGCTGACCGCCGGCATCCGCCAAGGCATTGGCCTGCCATATGGCTGCAAGGACGGCGCTTGCGGTTCGTGCAAGTGCAAAAAAATCTCGGGCACCGTGGTGCATGGCCCCCACCAGGCCAAAGCGCTGAGCGACGAGGAAGAAGCCCAAGGCCTGATCCTGACTTGCTGCGCCACCGCCCAAAGCGATGTGGTGCTCGAATCCAAGCAAGTGACGGCCGAAGGTGGCTTGCCCGTCAAGAAGATGCCGGTGCGCGTGGTCAGCCTAGAGAAAAAGTCACACGATGTGATCGAACTCAAGTTGCAGCTGCCTGCCAACGATGTGATGAAGTTCCACGCCGGTCAGTACATCGAGTTTTTGCTGCGCGACGGCTCACGCCGCAGCTACAGCATGGCCAACGCCCCCCACACGCTGGAAGTGGCCCCGCCCACAGTGCAACTGCACATCCGCCACATGCCCGGTGGCAAATTCACCGATGTGGTGTTCGGCACCATAAAGGAAAAAGACATCCTGCGTGCAGAAGGTCCGTACGGCAGCTTTTATCTGCGCGAAGACAACGAGAAACCCATCGTGCTTCTGGCCTCGGGCACGGGTTTTGCCCCCATCAAGGCGCTGATCGAGCACATGCAGCACCGCGGCATCACCCGCCCGACTACGCTGTACTGGGGAGGTCGCCGTCCGTCTGACCTCTACATGGCTGACTGGGTTGAGGCCCGCTTGGCCGAAATGCCCAACCTGCGCTATGTGCCCGTGATCTCGAACGCCGAAGCCGAAGACCAATGGACCGGCCGCACAGGCTTTGTGCACCAGGCGGTGTTGCAAGATTTCCATGATTTGTCGGGCCACCAGATCTATGCCTGCGGCGCGCCCATCGTGGTGGACTCGGCCAAACGCGACTACGTGGCGCAAGGTGGCCTGCCCGAAGAAGAGTTCTACGCTGACTCGTTCACATCCGCCGCCGACAAGTCAACGACATCGGCCTGATAAAAATAGCCCAAGCTCATCACAGGTGACAACATGAACGATTTAGGACGACTCGAAGACCTGCCCAAAGACTATGTGCAGGATTTGCGTGACCTGAACCTGGTGCCCCTATGGCCCAGCCTGCGCGGCGTGCTGCCGCCCAAAGTGCCCACCCGCCAGACCCAGCCCACCTGCTGGGCTTACAAAGACATCAAGCCCCTCTTGCTCAAGGCGGGCGAACTCACCCCGATTGAAAAAGCCGAGCGCCGCGTGCTGGTGCTAGCCAACCCCGGCCACGGCCTGGAAAAAATGCAGGCCTCAGCCGCCATGTATTTGGGCATGCAACTGCTCATGCCCGGCGAGTGGGCCCCCAGCCACCGCCACACGCCCAACGCGGTGCGCATGGTGGTGGAAGGCGAAGGCGCCTGGACCACAGTGGACGGCGAGAAATGCCCCATGAGCCGTGGCGATTTGATCCTCACGCCCACGGGCCTGTGGCACGAGCACGGCCACGACGGCACCGAGCCCGTCATCTGGCTCGATGTGCTGGACCTGCCGCTGGTCTATTACATGGAGGCCAGCTACCACATCAACGGCGAACGCCAGACCGTGGTGCCCGGCCAGGGCGACAAGCAATACGCCCGTGGCGGTGTGGTGCCCAGCCATGTGTTTGAGCGCAGCAAGAAGGCCTACCCCATGCTGCGCTACGCCTGGAAAGACGCCAAGGCCGCGCTCGAATCATTGGCCGCTGACGATGCGGGTTTGGAGCAGGTGCAAGTGACTTACACCAACCCCGAGACGGGTAGCGATGCGGAAAATATTTTGGGCTTTTACGCCCTGATGCTGCGCCCCGGCCAGACCCTGCGCCTGCCAGCCCGCTCACCAGCACAGGTGTTCCACGTGATCGAAGGCGCTGTGCAAGCGCAGATCGTGAACAGCATCTTCACCCTGGCCGAAGCCGACACCTGCTGCGCCCCCGGCTACGAAGCCGTGACGCTGACCAACCTGAACGCAGCACAGCCCGCCTTCATCTTCATCGCCGACGAATCGCCACTGCACCGCAAGCTCGGTGTGTACGAGAACCGAGGCTGAAGCCTCAAGTTGAACCTGGAAGCTCAACTTAAGCCTGCCAGCTCAGCTTGAAATTGTCATCCTCGGGCTTGACCCGAGGATCCATAGATGCCCGATCAAGTCGGGCATGACAGCTGGATTTTTTCGGCATCACTGCCTTTTTATTGAACGACCTCATGACCTCTTATCTCTTCAATCCCCCCGCCCTCCAGTCCCTGCCCGTTCGTGGCAAAACCGAGCGCTTCCCGATCAACCGCATCTTCTGCGTGGGCCGCAATTACCACGCGCATGCCGTTGAGATGGGCCGCCCGGTCGACAAGAGGGTCGAGCAGGCTTTCTACTTCACCAAGTCGCCCCAGACTTTGGTGGAAAGCGGTGCCACGGTCGCCTACCCACCCCGCACCAACAACTACCATTTCGAGATGGAACTGGTGCTGGCCATTGGCAAAGAAGGCTTTCGCGTGAGCGAGGCCAACGCGCACGAGCTGGTCTATGGCTACGCCGCAGGGCTCGACATGACACGCCGTGACCTGCAGCTGGTGGCGCGTGACAAGGGCCGTCCTTGGGACACGGGCAAAGACATCGAAGAAGGCTCGGTCTGCTCCGAAATCGTGCCCATGCCCGGCGTGGTGATCGAGCACGGCGCGATTGCGCTGGAAGTCAACGGTGTCACCATGCAGTCGTCTGACGTGGACAAACTGATCTGGAACATCCGTGAAATCATCGCTGACCTGTCCACCTACTACCACCTGCAGCCTGGCGACCTGATCTACACCGGCACACCTGAAGGCGTGGGCGCTGTGGTGACCGGCGACAAGATCACCGGCCGGGTCGAAGGCGTGGCCGAGATCGCTCTGAACATCGGCGCTGCTCAATAATGCCAAGCGCCCGCAGCCGCCATGTGCATGCGGCGGCACACCTACCAATAGGACCCCAGCCATGAAGCTCTACAACTTTTTCCGAAGCGGCACCTCGCACCGTCTGCGCATCGCGCTCAACCTCAAGGGCATCGCCACCGACTACGTGGCGGTCGATTTGCGTGTGGAAGAGCACCTGAAAGACGCCTTCAAAGCGGTCAACCCGCAGCAGCTGGTGCCTGCGCTCGACACGGGCGAACAGGTGCTGATCCAGTCGCCCGCCATCATCGAATGGCTGGAAGAAAAATACCCTACGCCCGCGCTACTGCCCACCGATGTCAACCAACGCGCCCATGTGCGCGCCCTGGCCGCCATCGTCGGCTGCGACATCCACCCGATCAACAACCGCCGCATTCTGGAAACCCTGCGCAAGCAGTTCGGGGCCAGCGAAGACGCCGTCAACGCTTGGTGCGGCACCTGGATAAGCGCCGGGTTTGACGCCTACGAAGCCCTGCTCGCTGCCGACGCGAAACGCGGCCGTTTCAGCTTTGGTGACACCCCCACCCTCGCCGACGTGTACTTGATCCCGCAAGTGGAAAGCGCACGCCGCTTCAAGGTGGAGATGGCCCGCTGGCCGCTGATCAGCGCCATCGACCAGGCCTGCGGTGAACTGGACGCCTTCAAAAAGGCCGCGCCGATGGCCCAGCCTGACGCCTGAGCGATCAGGACCGATGTCAGGCGAACACGGCATTGCTCATCCAAAGACAGAAACCGCACCATGAACAACCCCTTCTTCGTCACACGTCAGGAACGCGTCGCCTTGGCAAGACAACGGTATTTTGAAGAAGGCATCTTGCCCACCGGAGTGGTCAGTGACGCGATTTTCCAGTCCTGGACACGGTGCCATCGCGGGCACCACAAATCACAGGACCGCATTGAGTTTCAGCCCGTCTCCATCAGCCGCAGCCAACTGGCGCTGCAAAAAAACCGGGTGCTTCATGAAGCCTGGCTCAGCGAGATGCCAGCCTTGGGCAATGCGCTGGGATCGGCCCATTGCTCGGCCATCCTGACAGATGCCACCGGGGTGCTGATCGGTGCCACACCGGCCAACCACATGGAGCAGCGCATCATCCCCATTGCGCACAGAATCGGCGTGAACCTGTCCGAGGCGTATGTCGGCACAACCGCGCCGGGCATCGTGGCCAGAACCGGCAAGCCCGCATCGGTTTGGGGCGCAGAGCACTTCAATGACGCAGTGAGCACGATGTATTGCACAGCCGCCCCCATTCACAACATTCAAGGTCAATTGGCCGGCATTCTGGACATTTCGAGCGAAGGCATTCCGTTCAAGTTCGACCCTTCCTCTGTCGTCGGCTTGTATGCGGCATCCATCGAAAACCGCTTGCTCATGGCGCAGTCCACCGATCTGCTGATTGTCAAATTCCAGTTTCTGCCCGCCATCATCGACACACCGATGGTGGGCATGATCGGCTTTGACCTGGCGGGTCAATTGACTTGGTTGAATTCAGTCGCCAGCCAATTGCTGAGCCTGTCTGTCGTGCCCGAAGAAAGACCGCAGTGCAGCGTGAACGACATCTTTGAAGTCGGATTCGATCAGCTCGCCTCGCAAGTCGGACACGGCTTTCACGCACAACAATTGCGCAATGGCTTGCAAGTGTTCACCACCTGCACCCTCCAAAAGCAAGGTGGGCCGACCCATCTGGCCAAACATGAAGCGCCCCCCACTGTCTCCACGCCAACGGCCATGGTGACCGACATCTTGCCTCACAGCCCATCATCCGCAAGGCCTGTTGACATGGCCGACGGCTATCTGCCCGCCAGCAGCCTGAAACAGGCTGACGCTGATTTGATTCGCAAACGCCTGACAGAATTCAAAGGCAATGTGTCCCAAGTGGCCAAACAGCTGCAAGTCTCCCGAGGCTTGATTTACAGAAGACTTCAGGAATTGGGGATTGATGCCGCGCTGTATAAAAAATAACAATGGAGAGAGTAAATTTAGAAAAATTTTTAACGTGGATTTGCTGCACTCGACTCGAATAGACCTAGCCAGCTTGAGCGACAGATCTGCAGCGGTTGCAGTCACAAGAAAACTCCATCTCTACTTCATGACAGTGCGCATCAACTGCCTGATTTCTGGCAAGAAAAGTGCTTCGGCTTTGTTGGCTACAGTGACCAAACCGAATCTGGCTTTGATCCGAAGGGCTGGTTGAATGGGCAATTCAACAAAGTCAGGAGCCGAAGCGCGAATTGCGAGTAAGACGGTATCTGTTTGTTGTGTGACTTGAATGAGGTGCGAAATTTCATCGCTTTGCAGCTTCACCAAAACATCTGGATGCGCGATTTCGCCATACCTTTCCACCATGATTCTTGCGGTTTCTTCACTCAACGGCGTGGAGGCGATGGGGTAGCTCTTGAGATCCGCGAAGACGACCTTTTTTTTGCGTACGAGAGGATGAGCTGGTCTGCACATGAACACGCCATCCATCTCCACAATTTGCGTGACTCTCAGATCAGGCGTTGGTCTCAGCGCGCGAATGTCCAATACGGCGGCATCTATTAAACGGTCTCTGAGCATTTGGGCCAAGCTTGCGGTGTTCGATCGAACAATTTCGATGTGAAAGTTCGGAAAATGCATCCCGAAGTGGGCCAAGATGGGCGTGCTGAGCATGGCTCCCGGCCCGGAACTCAGGCCCAAACGAATGCGCCCACTGTCGCCTGGACTCAGACTGCGACCACAGTCTTTGAGCTGCTGCGCGTACTCCATGAGCGCGTGGCTGCGAGCCAGCACTTCTTGCCCAAACGAATTCAGCTCAATACGTTTACCGAGTCGATCAAACAGTTGTTTCCCAAACTCATCTTCCAATGATTTGATGCTGCGACTCAAGGCGGGTTGTGTCATGTGCAAGGCATCCGCAGCTTTGACAAATGAGCCGGCTTTGGCTAATGCGATGAATTGGCGTAGTTGGACAAGCGTCATGTTTATCAATGCTTTTTAGGTTGCCTTAATATTACCAACAATGCATTGGACATCATGTTCTTGGACCTCTAATATGACCGTCATGTTCTTTTCATTTAAATTGGAGTTTGTGATGAGATTTACTTTCAAAGTCGTGTCCAGTGTGCTCAGTTCATTGGTGTTCTGTGGTGCTGCGTGGGCCCAAAATTTCCCTTCCAAGACAGTCACCTTGATGGTTCCGTATCCTGCGGGTGGTGTGTCGGATGTCATTGCACGCACGCTCAACAACACCTTGGCCAAACACCTGGGACAGACGGTGATCGTCGAAAACTTGGGGGGTGCCAGTGGTGGTATCGCGGGCCAAAAGGTTTTGAACAGCCCCGCTGATGGGCACATGATCTTTCAAGGGTCACCTAATGAATTGATATTGGCGCCTTTGGCAAATGCTGCGATCAAGTACAAACCTGAAGACTTTCGCCTTGTTCAGATGATCACCATCAATCCGCTTGTGATGCTCGCACGTAAAGATTTGCCAGCCAACAATGGCGATGAATTGATTGCCTATGCAAAAAAAGCGTCGGCAGAAGGCAAGCCATTGACATTTGCAAGTGTTGGCCCGGGCTCCCTCTACCACCTGCTGGGTGAGCACATGTCATCGGTCACAGGTATTTCTATGACGCATGTTCCCTATAAAGGCGGCGCGCCCGCTGTACAAGATTTGATGGGTGGGCAGGTCGATATTTTTATGACACCCTATGGCAAAGGGCAGGTTCAGCTGGTGGAGGATGGCAAGCTCAAAGCGCCTGCTGTGCTTTCAGCCGATCGACAAGCGATGTTTAGCAAGGTGCCAACATTGAATGAGAGCAAAGCACTCAAGGGGTTTGTCTTTGATACTTGGGCAGGCTACTTTGTCCACAAAGATACGCCAGAGCCAGTGGTCCAAGCTTTGCACAAAGCTTTGAGTGAAGTGGCAAGTGACCCAACGGTCAAGAGCGCATTAGAAGCACAAGCCATGATCGTCCCACGTCCGCAAGCTTTGACAGCATTGGGCAAGCTTTACGCAGACAACACCGCCAAATACCAAGCGATTGCCAAATCGATGCGCTTACAGCCCCAATAACGAAAGCGTCTGATGCAAGAAAGCAACTACCTCGCGCATTCACTGGTGCAGCGCGTCGGTGATTTCATTCAGATCCGACGCGATATCCATGCGCGCCCTGAACTGGCCTTCGAAGAACATCAGACAGCCTCTTTGGTCTCCGACAAGTTGAGGAGTTGGGGTTATGAGGTGACGACGGGTTTGGGTGGAACTGGCGTAGTGGGGACATTGCGCCGTGGTCTAAAGGGCAAGTCCATTGGCTTGCGGGCTGACATGGATGCATTGCCGATCCTGGAGGCAGGCTCCAGTCCCTGGAAAAGTCAAACGGTTGGGGTCATGCACGCGTGTGGTCATGATGGGCATACAGCGATGCTGTTGGCGGCCGCCAAGTTGATCGCTGAAGACCTTGAGTTTAATGGAACGGTTAACCTGATTTTCCAACCTGCAGAAGAAGGGGCTGGTGGCGCGCTGAAAATGATGGAGGATGGTCTGTTTGAGCAATTTCCATGCAATGCCGTTTTTGCGATGCACAACATGCCAGGAGTTGAAGCTGGTCGCTTTGAGTTCCGAAAAGGTTCAGCGATGGCTTCCAGCGATAACGTGACTATCACCCTGAACGGACGTGGTGGACATGGTGCGTTTCCTCATGAGGCCACAGACACTGTGGTGGCCGCGTCTTCGATCGTCATGGCGCTTCAGACCATCGTGTCACGTAATGTCGATCCACAGAAGACGGCCGTGGTGACGGTTGGGGCCATCCACGCGGGCATAGCCAATAACGTGATTCCGCAGACTGCAACGCTTGAGCTCAGTATCAGAGCTCTCAATACCGAAGTACGAGCCTTGCTGAAAGAGCGAATTTTGGCGCTGGTCAAGCTGCAGGCAGAAAGCTACGGGGTACAAGCTTCCATAGACTGGCGCGAAGGGTATGCCGTACTGGTGAATACGCCCGATGAAACTGAATTCGCGACGCAGGTGGCCACAAAGGTTTTTGGCGCAGATCAGGTTGAGCCCAACGGACCTGCCTATACAGCCAGTGAAGACTTCGCATTCATGCTGCAGCAAGTACCTGGAAGTTATATTTTTATCGGCAATGGCGGTCCGGGAACCCGAGGTGCATGTCACGTCCATAACCCTGGCTATGACTTCAACGATGAACTCATCGCCCCTGGGGCGGCATTTTGGTATGCCTTGGTCAGTGAATACCTAAAAACACAGCCCTATGCCCAGAGGACATCGCACCCGAAGACTTGAACGACATCCCCTGCCCGTGTATGTCTGCAACCAGCTATCAGGGGACTCCGGTATGGTCACTGTGCGCGTCAATTCCGAAACCCCCTTTTCTAAAACACGAACTCAACCGCTCGACGTATCAGAGAAATGTTCTACATGAGGCGGTTGTGCAAAGAACTCCCCCACCAAGGACCGCCATTGCGTGAATAAATCGGATCCACGGAAATCCACAGTGTGGTTTTCCAGCGTTTCCCAACGAAGCATCAAAACATACCGATCGGGGGTTTCGATACAACGACGAAATTCATGACCAAGAAAGCCCTTTGACTTGGGGAAAATGGTTGCCAAAGCGATCTGCACATTTTTCTCGAAAGCATCAGATGCGCCAGTCTTGATTCGAATATCAGCCAACTCAAGAATCATTTTGAAACTCCTATCCGTTTTCAAGTTCAGTGAATGTGAGTTCCGCCGTTGACATCCAGCGTAGCGCCAGTAACGAAGCCAGAAAGATCAGAAGCGAGATACAAACAAGCACCCGCCATTTCGCGTGTCGATCCAATGCGTTTAAGCGGGATGCCATCAACAATGCTTTGAAGACGCTCTTCAGAGATGCCATCCAGCATGGGTGTGTCAATCATCGCTGGGCATATCGCGTTGGCACGAACACCAAGCGCTCCAAATTCGCGCGCAATGCTTCTGGTGAGGCTCAGCATGCCACCTTTGGAGGCTGCGTAATGTGACCCACCCACAAGTCCACCGCCACGTTGTGCAGCTAACGATGCGACGTTCACGATATTGCCCGAACGCTGAGATTTAAAAACTTCCAAAACACTTTGGCAAAGGAAGAATGCGCCTTTGAGGTTGATGTCAAACATGAGACCAAGCTCTTTCTCATCGATCTCCAAAATCGGGCTAGACCGTACGATGCCAGCCGAATTGACCATGCAATCAATTTTCCCGTGAAGTCGAAGCACCTCAGCAACCAATGCATCACAAGCTTCTTTTTTGCTGATGTCGCATTGAATACCGTCAATTGATATTGACCTCTGCAATTGCTTTTCAATGGACGTCTTGATCGATCCCAATACGTCTGCGTTCATGCTGACATCGGTAACAACGACCTTGGCGCCGTGTTCAACAAACAGTTCTGCAGTCGCATACCCAATGCTGCGCAGCGATGCAGCCCCTGCAATGATGCAAACTTTATCCATGAGTAACATATGTCAACAGTCTTTCTATAAATCATTCATTGAGGCAGGTAGCCTGTCAAAATCCAGTTTTGAACAGATACGTGCACGGGACGCCAGTCCAACTCTTTTTTCGCCCGAACAGATCTGACTCGGCTGTTGCTGCCAAAGGTGAAGAGTGCCCTTGCAGCGCCCCAGCGCTTGACAGCGTCTTCAGCATTCAGGTGCTCAATATTGGGGATTGAAAATCGCCTTGATATGGCTTCAGCGACATCACAGAATGCTGCCTCACCATTTTCAGCAAAATAAAAAGCACCAGGCGGCGCTTGCTCCGCCACAGAGAGGTACAAATTAACCAAGTCGTCAATGTGAATGTTCGACCAGGTATTCAACCCTTTGCCAACAATCTGTACGGAGCCGACTTCCAGGGCATTCTTGACCAAGAAAGGCACCTGAATGCTGTGCTTGTTAACGCCTGTTCCATAGCCATAAATCAAGCTGGGAATGATCACGGCGGAGTGAACGTTTTTTTTCGCGGCATCCATCACCATCAAATCAATGTCTCGTCGAGCTTGTTTGCGGGGATCTATGACCAGCGCTGTTTCCTCAGAAGAAATGGCATCGGAACAAAAATCACCTCGAGCGTCATCACCCACGATGCTCGTGCCGCTGGTATGAATCAATCTTTTCCCTGATTGATTCAAGCCAGAAATCAGCGCCTCCACAGCACCTCGATGGTCGGCATTTGCAGTGTTGATGACCATATCAGCCATAGAAGCTTCTCGCATCAACAAGGGTGAATCATCCAGCTCACCAATAACAGGATCGACACCATAAGACTTCAACTGCTCAGCACTTACAGCACTGCGCGTCAGCCCTCTGACCTTGTGCCCTTTTTTTATCAAAGCGGTAGCAACCGATCCTCCGATGTAGCCACCTGCACCTGTAACGAAAATATTCATAGTCGGGCTCTTAAAAAGCATCAAAGCATGAAAGTTGACAAGGCCGGAAAGGCTGCAATCACAATGACTCCAACCAGCAGGGCTGCGATGTAAGGCCAGATCGCAACGATCACATCGTCGGGTTTGGCGTCACCAATGCGGCATGCAATGTAAAAGCCAACGCCAATGGGCGGCATCATCAATCCAACGTTCATGGCACAGACAATCACCATCGAGTAATGGATGTCATTGATGCCCAATTTTTTGGCAATGGGGAACATGATCGGGGCCAGTAGCAACACTGCAGGTAGCCCCTCAAGAAGACATCCCAAAATCAAAAATACCACCACGGTCACGGCCATAAAAGCCATCCAGCCCCCTGGTAAGGTTGTCAAGAACGACGAGAGTTGCTGAACGATTCCACTTTGTGTAATGGCCCATGCCATGGCTGAAGCCGTGCCCAAAATGAGCAGAATCGCACCACTCAGAGCTGCGGTCTCTACCAACATGGCATACGCACGCCTCCAGCCAATACCACCGTATAAAACCTGGCCAATCAACATGGCATAAAGCACTGCGATGGTGGACACCTCAGTTGCCGTTGCGACGCCACCACCCACCGCACTGCGGATCAAAAATGGCAACACAAGCGCAGGTGCAGCGATCAACGCCAAACGTCCGATGACCTTGGCGCTGGGGCGCCGGATACTTCCTGTTTCTTCATTGCGCGCCTTCCAGCGTGCCAGCACCAACAGTGCCAACAACAGCACCATGGCCACAAAGAAGCCACTTTCAAACAGCCCAGCGATCGATACCCCGGCTACAGAACCAAGCACGATCAGAACGATGCTGGGTGGCACGGTGTCAGCCATGGCAGCACCAGTAGCCAACAGGGCGACCATTTCAGATTGCTTGTTACCCCGTCTGCGCATTTCTGGGAAAAGTGCCGGTGCCACTGTGGCCATATCCGAGACTTTTGACCCGGAAATGCCAGACACGATGAACAGTGAAGCCAGCAGGACGTAAGACATTCCGGCTTTCACATGACCAATCAAGGAAGCGAGCAGGTCAACAATGGCTTTGCCCATGCCCGTCGCATCCAGGATGCAACCCAGCAGCACAAAAATAGGCACCGAAACCAGAACGATGTTGCCCATCCCCTCATCAATTCGTCCAACAATCACCACCAGTGGAACTTTGCCCGTGAATGCCAGATAAGACATCACCCCGATACCAAAACAGAACGCGATTGGCACACCCGATACAAGACAAAGAATCACCAGTAAGCATAGGAAAATCAGAATATTGATCAAGCCTAGTTGACTGAAATTGGGAGAAAGCCAATTGCACGCAACAATGAATGCACCAACACCCACGATAGCGATGGATAAGTTGGTTTTTGTCACTGTTTTCAAGGCATACGCTGCGATAACAGCCAGCATCAAGATCATCCCGGTCGCGATTGCTATGACCCGAACCCCGCTGGGTATTTCAAGCGCTGGTGAATTGACAATCCATTCACTTTCTACATGTTCAATGGCGGGACCAATCAGCGCAATCAAAAATGCACCCATCGCAGCCAACGCGAAAGCATGAACAAGCCCGCGCCAACGATCTGACATTTTGTCGACGAACATGGACAGGCGAAGATGCTCGTTGCGGTGCATGGCCAGCACCGCACCCAACATGGCCACCCAGATGAATGCAAATGAGACGGCTTCATCTATCCAACCCAGAGGCCGGGAGAACACATACCGAGCCATGACACCACTGAAGAGCATTACCACAATGCTGACCATGAGTGCGGCACAGGCTGCCTCAAGAGGAATCATCCATTTGGAAAGCATGCGATTAAACGCGGTCTCAGGAGGAGATAACTGTGGCCCCAGTTCAAGCGCCGAAGAAAGGGAATCCGGACTGTTCATAAGTTTTAGTGGCAAGGTATATGTGTAAATTCCACTAGCAGCAGTGAAGCAGGCATACCGGAAATATCCGATATGCCTGAATGGTGCTAGAAGCCAGACGTGAAAGTGCCGTCTGTTTTAAGCGAGCTTGCCGCTGTATTTTTCGAGCAAAGCCCAGGCTTCAGCACCGAACTTCTTTTGCCAATCAACGTAATAGGTGGACTTTTGCAAAATATCGCGGAAAGGCTTGGTATCCACCTTGTTGAACTGCATACCTTGGCCCTTGAGTTTGGTCTCAAGCGTTGCGTTCAGCGCATCATGAGCCACTCGCTGCTTCAACGCATGCGCTTCAAAAATACGAGTCGCCAGGGCGCGCAAATCTTCAGGCAATGCGTTCCAGTTTTTCTTGTTACCAACCAGAGAGAAGTATTCCCACATGTGAGATGTGTATGAGCAGTACTTTTGAACTTCGTACAACTTCACTGCATCAATGGTGGGCAGCGCATTTTCCTGGCCATCAACAACCTTGGTTTGCAGTGCGGTGTATAGCTCGCCAATTGGCACCGTTGCGGGCGCTGCGTCCAATGCTTTGAACATGGAGGTCCACAAGGGTGTAGCGGGCACTCGAATTTTCATACCCACCATGTCTTTGGGTGATGTGATCGGTTTTGTCGAATGTGTGATCTGACGGAACCCATGGTCGAAAGCTTTACCCACCTGAATCAGGTTAGCCTTATCAAAAGCCGCTTTCATGTGAGCGCCCAAATCGCCGTCCATGGCTTTCCACACAGTGGCGTAATCAGGGAACGCAAATGCGATGGAGTTAATGGAAGCAACAGGAATCAAATTGCCGTAGATTGAACCTGCAGTGCATACAAAATCGATGGCACCTGAGCGCACTTGAGAAAGCGTGTCAGTGTCACTGCCTAACTGGCCGCTGGAGTACACGTCAATGCTCAGTCGGCCGTTAGATTCCTTCAAGATCTCTGCGCAAGCCGCCTTCAGCGCCGTTGGTGTTGGGTGACTGTCCGGCAAGGTGATGGCGATTTTCATAGTGACCTTGTTGGCTGACTGAGCCAAAACAATGCCAGGAACCATGGTGGTTGCAGCAACGCCTGCGATCCCCTTGAGAATGCCACGACGATTTGTACCTACGGAAGCTTGATTGATTTTCGAAGTAAATGACATTTTGTCTCCTTTGGTTATTGATTCAATTAAAAACATTGGGCTGGTGCACTTCGATGCAGTGACCATCTGGGTCATACAAGAACACTTGGTACCAGCCAGGAATGGCCCAGCAACCATAGTCCGCGTATTTGATGCCGAGTTCATCGCAGCGGCGCATGAAGCCCTTGATGTCATCGGTCCTGAAGCAGAAGTGACCGTGGCCCATAGGGTTCACGAACTTCTTCATTTTGAAGCCGGTTTCCAGGTCACGCTCTGACCAATGGAATTCAATGTCGCCATCCGTCAAAAAGTCTACTTTGCCTGTGTAAGCGCGATCTTCTCGAATGCCGCTCACCACGGTGTGCTCTTTGTCTGCAATCGTGCCCAGATCAAAAAGCGTTTTGTAGAACTTGCTCAGTCGCGACAAGTTGTCTGTACAGATGTTCATGTGATGGAACTTGAAATTCATCGCCATTTCCTTTCGTTCGTTTTGAGATAGATCCCGCTGACTCACGCTCACGGGTTCACTTTTTTCATCAAGCCAAGGTCTGTTCCTCAACTCTGCAACGAACGATATATCATTTCACTAGTGAATTCAATCATTCACCAGCAAAACTTAATCAGGGTTATCCCTGATGCTTGGCATGCTTACGCCTGTAATTGAATCTTTTTAAAATCACCAATGGATGATAGTATTCACCCATGAATTCAACATCACAAAGTTCAACACCTTCAATTGCCAGTCAGGAAGATGTCGTGCGCACAGAAATATGCAGCGTCTCCTCTGTGCGCAGAGTCGCAGCCATGCTGGACTTAGAACCCGATGCATTTGAACCTGGGGCTGCTCTGCCCAGAGGTTGGCAGTTCCTGTTGATGGCCGCTGACACCAAGCGCTCACAACTCAGAGCAGATGGGTTTCCCGGCCTGGGTGTTCCTATGCCTGACCTGGGCCTGCCACGATTAATGCTGGGCGGCAGGACGGTTGCATACAAATCGGACATCCCGATCGGAGCCGCTGTAACTCGTCGAAGTTGCATCCGTAACCTCACTCAAAAAACCAATCAGTCAGGTCCTTTGGTCGTTGCCACGATTGAACATGAACTCACACTCAGCGAGTGCCAAACCTTGGCACTGGTCGAAAGCCAAACCTACCTGCTGCTGCCCGCCAGCAAAGGTGGTTCAGCAGTTGGTGTGTCTAAGCACCCTGATGAGCTGACAGGCCAGTTTATGAAAACGGTGGTTCCCGATGAAACGCTGATTTTTCAATATTCAGCGCTTGGCTTTAATTCACACAAGATTCACATTGATCGCTCACACGCCCGCAATGTAGAAGGATTCCCTGACCTGGTTGTCAACGGCGGTCTTGCCACACTTTTGATGACAGAGTTTTTGCGTAACGACGTCAATGTTCACCCTGCTGGCATCAAGGTTCGCCACATAGCTCCTCTTTTTTGTGGAAGCCCCATCACCATGGTGGCCAAACAATTGGAGGGGAAATGGCAGATCCAAGCCTATGACCACCGCTTCATCTTGGCCATTGATATGGAGGTAGACACCTATGAGCTTTAAACCACTGAAAAATATCCGTGTGCTGGATTTGACCAGTGTCGTCGTCGGCCCAGTTTGTACATGGCGACTCGGTCAGTACGGGGCTGAGATCATCAAAGTTGAAAACCCAGAAGGCGACCTCATGCGCGGGCTTGGCGGTCTCTCACCAACAGGTCAACATTCGGGCGCTTACTTGCACATGAACCGTGGCAAAAGAAATATCTGCCTTGACCTCAAGAAGCCGGGAGCCAAAGATGTCATGGATCGTTTGATTGAGTCCGTGGATGTCATTGTGGCCAACATGCGCCCCCAAGCCCTGCAAAAACTGGGCATAGATGCGGAATCGATACGAAGTCGCTTTCCGGAAAAAATATATTGCCTCATCACGGGGTATGGCACTGATGGCCCCTATGCTGGTTTACCCACCTATGACAGTGTTGTCCAAGGCGTCACAGGCATGGCCGGATTGTTTTTAAAGCGCGATGGAGCTCCAAACTACGTCCCCATGTTGATCTGTGATCACGTTGCAGGAGAAATAGCAGCGGGCTCCATTCTCGCCGCCATCGTGGAATACCAATCTACTGGCAAGGGCTGCACGATTGAGGTCCCCATGTTTGAAACCATGGCTGGATTTGTCCTGCAGGAACATCTGGCGCAACAAAGCTTTGATCCCCCGGTCGGACCCGCAGGAGACCTCAGGCTGCTCAGTCCACAAAACAAACCTGTTCAGACATCTGACGGTTGGATTTCCTTCACTGTCAACACGGATTCTCAGGTTCGTGCCTTCCTGAATGCGACTGGCCGCAGTGACTTGCTCAACGATGAGCGTTTCGTTTCAGTAGCCGCACGGGCAAAGAACGTTAAAGAATGGTTTGAAGTCAGGGGCAAGCCGCTGACCCACATGACCACGGATGAATGGCTTGACCTATTTCAAAAAGCAGACATTGCCGTTCAGCCCTGTCACACCCTGGAAACGCTACAAAACGACAAACATCTGAAGGCTGTCGGTTTGATCTCACAAGAGTCACACCCAACAGAGGGCCCTGTTGCGGCCATTAGAGCCTCTATCAGAGTTGACGATGGTTACTTGGACGTGCGGTCTACGGCCCAACCCAAAGGCTGGGATTCAAAGCCACTGCTTGCTGAAATGGGCTTCGAACAAGAACAAATCGAAGCGATGCTGAACTCTGGCGCAGTCGTGACATCGTCTTCCAACCCTTGAAAACCATGAAACCTATGAATCGTCGTCATGTTTTACAAACGCTTGGCAGCTGCCTTGCCTTGGGCACCCTGCCAGTCTGGGCACAAGAGTTCCCAAGTCGCCCTGTCAAAGTGATCATTCCATTTCCACCGGGGGGGCCAACAGACGTACTGGGTCGCATCGTGGCTCAAAAACTCTCTGAACGCCTGGGCCAAAGCTTTGTGATTGACAACAAACCGGGCGCCAGCGGCATGATCGGCGCTGACATGGTCGCCAAATCTCAAGCTGATGGATATACCTTGCTCGTCAATGCTTCTTTGCATGTGATCAACCCAAGCTTGTACGATAAAACCCGATACGACGCAATTGCAGACTTCACCCCGCTGAGCAACCTTGCCGACGTTCCGCTTGTCCTGGTTGTCAACGCTCAAACGCCTGCACAAACTGTCAAAGAATTGATCGCTTGGGTGAAGTCATCCAAAACACCTGTTAACTTTGCTTCATCAGGAAATGCCACCGCACCGCACTTGGCAGGTGAAGCATTCAAGGTGGCCACGGGCATTGAAAACATGCAGCACGTCCCTTACAAAGGAAGCGCCCCTGCACTCACTGACTTGCTCAGCGGTCAAGTTCAGATCATGTTTGACTCATTGCCTTCGAGCCAACCTTTCATCAAATCGGGGGCATTAAAAGCCATCGCGGTCACCACACAAAAACGATCGTCAGCGCTGCCCAATGTGCCCACCATCGCTGAAAGCGGCATTCCTGGCTTTAATTTCAGTACGTGGTACGGCGTGTGGGCCCCGAAGTCGCTGCCACAGCCCATTGTTCAGAAACTGTCCAACGAAATTGCCCAGATCACACGCTTGCCAGAAGTGCGGGAGAGATTCTTGGCGCTGGGTGCAGAACCCATTGGCAACACATCAGAAGACTTCGCAGCTTTCACCAAAGCCGAGCTGAATAAATGGGCACGCGTCGTAAAACAGTCTGGGGCACGGGTCGACTGATTGAATGCCAAACCGGTGGTCAGCGTTCAACCGAGCGTTGAACCTTTGCCGCCGCCGAGACGCTCGGAAATGTTTCGAGCAGCTGCGCCCAAAGCCGCTGTGACTTCAGGAATTGACTTGCGTTTATTTTGATCTATCCGCTCAGAGTATGGAACCGTCAATGCCGCCATGGCATGGCCTTGCGTGTCCAGGATGGGAAAGCTGACTGCGTAAAGCCCACGAACCTGCACACTGGGAACAGACTCGAAACCGATCTTTCGTATGGATTCAAGAATGGCTTTGATTTGTGGATCCGATTGCTCTGGTTTTCGCTGAACCGATTCTTCGAGCCAAAGTTTGGTTGTTTCTTCGTTTTGGAAGGCCAACAAAACCCGTCCTGATACTGAAATCAACACATCAAGTTCTGACCCTGTACGGACACTGAAACCCATGCCGCTGGGCGTATCAACCTTGGCCAGAACCACCTGTTTTCCCTGCGAATAAACGGTCAAATGACAAGACTGATCAAGTTCCATCGCTAGACGTTTCATGATCGGCACGGCCTCAAACATCAATCGATGCGTAGGGGGATTGATGTGCGCGAGCTCATACAACTTTGTTGTGATGATGTAAGTGTTGTCGTCAACTTGGCTGACATAGTTGCGCTCCACGAGGCACGCGACCATTCGATAAATTTCACCGACAGTCCGCCCAAGGCCCTGAGCGATTTCTTTTTGCGTCATGGGTCGCTCGCTGCGGCACAGGATTTCCAATATATCCAAGCCTTTTTCCAATGCGGGTGCCGAATAACTGCGGCGTTCGCCTTCGCCCATGTTGCTTTGCAGCTCATCGTTATCCGACGTCACATCAACCTCATTTCAAAAATTTATTTCAAACTGTTGAACATGATACCCATGAATAAGCTCATTCACATGTAAATCCCAATGGGGTTCTTCAACAAGCAAACAACGGTACGCCGCACGCCACGACGCATACGTTTTTTCCAAGGATAAACGCTCTCTCATCCATTTCAGCCCTGACTGTCATGGGGACCATGAGATGGGGTCTGTTCCAACTTGTTTTTAGCGAAATTTGATCTGGACCTTTCGGTTTTTTACTGGGTGCATGAGCGCTTGTACTGACCGTTGCAAAAAATACGCGTTGCCTTGAAGCCATGAGACACCGGGTCTTTTTTCAATTGAACAACCCGAGCCTCGCTTCCTTGAAATTGTTCCAAGACAGGACAAAAAATATGAGGGAAATCCCGATGTACAGCCTTCTTGACAGCCAACCTAAAGTTGCGCCCTGTACTGAATGCCCCGCGCATCCGGCACATGTGAATTGCTCCCAACCTCATGACAGGAAGACAACATGACCCACCACATTGCCAACTTTGAAGAACCCAACGACACCCTCATGGAGCGCTTAGAACGTGCGCTGATCGCAGGCCGGATGAACCGTCGCCATTTCATGCGTGCGGCCGCTGCCGCCGGTTTTGGAGCCATCGGTCTGAATGCCTTGGCTGACGAACTCGATGCGATCAGGGTCAATCAAAATCAACGCAGCGCCAAACTCCAAGGGGCATACGACTATGTGGTGGTGGGAGCCGGGTCCGCAGCATGCGCCCTGGTCGGTCGCCTGGCCACACGCAAGGACGCATCGATCCTGATGATCGAAGCAGGTGACTGGGACACCGCCCCTTCCGTCATGGACCCCAGCGTCTGGTTCACCAATCTGGGCACTGAGCGCGATTGGGGTGACGTGGCCATCGCATCCCCCAGCACCAACAACCGGGCCATTCCCGAGCACATGGGCCGGGTTGTCGGTGGTGGAAGCAGCATCAACGCCACCATCTGGGCACGCCCATTCAAGAACGACCTCGAGTACTGGGCACAAGCCAGTGGCGACAAAGCCTGGGGCTACGAGTCCGCTCTGAACATCTATCGCGGCATGGAAAACTGGCAAGGCAAACCCGATGCCCGTTACCGTGGCAAAAACGGTCCGGTCTGGTGCCAGCCCGCGCACAACCCGCACCCGGTCGCCAACGCCATGCTGCAAGCCTGCAAGGTCCTTGGCTACCCAGTTTTGGACGATCAGAACGGGCAGCGCGAAGAAGGCGGCATTGGTTTTGCATTGATGAATCAAATCATCCGAGATGGTCGCCGCCAGAGCATGGCCCGCTCTTATCTGTACCCAGTTTTGTCACGACCGAATGTGACCGTGGTCGTCAACACGCATGTCGACCGTCTGGCACTTTCGGGCACCAAGGTCACAGGCGTGCACATCCACCGCGCAGGCGTTCAGAGCGTGATCAGCGCGAATACCGAAGTCATCCTCTGCTCAGGCGGTATCAACACCCCCAAACTGCTGATGCTCAGTGGCATTGGCGATGAAGCCCAATTGCGCCAACACGGCATCAAAACCGTGGTCAATGCCAAAGAAGTCGGCAAGAACTTCCAGGACCACCTGTTGCACGGCGGTTGCATCTTTGAACCCAAGGAACATATCCCTCACCGCAACAGCGCTGCCAATGCAGCCGGCTTTCTCAAGAGCCAATCCTCGCTGGCTGCACCGGATGTCAACATCGTTCAGATCGAGTTGCCTTACGCATCGGATGTGGTGGCCAAGCAATACACGCCACCCGGCACCAGCTGGGCTTTGTGCGCCGGTTTGGTGGCACCCAAAAGCCGAGGCGAAATCAAGCTACGTTCGGCCGATGCCAAAGACCGCCCCATCGTCGATGCCAAATTCCTCAGCCACCCCGATGACGTCAAGGCACTGGCCTTCGGCATTGAAGTCAGCCGCGACATCGGCAACTCCGCCGCCATGAAGGATTTCGTCAAACGCGAAGTCGCTCCCGGCAAAAAGCTCGCAGGCAAGGACATGGAAGACTTTGTCCGCAACGGCGCGACCACCTACTTCCACCAATCCGGCACATGCCGCATGGGCAAAGACAGCGAAGCGGTGGTGGACGCTCAATTGCGCGTCAATGGCATTCAAGGTCTGCGCATTGCAGACAGCTCCATCATGCCGCGCATTGCATCTGTGGCCACGATGGCCACGTGCGCTCTGATCGGTGAGCGCATGGCCGACATCCTGACTGCACGCAGCTGATGGCAAGCCCATGTTTCAACGGCTCAAAAACTTCTTTTTCACTGCCAAACCAACGGAAATTCCAACCATGAAATCTCAACTCCTCATCGACAACCAGTGGGTCAATGCCGAAAACGACGCCAAATTCGAACGGCGTCACCCTGTCGACAACAGCTTGGTCACTGAAGCGTCTTCAGCCAGTGTGGCTGACGCACGCAAATCGGCGGAATCGGCACATGCTGCCTACAAAGCCTGGCGCAATTCTCCGCCCAGTGAACGCCGCCGCCTGCTGCTCAAGGCCGCTGACATCCTGGAGTCGAAAACGCCTGAGTTCATCGAAGTCATGGCCTCCGAGGTGGGTGCCTCGCCACTGTGGGCGGGCTTCAACGTCCACCTGGCCGCCAACGTCTTCCGCGAAGCTGCATCGATGGCAACACAAATCCAGGGCGAGACCATTCCCACCGACAAGCCCGGCGCACTGTCCATGACCTTGCGTCAGCCAGTTGGCGTGATTTTGAGCATCGTTCCATGGAACGGCACCGTGGTTTTGGCTGCACGCGCGATTGCCTATCCCCTGGTGTGTGGCAACGCTGTGGTGTTCCGTGGCTCCGAAGCCAGCCCCAAAACACACGCCTTGGTCGCCCAAGCGCTGGTCGAAGCAGGCTTTCCGGCTGGCGTACTCAACTACCTGAGCAACTCGCCCCAAAGCGCACCTGAAGTGATTGACACCCTGATCGCCCACAAGGCCATTCGCCGCATCAACTTCACCGGTTCAACCCGCGTGGGACGCATCGTGGCCGAAAAAGCAGCCAAACAACTCAAGCGGTGTCTGCTGGAACTCGGCGGCAAGTCACCCTTGGTGGTGCTCGATGACGCCAATGTGGACGAAGCGGTCAAAGCGGCCGTCTTCGGATCTTTCCTGTACCAAGGTCAGATTTGCATGTCGACTGAGCGCTTGATCGTTGACGAGAAAGTGGCCGATGAGTTTGTTGCCAAATTCGCTGCCCGTGCCAAAGAGTTGCAGGCAGGCGATCCTGCTGTCAACCCCCAGTGCATCATTGGCCCAATGATCAATGCTTCGTCGGGCATTCGCATCAACGAGATGCTGCAAGACGCCCTGAACAAGGGTGCCAAACTGGTTTGTGGTGGCGTAGCCGATGGTGCCGTGATGCCCGCAACCATTCTGGATCACGTTACCTCGGACATGCAAATTTACGACCAAGAGACATTTGGTCCGATCACTGTGGTGATTCGCGTCAAGACAACCCAACAAGCCATTGATGTCGCCAACGACAGCGATTACGGCCTTTCTTCTGGCGTGTTTGGTCGTGATGTCAACCGCGCATTGGCAGTGGCCATGGAGATGGACTATGGTTCAGTTCATGTGAATGGCGCAACGGTTCAGAACGAAGCCCAAGCGCCCTACGGCGGCACCAAAAACAGTGGTTATGGTCGCTTTGATGGTCGCGCAGTGATTGACGAGTTCACTGAACTGAAATGGGTCACCATCGAGCCGCAGGAACAGCAATATCCCTTCTGATTCTGGTCTCCTCTGCTGACACGACACGCCGGTGCGAGCCGGCGTGTCGTTTCTTTATTACCGCAGTGTGTTTTCTCACGATGACAAAACCACGAACGGCCGGATACCTGCCGTTAAACTACCCTCCGCGTTGGCAGATGCCAACAGGGACAAAAGCACGGCTCAAGTGACTTGAACGCTTGCTTATTTGGGACACCGACCTCATGGACTTTGTGAATTTTTTGATCCAGCTGCTCAACAGCGTCCAGTACGGGCTGCTGCTGTTCATGCTGGCAGCGGGCCTGACGCTGATCTTCGGCATCATGGGCGTGGTGAATTTGGCGCACGGCAGCTTTTACATGCTGGGCGCTTACCTGGCTTGGTCTTTGGCCGCGCAATTGGGCAGCTTCACACTGGCCATCATCGTGGGCACGGCCTTGTCCGTGGCTTTTGGCCTGCTCATTGAGCGCTTGCTGTTTCGCCACTTCTACCACCGCGACCACTTGGACCAAGTGCTGCTCACGTTTGGTCTGATTTACGTGTTTGAAGAGCTGCGCTCCATGATTTGGGGCGACGATGTCCACGGCCTGCCCGTGCCCGAGTTGCTGGCCGCGTCCATTCCCCTGACCGAAAACCTGTCCTACCCGGTGTACCGCTTGTTCATGTCGGGCGTGTGCCTGGTGCTGGCTTTGGGCCTGTATTTGCTGATTTCCAAAACCCGCTTGGGCATGAAGATCCGCGCCGGGGCCTTCAACCGCGAGATGACCGAGTCACTGGGCGTCAACATCAAACTCATCCACTCGGTGGTGTTTGCTTTGGGCATTGGCTTGGCCTCGATCGCGGGCATGATCGCCGCGCCTGTGTCGAGCGTCTACCCCAATATGGGCAGCCAAGTTTTGATCATGTGCTTTGTGGTGGTGGTGATTGGTGGCATCGGCTCGGTGCGCGGTGCTTTGATCGCCGCCCTGCTGGTGGGCCTGGTCGACACCTTTGGCAAGGTGCTGCTGCCCCAGGCCTCGGGCATGTTGGTGTATGTGCTGATGGCCTTGGTGCTGCTGTACAAACCCGAAGGCCTGTTCAAGCAATGAAAAAGAGTTCAACATGAGCATGCCCCAAATTCACCTTGAAACCCTGCCGCGCAGCATCCAGCTGGTGATGGTGCTGGGTTTCGCGGCCCTGGCCGCCTTCCCCTTTGTCGGAACCGACTTCTACACGGCCATGGTCGTGCGCATGATGATCCTGGCCATCTTGGCCATGAGTCTGGACTTGCTGCAAGGCGTCACGGGCCTGGTGTCGCTGGGCCATGCCGCTTACTTTGGCCTGGCCGGTTATGTGCTGGCTTTTGTGACCCCGCAAAACGAGCCGATCAGTTTGTACACCAGCTTGCCCTTAGCGGTGAGTGGGTCCGCGCTGGCGGCTTTGGTCATTGGCTTTTTGGTGGTGCGCACGCATGGCATCTACTTCATCATGGTGACCATGGCCTTTGCGCAGATGATTTTTTACATCTTCTTTGACAACAAGGCGCTGGGCGGCTCGGACGGTTTGTTCCTGAACTTCCGCCCTGATGCGGGCCTCATCGACCTGGAAAACAAACGCGTGTTTTATTACTTCACACTGGGCTGTTTGCTGGCGGTGTATGTGTTTTTGCGCCGCCTGCTCTGGAGCCCATTTGGCCGTGCGCTGTCGGGCATCCGCGTGAACGAGCACCGCATGCGGGCGCTGGGCTTCAACACCTTCAGCCACAAGCTGGCGGCCTTCACACTGGCGGGTGCCTTGGCGGGACTGGCGGGCTATTTGTGGGCCGCACAAACCGGCTTCGTCAACCCCGAGCTCATGGGCTTTCACATGAGTGCACACGCCATCATGATGGTCATTTTGGGCGGCATGGGCAATTTTGCGGGGGCCATTGTGGGCGCCTTCAGCTTTGAGTATTTGCTGCATGTGTTCAAAGACTTGCCCGATGTGGGCAACTTCAAAACCGGCAAACACTGGCAGATGTGGATGGGCCTGTTCATTGTGGCGCTGATCATCTTTGCGCCCAAAGGCATTTTGGGTCTGATCAACCGGGCTTTCGGCAGCAAAACGGCCAAGGAGGCAGGTCATGACTGATCGTCAAGTCTTGTTGTCCGCCCGTGGCTTGACCAAGCGCTTTGGCGGTCTGGCGGCCGTCAACGACGTCTCGCTGGATTTGTGGCTGGGCCACATCCATGCGGTGATTGGCCCCAACGGCGCGGGCAAGTCCACGTTGACCAACCTGCTCTCAGGCGATTTGCCGCCCACCAGCGGCAGCATCACCTTGGGCGAGCACCCCATCAGCGGCTGGACGCCCGAAAAAATCTCGCGCCACGGCCTGGGCCGCAGCTACCAAAAGACCAACATCTTCAGCACCTTCACGGTGTGGGACAACGTTCGCCTGGCCGCCCAATCGCGTGTGCAGCCCTCGCCCTTCAACCCATTGGGCTGGTTGAAAACCGCTGCGCGCATGCAGGCTGTGAACCAGCGGGCTGAACGCGCCATCGAATTGGCAGGCTTGCAAGACCGCCGCCACGCCCAAGCCGGGGCCACCAGCCACGGCGAGCAACGCCAGCTCGAAATCGCCATGACCTTGGCCACCGAGCCCCGGGTACTGTTGCTCGACGAGCCGCTGGCCGGCATGGGCCAAGCCGAGGCCGAGCGCATGGTGCAGCTGCTGCTGCGCCTCAAAAAAGACCACGCCATCTTGCTGGTGGAGCACGACATGGACGCCGTGTTCACCCTGGCCGACCACCTGACGGTGATGGTCAACGGACAAGTGATTGCCAGCAACACGCCCGCAGCGGTGCGGGCCGATGCGGGTGTGCAGGCCGCCTATTTGGGTGAAGAAGTGGGCGAGGAACACTGACATGAGCGATTTGTTGATCCAGGCCCAAGACCTGAACACCTATTACGGCGCGAGCCACATCCTGCGTGGCGTGAACTTTTCTGTGGGTCGTGGCGAGACGATTGGCCTCATGGGCCGCAACGGCATGGGCAAAAGCACCCTGCTCAAAACCCTCATGGGCATCGTGCCGCCACGCACGGGCACGGTGGACATCAAGGGCCAACGCATGAACGGCCGCCCCACCTTTGAAGTGGCGCAACTGGGCATCGCCTACGTGCCCGAAGGACGGGGCATTTTTGGCAACCTGAGCGTGGTGGAAAACCTGCAAATGGCGGCACGGACTGGCACTCAAGGCCAACGCGACTGGACCTACGAGCGCGTGCTCGAGACCTTCCCGCGCCTCAAAGAACGCCTGGGCCACGGAGGTCAGCAACTGTCGGGCGGTGAGCAGCAAATGCTGACCATCGGCCGGGCGCTCATGACCAATCCCGATGTGCTCATCCTCGACGAAGCCACTGAAGGGCTGGCCCCACTGATCGCCCGCGACATCTGGCGCATTTGCAGCCTGATCAAAGCCAGCGGCATCAGCTCCATCATCGTGGATAAGAACTGGAAACACGTCACCCAGATCACCGACCGCAACATCATCTTGGTCAAAGGGCAAGTGGTGTTCGAAGGCTCATCACAAATCCTGCTGGGCGACCCGAGCGTGCTGGAGCAGCATCTGGGGGTTTGAGCTGTAGATTCGGCGCGATGAAGTCTAAGACGTGTGTTGCCCGTTGCGAGGAGTTTTGATAGGGGTAGAGAAGGCCGAAGCCTCCCCTCCCTCCGAACCGTGCGTGCAGTTTTCCCGCACACGGCTCTCCAGTCAGTGGTTTCCTCATCGGGATTGGCTCGCTTTCAATCGGGCCTGCGTCAT
>NKIP01000005.1:0-2773 GCA_002256145.1 Comamonadaceae bacterium PBBC1
CGCCCCCGTGCTGGCCGACACTGCTCTCAGCTTTGCCAACGTGGCCCAAACCGCCACCCCAGTCGCACCGACAGGCGCTGTGGGCGTGCTGGTCAGCAGCCTCATGGGCGGCGTGACCGATGCCGACACGGCTGACGGCAAAGGCATGGCCATCACCGGCGCAGACACGGCCCACGGCACGCTGTACTACAGCACCAACGGCGGCACCACCTGGACCGCTGTGGACACCACCACCGCGCTCAGCGATGCTCGCGCCTTCCTGATCGGCTCGGACGCAGACAACCGCCTGTACTTCAAGCCCAACGCCGACTACGCAGGCACCAGCAACGCACTGACCTTCCGCGCCTGGGACAAAACCGCAGGCGGCACAGAAGCCTCCTTCACCAACATCACGGCCACTGGCGGCACCACCGCGTTCTCGGCTGCGACCGATACGGTGGCGCAGACTGTGCCGATGACGTATGTCACCCCAACCCCCGCCGTCAGTGGTTTGGGCAACCATGTGGCCGGTGTGGGCGACGTCAACGGCGATGGCTATGACGACTTTGCGATTGACAACCGGTACGTGGTCTTTGGCTCTTCTGGCGCATTGACGGGCCTAACTGCCACTGACTTGACGAACGGCAGCGGCAAAGGGTTCTACATCAATTTGACCAATTCCTCCAATTACTACTTCAGCGCAGCGGGCGCTGGCGACATCAACGGCGATGGCATGAGCGACCTCATCCTTGCATCATCTGCAACCGGAGCAGCATATGTGGTGTACGGTAAAACAGGCTCTGCCAATGTGGACATTGCACAGGTGGCTGCAGGTATTGGCGGCTTTGCCATCAGTAACCCAGCCCAAGCATTGACGTTTACGACATCGAGTGCGGGTGATGTGAACGGCGATGGCTTGGTTGATATATTGATGACGACCAATGAAAACACCGTGGGTGCAAAGAGCTATGTGATTTATGGCAAAACAAACAGCACTGCGGTCAGCTTAGCCTCGTTGAGCAGCACAGACGGCTATGCTGTTACTTACTCAAACTTGTTATCTGCTGCCAACGCAGGTGATGTCAATGGTGATGGCTTGGCCGACACCATCGTAGGCCAAAGCTTTGTAGGCCAAGGCACTGCATATGTGAATTTTGGCAACTCGGCAGGTGCTTCTACCAGTGGCTTCACCATCAGCGGCGCATCCACAGTCCAGGGGGCCGAACAAGTGGGTTGGAGCGTAGCGGGCGCAGGCGACGTCAACGGCGACGGCTTGGCCGACTTGCTGGTGGGTACAAAAATTGGCCGCAGTTATGTGGTGTTTGGCAAAACGGGCACAGCCAATGTGGATTTGTCCAACTTGCTTGGTGGTTCGCCTACAGGCGGTTTTGCCATTTTGCCCACTGCCATCGGCGACTATGGAACAGACACGTCAGGCTACAGTTCGTCTTATGCGGGCGATTTAAACGGCGACGGCTTGGCAGACTTGTTGGTGGCCAGCGGCTTGGCAGACCCCACAGGTGTCACCAATGGTGGTAAGGTTTATGTGGTTTACGGAAAAACAGACGCCACGGCCGTCAACCTGACAGCCATCGCTGCAGGCTCGGGTGGTTTTGTCATCAATGGCTCCGTATCAAACGGCTTGCTGGGTGGCGCCCAGGGTGGGGGTTGGGGTTTGAGCAGCAACGTGAGCAACGCTGGTGATTTGAACGGCGATGGCTACGATGATTTGGTGGTCTCAACTGATAGCCTCAATACATCGAACCCTAATGTGTACGTCATCTACGGCGGCCCCCAGTTCATCAGCGGCAACGTGGCCTTGGCCACCGGCACCTCGGCTGACGAATACGTGGCAGGCACCAGCGGTGCAGACACGCTGATTGGCAACGGCGGCGTGGACCGCTTCAGCGCAGGCAAGGGCAACGACACCGTCGTCTTGCAAGCCTCTGACGCGACCAACTTGGCCAACACCACCATTGGCGGCTCCAAAGCCATGGTCGACGGCGGCACGGGCTTTGACACTTTGCAAGTGTCCGCCGCAGGCGTGAACCTGGACATGACCGCCATCAGCAATGCAGGCGGTATGGCCAGCGAAGGCCAAAGCCGCATCAACAGCATCGAACGCATCGACATGGGCGCCGACGCCACAGCCAACACGCTGACCATCGCCGCCAAAGATGTCAACGACATGGCCGACTTCAACAGCATCCACACTGGCACCGCCAGCGATGACGGCAAGACGTGGACCAACGTGGGTGCAGGCACAGCCCTGAGCGCGACCACGCAGTTCCACCAAGTAGTGGTGGAAGGCACAGCAGCCGACACGCTGAATTTGAGCGCAGGCTTCACGCTAGTGGGCACCGTGTTCAACGGCACGGCCAACTACAACGTGTACCAAAACACGGCCACGCACTCGCAAGTGATTGCCGACAGCGCCATCACCAACGTGGTGATTGACCTGCCGCCTACATTGCTGAGCACCAGCCCGGCAGACAACGGCCAAGTGGCCGCCACCAGCCTGGCAAACAACTTGACGCTGACTTTCAGCGAAGCCGTCAAAGCAGGCACAGGCCTGATTGAGCTGTACAACGCCAGCGGCACGTTGGTGGAAAGCTTCAACGCCGCCACCGGCGTGGGCAGCGCAGGTGGTGTGGTCACGTGGAACACCAGCACCCTCACCCTCAACCCATTCGCCAACCTCACAGCGGGCACGGGCTACTACGTGAAAGTGGCTGCTACCGCAGTCACCGACTTGGCAGGCAATGCCTATGCAGGCATCACCGACGCGACCACG
>NKIP01000005.1:3617-300506 GCA_002256145.1 Comamonadaceae bacterium PBBC1
GATGGCTTGGCAGACCAAATCATTGGCGCCTACAACCAAAGCAGCGGCGCAGGCGCTGCCTACATCATCTACGGCAACAGCACGGGCACAGGGTTTGACACGAACGGTGTGATGAACGCCAGCACTGGCTACATGATTTCGGGCGGCGCTGCCAACACTCTTGGCTTTTCCGTATCCAGCGCGGGCGACGTGAACGGGGATGGCTTGGCCGACGTCATTGTGAGCGCACAGGGTATCAATGCAGCCTATGTGGTTTATGGCAACGCTTCACGCACCTCCTTGGACGTGTCGGGCGGCATAGCCACCAGCAACGGCTACAAAATCATTGGTCAAGCGGGCACAAGTTTCGGCTACAGCGTTTCCAGTGCAGGCGACGTGAACGGCGACGGCTTGGGTGACGTCATCGTTGGCGCTACTGCCTCTGGCACTAATTCAGGCACTGCCTATGTTGTGTATGGCAACGCCACGGGCGCAACGGTAGACATCAGCACTGGCGTTATCGCCGCAAGCAATGGATTCAAGCTGGCGACCAGTGTGGCCTCAGGTCGATTTGGCTACTCGGTTTCCAACGCAGGCGACATCAACGGCGACGGCTTGAGCGACCTCATCATTGGCGCACCCGTCACAAGCAGCAACGCCGGTGCCTACTACATCGTCCTGGGCGGCACACAAACCGTCACCAGCGCCGTCAACCTCACCGGCACTGCAACAGACGAAGCAGTCATGGGCACCGCAGGCAACGACACGCTCGTGGGCGGCGGCGGTGTGGACCGCTTCTTTGCAGGCAAGGGCAACGACACCGTTGTGTTGCAAGCCTCTGACGTGACCAACCTCTCAGCCGCCACAGGCACCACACGCGAGGCCATTCAAGGCGGCGAAGGTTTTGACACCTTGCAAGTGTCCGCAGCCAGTGTCAACCTCGACCTGACCGCCATCAGCAACGCTGGCGCCATGGGCTTGGAAGAAAATAGCCGCATCGAAAGCATCGAGCGCATCAACCTCGGCGCCGACGCCACAGCCAACACGCTGACGCTGACGGCCAAAGATGTCAACGACATGGCCGACTTCAACAGCATCCACACCGGCACCGCCAGCGATGACGGCAAGACGTGGACCAACGTGGGCGCGGGCACCGCACTGAGCGCCACCACCCAGTTCCACCAAGTGGTGGTGGACGGCACCAGCGCCGACAGCTTGACGCTGGAAGTGGGCAACGGCTACTGGGCCAACGTGGGCGAAGTCAACAACGGCACCACCGGCTACTACGTGTACCAAAACACCGACACCAATTCACAAGTGATTGTGGACAAGACCGTGGTGGTGAACAACAAGGACTCAGGGCCTGTGGGGGGTGACAAGCCAATTGATTTGGGCACCTTCGGCAAGCTGATTAAGCCTGTGCAAGTCGAAGGCAAGTGGTACTACTACTGGGACAGGTCGGGCGATGGCACCAGTATGGATACGGGTGCTTTGAACAATGGCAATGACTATACGTCGACAAGTACGTTGAACAGCATCTTCAAATACGACATCAACGGTAACCTCAATCCCAATTCGGGTACCCCAATGAATGATGTGTACCGCTACGCCACCATCAATGGCGTCATGGTGGCATTGCCTACGGCCAACGGTGGCATGAGCTTCCCGCAAGGTTTCGGTTTCCAAAGTGGTACGGCTGCGACAGGGTACGGAACGACCAATAACTCCAGCTACGATGAACTCCTGGCTATCTGGGATACGTCAAATGGCACAGGCACAGGTACTGGCGATTTGGGTAAACCTACCGGTTGGAGTAATAATGTGTACGCCACTGCCACATTGTCAAGCGCTGGTCATGCTGGGGTTTCTCTAAACGCCGTAAGTGCTGCCGGCGATGTTAGCGATAATGCTGGTACTGTTGGGATGTACGCTGCACTGGAAGTGGTCAAGGCCAATACTGCCCCTGTGTTGGACGCAGCGCAAACGCCCACATTGACCAGTCTGTCGGCTTCTGCCGCAGCGCCGGTCAACGGCAACACCACGGCGGGCGATTTGGTCAGCACCTTGGTCGGCGGCATCAGCGACACCGATGCGGGCGCCCTCAAAGGCATCGCCATCACCGGTGTGCACGCAGGCGGCACGCTGTACTACTCGCTGGACGGCGGCACCACCTGGTTGACACCTGCCACCACGCTGAGCGACACCAACGCTTTGTTGTTGGCCGCAGACACCAACACCCGCGTGTTCTACAAAGCCAACGGCACGAGCGGCACCATCGCCGACGCCATCACCTTCCGCGGCTGGGACGAGACGCAGCACATCACCGAAGGTGTGTTCACCAGCACCGTGGCCAACGGCGGCAAGTCCGAGTTCAGCACGGCCACCGACACGGTGGGGGTGTTTGCTTCGCTGCCCACGGGCGCGACGCTCGATTTGGGCACGGTCAGCGGTATCCGTTTGAACCTGATTCAGAAGGTCACTGCGGCGAACGGCAAGATCTATTACCACGTTGACCTCGACGGCGGCGGCACGGTTTTAAATGACTTTGCTTTCCACAACGCGTTCGACACTTTGTTCAACGGCGGCGCTGATACCACTGGTGCATCCAGCCCCACGGCAGGCCAAGACACCGAGCGCAGCGTGATCGTGAACGGCTACACCTTGGTGCTGCCAACTCGCGCTGAATTTGCTGCAGCTTTGAGCACGACCACCGCTTGGGGTACAGCATATGGTTGGGCAGGAACCAACGTGGCTTACCAGACAGCCGACATAGCCACAGCTGGGTTCCACTACGATGCCAGTTTCAACGCCAACAATTACCGTGATGACAGTAACTGGCTAAACGGCCTGGCTGTCGAGGTGAAAGTCCCCGTCGCCCCCGTGGTGCTGGACTTGAACCGCGATGGCACCTTCAGCTACAGCCATGTGACGATGGACGTCAACGGCGACCGCATTTTGGACACCACCCAGTGGGCCGGTGCACAAGACGGCGTGTTGGTGTGGGACAAGTTTGCCGATGGCTTGGTGCACGACAACAGCCAGTACGCGTTTGGCCAGTACGCCACCACGTTCAGTGTGGATGCACAAGGCTTTGCACGCCTGGCGTCTGACCTGGAAGGCTTGGCCGACGGCTTTGACACGAACAAGGACGGTGTGTTTGACGCGGCCGACGAAAAGTTTGCCGAGTTCAAGGTCTGGCAAGACGCAGACCAGGACGGCGTGAGCGATGCAGGCGAAGTGCGCAGCCTGGCCGATGTGGGCATCACCCAAATCAAGCTGGTCAGCGATGGCGTGCAACGTACACCGGTGAAAGGCGTGACCGAAGCGGGCCAGTCCACAGCCAACTTGGCCGATGGCGGCACCATGCTGGTGGCCGATGCGGCGTTTGCTTACAGCACCGCCACAGACGCCGAGGTAGCCGCACATTTCGCCAGTCAGTTGGCCGACAAGTTGGCCGATCAGCTGGTGCAGGCCGCAGACTTCCAGAACAAGCCTTATGAGTTGAGCACAGAAGAAATGTCTCAGCTGGGCTTGTCGGAGTTGGTCGCTTCCTTGTTGGCCGGTGCCAATACCCAAGTGATCGCCGAAGAACTCGCTTCGATGAACCTGTCGGGCGCTGGCCTTGCGCAGGTGATCAACGCGGTGACCGAGGTGGCATCCGAGCTGACCGCCGAAGAGCTTGCAGCGCTGGGCGTGTCCGAGACGGGCGTTGCCACAGTGATCAATGCGGTGACCGAGGTGGCATCCGAGCTGACCGCCGAAGAGCTTGCAGCGCTGGGCGTGTCCGAGACGGGAGTTGCCACAGTGATCAACGCGATCTCTGAGGTGTCCAGCGAATTGCCCCCTGCACCCGAGGTGTGCCTGCCCGCTGCCGAGTCGAGCACCTACTCGCTCAGCAACGGCCAGAGCCTGGACCTGACCACGGTGCTCAAGGACATGAGCTTCAACGGCATCGTCAAGGGCCTGGAGCAAGTGGACATGGCCACCGACACCAGTGCCAACAAGGTGTCGTTGACCTTGGCCGACGTGTTGGGCCTGCCCACCACCAACGGTGTGCACCAGCTGATGTTGACCGGCGCGGCCAACGACAAGGTCATGCTGACCGAAGGCGAGTGGACCGACACCGGCACCGTGGTCAACCAAGACGGCCACAACTACGCCGTCTACAGCGGCACCACCGACCCGTCAGCCCAGCTGCTGATTGACCAACACATGCTGCAGTCTCACCAGACCAGCTAAACGAAAAAGGGCCGCCACAAGCGGCCCTTTTTTTGCGGTGTGGGAGCCCACCCTGCGGGCGATTGCCTTGTTGCCTTTGTATTTGCCTTTGTAGGAGCCCACCCCTGTGGGCGATGGTTTTGTTGTGGGAGCCCACCCCTGTGGGCGATTGGTTTTGTTGTGGGAGCCCACCCTGTGGGCGATGCTGAAAAACTTGTAAGGTATGTATTAAATATGCATAATAACGATGAGCAGTTTGAATTTGATCCAGTCAAAGCGAAGAGCAATCTCAAAAAGCATGGGGTCAGTTTTGCGCATGCAGAGCAAGCTTTGCGCGACGAATATGGCCTGACGATGGATGATCCAGATGCTCAAGGTGAGCAGCGATTTTTGACTTTGGGTATGGATGCTTTAGGCCGTGTGCTCGTGGTGTGCCACACCCAACGCGATGAACGCAGGCGTTTGATTTCTGCTCGAAAAGCAAGTCCCAATGAGGCAAGGAATTACCATGCGTAAAGAATATGATTTCAAGGCGGCAAAGCGAGGCGCTGTGTTGCCTTCAACTGGCAAAACACGTATCACGATCATGCTGGACGATGACGTGATTGAGGCGTTTCGAGCCAAAGCCGAAGCCTCTGGTCGCGGCTATCAAACGTTGATCAACGATGCGCTGCGCAACGCCATCGACCCAGAGGCAGCCCCAGTTTCTCTTCGTGCCTTGCGCACCTTGCTTGACGAACGCTTTGCGCTAGCGGCTTAACGGAAGTTTTTTTTGCACAAGCCCACCCCGTGGGCGATTGGTTTTAAATAAAATGAATACGCCAATGGCGTATAGAATGGAGTTCTGTGGAATTCATCGAAACCCCCACTTTTACACGCACGATCACCGTGTTGTTGTCGGATGATTCTTATGCGCAAATGCAGATGGCATTGGTTGAAAATCCGGCTCTTGGTGATCTGATCCGAGGCGGCGGAGGGATTCGAAAATTGCGCTATGCAGTGCAAGGGCGTGGCAAAAGTGCGGGGGTCCGGGTAATTTATTACTGGCTCAAAGATGAGTTTCAGATTTATTTGTTGTTGGCCTACCCGAAGTCAGCCAAGGATTCGCTGACAGACAAAGAGGTGGCGCTTTTATATGACTTGGTAAAGGAGTTGTGAAAATGGAAAAAGCATTGTTCGATGATTTGGTACAAAGCTTGAAAGAGGCCAAAGCGATTTCTAATGGGAAAGCCCAAGCCTCACGACGCTTTGAGATCGACAATCCTGATGTGCGACAGCTTCGAGAGCAAGTAGGTTTGTCACAGTCTGAGTTCGCGCAGATGATGCGTGTAAGCGTGAAGACGCTTCAAAATTGGGAACAACACCGCCGCAATCCAACCGGTCCCGCAGCGGCATTATTGAAAATTGTGTCGACGTCCCCAGAGCTCGCAATGCGTTCACTTCACGCTTGATTTCGCTTTAAAAACTCAGGGCTTAAAGTAGGCATCCACCTTGTGGGCGATTGCCTTGCTGCCCATGTGGGAGCCCACCCCGTGGGCGATGGTTCCTCGGCACGACGCATACCCAGACTTTTTTGTAGGAGCGACGCCCCCGTCGCGATGAAGCCTTGCAGACCACCACCCATCGCCCCGAGGGCGGGTCTCTTGCAAAATGCAGGCAAACCCCGCGACTGCCGCCCTAAAATGTCAGAGTTGCCCTAACCTCACACACCATCATGCCCACCCGCTACCTCGACCCCAAAGTGGACCTCGCCTTCAAACGCGTGTTTGGTGAGCATGAGCACCTGTTGCGCAGTTTTTTGAATGCTTTGCTGCCCCTGCCCGACGACGGCCAGATTGAAAGCCTGGAGTACCTCACACCCGAGCAAGTGCCCGAGCTGCCGGGTTTGTTCAAAAACTCTATTGTTGATGTGAAGTGCAAAGATGCCCGGGGGCGCACTTTCATTGTGGAGATGCAAATGCTGTGGAGCACCAGCTTTGAGCAACGCATTTTGTTTTCTGCCAGCCAGGCTTATGTGAAGCAGTTGCACGCGAGTCAGAGCTACGCCAGCTTGCAGCCGGTGTATGCCTTGGCGTTGACCAACCAGGTGTTTGACCGTAAAACACCGGAGTATTACCACCACTACCAAATCGTGCGCCAGCATGAGCCAAGGCGGGTGTTAGAAGGGCTGGAGTTTGTGTTCATTGAGCTGCCCAAGTTTGCGCCCCAAAGCCGCACCGACAAGCGCATGCAGGTCAAGTGGCTGCGGTTTATGAGTGAGGTGGGCGAGACCTCGGACAACACACCCGATGCTGACCCCAGCTGGCGCGAAGACCCGGACATTGCCCAGGCTTTGGAATTGGTGGAGGCAGCGGCGTTTACAGAGCAAGAGCTGGAGGCGTACCACATTCAGATTGACAAGGCGCGCATTGAGACAACCGTGCTGGAGGATGCACGGGCAGAGGGCAAGGCCGAGGGCAAGGCCGAGGGCGAAGCTTTGGGCATTGCAAAGGGCAAAGCAGAGGGCAAGGCCGAGGGCGAAGCTTTGGGCATTGCAAAGGGCAAAGCAGAGGGCAAGGCCGAGGGCGAAGCCGCAGCCAAGGTCCAAATGGTTCGTGCCATGCACGCCAGCGGCCTAGACTTGGTGCAAATCGCACAGATTACAGGCTTGAGCCGCCAACAAATTGACGATTTGCTGGTGCCATGATGGATGCACCGATGTTGTTAAGAGCGACGCTTCTGTCGCGATAATCCTCGCAGCCCACTACCCATCGCCCCGAGTGCAGGTCTGACAAAATGCAGCCAAGCCTCAACTCGCTTCCTTGAAACTGTCGTGCGCTGGCCTTGCACAGGTGATCGACGCGGTGACCGAGGTGGCATCCGAGCTGACCGCCGAAGAGCTTGCATCGCTGGGCGTGTCCGAGACGGGCGTTGCCGCAGCGATCAATGCGATCTCTGAAGTGTCCAGCGAATTGCCACTCGCACCCGAGGTCTGCCTGCCTGCTACCGAGTCGAGCGTCTACTCGCTCATCAACGGCCAGAGCCTGGACCTGACCACCGTGCTCAAGGACATGAGCTTCAACGGCATCGTTAAGGGCTTGGAGCAAGTGGACATGGCCACCGACACCGCCGCCAACGTGGTGTCCCTGACCCTGGCCGATGTGCTGAGCATGCCGCCCACCAACGGTGTATACCAGCTGGTGTTGTCTGGCGCTGCCAACGACAAGGTCATGCTGACCGAAGGCGAGTGGACCGATACCGGCACCGTGGTCAACCAAAACGGTAACAACTACGCTGTGTACACCGGTACCACCGACCCGTCAGCGCAACTGCTGATTGACCAGCACATGCTGCAGTCTCACCAGACCAGCTAAACAAAAAAGGGCCGCCACAAGCGGCCCTTTTTTTGTCAGTCGCTGCGCGATGTTTTGTGTCTTTGTATTTGCCTTTGTGGGAGCCCACCCCTGTGGGCGATTGGCGTGCCATGGCGGTATGCCTGAAATCGCCCACAGGGGTGCTCCCACAAAACACCTATGCGTGATGGAGATGGAAAAAGCAGCCTGGATGATGATTATTTTTGTATATACAATAAGGGGCACTCATGCAGTACGAGTTTGACGCCAACAAGGACTCAAGCAATCTGACTAAACATGGGGTGTCGTTTTCTGAGGCTGAGGCTTTTGATTGGGATGGTGCCGTGGTTCGAGAGGATTTGCGTAAGACCTACAGTGAGCGGCGGTTTCAAGCGGTGGGCTATTTGAACGAACGCTTGCATGTGATGGTGTTTTGTTTACGCGCAGATGCTGTGCGTGTGATCAGTTTGCGAAGAGCCAATTTGAGAGAGGTCAATGACTATGCCAAAACTTAAAGTGAATACGCTGCTGCCTACGGCGGCTGAAGACTCACGCATCAACACGGGGATTGCCGCTGATGAAGACAGCCCCGAGTTTTCATCAAAAGGGTTTTCAAAAGCGATGCCCGTGAGCGAAATTTTTCCACCAGAAACAGTGCAGGCTTTGATCGCGATGAAGCGCTCAACGGGTCGCCCCAAATCGGAAACCCCCAAAGTGTTTACCGCTATTCGTTTGGATGCGGATGTGTTGGCTCAGTTCAAGGCGACGGGTAAAGGATGGCAAACACGCATGAATGCAGCGCTACGACAGTTCATCGTAGAGCACCCGCTGCAAGGCTAAAGGTGGCCAACAGCGACCATATTTTGGCACCTCGCTCCCCGATGCTTGTGCCTTCGTAGGAGCCCACCCCGTGGGCGAAGACTTTGCCTTTGTGGTAACCCACCCCTGTGGGCGATGGTTTCTCGGCACGACGCATGCCCAGACTTTTTTGTAGGAGCGACGCCCCCGTCGCGATGAAGCCTTGCAGACCACCACCCATCGCCCCGAGGGCGGGTCTCTTACAAAATGCCGGCAAGCCCCGCGACTGCCGCCCTAAAATGTCAGAGTTGCCCTAACCTCACACACCACCATGCCCACCCGTTACCTCGACCCCAAAGTGGACCTCGCTTTCAAACGCGTGTTTGGTGAGCATGAGCACCTGTTGCGCAGTTTTTTGAATGCTTTGCTGCCACTGCCCGACGATGGCCAGATTGAAAGCCTGGAGTACCTCACACCCGAACAAGTGCCCGAGCTGCCGGGTTTGTTCAAAAACTCCATTGTTGATGTCAAGTGCAAAGATGCGCGGGGTCGCACCTTCATTGTCGAGATGCAAATGCTGTGGAGCACCAGCTTTAAGCAGCGCATTTTGTTTTCTGCCAGCCAGGCTTATGTGAAGCAGCTGCACGAGGGTCAGAACTACGCCAGCTTGCAGCCGGTGTACGCTTTGGCGTTGACCAACCAGGTGTTTGACCGGGCCACGCCCGAGTATTACCACCACTACCAAATCGTGCGCCAGCATGAGCCCCGGCGGGTGTTGGAGGGGCTGGAGTTTGTGTTCATCGAGTTGCCCAAGTTCGCCCCCCAAAGCCGCACCGACAAGCGGATGCAAGTCAAGTGGTTGCGCTTCATGAGCGAAGTGGGCGAGATGCCCCGCAAAGCAGAGACTGATCCGGACACCAGCTGGCGCGAAGACCCGGACATTGCCCAAGCACTTGAATTGGTGGAGGCTGCAGCCTTTACAGAGCAAGAGCTGGAGGCGTACCACATTCAGATTGACAAGGCGCGCATTGAGACAACCGTGCTGGAGGATGCACGGGCAGAAGCCAAGGCAGAGGGCGAAGCCGCAGCCAAGGTTCAAATGGTTCGTGCCATGCACGCCAGCGGCCTGGACTTGGTGCAAATCGCACAGATCACAGGCTTGAGCCGCCAACAAATTGATGATTTGCTGGTGCCATGATGGATGCACCGATTTTGTAGGAGCGACGCTCCTGTCGCGATAATCCTCGCAGACCACTACCCATCGCCTTCAGGGCAGGTCTCGCAAAATGCAGCCAAGCCTCACTCGCTTCGGTGAACCTGTCGGGTGCTGGCCTTGCACAGGTGATCGAAGCGGTCACCGAGGTGGCCTCTGAGCTGACCGCCAAAGAGCTTGCATCGCTGGGCGTGTCCGAGACGGGCGTTGCATCAGTGATCAACGCGATCTCTGAGGTGTCCAGCGAATTGCCTCCCGCACCCGAGGTCTGCCTGCCCGCTGCCGAGTCGAGCACCTACTCGCTCAGCAACGGCCAGAGCCTGGACTTGACCACCGTGCTCAAGGACATGAGCTTCAACGGCATCGTCAAGGGCCTGGAGCAAGTGGACATGGCCACCGACACCAGTGTCGACAAGGTGTCGTTGACCTTGGTCGACGTGCTTGCCTTTGTAGGAGCGACGCACTCGTCGCGATGAATCCCGGCAGGCTTTGCGTTTTGGCACGTTCACATGGCTTTGAAAAAATGGGCGTACAGGCGGCTCACGGCCAGGGTGTCGGCATGGCCTTTGAGGCGCAGGCTCAAGCGGCCCGTGTCGTCGCGGGTGACGCTGTCGATGGCGCTGGCGCGCACCACAGAGCCCCGGTGGATTTGCCAGAACACTTGCGAGTCGAGCCGCTGCATGAGTTCTTTGAGCGGGGTGCGCAGCAACACTTCGCTGCCGTCCAGCGTGAACACGCGCACGTATTTGTCGGCGGCTTCGAGGCGCAGCACCTCTGCCACGGGCACCATGCGCAGCGCTTTGCCCACGCTCGCTTGCAGCAGTTGCAGCGGGGGCAAGGCAGCCTCGGGGTGCTGGGTGTGGTTGGTTTCGGTGCGCAAGCTGAGCAGGGCGCGCAGTTGTGCCAGCACCGGGTCTTGTGGCAGGTCGGGGGTGGGGGTGTGTTGGGCACGTTGCTGCAGGGCGTTTTGCAGCCGCGTCACGGTTTGCCGCAGTCGCTCGGCCCGCACGGGTTTGAGCACGTAGTCCACGGCCTGGGCCTCAAAGGCCTGGATGGCGTATTGGTCGTAGGCGGTCACAAACACCAGCAGCGGAAAGGGCGTGCCGCTGGGCCATTCTTCGGCCAGTTCGGCGGCGGCTTCGAGCCCGCTTTGGCCAGGCATGCGGATGTCAAAAAACAGCACGTCGGGGCGGTGTTGCAGCGCCAGCTGCACGGCGCTCAGGCCGTCGCCTGCGGTGGCCGCGATGTGGAGGTCGGGCCACAAGGCGCGCAGTTCGTTCGCCAGGGTTTGCGCCAGCAGCGGCTCGTCTTCGGCGATCAGGGCGGTGGGGGTTTTCATGGCGCGGGTGTTTCTGAGGTTTTGTAGGTCGGTGGCTTCAGCCCCGACATGTTGGCGGGTGCGCTGCGTCGGGGCTGAAGCCGCCGACCTACGGGGAAAGTGGGGGCCAGCATTCAGGCGTTGGCGTGCGGGTTGTGCAAAGGCAATGTCAACACCACGCAGGTGCCGCCCGTGGGCAAGGGGCTGATGTGCATACCCGCGCGTGGGCCATACAGGGTGTGCAGGCGCTGGCGCACATGACTCAGGCCCCAGGATGCGTTGGGTCGTTCGGTGGCGGGCGTCAAAGGCCGGACCGCATCGGCCAGCGACAGTTCGCTGATGCCGCTGCCGTTGTCGCGCACCGTCAGCAGCAGCTGCGCACCCTCAACGCGGGCCTGTACCTCGATGCGGCCGCCGCTGACCTGGGGCTCCAGGCCGTGGCGGATGGCGTTTTCGACCAGCGGCTGCAGGATGAAGCGCGGCACGGACGCTGTGGCCAATGCGGGCGGCAAGTCCAGCTCAAACGCCATGCGCGGCCCCATGCGGATCGCCATCAGGCTCAGGTAATCGCCCAGACGAGAGAACTCGTCGCCCAGCGGGTGCAGTGCTTGGTGCACGGGCAGTCGCGTGGCCTGCAGCGTGGTGCGCAAATAGTCGTTCAGGTGGTCGAGCATGGCGTGGGCGCGTGCGGTGTCTTGCCCAATCAATGCCCGTAAATGCGCCAGCGTGTTGAACAGCATGTGCGGCTCGAGCTGCGATTGCAGCAGCATGAGCTGGGCTTGTGTCACTTCGTTGGCCAGCGATTCGGCTTTGCCGCGTTGGTAGAAATACGCGACGAAGGCAGCGCTGATGGCGACGGAAGAGACCAACATGCCTTTGAATCGCCCAGGGTTGAAATTCCACAAATCCCAGGTGGACCAGCCCGCATACGCATCGCCAACCAGCGTGCCCAACACATAGCCCAGCGGTATACCCACCAACAGCATGAGCGTGGCGGGCAGCACAGGTGGCCAGTAGTAGGGCGCTGGTGAGCGCAACAGTCGCTTGAACACAAAGCGCGAGACATCGGTGAACAGCCAGATGAAGGTGGAGATGGCGTAAGCGTAGACCAGTGCTTTGTCAAATGTTTGGTGAGTTTCTTCGTGTGCAGCCCAATTGCCCAATGCAATGAGCAAGGCAATGCACCAAACGATCAATAGGCGTTGCAGCAAAGGGCGGCGGTGGTGGGGCGGGAGCCAGGCAAGAAGTGGATGTGTGTTCATGAAGGCGCAGCCTCAGGGCCGGGTCAAGTGTTGTTTGAAGAAGTCCGCCACTTTCTGATGCAGCGCAGGCAGTTGTTGGCGGTCAAATCCTGGTGGATCGCTCAGCAATTGAAAAGTGATGCTGTCTGTGGCCCCCAATGGGGGCAAAGGCGAGAGCATGACGCCATGACCGGCCTGTGGCAGATCGGCCACGGTGGTGCAGGTTTTGCAGATGCGCTGCACGGCCAGTCCATGGAAGTGGGGGATTTGGTTGATGTCCTGCCGGGCCAAGATGAGGCCCAAAGGCACAGCGGGCGTGACCAGTGTGGACAGGTCAAAGTCGGCAGCAAATGGCACGGCAGCAATGATGGCGCGGATGCGAGGGTCTTGGTGGCTGTGGGTGGTGGTGTCGTCAAAGCGGTAACGGATCACGGCGAGGGCCACTTGTTTTTTCAGACCATCCAGCCAGCCGCCGGTCAGGCGCGTGATGAAGCCGACACAGGATGAAAAGTCTTCAGCGATGTGCGCTTGGCAGTGATCGCGAAACCGCGCTGGGGACCACTGTCCGCCCGCCAGTGTGAGTGCCGTGTGGCCACCGGCCGAGCCACCGTACATCGCGACTTGGTTGGTGGTGGTCACAGGGCCAAGCAGTGGGTCTTGTGCGATGAGGTCGATGGCTTGCGAGACTTCGGCGGGTCGCAGTTTCCAGCTGTTGGTGCCTGGTTCGCTGAAGTCTTTGTAGTTGTCGCCGCGGTGTTCAGGCATGACCACTACAAAACCGTTTTCGACCAAGGTGCGTGTCAGGTCGACATGCACCCAAGGCGAACCGCCCGATCCGTGTGATAAGACCACCAGAGGGTGTGACCCAGGTGATGGTGTGGCGTTGGGGGCCAATGAAAATTCAAAAGGCCCTTTGTGGCGTGATTGCTCGGTTTGTTCTGTGGGGTAGAACGCTGTGAAGGGGACCCGTCCCGGCTCTCCAGCGCGCTCCACGATGCCCATGCCCGCATGGGCAGCTGCCGACAACAGCCATGCCCAGGCGCACAACATGCGCGATGCGTGCGTCAGAAATCGCTTCAAACTTTGGGGCTGGTGGGGTTTACGCATGGGCTTGGGCATGGATGGGGTGGCAATTTCAACATCACACTGGGGGCAGCCGCTTGCCCCTTTAGTATTTATTATTTGATGCCCGAAGCTTGTTGCGCTCATGTTCGAGCATTCTTTTTTGCAGGCCACTGCCTGCGGAAAAACCAAATACAGCCAAACCGTGCATGAGCAGGCCAAAACCCCAGCCTGCAGCGGGCCAGATTGACCAGCTTTGGCCCTTGCTCAAGGCCAGCACGGTCAGGCCTGTGTTGACTGCCAGATAAATGGCAGCGTGCATGAAAAAGCCTGACTTGGCTTTGACACGTTTGCGGGCCAGGCGTTCCAGTTCGGGAGGCAGTGGATTCGGTGTCATGAGGGTTTCCTGTTGTGAAGTGGTGTGTTAAGACGTTCGCGGACGGGGGTGAGGTGCAAGCCATGGGGCCAGCAGTTGTATCGCGCTCACTGCATGCGCGAGAGGAAAAACTGCACGATTTTCGCGTTGCTGTGTTCGCGCTCTGCGGTGCCAAAGGCACCGCTGGGCAAGCCGCCGCGCATTTGAGTGGCTGCCACGGTTTGGGCAATGCTGGCAGGCCAAGGTGAGAGCCAGTCGAAGTGGCCCGCTTGCGGGTGGTCTGACAGGGTGGTGCAGTTTGTGCAATGTTTCAGCACATGCTGGCTGTGAAAGCGGGGCAGCAGCACACCGTCATCGCCCGATGTGCTCAAGGCTACGGGTATGCGGATGCGTGCCAGGCTTTCGGGGGTGAAGATGACCCCGACGGGCACCGCCAGGCTGACGGCGACCACACGCGGGTCGGGGCGCGGGTCTGCGGATGCGCTGGGGCTTGCACCGCCGTGCAGGGTTTTGAAGCGGGTGGGCGCAGTGGTTTCGGTCAGCATGCGGCCCATGGCAAATTGGCTTTTGCGCAGCAGTTGCACGCTCGGTTGTGTGGCCAGGCCATTGAGGCAAAAGCCAATGTCCTCGTCCAGGTTCTGTGCGCAGTGCTGGATCAAATTCAGCATGCGCCACTGCGCCCCGGCCAGCACCAGGCCGGTCACACCACCCGCCGACATGCCGTGCACGCCCACACGGCGGGTGTCCACCAACGGTGCCAGCTCGGGGTCATGCGCCACGGCGTCGATGGTCTCGCTCACGTCTTGTGGGCGGGTTTTCCAGCTCTCAGGGCCTGCTTTGCTGAAGTCTTGCCAATTGTCGCCCCGGTGCTCGGGCTGGGCCACCACAAAACCGGCGCGTGCCAGTGAGGCGGCCAGGGTGTGTTCGGGCAGGGCGCTGCCTGCGCTGCCGTGCGACAAGACAATCAGCGCCCGTTTGCCCGATGCCGCTGTTGAATCTGCTCGCAAAGGCGCAGCGTTGCTGGCGATGGAGACAGTGAATGCGCCGTAAGTGACGTCTTGAGCCGCTGCCGCAGTGGGGTAGACCAAGGTGATGGGCATGCCGTTCGACTGAATCTGGCGCATGCCCACAGCGGTGACTTGGGCCTGGCTGGCGCTGGCGGCCAGCAAGCTGAAGGCGCACGCCAGGCGGGTGAGGGTGTTCAAGAGGGGCATGGGGTTTCTTTCAAGGAGATGGATTTCGGCAGGCCGATGGCCTTCCTCTGTAGGTCGGACCTTCAGCTCCGACAGTGCTGGCTTCGGCCATGGTTTTATGTCAGGGCTGAAGCCGCCGACCTACAGGGACAAAGGGACACGCGGGTCCTGGCGTGTGGGCAGTTTCAGCAGGCGCAATGCCCGGCCATTGAGCACCCCCGAAAACAAGCCATACACGGCGCTGATGCCGATGGCGGCGTTCAGGCTGTGAATGTGCTCTGGCGCGGTGGCGCTCAGCATGCCCACCCCAAACTTGCAGGCAAAAATCGCCATGTACAAGGCCAGGGGCAGCCAGCTTCCGGGCACGGTGAAGCGGCGTGTGTCTGCGTTGTAGCTTGCGCCAGCCGGGGCAGCACCCCGGCCCAAGGCCCAAGCCACGAGTGCCCAGCTGGCGGCCCAGCTGAACAGGCCCAGTGCCAACCAAGGTGTGGGCTGCCACTGCTGGACCACCCCTACCAGCGTGAACACCGTCAGCGCGATGTTGACGCCCAAAAGCCGACGCTTGAGCATTTGCCGGGTGCGCGTTTGCAGCAGGCCCAAAGCGATCAGGCCGATCAACAGTGCGAAGACCCAGACGGGGATGTGTTGAAGTGTTTGCATGGTGTTGTGCTTTCTTGAGGTTTCAAATCCAACCCAGCCACTGGCCCCAAACCAGTTGGCCCAAATAACGCCCGGGCAGCAGGGTGAACATGCCTGTGACGATGCAGGCCCAGAAATACAGCCATTGCATGGTTTTGCGGTGGCCGGTGATGTTGCCCGCCGCCAAATACCGGAAGGCCCGGTACAGGCTGAACAGGGTCAGCGGAATGAGCCAATGGATGGGCGTGTAGCCCCAGAGGTTGGGCAGCCGGAAGTCGCGGATGAACAAGCCTGTGAGTGCGGCCCCCAGCATGCAAGTGACCCAGGCGTAGCCCAGGGCGCGGTGCAGTTGGGGGCGAAGGGTGGCGCCCATGCGGGTCCAGAGGACCCAAGGGCCGATGGCGACGGCGCTGAGCGCCAGGCTCAGGTGGACGGCGATGGTGGGCGTCAGGTATGAGGGTGGTGGCACGTTTTTACTCCTGAATTTTTGCTTGTGCCTGCACTGTGGCGCATCAATGGCCCGATTTCTATGCGTTTGCGACGGCTGACCGTTTAAGCGGCGCGAGATGCCATGGGCGGGTGTAAGTGGCGCACGCAAACAGGCGTGTGCGCCGAATTTGTGGAGGGCGACATGCCCAAGCAACGATAATCCCCCCAGATTTTCCGAGGAGCGTTTGTGGATCTGATCTTGTTGTTGAAAGCCGCCGTGATGGGCGTGGTCGAGGGTTTGACCGAGTTCTTGCCGATCTCGTCCACCGGGCATTTGATTTTGGCAGGGGCCTTGCTGGGCTTTGACGATGACAAGGCCAAGGTGTTTGACATCGCGATCCAGACGGGCGCGATTTTGGCGGTGATCATTGTGTACTGGCAAAAGATCAGCAGCACGGTTCGCGCCTTGCCACGCAGTGCCGATGCCCAGCGCTTTGCCTTGAATGTGTTTATTGCTTTTGTGCCCGCCGTTATTTTGGGTTTGCTGTTTGGCAAAGCGATCAAGGCCAACCTGTTCACGCCTGAGGTGGTGGCCACCACGTTCATCATTGGCGGCTTCATCATCTTGTGGGCCGAGCGACGCCCCGCCAGCAAAGTGCGCATTCACGAGGTGGAGGACATGCGGGGGCGCGATGCGCTCAAGGTGGGCCTGGTGCAGTGCCTGGCCATGATTCCGGGCACCAGCCGCAGTGGCGCAACCATCATCGGCGGCATGCTGCTGGGCATGTCGCGCAAGGCAGCGACCGATTTTTCTTTTTACCTGGCCATTCCCACGCTGATTGGGGCCGGGGCTTACAGCCTGTACAAAGACCGCGCCTTGCTCAGCCTGGCCGATGCGCCCATGTTTGCGGTGGGCTTGGTGTTCTCGTTTTTGAGCGCTTGGGTGTGCGTGCGTTGGCTGCTCAAGTTCATCTCGACCAACAGCTTCGAGGTGTTTGCATGGTACCGGATCGTGTTCGGTCTGGTGGTGCTGGGCACCAGCTACAGCGGCCTGGTGAGCTGGGCGGCGTGAGATCGGCTGCCGACGGGCGTTGACCCCTGCAGGAGCTCACCCCTGTGGGCGATGGCTTGCAGCGCGTGTGCCACGCCCTTCGCCCACGGGGTGGGCTCCTGCAAAACGCAAGGTGGACTCTGTTGTGGAGGCGGCCCACGGCCTGCAGATCAAGCCCCGATGTTGCGCAGCGATGCCTCGATGGCTGCTGCGGTGGCCAGCGGTTTTTCCATGGGAAACAGGTGTGAGCCGTCAAGCATCATGATGCGGCCCTTGACCACCTTGTGGGTCAGCTCAGCACCCGCTTGGCGCATTTCGACGGAATGGGTGCCGCCGATGAAGGCCGCAGGGCATTTGAGGGGCTTGCGTTTGAGCAGGCTGTCGAGTTTGTGCGGCAAGCTGTTGTAAATGGCGGTTTCCACATTGCGGTCAAAACTGAGTACACGCTGGCCATCGGCATCGTGTGTGCCGTGTTCAATGTAGTCACGCAGCACCTGCGGTTCCCAGCGGGCAAATGTTTTTTTCTGCTGGAAACTTTCCAGCGCACTTTGTGCATCGGGCCATTGGTGGCGGCGTTTTTGGCTGATGCGACCGGGGGACAGGGCTCCAATCAGGGGTGTGCGCTTGGCCAAGCCCACCGTGGTGGCCCGCCAGCCGCCCAGCACGGGTGAGTCGATCAGCAGCACGCCACGCGCCAGTTCGGGGTGGCGGGCGGCGCACATCAAACTCAAAATGCCGCCCAGTGAGTGGCCGACCAAAAAGGCTGGTTTCCCGTCGCTTTGCTTGTCCCGCGCAAAGTCGGCCAGTTGCTCCACCAGGTGGGGCCAGTTGTTGGTCACCGGGTACTTGGGGTCGTGGCCGTACATTTCCACCGCATCGACCTGAAAGCCGCGCTGGCGCAGGTTGTCCAGCATGACGCGGTAGGTGCTGGCCGGAAAGCTGTTGCCGTGCGAGAAGATGATGCGGGCGTTCATCAGATCAGCTTTTCTTCGGGGGTGGTGATTTTCTTGAGCAAGGCGTTGCGCACGGGTGGCACCATGAGCGGGACCTCGGTCGCGCCGCCATGCCACATCGGGTCTTCGATGCTGTCGAACATCTGGCGCAGCTTGTCTCCCCAGCTGGAGCGCAGCATCTGAAAGTAGGGGTTGTGCTCGTCGATGCACATGATGCGATCGGTGTGCAGGCTGCCCGCTTTGTAAACCACCATGTCCAGCGGCAGGCCCACCGACAGGTTGGATTTGAGGGTCGAGTCCATCGAGACCAGGGCGCATTTGGCGGCTTCGTCCAGGGGGGTGTTGGGGGTGATGACGCGGTCGAGCACGGGTTTGCCGTATTTGGATTCGCCAATCTGGAAGTAGGGCGTTTCGTCGGTGGCTTCGATGAAGTTGCCGGGCGAATAGACCTGAAACAGGCGCATGCCTTCGCCGCCGATTTGTCCGCCGAAGATCATGGACACGTTGAACTCCACGCCCGAGGCGCGAAGGGCGGCTGCGTCGCGCTCGTACACGCGGCGCACGGCCGCGCCCAGCACGCGGGTGGCGTCGAACATGCTTTTCGCGTTCCAGATGGTCAGGGGTTCGTCTTGCCCGGGTTCGACCAATTTTTCGATTTGCAGCACCTCGCGCACCGACTGCGAAATGCTCAGGTTGCCCGCTGACAACAGCGTCATGAAGCGGTCGCCCACTTTTTCATAGACGATCATTTTGCGGAAGGTGCTGATCTGGTCCAAGCCCGCGTTGGTGCGGGAGTCTGACAAAAACACCAAACCGGCGCGGGTTTTAACGGCTACGCAATAAGTCATGTGGGGGCTCTTTAGGTTTTGGGCAGCAGGCGCTGCAAGGCATACAGGGCATCGAGCGCTTCGCGGGGGCTGAGCGCGTCGGGGTTGATTTGGGCCAGTGCCACTTCGATGGGGCTGGGGCCGGTGGCTTCGGATTCGGGCGGGGCGGCAAACAGGTCCACCTGCTGGCGGCTTTCATTGGCTCCGGCCTCCAACGCGCTCAGTGCGTGGCGGGCGTGGTTGAGCACGGCCGCGGGCATGCCCGCCAGCCGCGCCACTTGCACGCCGTAGCTTTTGCTGGCCGGGCCGGCTTGCAGCTCGTGCAGGAACACAATCGACGCGCCCGATTCGGCGGCGCTCACATGCATGTTGACGGCGGCGGTGTGTGTGGCCGGGAACTCGGTGAGCTCGAAGTAGTGCGTGGCAAACAGGGCAAAGGCCTGAGTCTTGTTGTGCAGGTGCGTGGCAATGCCGCTGGCCAGCGCCAGGCCGTCAAAGGTGGAGGTGCCTCGACCGATCTCGTCCATCAGCACCAGGCTGTGCGGCGTGGCGCTGTGCAGAATTTGCGCGGCCTCGGTCATCTCCAGCATGAAGGTCGATTGGGCGTTGGCCAGGTCGTCGGCCGCACCGATGCGCGTGTGAATGGCGTCGATCGGTCCCAGGCGACAGCGGCTGGCGGGCACATGGCTGCCGATGCTGGCCAAGAGCACGATCAGCGCCACTTGGCGCATGTAGGTCGATTTGCCGCCCATGTTGGGGCCGGTGATGATTTGCAAGCGCTGGCGTGGCCCCAGCACCGTGTCGTTGGCGATGAAGCTCGCGCCCGACATCTGGGCCAGCCGCGCCTCGACCACCGGATGGCGGCCCTGGCGTATTTCGATGCAGGGCTCTTTGGTGAATTCGGGCGCGCACCAATTCAGTGTTAAAGATCGCTCCGTCAGTGCGCACAGCACATCGAGCGAAGCCATGGCCTGAGCCAAAGCGGTCAGCGCGGGCACATAGGGCTGCAACTGGTCGAGCAGGCCTTCGTAGAGCCACTTCTCGCGGGCCAAGGCGCGTTCTTGCGCTGACAGGGCCTTGTCTTCGAAGGTTTTGAGCTCGGGCGTGATGAAGCGTTCGGCGTTTTTCAGGGTCTGGCGGCGGCGGTAGTCGTCAGGCACTTTGTCGAGCTGGCCTTGCGTGACTTCGATGTAAAAGCCGTGCACTTTGTTGAACTGCACGCGCAGGTTGGCAATGCCGCTGCGCTCTTTTTCGCGGGTTTCCAGGTCGAGCAAGAACGCATCGCAGTTGGTCTGGATGCCGCGCAACTCGTCCAGCTCGGCGTCCAGGCCGTCGGCGATCACGCCGCCATCGCGCACCAGGGCAGCGGGCTCTTCGAGCAGGGCCATTTGCAGCAGCTCGGCGCAGTTTGTGGGCGGTGTGAGCCAGCGGGCCATGCCGGCCAGCAAGCTGCCGGGCTCAGGCTGAAGGGCTTGCAGTTGCACTGACAACGAAGCCGCACGCGCCAACGCATGGCGCAGCGCCACCAGCTCGCGCGGGCGCACCTGGCGCAGTGCGGTGCGGGCGGTGATGCGCTCCACGTCGCTTGCGCCTTTGAGCTGTTCGCGCAGGCTGCTCCAGGGGCCTGTGCCGCTGTCGCCGCGCAACACGGCTTGGGCTTGCAGGCGGTCCCTCGCGGCTTGGCGCTCGCGCGGTGGACTGAGCAGCCAGCTTTTGAGCAAGCGGCTGCCCATGCCGGTCATGCAGGTGTCGAGCAGGGCAAATAGCGTGGGTGAATCCGACGCGCTTTCGCCGCGCAGGGTTTGGGTCAGCTCCAGGTTGCGGCGGGTGCTGGCGGGCAAGTCAATCAGCGCGTCCGAGCGCTGCACCTGCACCCGCTGCACATGGGGCAGGCTGCGGCCTTGGGTGTGTTCGGCGTAAGTGAGCAGGGCGGCAGCGGCGGCGTGCGCGTCGGTCAAGGTGTCGGCGCTCCAGGCGGCCAGCGACGCGGCTTGCAGTTGCTCCAGCAGCTTGCGCTGGCCCAAGCCTGCGTCAAACTGAAAATCGGGCCGCATGGCAAAAGACCAGCTGCCCCGGCCTGCGGTTTTGAGGCCGCGCAGTTTTTGCTCAAACGTGGGTGTCATGCCCGCGCTGGCCAGCAGTTCGCTGGGCGCGATGCGGTCCACCCAATCGGCCAGCTCGTCCTGTGCGCATTCGGCCAGGTGCACCACGCCTTGCGTGACGCTCAGCCACGCCAGGCCACAGCGGTTTTTGCCCGCTTGGTGCACGGCCAGCAAAATCGCTTCGCTCTTGTCGGACAGCAGCTCGGTGTCGGTCAGGGTGCCGGGGGTGACCACGCGCACCACTTTGCGCTCGACCGGGCCTTTGGCCGTGGCCACGTCGCCCACTTGCTCACAAATGGCCACCGACTCGCCCAGTTTGATGAGCCGAGCCAGGTATGTTTCCATCGAATGAAAGGGCACACCGGCCATCATCACCGGTTGTCCGGCCGACTGGCCCCGGCGAGTGAGGGTGATATCGAGCAAGCTGGCGGCTTTTTCTGCGTCGGCAAAGAACAACTCGTAAAAGTCGCCCATGCGGTAGAACACCAAGGTATCAGGAAACGCCGCCTTGATGCCCAAATATTGCTGCATCATGGGGGTGTGACCCGCGTGGTCGGCAGGGTTGGGCGCAGTGGAAATGTCGTTTGGCATCAGGGACTTGGCCGTCTTCAAGGGCGGTTGCCGGGTTCTATGGGGTGGGGCAAGGTGCTGCGGATCAATGAACCGCAAAGAATGGTCTGCTGAGGATCAAAAGTCCAGTGAAAACACCGTGATTCTATTCGGCAGGGTCACCCCGATGGAATTTGAACGCGGTGCACAGTCTGGCGGGGGCTTTCACAAGGGATCGGGTCACTGTGTGCGTTGGCTCACCGTGTTGTCATCAAATTGACTTGATGCTTTCTTAAAATTTTCTTAAACCATTTGAGACACGCTATGTTGCCCCCCATAAAAATGATCTCTCCAAGTGACCACCCCTTAGGCTTACTGGACAGGGACTTGAGCATCCTTGCTTTCAATGAGCGAGTGCTGGACTGGGCAGATCGGCCCGAAGTGCCCGTGTTGGAACGCTTGCGTTATTTGTGCATTGTGTCGTCGAATTTGGACGAATTTTTTGAGGTGCGTGCCGAACCTCATGTCATGGGCAGCCTTCAAGAACTGAAATCAGGTCTTTACACCGACCAGACGCTCGCTGCGATTGCGGAAAAAGCCAATGCCATGGTGGCCCGCCAATATGCGCTCTACAACGAGGCGTTGTTGCCTGCCTTGCAACACAAGGGTTACCGCATTTTGTCGCATGGCGAACGCAACGCGGCGCAGCGGCGTTGGGTGCAAAGCTATTTCCATCGAGAGGTTCAACCTTTGTTGGTGCCGGTGGGTCTGGACCCGGCCCATCCTTTTCCGCAGGTGGCCAACAAGTCATTGAACTTTATTGTGCAGTTGTCGGGCAAAGATGCCTTTGGCCGGTCCAACGAAATTGCCATTGTCAAAGTGCCGCGTGTGCTGCCCCGTTTGATACCGCTGCCAGCCAAGGTGTGTGATGGCAGCACGGCCTACGTGTTGCTGTCGAGTGTGATTCGTGCCCATTTGGCGGAGTTGTTTCATGGGCGCGAAGTGGGGCAGTTTTCACAGTTTCGGGTCACGCGTCATTCAGATTTGGCGGTCGATGAAGACGAGATCGCCAACTTGCGCATGGCTTTGCGCCAGGGTTTGCAGCATCGGCATTACGGTCAAGCGGTGCGCCTGGAGGTGTCGGCCAACTGCGCGCCACGTTTGGTTGAGTTTTTGCGCAAGGAATTTCAGTTGCCCGAACACGCTGTTTACCGTGTCAATGGCCCGGTGAATTTGGTGCGTTTGATGCAGTTGATCGATTTGATCAATGCCCCTGAATTGCTGTTTGCCCCTTACAAAGCGAGCTTTCCTGCACAGTTGCCGCAACACGGCTCCATTTTTAACCGGTTGAAAACGGGCGATGTGATGATTCACCAGCCCTTTGAAACCTTCGATGGTGTTTTGGCCTTTTTGCGTGAAGCCGTCATGGACCCGCAAGTGTTGGCCATCAAACAAACCATTTACCGTGCAGGCAGCGACACCACCATGATGGATTTGCTGCGCGAGGCCGTGCGGCGTGGCAAAGAGGTCACAGCAGTGGTAGAACTCAAAGCCCGTTTTGACGAAGAAGCCAACATCAATTGGGCCGAGCAATTGGAATCGATTGGTGCGCAAGTGGTCTACGGCATTGTGGGGCTCAAAACGCACGCCAAGATGCTGTTGGTCACCCGCAGGGAGGGGCGGTTTTTGCGCCGTTATGGCCACATGTCCACCGGCAACTACAACCGCAAAACCGCCGCTTTGTACACCGACATCAGTTACCTGACCGCCGATGCGGCACTGACCCAGGACATGGACCACCTGTTTGGACATCTGGCCAGCCAAAGCGAATTGCCCAAGATGAAGCGCTTGCTGGTGGCCCCGTTTCAATTGCACGAAGACATGTTGTCGCGCATTGCCGATGTGGGAAAAGCCGCCATGAAGGGTGCCATGGCGCGCATTGTGATCAAAATGAACGCCTTGACCGACGTGCCTTTGATGGAGGCATTGCTGGATGCCGGTCAAAAAGGTGCAAAGATCGATTTGATTGTGCGCGGTGCCTGCATGCTTGCGGCAGGTGTGAAGGGGCAAAGCGAGAACATTCGGGTCCGCTCGGTGATCGGCCGGTTTTTGGAGCATTCGCGTGTCTTTTACTTTTGTGCCGATCAGGATGAATCCTTGTACTTGTCCAGCGCCGATTGGATGAGCCGCAACATGACACGCCGCATCGAGCTGGCTTGGCCTGTGGTCGATCCCGTGCTGCGTCAGCGCCTGATTGACGAGTGTTTGATTGCCTACCTGCACGATGAGCGCGATGCCTGGGACTTGGCGCCCGATGGTCAGTACCATCGGGTGGGCCTGAAGGCCCCAGGGCATGGTGCGCAAAACGCCCTCATGCAGCGTTACGGTGCTGCCCAGCCCAGGAGTTGAGTGCCATGGATTTGATTGTCTGGCGTCATGCCGAAGCGAGCGAAGCCCAAGCCGATGAAGACGACATGCTCAGGGCCTTGACGCCTCGGGGCAAAAAACAAGCCGAGCGCACGGCGCAATGGCTGGAACGCCAGTTACCGCAAGGGACTCGAATATTGAGCAGTCCCGCGCTCAGGGCCGAACAAACCGTTCGGTATTTAGGGCGCAAATACAAAGTTCGCGACGCTTTGTCACCGGGCGCTTCCGTTCAGGATTTGTTGGAATCGGCCGGTTGGCCCGATGCCAAATACCCAGTGCTTTTGGTGGGCCATCAGCCAGCCTTGGGTGGGTTGGTGGCTCACTTGTTGGGTATGCCTGAACCCGCTTGCACTGTTCGAAAATCATCGGTTTGGTGGCTGCGCCACCGCAGCCGAGAAGGTCAAAATCAGACCCTTCTCATCGCCGTGACGTGCCCCGACAAACTCTGAGGGTTTTCAGTCTTTGGCAGGACGACCTGTTTTGATGGTCGGGACGCTGGCCAAAGCTTTCTTGAACGGCGCATCGGTCAAACCCGACAATGCCTGCAGACCGGCGCGGATGAGTTCACTCTTTTTGACATCGACGCCCAATGCCATGGCGCGTTTTTTCATGTCTGCAATTTGCAGCAATTCGGTTTTTGGCAAAGTGAAGCTGTCACGCACCACTTTGACTTTTTTCTCTTTGGCAGGCTTGACGGATTCAACGTTCGCTGCTTTGGCCTTGGGCTTGACGGATTTGGCAAGTGGCTTGACCGCTTTGGCATCAGGCTTTGCAGTTTTTGTTTTAGCCTTCACCACTTCAGGCTGGGCTTGGGTACTGACAGCTTTGGCTTTTTTTGCAGTCGCAGGTGCAGGTGCAGATTTGGGGGCGGGTGCAGAAATTTTGGTTTTTGCAGCGGCTTGGCCGTGATCGACTTGGGGTGCAGTGACCTTGCTTGGGGTGGATTTGGCGGGTGCGGCTTTGGCTGATGAGGCTTTGGTCGATTTGCCAGATGTCTGGGCTGATGCCACGGGCATGTCGGTGATGGTTGCCGTGGCGGTGTTCTCGCTGGCCTTGGCGGTGGTGGTGTTTTGCATCATGGTTTAACTTTGAAAATTAACAGTGCATACAGTTTATACCGTTCAATGAATTCATACAAGCACCCGACCCGCGTGGGTAAGCGGGCCCGTGTTTGTGCTCAAGCCAGCCCTGCTGGCAGCAAAACAGTGTGTGCACCCATGCGGGGCTTGATCACTTGCGGGGCAAGCGCTTAAACGAGAAACAGTGAATCTCCCAACGCCCAACGCCCAACGACCAAGGTTCTTAGCTCATGTTGACTTGAAAAGTCCATTCTGTCTTGAGCCAAGCCGCTGATTCTTCGCGCAACAAATGAGCCGATTGTGGCCAAAGTTCGGCCCAGTCTGAATCCATGCTCAGTTGTGCAGTGCGCTTTGGCAAGTCACACACCAGACTCAGTCCGGACAGGTCGGGGTCGCGGCGGGCGTGGCACACAATCACTGCCAGGCGCAGTGCCATGAGTTGCTGCACAAAGCGGGTATCTTCGAGCTCGGTTTCCAGCTTGCGAAGTTTGCCTCTGTGTCCCAAGACCAGTTGGCTCAGGCGGTGCAGTTCATCGAGTGTGAAGCCTTGCAAATCGGTGTTGTCCAAAATGTAGGCACCGTGCTTGTGGTAATCGCTGTGAGAAATTCGCAAACCGATTTCGTGCAGCTGGCACGCCCAATAAAGCTTTTGTAAATAGCGCTTGCGCTCGCCAGTTGAAACGTCTGAAGCATGGGGGATCAGCGTCTGCAGCAGATGTTGGGCTGTGCGGGACACACGTTCTGCTTGCAGCTTGTCGGTGCCAAATCGCTGTGCCAGCCAATCCACCATGGACGAGCGCACATCGTGCAGACCTTCGCGGTCAATCAGGTCGTACAGGGCGCCGTGTCGCAGTGCACCTTGTGCAGCATGCATTTCGTCAATTTGCAGCAAATCAAACACCGCTTGCAAGACGGCCAAGCCGCCACCAATGACGGGTTTGCGGTCTTCTTTGACCCCATCGATGCGCAAGTTGTCAGGCTTTTGAGCCTTGAGCAAACGCTCTTTGAGCCAAGCCAAACCGTCTCGTGTGACCTTGCCCTCGGGCCAGCCTGCAGCGGTCAGGACGTCTGACACCGCACCCACGGTGCCAGAGGATCCGTAGCATTTGTCCCAGTGTGGATGGTTGAACAGAATTTGTGCTTCATCCAGCACGGCTTTGGCACCGATCTCGGCGGCCTTGAAAGCCGATGGCGTCCACAAACCATCTGGAAAATATTTCATCGACCAGCCCACGCTGCCAACCCGGTATGACTCCAGGGTGCTGGCACTTTCGTGCTGCCCCAATATCATTTCGGTCGAACGTCCACCGATGTCCACCACCAAACGGCGTTCATCAGATTGCGGCAGCAAATGCGAGACGCCCAGATAAATCAGACGTGCTTCTTCGCGTCCAGCAATGACTTCAATCGGAAAGCCCAAAATGCGCTTGGCCTTGACCAGGAAAACGTCACGGTTGCGCGCTTCGCGCAAGGTTTGGGTGGCCACGGCACGCACTTGGCTGGGTTTGAAGCCGGCAATGCGCTCCGCAAAGCGGGCCAAACATTCCCAGCCTCGCACCATGGCGTCTTCGCTCAGGTTACGCTCTGCATCCAAGCCGCTGCCTTGGCGCACGGTTTCCTTGATGTATTCCACGCGCCGCAATTGACCGGCGTCCATCTGGCCAATTTCGAGTCGAAAACTGTTCGATCCCAGGTCGATGGCGGCGTAAAGAGACTTGGTGTGCATGCGGTGTGACCAACGTTGGCGGGCGAAATGCAGATTATGTGACGGGAGTGTGAAGGCTTGATGACTGACTTCATGCTCCCTTGCACAGTTTGGGTCAAAAGAATGAAGAAGATGGCCGTTTTTGCGTGTTGCGCTTGCGCGGTTCAGCGGCCGTTTGCTTGGCAAGTCACAAGGTGCTCGTTGCCACAGGGCACGCCCTGGCAGCAGTGCGCCGTTAAAAAGTCCATCAGACCTTGCATGGCGCTCAGGTCGGCGCGGTAGCGCAAAAACCGGCCTTCGCGTTGCACCGTGACCAAGGCCGCGTGTTGCAGTTCCTTGAGATGAAAGGACAGCGTGTTGGCCGGCACCTCCAGGGCCTGCGCCAGTTGGCCTGGTTGCAGACCTTCAGGCCCCGCCCCCACGATGGCGCGGAACACGCGCAAGCGCGAGCTCTGTGCCAAAGCCGCCAGGGCCTTCACCGCCAGGTCTTCGTCCATGGTGTTCATGCTGCGCCTGTTTTTTCAGATGCCACACCGTGCGTGGGCAAACCCAGTGGCAGTCGCAGCGTGGCCAGCCAACACACCAACAGCAGCAGCGCCGAGCCCAGCAGTGCGTACATCAAGCCACCCCATTGGTAAAGCAAGCCCGACAACAAGGTGCCCATGAAGCGTCCCAATGCATTGGCAGCGTAATAAAAGCCCACGTCTTCGGCGGCTTTTTCTGAGCCGGCATAGGCCAGCACCAAGTAACTGTGCACTGACGAGTTGATGGCAAAGGCAAAGCCGAACAGGCCCAAACCCCCGACCACCCACCACTGCAGCTGCGGCGCTTGCAACCAGACGGCTGAAGCTATGCCCAACGGAATGACCGCCAGAACACCCGACCACCAACGCGCAGCGGGCACCTCGTGGCTCAAGCCGTCGGTGCTGCGGCGCACCAGTTGCGGGGCCAGTGCCTGCACCAGGCCGTAGCCAACCGTCCAGGCCGCCAAGAAACCACCCACCATGGTGAAGGTCCAGCCCACCGAATACAAAAACACCGGAACGCCTACCACGAACCACACGTCACGCGCACCAAACAAAGCCACGCGGGCCGCAGCCAAGGCGTTGATGCCGGGGTTCTTGGCAAACAGTTCTTTGGCCGAGCCCGAGGGCTTGCTCTTGCCCATCATGGGCGGCAAGCTGCTCACTACGCCGACCAGCACCAAGGCGAGCAAGCCCGACATGGCCCAAAGCGAGCCCTGAAAACCCAGCGTCTCCAGCAGCAAGCCGCCCAGAAAAAAGCCAAAGCCTTTCATGGCGTTTTTGCTGCCGGTGAACCAGGCCACCCACTTGAAGAGTTGCCCGTTGCCCGTGTCTTTGGCCTGTGCTTGCGTGATCTTGATGGCCGATTTGCTGGCGGTTTTGGTCAGGTCTTTGGCCACGCCGCACACCCCTTGCGCCAACACCACCCAGGCCACCGACAGGGTGGCAGTCCACTCGGGCTGTAGGGCCGATAGCAAACCAAAGCCGATGATTTGTGTAAGCAAGCCTACCGTGAGCATGCGAGCAATGCCATAACGCGTGGCCAGCCAACCGCCCACCAAGTTGGCCAGCACCCCAGCGGCTTCGTACAACAAGAACAAAAACGCCAATGTGAACGGCGAGTAACCCAGCTTGTAAAAGTGCAGCAGAACCAACATGCGCAAAGCACCGTCGGTCAGGGTGAAGCCCCAATACGCGGCGGTGACGATGCCGTAATGTCTTTCAGCAGCGTTCATTTCAGATGCCGACTTCTTGCATGTGGCAAGCCAGGTCCACCATGCGGCAGGCGTAGCCCATTTCGTTGTCGTACCAAGCATAAATTTTGAGCAGCGTGCCATCGGTCACCAAGGTCGACAGTGCGTCCACGATGGCGCTGCGCGTGTCGCGGGCGTAATCGACGCTGACCAAGGGGCGTGTCTCGTAACCCAAAATGCCAGCCAAGGGCCCTTGTGCCGCAGCTGCAAACAAGGCGTTGACTTCTTCGGCGCTGGTCTCGCGCTTCATCTCGAACACGCAATCGGTGAGCGAGGCGTTGAGCACCGGGGCGCGCACTGCGTGGCCATTGAGTTTGCCCTTGAGTTCGGGGTAAATCAGGGCAATCGCCGTGGCGCTGCCGGTGGTGGTGGGGGCCAGGCTCATCATGGCGCTGCGGGCACGGCGCAGGTCTTTGTGCGGCGCGTCCACCACCAAGTTGGTGTTGGTCGGGTCGTGGATGGTGGTGATCTGGCCGTGACGGATGCCAATCGCTTCGTGCACCACTTTGACCACCGGGGCCAGGCAGTTGGTGGTGCAGGATGCGGCCGTGACGATGCGGTCTTTGGTCGGGTTGTACAGCGTGTGGTTGATGCCCACCACGATGTTCAGCACATCGCCCACCTTGACAGGGGCGGCTACGATCACGCGCTTGGCCCCCCGGTCCAGGTGGCCTTGAATCGTTTCGGGTGTCAAAAACTTGCCCGTGCACTCGAGCACCAGGTCCACGTCCATATCGCCCCAAGGGATGTCGGCCGGGTTGGCGTGAGAAGTAAAGCTTAAGCTTCGCTCACCGATGCGGATGCAGCTATCGCCTTCGGCCTCGATGTGTTCCCGCCATTTGCCTTGCACGCTGTCAAACGCCAGCAAGTGGGCCGTGGCCGCTGCACCGCCCTTGAGTTCGTTCAGGTGCACCACCTCCAGGCGGTTGCCTGCGCGGGGGTCATCCGATTGGCGCTCTGCCACGCCCATGGCCGCACGCAGGGCCAAACGGCCAATACGGCCCATACCGTTGATACCGACTTTCATGCTGAATCCTTCGATGGTTCTGGAAATATCAAGTTTTGAAGTTTGCCACGGCCATGTGACCGATCCATGACAGGCGACGCAGCCTCCTAGACCCCAAGAGTCTTCGGTCGGGCCGTTACAAAATAAGGGGGTGGGGCCAGGATTAGGACAAGGACCATGCACCCCGTGGTCAGTAGGCCTTTGTGCCTGTTGTGGGCGAACCATTTTCGGTCATGCGCCAAGCCAGACTTTGGGCCAACGAGGCGCAAGCGTCGACCGTGAATTCCCCAGATTGCATGCGAGAGATCACCTCGCCCGGACTCAAGCGCATGAATGCCTGCACCTCGCCATCGGCATTGACGGGCGTTTCTTGCTCAGACAGGTGCAGCGTGTAAACCAGCAATTGCTCGTCATGCCAGCCTTGGGGTTCAGGCCTCTGTGTGCGGATCGATCCAGACCATCGCAATCGGTCTGAATTGGGCAATTGCAAGCTGGATTCTTCAGCCAGTTCACGCAGCGCTGTTGTCAAAGGGGTTTCGCCGGCGGTCAAACCCCCAGCGGCCAAGTTGTCCAGCAGGCCGGGGTCGGTGGGCTTGTGGTCTGAACGGCGCCCGCACCACAAGTCACCATGGGGCAAAAAGCCATGGATGTGCACCGCATGGCTCATCATGCCCAGGTGCCTGAAGCCAGCCCGTTCAACACATAAAAAAGGGGGCATGTCCAAGGCTGGAGGCCATGTGGGCTTGTGTGGCCACCATGCAAAAAACTCTCCGCGCCATCCGGTCAATCGCCCATGGGCCGCTTGATGGATCAAAAAAGCCTGCAGAGCCTGACTGCGGTGCAAAGCATGGTCTGCGCCTGAATGCCATTGCAAGTGACGATGAGCGATGGTGCACCCGGGCAAAAAGGCCACCATGTCCTGGGCACGATCGGCAGACACCCAACCGATGTGGAACTCGTCACACGACCAGGTCAAACCACCCGCGGGCGGGTCGTGTTGGGCCTGCCGCTGTCTGGCCAGCCAGACTTGTTGCGGCCCGCTCAGACGGGACCAAAAAGCTTGCTCAGGACACAGCCTTGGGGTCATGTGGACTCAAGGGGTTTCGCCCAGGTCCATGCGCTGCTCAATGCGGGCGATGGCGTCCGGCAAATCGGCCACACTGTCGATCACCTCGTGGGCCCCGGCTGCAATCAGCAGGGCGCTGGCCTCGGTCCTGGCTTGGGCTTGCTCTTTTGCGCTGGCCTGAAGCCAACTCTCGTGTGTCCAGCCCAGTGCGTTGCCACTGACGGCGACACCCACCGTCCAGGCACCAGCGGCCAGCCCTTCAGCCAAGCCGGGTGCGGTGTCGTCGACCTTGATGACCTGCCTGGCTTTTCCGTGCAAATCCATGGCTTGTAAACAAGCCTGCATGCCCATGGGATCGGGGCGGCTGCGGCCCACGTCGTCGCAGCAAACGACCAAAGCCGGTGTGAAGCCTTGAGCGCGGGCCATCTCAATCAAGGGGGTCATGATTTTTCGGGTGTATCCCGTGGTGGTGGCAAAGGCCAAACCGTGGGCTTGTAAGTCGCGGTACACCGCCATGAAGCCGGGGATGAAGTGGCTGCGGTCCAGAGCCGCTTTGGCGCTCATGGGCTCAAACTCTGACAGCAGTTGTTGAGCGTCAGCGTCGTTAAAAGGACGCCCTTTCAGAGCTTGCCATTGCGCCGCGATGGTGGGCATGCTTCCCAAGGAAGAAATGTGGTCAATCTTGGGCAGCCCCATGGGCACACGGGCCTCAGCGATGCTGATCTCAATCTGGTGGCGGGCAAACAACTCGACGAAGGCGCCCATGGGCGCAAGACTGCCAAAGTCCACGATGGTGCCTGCCCAGTCCAGCACGATGCCGCGAATATTGTTTTCTTGTTGGGGGTTCATGTTCAATTCCATTTTTGAATAATTTCTTCAGCCAAGCCAAAAGATGTGCTCATGCCGGTGCCACTGGTGACGCTGACCAGTTGCACGCCTGGCAATACATCGCGCACCAAGCTGTCATTTTGAGCACTGGGATAAATCCCTGTCCAACGCTCTGTCACTTGGTAGTGGCCCAAGCACAACAGCCGCTGCATTTCATGAAGAATCAGGTCTTCCACTTCACGCAAAGCAAAAGGGCGCATGGCCTGCCCATAGTGGTGCGAATCTCCAACCACCAACGAGCCGTCCTGGCTTTGCACAACGATCAGGTGAATGCCATGGTCCAATTCTTGACGGGCTTCAACCCGCAGTTGATCCAGCAGCAACTGGGCTCCGGCCAATTCGCTGTAACCCCGGTAGCGCACCAGGCTCAAATCGCTCATCACACCTGCACCGAGCTTGAAACCGTGGGGCGGCTGGACCCGCAGCATTTGCAGCTGGCACAGCTGCGTGTTGTTTTGGCTGAAGGCCTGTGGAAACAAGCTGCGCATGTCCGGGCCGGGGCAGACCAGGATGCGCTCGGCATGCAGCCACTGCCCATCGGTCAGCACGGCACCCGAGATGACCTCTTGAACATGTTGGCCCAACTGAAACACAACCCCCTGGGTCGCCAACCAAACACGCAGTTTTTCAATCGCGGTGCGCGCTTCGATGCGAAGTTCGTGCGGGCTGTACAAGGCCCCCAACAAATGGCTCATTGCGAAATGAGGGGCTTGGTCTTGCAAAGCTTGACCTTCGAGCCATTGCAGATCCTGGCCCTCGGGTTGTTTGCACAATTCTTGCAAAACCAATTTGGCCTGTTGTCTTTGGGCCAGCACATACAAGCCCTCGTGCTCAATGGCGATGCCCGCTTGTGGGGCCAGCGTGGCCCACACATCGCGCGAGCGCCGCGCTCGACGCCAGGTGTCGCCCCGACCTTGACCGGTGACCGTAACAAATCCAAAGTTGCGAATCGAGGCCCCCACACAAAAGGGGTCGCGGTCGATCACGCGCACGCTTTTGCCTTGTTGTAACGCAGCCCAAGCACAAGCCAGGCCCACGATGCCACTGCCCACAATGATCACATCGTTGCTCATGCTGTGCTTCCTACAAAGTTACGACCTCGGGCTGAGCCCAGAGCTTGCTGAAGTTGATGAATGCCTGCAGGGCTGGTGCGCAGATCACGCGGTGCAATGCCCAAGTTTTGCAGCCAAGTCGAGAGTTGCTGACGGGCCTGGTTCCAGCGACAGTCAAAAATGTCTTCCAGATCTTCTTGCACCTGAGCGCTGACAGCCGCTGCAATGTCCAACACCATGGGCAACCAGACTGCACAGGCATGGCCGTGGGGCAGGTTTTCCTTCAGGGTCAATTCATAAGACAAGGCATGGGCCAAAGCTGTCTGGGTTTGTGACATCGCCAAACCGGCCAGCAAAGAGGCCTGGCTCATTTGTTCGCGCAAAAACTGGTCTTGGGGCTTAATCAGCAGTTCAGGCAGGGTCTGCAAAACCATGCGCGCCGAACGCACCGCCAGGGGGCGTGTGAGGGCATTGGCATGGTGATTCCAGATCGACTCCAGCGCGTGTGCCAAAGTGTCCAAAGCGGTGTCCCGTGTCAAGCCTTCGGGACAGGTCAGGGTCAAGTTCGGGTCAATCCAGGCCTGATCGGCAAAACCTTGGGCGCAGGACCATGAGCGCTTGACAGCGGACTGCGCATCCAAATCCCACAGGGTGGCCCATGGGGTCACTTCGCTGCCCGTGCCCGAAGTGGTCGGTGCGCACCACAGTGTGTGCCGACGGTGGTGGGCCGGCAATTGATTGGCGCGCCAAACGGATGGGGCTAGGTCCTGGTCATCCAGCTCAAAGCGGGCCAGTTTGGCCAAATCGAGTGTGGTGCCCCCACCAATGGCCAGCAAGGCAGCGTCTGGTTGTGAGGCCCACAAAGGCCAAAGTTGCTGGCAAACCTGCTGCGCTGCCGTGATGCTGCTTTGGGCCGAGCGTTGCCAAATCCAGCCCAGACACAGTTCTCCCCAGTGCCTTTTCAAATCAGCTTCCAATGCCAAAGAGATGGCGTGCGGGTCGGCCAACACAAAAAATGGTTTTTCAGGTGTGTGGGTGTGCAACAGGTTTGGGCCCCATTCGAGCTGAACCGGGTTGAACCAAGTCATATGAATCTCTGTCGCAGCCATGATGAACCCATGTCAATGAGTGTGACGGTGACGATCAGCATCAACAAAACGGCGCAGGTTTGAGCGTACTCAAAGCTGCGAATCACTTCAAACAAAATCACGCCAATGCCGCCAGCACCGACCATGCCCACCACCGAGGCCGAACGCACATTCGACTCAAAACGGTACAGCGAATACGACAGCCAAAGCGGCATCACCTGTGGAATGACGCCGTAAGCAATCTCGGACAGTTTGTGGGCACCCGTGGCGCGTATGCCTTCCACCGGCCGTGGGTCGATGGCTTCAACAGCTTCTGAAAACAGCTTGGACAAAGTGCCTGTGGTGTGGACAAACAGGGCCAGCACTCCGGCAAAAGGCCCCAAGCCTACGGCCACAATGAACAGCATGGCAAATACCATTTCATTGGTGGCTCGGCACGCATCCATCAAGCGGCGAAGGGGTTGGTAAACCCAAGCTGGCGCTACATTGGATGCCGACAGCAAACCCATGGGCACGGCGGCCACGATGGCCAGCACGGTGCCCCACAAAGCGATGTGCAGCGTGACCACCATTTCGCGCAAATACATCCGCCAGTCCTTGAAGTTGGGCGGAAAGAAATCGGCAGCAAACGTGCGCATGTTGTCCGCATCCCGGATCAAGTCCAGGGGGCGGATTTCCGCACCCTGCCAAGCCCAGGCCAAAATGCCCGCTGCCACCAGCCAGACCAAGTAGCTCAGGCCCTGGCTCTTTTGGTGCGAGGCCAGTTGTTGCAGTTTTTCCAGATCAGCGCTGGCGATGGCGGTGGGCAATGTGGACATGCTTATTTCTTCAAAGCAGCCAGTTGCTGGTCAATATCGGCCAACTGTTTGGTTTTTTCCGCAGCGCTCAATTTGTCATCGCCCTCGACCTTGCGACGGTCTTTGAACAACTCCAGTTGACGGATTGGGATCAGTTGGTCGTTGTTGGATTCGCGGAAACCACCGTAGTTGTAAATGTTCTTGAGCACAGCTTTTTCGGCTGGATCGTTCTTGGCGTAATTCAGAACAAAGTCTTTGATTTTCGTTTTGACCGCTGGGTCCAAGTCTTTGCGCCACACAAATGGATCGCTCGGAATCAAGGGGCTTTTCCAGATCACGCGCAACTGGTTGAACAAATCTGGCTTGGCACTTTCGAGCTTGCCCATGTCTTCGGTGTTGTTGGTGGCCACATCGATCTGTTTGGCCAAGGTGGCCTGGATGTTGGCGCCATGGCTGGCATTGCGCACCGTCTTGAAGGTGTTGCGAGCTTCGATGTTACGCTGGGCAAAGATGTAATAAGAGGGCACCAAAAAGCCAGATGTGGAATTGGGATCGCCAATGCCGAAGTTGATGTTCTTGCCGTTGGCGATCACATCGTCCAGTGTTTTGTAGGGGCTGTCCTTGTGGGTGATCAACAAGGCGTGGTAGCCGAAGCTGCCGTCGGCATACATGAGTTGCGCAAAGACTTCGCCGTTCGCGCGGTCGACGGCTTCCATGGCGGCTTTGTTGCCGTACCAAGCCACCTGGATCTTGTTGAAGCGCATGGCCTCAATCACGCCGGCGTAATCCGGGGCGTAAAACGACTGGATTTTCAGGCCCGTTTTTTTCTCCATGTCGCGGAAAAAGGGTTCCCAGCGCTCACGTTGGGCCGACGCCGAATCGGTCGCGATGATGCCAAAGCTGATGTTTTGGGCATAGGCGCTCATTGCACCCAGGGAAATCAGGCCGGTGGCCAGGATGCGGGCAAGTTTCATGGTGAGGTCCTCAGGTTGAAAATGTCAATGCGCCAGAAGTTGGAGCGTCGGGTTGAAAAGCGGTTCAGGTGTCTCGGACGGATGGTCCATGAACAACTCGTCCGAATGCGTGCCGTAGAGCTCGCGTAATCTTTGGTTGTCCAAGTCCAAGGGCGGGCCGTCGTAGACCAGGCGACCTTCGCGCAAGGCGATGATGCGGTCGCAATACTGGCGCGCCAGGTTCACGTTGTGCAAGCTGATGACCAAGGTCATGCCTTGATCTCTTTGCAACTGGCGCAGCAAATCCATCACCCGGCGGGTGGACTCGGGGTCGAGCGAGGCCACAGGTTCGTCGGCCAGTAAAATGCGAGCGCCTTGTACCAAAGCACGGGCAATGGCCGCTCGCTGCTGCTGGCCTCCGGAGAGGGTGGATGCCCGTTGCATGGCCTGATCTGACAGGCCCACCGAATGCAGGGCCTTGAGCGCTTTGAACTTCTCTTCGGGTGTGAACCAGCCAAGCAAACTTCTGTGCAAAGGAATGTGGGGCAAAAGCCCCGTCATCACGTTGGTCAGCACATCCATTCGGCCGACCAAATTGAACTGCTGGAAGATGATGCCGATGTGTGTGCGCAATTGGCGAACGTCTGCACTCAGCTTGCCCGACTTCTGCAAGCGCTCTCCCCACAGCTGGATCTCACTGTCCACACCATCAAGACGTTCCAGCCCGCACAAGCTTCTCAGCAAGGTCGATTTGCCCGAGCCCGATGCACCCAACAGGCCTACACACTCGCCCTTACCGATGCGCACATCAATGGCGTCAAGCGCTTTGCGATCTTTGTGAAAAGATTTGCTGGCCTTGATGACGCGGATCGCTGATTGTTCATTTGACATGTCTTTGATCATGCAAAGCGCGTGTGACGTTACAGTGAAAAAAATATGTCAATTGCGTGTCGAATGTGCTTTGTCATTTTTTTGACACGCAAAGGATGCAAAGTCAGTGCATGCAAAAAATGATGAATACTCTTTTGGCGCTGTACGAGCAAGGTGGTGACCTGGTTTATTCCGGTGAGTCGGTCACCCAGTTGATGCACGCTTGGCAATGTGGGCGATTGGCCGAAAAGTCAGGTGCCAGTCCGGCACTGCAGTTGGCCAGTTGGTTGCACGATGTCGGCCATTTGTGGGTGAATCTGGAGGGGACCCCAACCCTTGTTGGGCACGACGATGCGCATGAGTCCATGGGGGCACAAGTGCTGTTGCCCGTGTTTGGCCCAGCTGTTTCTGAGCCTGTGCGCTTGCATGTACAGGCCAAGCGCTTCTTGGTCAGCACGCGTGAGACCTATGCCCGAAAACTGTCACCCGATTCGGTGCGAAGCTTGCACCTGCAGGGTGGCCTCATGGGGCTGCAAGAGCGTTCGGCATTTGAGGCAGAGCCTTATTTTGTCGATGCTGTGAAACTGCGCGTTTGGGATGATTTGGGTAAAAACTCGGGTTGGTTTGAGGAGCAACGTCAAGTGGCCCTTGACCATTTGATGCAGTTGATGCGCACCGTAGCGCGCGACCACGTCATGCAAAATTAAAAAAAAAGACACACCACTGACATGGGTCAAGGAGACCATTGATTTCAAGTTCAACAAGGAGCTGAAGTCATGAAAGACTTGACCCATCCCGTCTTCCCAATGCTCCCTGCTCAATTGCCCACGGGGGCAATTCATCTGGATTCAACCACTGCCAACTTTGATTTTTTCCCTCGGCCTGTTCAAAGGATCATTGAAGTCAGTTGGGCCCAGCATCTTGGCGAAGTTCGTGAAGCTCAGCGCCTGAGGTATCAGGTTTTTGCCACTGAACTGGGTGCATGTTTACCCAGCACAGTGCCAGGGCATGACATCGATTTTTTTGATGATTATTGCGAACACTTGCTCGTCCGGGACAGTGCTTCAGGCCAGGTCATTGGCACCTACCGTGTGCTCACACCCACACAGGCCAAACGTGCTGGCAGCACTTACAGTGACACCGAATTTGACTTGACGCGTTTGAGCGATTTGCGCGACCGCATGGTCGAGTTGGGCCGCAGTTGCGTTCATGTTGATCACCGCAATGGTGGCGTCATCATGGCCTTGTGGGGTGCCTTGTTTGAATTCATGGACCGCAACCACCTGGACACCATGACCGGTTGTGCCAGCATTCCCATGCTGCACAACGGTCTGGTCACCGGTGATGCTGCCGCCAGCATCTGGCATCGGTTACACCAAACGCATATGGCTGACAGTCAGTTTCAAGTGCAACCACGTTTGCCTCTGCCCGTGGAGGCGTTGGATCACAGCTTGCAGATTGAACCACCTGCGCTCATCAAGGGCTATTTACGTCTGGGTGCCAAGGTGTTGGGTGCGCCTGCCTGGGATCCTGATTTCAACACGGCTGACCTGCCCATGATGTTGCGTACAAGCGATTTGCCTTTGCGCTATCGCAAACTTTATTTCATGGGGGCAGCATGACCACTTGGCCCACACCTTTATCTGGTGTTTCTCTGTTCAAAACCGCCCATGCTTCGCTCCATGAAGGCTTGATTCAGGCCCTGCCTGAGGCTGCGCTTGCGCAAGAGGATTTCGAAGACGATATTTCGCCTGCCGATCGGCCACGTTTGCGGGCCATATTTATTTCGGATTTGCACATTGGTACGCCAGGATTTCAGGCGGAAGCTTTGCTCGATTTTTTAAAACATCACCCCAGTGATGTGTTGTATTTGGTAGGGGATATTGTGGACGGCTGGCAGCTGCGCAGGCGCTGGTATTGGCCTCAAAGCCATAACGATGTGGTGCAGAAATTGTTGCGCCGCGCGCGCAAAGGCTGTCGGGTGATTTATGTGCCTGGCAACCACGACGAGTTTGCGCGGCATTTTGTAGGTCACGCATTTGGTGGGGTCGAGGTGTGTCATGACACATCGCACACCACTGCGAAAGGTCTCAAGCTCTGGGTGGTGCATGGTGATCATTTTGATGGCGTCATTCAGTGCGCCAAGTGGCTGGCCTACACCGGCGATTGGTTGTATGAGTTGTCGCTCCGTTTGAACCGACATCTCAACACCTTTCGGTCCAGAATGGGCTTGGGCTACTGGTCCTTGTCGGCTTACCTGAAACTCAAGGTCAAAAAAGCCGTGAATTTCATCAGCGACTTCGAAGTGGCTGTGGCCCAAGAAGCGCAGCGCCGTGGATTTGACGGCGTGGTTTGTGGTCATATCCACCATGCAGAAATTCGTGATGTCAATGGCACCTTGTACTGCAACGATGGGGATTGGGTTGAGAGCCGAACAGCTTTGGTTGAACACGCTGATGGCCGATTGGAGATCATCCATTGGGGCCATAAAGCGGTTGTGATGTCACAAGCGCCCGAGAAGTTTGTTGTTGCCGTTGATCCCGCATCAATGGGGGTCTGAGGCTGAAATAGCCTGACAACTTGGTCCATGGGTAAACACAGGGTGAGTTGTTTTGGCTGCCATACAACTTTGAAGGCGACGATTTTTTGGCCAGCTTGCAGCGCAATCGATCGTTCATCTCTCACTCTTTGCGTGCAACGCCCATCATCACCCACAGGGGTGGACCCCTGCAAAAAACCATCCCTTGAATGTGGTTCAAGACTTCTCAGTGCCGGATCAATCAGATCCTATCAACGGAGGGTGAGCCCAGCTGCTTTACACCAACCATCGCCATCGCGCGCAAGGTTGCGCGCATCGGTGATCACCGACATTTACTGCATCGATTTCCAAGGTTGCTACACCGAGAAAGAAACTGACGGCGCCATGTCGCGCGGTTCTTTAAACAATTGTGGCTACGGCAAAACCCCGTGGGGCACTTATTTGGGCTGTGAAGAAAACTGTGCCTTTTACTTCCAGGCCAAGGGCACGGGCACCGGCTTGTCTGCCAAAGAAATGACTGCGCGACGCCGCTATGGCGTCGCTTCTACGGCCCCTGCTGCTGGGGTGCAAAAAGCCATCAGCCAAGTCTGCCTCACCATCTCGGCCACCGACGACCGTTTTGAGCGCTGGAATTTGGCGGCCACAGTTGCCAATCTAGAGCATGACTTCCGCAATGAAGCCAACAACAACGCAGCCAACCGCACGCCCACCAAAGTGTATGCGGGCGACGCCAATGTGTCTGGACTCACAGCCAACAACGCATTTTCTTCGCCTGATGGCTTGTGGTTCAGCAAGGCCACGGGCATTTGCTGGATTCAGACCGATGACAACGCCATGACCGACGAAACCAATTGCATGTTGTTGGCCGCCATTCCGGGCCAAGTAGGCGATGGCGGCAAGTTCACCGTGAAGAACAAAATGTTGGTGGGTGGTGTTGAGCAAACCGGCACCCAAGAGACTTTTGTAGGGGCGGCTCTCGGTGAAGCCAAATTGCGCCGCTTTTTGGTGGCTCCCAAGGGGTCAGAGGTCACCGGCATCACGGAAACCAATGACGGCCGCACTTTGTTTGTGAACATCCAACATCCTGGCGAATTGTCCAAGCCGCTGGCTTCGGGCGAAGCCCCACAAAGCATCTGGCCCGGTAACCAGGGTTACGGTGTCCAAGGCCGGCCTCGCTCGGCCACGATCGTGATCACGCGCAAAGACGGCGGTGTGATCGGGCTTTGATCTTCACGGGCCAGCTGTTCAATGCGGGTGGAGCGTGCGCCATACGATCAGAGCAACTGGCCTTTCATGAACATGGTCAGTTGATGATGGTGTGGGCGCAAGCCGGTCATGCACCGAGCTGATCAGGCCATTGTTTTGACATCAGGACATGGCCAAAGTCAACAAGGCTTGCTCCACCTTCTGAGATGCCATTTTGAGGTGCGGGTTGCTGGACTCACTGCCAGCACGTCCCCAATCCAAGTCAGACTGAAACCCATCACGCTCAGGCCAAACGGCATTGAGCATGTCAAAACCCGCATCAAAAATCGTGGCTTCTGCTTGTTCAATCAGGCGTTCAGAGCGGCCAGTTTTGGACAAAACAATGACAATTTTGTTCCCCACTGAGCGGGTTTTAGACAGTTTTCGCGCCAGGGCCAATGTGGGGCGAAGGTCGTCCATGGAGGTGCCCGAGGGCAGGAAAACGATGTCACTTTCTTGACTCACTTCTTGCGTCATGACATCTGCCAAGCCTCTTGTGTCCACCACCACCAAGTCGTAGCCCACAACGGTGCTGCGCAATTTTTTAAGGCTTTTAAAAGCCCTCGCTTCGATCTCGGGTTCAATGCCGTTGCGCATCCGCATGGCACTCCACTCCACACAAGTCAATTGCTCGAGATCAAAGTCTCCGATCATCACCTTGTGTTGTTGACGTGCCGCAGCAACCGCTAAAACGCGGGCCAATGTGCTTTTGCCGACCCCGCCTTTTTGTCCCACAAAAGAAGCAATTCGCATGGTTCAAGTCCTCTTAACTTACTCTAAAAAAATCAATCACTGTCAGTGGTTTGCTGCGTTGTAGGCGTCGCTGCATCAAACGTCCTGGCCTTGCCCAAGTCATAACGGTCAATTTGCCATTCACGCATCAGCGCCATAGCGAGTTCGAAATCTGCACTGTCAAGCTGGTACAGATCTTGGATCGCAAAGTTGCTCTCATTTTGCAATGAAGCCACCAATGCCGCAACTTTGGTGAAAGTTCAGCACGGGCCTGGACGGTCACACCCATGACATCCAATGTCTTGAAAATTTCAGTATGAAATGTTCCGTGCAACTCATCTATTTCAATGCGGGTGGAGGCCACAAGTCGGCTGCTTTGGCACTTCATGAAGTCATCACTCAAACCTACCCTCAATGGGAAGTTTCCCTGATCAATCTTTTTGAGGTCATTGATTCGGACCGCTACTATCAAAAATTGACAGGTTTTGCCCCTGAGGACTTGTACAACTTGAGGCTCAAGCGAGGTTGGACGAGGGGGTTGGCAACTGAGCTCAAGCTTTTCCAAGCCATGATTCGCTTGTCTTTGCCAAAGCTCAAAAGAAAAATTCTAGCCTTTTGGCAAAAAACAAATCCGGATTTGGTGGTTTCTTTGGTGCCCAATTTCAACAAAGTCATGTACCAGGCCTTGAAGGACAAGTCCGCGCAGACTCCCTATGTGACGGTACTGACCGATTTGGCGGATTACCCGCCCAACTTTTGGATAGAACCGGGCCAAGGGCAGTACATCATTTGCGGTACAGAGTTTGCTGCGTCGCAGGCTGATGCCTCGGGCTACGACGCCAAATCCATCATCAAAACTTCTGGCATGATTTTGCGCCCCAGCTTTTACCGTCGGCAAAGCTATGACAGAGCAAGCCGGTTTGAACAGTGGGGTCTGGACCCTGAGCTGGTCACGGGCTTGATCTTGTTTGGGGGTCATGGATCAAGTGAAATGCTCAAAATTGCCAAAGCATTGCCCAATAGGCAATTGATCCTGGTTGCTGGCCACAACACTACCTTGACCAAGAAAATACAGGCTCAAGCAGCATCTGCCAAACACTTGGTGATGGGGTTTACCAAAGACATCGACCAAGTCATGCAGCTGAGCGATTACTTCGTTGGCAAGCCCGGGCCGGGTAGCCTCAGTGAGGCAGTTCACATGGGCTTGCCTGTCATCACTTTTCGAAATTCAGCGACCATGCCACAAGAGCGTTACAACACGTTTTGGGTGGAGGAAAACCATTTAGGCAAAGTGATTTCTTCGGTCTGTGAATTGCCTGAAGCAGTCGACGACTTACTGAGTCAACTTGGCGTTTACCAAGCCCATGTCCAAAAAATGAACAACTTCGCCGTTTATGAAGTGGTGGCAGCCTTGGCAAAAATCATGGAAGTACGCCGTGGTTTTTCTGTCCCTGTGCCAGCGCTTGCGGAAAGTACATGGGTTTGATCTGGAATGGTGTCAACCCGTGCCACACGGGCAGCCCCACATCTCATGAAAAGAGGTTCTGACCTTTCAGTCAGAAACCTTGAACAAAGCCCTATCAGAGGCAGTGATTTGGGTGTGTGCCCTCTCGTCATGAAATGATGAAATTTTTGACACGTAATTGTCACAATTGGGCGTTAAAGTGAAGGCTGTTCTGAGTCCGACCCACCGGGCGGATTTTTTTTACACCCCTGAGAAGGAGTTGCCATGATGAAATTGAAGTCCTTTGCAGTCGCCATTGGCCTGAGTGCCCTTGCTGCTGTCAGCTTTGCTGCTGACATCACAGGCGCTGGCGCGACCTTTCCTTTCCCTATTTATGCCAAGTGGGCCGAAGGTTACAAAGCCGCCACCGGCACGGGCATGAACTACCAGTCCATTGGTTCTTCAGGTGGCATCAAGCAAATCCGTGCCAAGACGGTCACCTTTGGTGCTACAGATGCCCCCGTCAAGGGCGAAGAGCTTGACAAAGACGGCATGGTTCAGTTTCCAGCCATCATTGGTGGCACTGTGCCTGTGATCAACCTGGACGGTTTCAAACCAGGTGAGTTGCGTGTCACCGGTCCGGTATTGGCCGAGATGTTCATGGGCAAGATCAGCAAATGGAACGACCCCAAATTTGCTGCATTGAACCCAGGTAAAACGCTGCCAAACGAAACCATCACCGTGGTGCACCGCGCTGACGGTTCGGGAACGACCTTCAACTGGACTGACTACTTGTCAGCCGTGAGCAAAGATTGGGCGGACACCGTGGGTAAAGGCGCCGCAGTCAAGTGGCCAGCCCCCACATCGGTGGGTGGCAAAGGCAACGAAGGTGTTGCTGCCAACGTCAACCGTGTCAAAGGTTCTTTGGGCTACGTTGAATATGCGTATGTGAAAAAGAACAAAATGAATTTCATGCAAATTCAAAACGCCGACGGCAAGTATGTAAGCCCTGACGATTTGACCTTCGCTGCTGCCGCAGCCAGTGCCGACTGGTTCAGCGTGCCGGGCATGGGCGTGTCCATGGTGAACGCCAAGGGCGCCAACAGCTGGCCTGTCAGCACAGCGTCTTTTATCTTGATGTACAAGAACCCCGCCGACAAAGCCGCCTCGAACGAAGCCCTCAAGTTTTTTGACTATGCATTCAAGAACGGTAAAAAAATGGCTGAAGATTTGGACTACGTGCCATTGCCTGACAGCTTGACCAGTCAAATTCGAGCCAAAGTCTGGTCACAAATCCAGAAGTAATTCAGCAGTCATTCAGATGTGAATCTGCCATCCGTCGGTTGTTGTCATGCGACCGACGGTTTTTTATTGAGTTTCATGCTTTTTTGTTTGATGGGTCAAGACATGCAAACCCCCCTTTCCAGCGCAGACAGAACCAGCCAGATGCTGGCGGTGGTCAAGCGCCAGCGTCTGCAGGACGTGTTGTTTCACCGACTGACGCAATTGTTTTCGCTTTTGGTCCTGGTGGCTTTGGCTGGCATCATCGTGTCCTTGTTCATCAATGCTTGGCCTACCTTTGCCAAGTTTGGTGCACGTTTCATTTGGTATGTCGAATGGGACATCGTGAACGAAGAATTTGGTGCCGCGATTGCCATCGTCGGCACACTGGCCAGTGCCGGGATTGCCATGTTGTTGGCGGTGCCGCTGGCGTTTGGTATTGCGGTTTTCCTGACCGAAACCTGCCCTGTTTGGTTGCGTCGCCCCTTGGGTACAGCCATTGAGTTGTTGGCGGCTGTGCCATCCATCATCTACGGCATGTTTGGTCTGTTTGTGTTTGCGCCCTTGTTTGCCGATTACATCCAGGTTCCACTGCGTGATGTGCTGGGGGGCATGCCTTTGGTGGGCTTTTTGTTTGGTGGGGCACCCAACGGCATGGGCATTTTGGCGGCTGGCATTGTGTTGGCCTTCATGGTCTTGCCTTTTGTGGCTGCAGTGATGCGCGATGTGTTCGAAATCACTCCGCCCATTTTGCGTGAATCGGCGTATGGCCTGGGTTGCACGACATGGGAGGTGGTGCGCAAAATTGTGCTGCCCTACACCCAAAAAGGTGTGATTGGCGGCATCATGTTGGGCTTGGGCCGTGCCTTGGGTGAAACCATGGCGGTGACCTTTGTGATTGGCAATGCCAACCGCATGCCCACATCATTGTTCTCTCCGGGAACCTCCATTGCGTCGACCTTGGCCAACGAGTTTGGTGAGGCTGCAGACCTTCACATTTCTTCTTTGTTTGCGCTCGGCTTTTTGCTGTTCGTGATCACTTTTGTGGTGTTGGCTGCGGCCAAAATCATGATCAACCGTGCTGAAAAAGCCAAGGGGTTCTGACATGGCGATGAACATGAATCTTGCTTTGTACCGCCGCCGTCGCTTGGCCAATGCCTGGGGCATGTTGACGTCCATGATCGCCATGGGTTTGGGTCTGGCGGTTTTGTTGTGGATTTTGGTGGTGCTGTTTTCGAACGGCTTTGCTGCCCTGGACTTGAACTTGTTGACCCAGGACACACCCGCTCCTGGCACCGAAGGTGGGGGCTTGCGCAATGCCATTGTGGGCAGTTTGCTCATGGTGGGTTTGACGGTCTTGGTGGCCACCCCTGTGGGCATCCTGGCGGGCATTTACCTGACTGAATTCGGTGACCAAAGCAAAACCGCCGAGCTGACCCGTTTTGTGACCGACATCATGCTGTCGGCACCGTCCATCGTGATTGGTTTGTTTGTGTATGCGATTGCGGTGGCCACCTTGGGAACTTTTTCGGGCTACGCGGGCAGCTTGGCTTTGACCTTGATTGCCGTGCCGGTGGTCATGCGCACCACAGAGAACATGTTGCGACTGGTGCCTGGCAGTTTGCGAGAAGCAGCCTTTGCGCTGGGCGCACCCCGCTGGAAAGTGTCTTTGTCGGTCACCTTGCGTGCGGCCAAGAGTGGCGTGATCACGGGTTTGTTGCTGGCTGTGGCCCGCATCAGCGGCGAAACCGCTCCCTTGCTTTTCACCGCGTTGAACAACCAGTTTTTCAATGCGGACATGAGCAAGCCCATGGCCAATTTGCCCGTGGTGATTTTTCAGTTTGCCATGAGTCCCTACGAAAACTGGATCCGCTTGGCATGGGCCGGAGCTTTGCTGGTCACGCTGGCGGTGTTGGTGCTCAACATTCTGGCGCGCGTGTTTTTCAGGGACAAACAGTCGGCTTGATGCAGCATTGTCCGTGCATATCCGCTTATTCAATTTGTATTTACAGGAATCTCCATGCCTGACAAGACACCCACTCAAAACGCACTCGAAGTGCGCAACCTTGACTTTTATTACGGCAAGTTCAAAGGCCTGAAAAACGTCAACCTCAACATTGCTGAGCACCGTGTGACCGCTTTCATCGGCCCTTCGGGTTGCGGCAAATCCACCTTGCTGCGCACGCTCAACCGCATGTACAGCCTTTATCCGGGTCAACGCGCTGAAGGCGAAATCAAGTTTTATGGCCAGAATATTCTGGACAAAGGCCAAGACTTGAACTTGCTTCGCGCCCAAATCGGCATGGTCTTCCAAAAGCCCACACCTTTCCCCATGTCGATCTACGACAACATCGCTTTTGGTGTGCGTTTATACGAAAAGCTCAGCCGCGCCGACATGGACGAACGTGTGGAGTCGGCCCTCACCAAGGCCGCCATTTGGAATGAAGTCAAAGACAAACTGGGCCAAAGCGGTTTGTCTCTGTCGGGCGGTCAGCAGCAACGCCTGTGCATTGCGCGCACAGTGGCGGTCAAGCCCAAAGTCATTTTGCTGGACGAGCCAACTTCGGCTTTGGACCCCATCTCGACCGCCAAGGTCGAAGAATTGGTCAGCGAGTTGAAGAAAGACTACACGGTGGCCATCGTGACGCACAACATGCAGCAAGCTGCACGCGTGTCCGACTTCACCGCCTACATGTACCTGGGTGAATTGGTGGAGTTTGGTCAGACCGAGCAAATTTTCATGAAACCTGCACGTCAGGAAACCGAAGACTACATCACTGGCCGTTTCGGCTGATCAGGGGAAAACCATGGAAAAGCACATTTCGAGTCAATTTGACGCTGACCTGACCAACGTGTCGTCGCGTGTTCTGGAGTTGGGTGGCTTGGTGGAGTCTCAGACCCGCCATGCGGTGTATGCACTGGCGCAATTCAGTGTAGAAGTGGCCGATCAGGTCATTGCGGCTGAAAAACAAGTCAACAAACTGGAGGTGGAGATCGATGCCGAGTTGGCCTCCATCATTGCCCGCAGGCAGCCCACGGCACGCGATTTGCGCCTGCTGATGGCGATCTCCAAAATCACGGGCAATCTGGAGCGAGCAGGCGACGAAGCGGATCGCATTGCCCGCATGGTCAAACAAATTTTGGCACAAGGCAGTCCACGCAACTTGCCGTCGTCTGAGCTGCGCATTGCCTCAGACCTGGCTTCTGGTTTGTTGCGCAAGGCGCTCGATGCGTTTGCACGGCTGGATGTCAACACGGCCTTGGTCATCCTGAAAGAAGACGACCTGATCGATGCAGAGTTCAACGGCTTTATGCGCAAGCTGGTCACCTACATGATGGAAGACCCGCGCACGATATCGGCCAGCCTGGACTTGCTGTTTGTGGCCAAAGCCATTGAGCGCATTGGTGACCATGCCAAAAACATTGCCGAGTTTGTGATTTATGTGGTCAAGGGGGCCGATGTGCGGCACACGGCCTTGACCGAGATTGAAAAAGCGGTGCGATGAGAACCCTGCCCAGGATCCTCATTGTTGAGGACGAATCGTCGATTGCTGAGTTGATCTCGGTCAACCTTCGGCACAACGGCTTTCAGCCTGTGTGGGCCATGGACGCCGAGTCAGCCCAAAAAGAGCTCGATGAAATCTTGCCCGATGTCATCTTGCTCGATTGGATGCTGCCTGGCGAAAGTGGTCTGACTTTGGCTCGGCGCTGGCGTGCCGCTGCACGAACCAAGTCCGTGCCCATCTTGATGCTGACTGCAAGAGGGGATGAGTCTGATCGGGTGGCGGGCTTGGATGCGGGTGCAGACGATTACATCGTCAAACCCTTTTCGCCGCGTGAGCTGCTCGCTCGCATCCGTGCGGTGTTGCGCCGTCGTGTGCCCGAGTCTGCGGGAGGGGCCGTGAAGGTGGGGGATTTGCAACTCGATGCCGACACCTACCGAGTGAGTTGGCAGGAGAAACCTCTCAAGATTGGACCCACCGAGTTCAAGTTGTTGCAATACATGATGCGTCACCCTGAACGTGTGCACACCCGTGGCATGTTGCTGGACAAGGTCTGGGGTGACCATGTTTACATAGAAGAGCGCACGGTCGACGTCCACGTCAAGCGTCTGCGAGAGTCCTTGGGGGATGCGGGCAGCATGATCGAGACTGTGCGTGGAGCGGGTTACCGTTTGACAGCTGCGCCTGCGGTGTGAGTGATGCTGATTTCTGTCATTGAACTTTTGGCCCTGTTGGGTCTGTTGGTCACACCGGTTTGGTTTTTTGGAGGACTGACTTGGGCGCTGTGCATGGCCGTGTTGGTGCTGCTGTGCGTGGTGTTGGTGCAGATTTGGAAAGCCGAGCGTTTGGAGTTGTGGTTGTCTCGACCCAACTGGCGTGATGAGTTGGCGTGGGGGGGTGTTTGGGGTGAGATTGTTCAACGCATTCAACGCCAACTGCGTCAACACGACAAACAACTGCGCACCAGTGAACAGCGCTTGCAGTACTTTTTGCAAGCCATTCAGGCCTCACCCAATGGGGTGACTTTGCTGGACAACGAAGGGCGCATCGAATGGTGCAATGCCACGGCCTCTAACCACTTGGGGCTTGATGCCAAGCGCGATGTGCAGCAGCACATCGTTCATTTGCTGCGCGACCCGACTTTTTCCAAGTACTTTGCGCAGGAAGAGCATGACAGTGAAGTCATCATCGACGGTCGCGCGTCATCCTTGACGCAAATGCCTAAGCTGTCGATTCAGTTGCACCAATACGGCGAAGGTCAGCACTTGCTCTTGAGCCGAGACATCACCTTGGTCAGCTTGGCCGATGCCATGCGGCGTGATTTTGTGGCCAATGTGTCCCATGAAATTCGCACACCCCTGACAGTCTTGAGCGGTTTTGTTGAGACGCTGATGACCATTCCCTTGGCCCCGGATGAACAGCAAACCTATTTGCAATTGATGTCTGTGCAGGCTTCACGCATGCAAAGTCTGGTGGCTGATTTGCTGACTTTGTCGCAACTCGAAGGCAGTTTGCCTCCAGGTACACACGAGACGGTGTCTCTGAGTGATCTGATGTCGCAAGTGGCTTGTGATGCGGCCTCTTTGTCGGCTGTTTTGTCTGGCCAAGAGGGTGATGAACGAGGACCCGTGCACGAACTGGACTTCAGCAAACCCATTGAGTGGAATTTGCTGGGCGTGCGCACAGAACTTTTCAGCGCGGTGTCCAATTTAGTGAGCAATGGCGTGCGCTACACGCCGGCCGGTGGGCGTGTTAGTGCAGGCTGGTTCAGGGTGCCGGATGGTGTGGTGTTTCGTGTCACCGACACGGGTCCTGGTATTGCCGCTGAGCATTTGCCAAGGCTTTCTGAGCGCTTTTACAGGGTTGACCGCAGCCGCTCACGCGAGACCGGTGGCACCGGCTTGGGCTTGGCCATTGCCAAGCATGTGGCGCAACGGCATGGCGGTGAATTGCGCATTGAAAGTCAATTGGGCAAGGGCTCGACCTTTATGTTGTTTTTCCCGGCCAGCCGGGTTGTGGCTATGACTGCTTTGGATCCGGTTCGGTGATGTTTGCAGCAACGCTTTTTGGATGAATCGTTGCCCTTGCCGCGATCAAGCCTTGCAAACCACCCAGAATCGCCCCGAGGGCGGGGCTCCTACAAAATGCAGGCACTCCCCTGTAGGAGCGACGCCCCCGTCGCGATCAAGCCTTGCAGACCTTCACCCATCACCCAAGCAGCGGGCCTCGTGCACTGATCGCAGGGCAGTTCAATCACTGAAACTGGCCCTGCGCTTTGTCATTCAATAGACGCAAAACTGACTTTGAGGTTTCACGCTGTGTGTCAATCATCTCCCCCATAGGAGGTGCTGCAATGCGAGTCACGGTCATCGGTTCGGGTTATGTGGGTTTGGTCACTGGGGGGTGCCTCTCGGACCTGGGTTTCAAAGTGGTATGTTTGGACAAGGATGCTGAGAAAATCCGCACCCTGCAAGAGGGCGATGTGCCCATTTTTGAGCCCGGCCTCAAAGCCTTGCTGAACAAAAATCAAGCCGATGGGCGCATCCGTTTCACCAGCGATGCTGTGGATGCCATTGACCATGGGGATGTGCTGTTCATCGCTGTGGGCACACCACCATCTGAAGACGGTTCTGCCGATTTGGGTCATGTGCTGTCGGTCGCGTCCATGGTGGGGCGTCACTTGAAAAGTTTCAAACTGGTGGTCAACAAATCTACCGTGCCCGTAGGCACGGCTGACCAAGTTCGTTCAGCGATTGCGCATGAGCTGACGCAGCGCGGCATGCCACACGACCTGTTCGACGTGGTGTCCAATCCTGAGTTCCTCAAAGAAGGTGCGGCCATTGACGACTTCATGCGGCCAGACCGGATTGTGGTCGGTTTGGATGAGGGCCCCCACCATGCCCGTAGCCAGCGCATGATGGGCGATTTGTATGCCAGTTTTAACCGCCACCATGCCCGCACGGTGTGGATGGATGTGCGCAGCGCTGAATTGACCAAATACGCTGCCAACGCGATGCTGGCTGCCCGCATTTCATTCATGAACGAGATTGCCAATTTGGCCGATGAGTTGGGCGCCGATGTGGACCAGATCCGACGCGGCATGGGGGCTGATGAACGCATTGGTTACGGCTTTTTGTATGCCGGGTGTGGCTATGGGGGAAGTTGTTTTCCAAAAGACACACAGGCTTTGGTCAGCACCGCCAAGTTGCATGGCCATGACATGGCCGTGGTCAGTGCGACAGAAAGTGTCAATGAACGTCAGAAACGGATTTTGGTGGATCGCCTGGTGCAGCATGCGGGCGAGGATTTGTCGGGTCTGAAAATTGCCTTGTGGGGCTTGGCCTTCAAGCCCAACACCGATGACATGCGCGAAGCGCCCAGCCGGGTGGTGATCCGCGAATTGTTGATGCGGGGCGCACAGGTCACCGCTTATGACCCTGTGGCCAGCATCGAAGCCATGAAGGCTCTGCGCGAGGACTTTGCGCAAGACCCCGAACTGCTCCAACGTTTCGAAATTGTTCCAAGTGATCTGCAGGCTTTGCAAGGAGCCGATGCTTTGTTGGTTTTGACCGAGTGGAAGAATTTTCACAACCCTGACTTTGAAGCCATGAAGGCACTCATGCGAACGCCTTTCATTGTGGATGGCCGCAACCTTTACAACCCACAGGCTTTGCTGGTATTGGGCATGGCCTACCAAGGGGTGGGCCGTCGCAATGCCTTGGTTCAAGGTCTGAGGTTTGATCGCAGTCAGGCACCTCTTTTCAAGCCCATGCTTGAGAACCCACCGCCGTCCTGCACGACAGTGAATGCCTAAAGGTTTTTTCTTTTTGATCTTGGCGCAATTTGCCAGCGGCCTGGCTGACAACGCCTTCATGATCTTGGGGGTGTATTTTTTGCATGAGCAAGGCTATCCACCTTGGTGGGCTCCCTTGCTCAAGTTTTCATTCACCTTGGCATATGTGTTGTTGGCTGCGATAGCGGGTCCGTTGGCCGATGCTTTTCCCAAAAGCCGGTTGATGGCCGCCATGAACGCTTTGAAATTGGTGGGCGTGATTTTGTTGGTCTCGGGTGTGCATCCCCTTTATGCGTTTGCATTGACGGGATTGGCCGCAGCCTTGTATGCACCCGCCAAGTACGGTTGGGTTTGTGAGTCGGTATCGCCACGCTTGCTGGTCAAGGCCAATGCTTGGCTGGAAGTGTCTGTGGTGATGTCGGTCATGCTGGGTGTGGCCTTGGGTGGGGCGATGATCCATGTATACACATTGGTGGAGGTGCCCGATTTTGTGCCTTTGCACGGATTTGAATGGCCTTTGGGCGTATCGACACAGGTTTGGGGTGCCTTCGCATGGGTGGCTGTGGTGTACGGCATTTCTGCCTTGTTCAACATCGGTGTGGGCACGGTCCAAGTGCAGCCTTGTCAGCCACTGACCTGGTCTGCGATGCGCTGGTCCGCGTTTTGGCATCATCAACGGCAGTTGTGGTCCGACCCTTTGGGAGGCATGTCTTTGCATGTCACCACCTTGTGTTGGGGTGTGGGCGCGGTGCTGCAGTTTGCCGTGCTGGTTTGGGCGCAAAAAAATGCCGGATTGACCTTGCAGCAAGGGGCCTATTTGCAAGCCGTGGTGGCCTTGGGAGTGATGGGTGGGGCAGCCATGGCAGCCGCGACTTGCCAGATTTTCAATGCAAGGCGGGCATTGCCTTGGGGTTGGGTGTTGGCTGCGTTGCTGCCCTGCATGGCGCTCACCCGGGCCTTGTGGCTGGCCGTGATCATGCTGCTGTTGGCGGGATGGGCAGGCGGCATGTTGCTGGTGCCCATGAATGCTTTGCTGCAGCACCGTGGGATCAAAATCATGAAGTCGGGGCGCTCGATTGCCGTTCAGGGCTTCAATGAAAACCTGAGTGTGTTGGTCATGTTGGGTGCCTACAGCGCACTGCTGGCCTGGGATGTGCCCTTGTTGCCCATCATGCTGATGTTCAGCCTGCCTTTGTTGGCCGCGGTCATGCCGTGGAAAAGCAGGAACCCCAGAACTTGAGTCACGCTGGGCTGTGTGCGGTCACAACCGAGCGGAAGATGGTCTCAACTTGATCGGTAATTTGATGCCAGTCCCAGGAGGCCACGCTGGCGGCCGTGTGTTGTCTTGCTTTGAGCAATGTGGCGCTACTTCGGGTGATGTCCAACGCTTTCAACACATAGCGCTGCGGGTCTTCAACGGGCACCAGCCACCCATTGTGTTCGTGCCGGATGAGTTCTGTGGCAGCTGCACAGTCAAAAGCCAAAACGGGCGTGCCACTGGCCAGAGCTTCCAGCGTCACATTGCCAAATGTCTCGGTCAGGCTGGGGAATAAAAACAAATCTGAACTGGCGTAAGCCACGGCCAACTGCGCATGACTGCACATGCCCATGAACACCGCTTCCGGGCAATCGATTTTAAGTTTTGCACGGTAAGGGCCATCGCCCGCAAAAATCATTTTGACTTTTCGGCCACATTGCTTGAGCGACTGGTAAGTGTTCACAATCAGGTCCAGGTTTTTTTCTGCAGCCAACCGACCCACCGACAGCAGGACCACCGTGTCGTCTTGCACTTGCCATGCAGCCCTTTGTGCCACGCTGCGCTGACCGGGGTGAAACACCTGTGTGTCGACACCCCGCGCCACAACACTCAAATTCTCGAAACCAGATGCTGCCAGTTGCGCCTGCAAGGCCATGGTGGGCACCATGGTGCACAGGGTGCGGTTGTGGAATTTCCGCAAATAAGACACGATGGGTTTGCTCAACCAACCCACGCCGTAGTGCCTGCTGTAACTGTGAAAGTTGGTTCTGAAATCCGAGGTCACGGGCAGTCGCAACACCTTGGCCGCTCGAAGGGCCGACCATCCCAAAGGGCCCTCTGTGGCGATGTGCACCAGGTCGGGTCGTTTGATGGTCCACGCCTTGATCAGCTGCTTTTTGCTGGGAAATCCCAATTTGAGCTGAGGGTAGTGCGGGATGGGCAAACCGCGCAACAAAATTTCTGACCAAGCTGTTTGCAGTGAAGCGGTGTCATGCTTGTCCTGCCGGGGGCGAATGAGTTGGATGGTGTGTTGACGTTGACTCAACTGCACGATCAGCTTGGACAGCGTCAGTGCCACGCCATTGACTTCGGGTGGCCAGGTTTCGGTGACCACAGCAATTCGCAATGCCGAATTTTCGGGCTCAAAGTTTTCCACCAGCAAGTGTTCGGTCGATGCATGTTCCATGAACCCATGTTGCCTTGTTGATTTAACAACTTGATGACAAACAAGCGGGTGCTTTTGAGCGGAGATCTAGGCCTTGGTGTGAGGGCATGTCACTGTTGTTTCACATGACTTCTTCATGATGCGAACACCACTTTTGGAGGTTTTGTGTGAAAGATTTTTTTGAAGCTTTGCGGATTCAGCGCTGGGACGATCACCGTTATTACCACCACTGCCGCATCAACCAGTCCTTGCATTTTCTAAGTGCCATGGCGTTTGTGGTGGCCTATGTCCTCTTGTTCATTGACCCTCCCTTGGCGGCCTTGTTGGCTTGGCTGGTGTCCATGACATCACGACAAGCGGGCCATTTCTTTTTTGAACCCTTGGGCTATGACGAAGTCAATCAAGCGACACAGGCGTTCAAAGAAGACATCAAGGTCGGCTACAACCTCCGGCGCAAGGTGGTCTTGCTCAGTGTCTGGGCACTTTTGCCTTTGATGATTTTCTTGAACCCCGATCTTTTTGGCCTCTTGCCAACGCATGAAGATTTTTATGGCTTTTTGCGTGCGGTGGGATATGCCTGGTTGTATTTGGGCGCAGGTGCTTTGCTGTTTCGCACTTTGCATTTGTTTATTTTGCAAGACGCTCAAACCGGCCTGGTCTGGATGACCAAAATCCTGACCGATCCATTTCACGACATTTACCTCTACCACAAAGCACCTTTGCACTTGCTGCGAGGCCAACGCTTTGCGCATCAGGATGCTCAGGTCAGCCGCTGATTCAGCACACCCGTCAGCTTCACATGACTGACGGGTGCAAGCTTTCAGCGTTTGAAGGTCTCTTTCAAAATGCGGCGGCGGATCGATCGGTTGGTGAGCTGATCATCTTGCCACCACCAACCGTCTTGTTGCATTTGTCGAGCCGCCCGCACAAACCGCTCCAGCACAGCTTCAAAGTCGGCATCACTGTAGTTGAGGCTGAAGATCAAGCGACCCGTGCCCACCCAGCTCAGTGCCAAACCTTCAAGCCTGAGGTAGTACTGCAGCATCCAGTTGTAGCGACTCGCCTGGGTGTAAAACAAGGTCCAGACACTGGACATGTTGGCAGCTTGCAAGGGCAAGCCATGTTCTTGCATGGTCGCGTTGAAGTGCTGTGCACGCGCATTCCAAAGCGCATCAACACCTTGGTAGATGGCTTGAATTTCAGGCGTTTCGAGTTGGTCCAGAAAGGCCGACATGGCCCCCATCACCACCGGGTGTGCGTTGAAGGTGCCGCGTGCAAAACAAATGTCGGCGGGTCGTTTTTCATCAAATCGGCGCATCCATGGGTGCTGCCCACACACCACACCCACCGGAAAGCCACCCCCCAGTGTTTTGCCATAAGTGACCATGTCGGCCTTGACGCCAAAGTAGGCTTGTGCACCACCGGCGGCCAGGCGAAAGCCCAAAAACACCTCGTCAAAAATCAGCACAATGCCTTTCTCGGTACACACTTGCCTCAAGGCTTTAAGCCAGGTGGTGTAAGCCTCTCGGTCATAGGCGGCGCGTCGGCTGCTGTCCACCAAGGTCGAATCTCCGGGTGCATTGGCGTTGGTGTGCAGCGCCTGCAATGGGTTGATCAACACACATGCGATGTCTTTGCGGCTTCGCAGCACCGCCAAACTGCGCTCGTTCATGTCGCTCAGGGTGTAAGTCTCACGCGGTGGCATGGGGTTGCCTGGCCCGGGTTGGACATCTTCCCACCAGCCATGGTAGGCACCGCAAAAGCGCACGATGTATGGGCGGCGTGTGTGGTAGCGGGCCAGTCGCACCGCTTGCATCACCGCCTCGGTGCCCGACATGTGGAACGACACCTCGTCCAGGCCCGAAATGGCTTTGAGGCGTTGTGCATTGCTGGCCACCACGGGGTGGTACGAGCCCAGCACTGGCCCCAAGGCCTGTGTTTTGGCCAGACCATCGGCCATGGTCCTTTTGTAAAAGTCGGCACCGAACACATTGACGCCATACGAGCCGGTCAAATCGTAAAACACCTGTCCGTCCAGGTCGGTCACTTGAACGCCTTGGGCCGACTCCAAAAACGAACCCACTTTCAGATGCTTTTGCACCATGGGGCTGAATTGAAAGGGCACCCGGTAGGCCGTGATGAACTGCATGTCCGAGATGTTGTCTCGGGCACTGACCGTGGCGGCAATGCTCTGGCTGTGCCGTGTTTGAAGGGTCTGCGCCAAGGCCATGAAGGCCGCCCGTCGCAGAGCCTGGATGTCGGCAGGTGCGCCATCGCAGCCAAAAAAAGTGCTCTCGTCAAAGCTGTAGCCGGGCAGCCAACGGGCCAGGCGTTTGGCCATGCGCGAGTGGCCAGCCAAAGAGCGGTGTTTGGCTCTGGAAAGCTGTATGCGCCGTCGAAGCGCAGGAGCCCAAGCAGCCAGCAATCCCAAACTGATCCAAGTGGAGTTCACAGTCAATTTCCTTGTGTCAATGAAATTTCTTTTTATTCAATTTGAGTGACAACATGATGAAGATTCGCAAGCTGTTCCAACAAACACTGCTGCAAGAGGACTTGAATTTCTTGCTCACCAACCGCATTCCACGCATCGCTTTGACCCATTTCATGGGGCGCTGGAGCCAGATCAAAAACCCATTTGTGGTCAAGGCTTCCATGGCCGTTTGGCGCTGGTTCAGTGACCTCGATTTGAGTGAAGCCAAGCAGCAAAAATTTGACAGCCTGCACGCTTGTTTTACCCGTGAGCTCAAGCCCGGCTTGCGGCCTGTGGACCCTGATCCAAAAGTCTTGACCTCACCTTGTGACGCCATCGTGGGGGCTTGTGGCGTCATCACCGAGGGACAAGTTTTTCAGGCCAAAGGTTTTCCTTACCGCTTGCAAACCTTGTTGGGCGATGGTGCTGCGTGCCGTGATTGGCCCGAGGCACTGGAAGGCGGCAAGTTCCTGACCTTGCGCTTGACCAGCAGCATGTACCACCGATTCCATGCGCCGCACCATGTGCAACTTCAGCATGTGACCTACATCTCGGGTGACACCTGGAACGTCAATCCAGTGGCATTGAAGCGGGTGGCGCAACTGTTTTGCAAAAACGAACGGGCCGTGCTGCACATGCGGGCCCAATCGGGTGAGCCATTTTTGATCGTGCCCGTGGCCGCAGTGTTGGTGGCCAGCATGCGCTTGCATGCGGTCGATGTGCTGTTGAATTTGCGCTACAAAGGCCCCAACGAAATCCCTTGTCAAGCCGACTATGTCAAAGGCCAGGAGATGGGCTGGTTCGAGCACGGCTCCACCATTTTGGTGTTTGTGCCGGCCGGTTTTGATTGGGCCGATGGGCTCACCCCGGGCATGCGCATCAAAATGGGTGAACCCTTGTTGACCAAGGCTTGAGCTGTTTGAGCGGGTGTCAGTACTTTTCGGGCACCACCATGTCTTCGGGAACCGGGTGGCGAATGTAGTCCGGGTTGCGCACACGCCCGGGCAGCATGACCTGGGGGTGTTCCACCTCGTGGTAGGGCACTTGGCTCAGCAGGTGGTCGATGCAGTTCAGGCGGGCTTTTTTCTTGTCCACGGCTTGCACCACCCACCACGGGGCCTGCGGAATATGCGTGCGCTCGATCATGGTCTCTTTGGCGCGGGTGTAGTCTTCCCAGCGGCGGCGGCTTTCCAGATCCATGGGACTGAGTTTCCATTGTTTCAGCGGGTCATGGATGCGGCCTAAAAATCGTGCATGCTGTTCGTCATCGGTGATGGAAAACCAATACTTCACCAGCTGAATGCCGCTGCGCACCAGCATTTTTTCAAACTCGGGCACCGAGCGAAAGAACTCTTCGTATTCTTCATCGTTGCAAAACCCCATGACCCGCTCCACACCGGCCCGGTTGTACCAGCTGCGGTCAAACAGCACGATTTCACCCGCTGCAGGCAGGTGCGAGATGTAACGCTGAAAGTACCACTGTGTTTTTTCGCGGTCGTTGGGGGCGGGCAGGGCGGCCACGCGGCACACCCGGGGGTTCAGGCGTTGCGTGATCCGTTTGATCACGCCGCCTTTGCCTGCAGCGTCCCGACCTTCAAACAAGATCACCATGCGGTGGCCGGTTTTGACCACCCAGTCTTGCAGCATCACCAATTCGGATTGCAGGCGTAAAAGCTCGCGAAAGTAGCGGGTTCGTTCGCTGTTGGCCAAAGGGTTTCCCCCTGATTGCTCGCCCCAGCGGTCGTCGAGTTCCAACTCCAACTCTTCATCGAGGCTGTCCAACAGGTCTTCGCGCAGTTGGCGCATTTGTGATTCTTGAATGGACTCGTCTTTGCTCATGGGGTGGCCCAAAGTATTTGAAACTTTCAATATCGCCCAAGCTCGTGAATGTTTGATGACGGTTTGGCGTCATTTCTGTCATGACACTTTCATGACGCTGTCCAACAATGCCAAGCCATGCGACAGAGGGTCTGTGGCAAGGAATGAACATGCGCGTTTTCACCATGGCCTCGCACGAGGTGCACGAGTCCAACACCATCCCCGAAACTTTGCCAACACAGGGTTTTGTGTGGATGGCTTTTTCTAGACGCGAATTCGAATTGTTGCAAGGCCAGCTTCAAAAAACGGTGGTGGATTGCTTGGGCGTTAGCCTGCATGAGTTGCATGTGCAGGACCTCTTGAACAACCAACTGCCTTCGCATTACGACTACACCGCTGATTACGACTTGTTGGTGTTCAGGCGATTGGCCAGAGGGCGAACTGAAACCGATTTGTCCAAACCGGGGGTCATCTTGCACCAGGAAAACACCATGGGTGGACCCGGTATTTTGAGAAAGATAGACACCAGTCCTGTGGCCTTTTTGTGGCTGGATCGCTTGGTGATTACTGTGCACCCGGTGGACTGTGCAGTGCTCTCGCACTTTGCTGCCCGATTGTTGACGGCCAGCAGCTTGCCCCCCGCACAAGCGGCACACCGTTTGCCTGCCAATCCCGCTGACTTGATGCTGCGCATGGTCAGCCATGTGGTCGATGCTTACCTGGATTTGCGCCGCGAACTCACGCGCCAATTGGACCACTGGCAGGCCCGTTTGCTGGACCCGCATGCACATTTCAACGACTGGTCGGCTTTGCTCAATGCGCGTTTGAGCCTGCACTACCTTGAGGAAGTGTGCGAGGACCAACGCGCCGCCATTCAGGACTGGATCGCCGCGCTGAGCTCATGGCCAGAAGATGAGCAGTACCCCACCCAAAGTCTCGAGATGTTGAGGGTCAGAAGTCGCGATGTGCTGGAACACATTGAGCGCGTGGTCCACCATGTGGGGCGACTGGAGCAAAGTGCCGAAACCGCTGTTCAGATGCACTTCAATGTGCAAAGCAACCGCACCAACGAGGTCATGCGAACCTTGACGGTGTTGACGGCCATTTTTTTGCCATTGAATTTGATCACCGGGTTTTTCGGCATGAATTTTGAAAACTTTCCTGCGCTGCATGCCGAAGGCGGGGTGTGGTGGACCGAGGTGCTCATGATCGCTGTGGCACTGACTTTGGCCTGGATTTTTCGGCGTCAGCGTTACATCGGGCGATGAGGGGCACGGGCCACACGCCACACCAAGCCGCCAAACAGCACCGAGACGGTGGCCAAGGCCATGGTGCTGGTGATCCAGAAGGTGTCTACTGAAGGGCGAGGGGTCCAGCTCAGGCCCAGGGCGGAGTCCTGATAGGCCCAGAGGTAGCCTCCCATGAGTCCTGCACCCCAGAGCAAGGCGGTGTAGATGACCAAGGGTGCCACCGTGATGTGGTAGCAACGCAGCAAAAACACGCTGGTGGCCTGCACCGCGTCGGCCAGATGGTAGAGGGCCACCCAGCCCAGCCACACCGTTGCAGTTTGTGCCACCACAGGGTCGGTGGTGAAGGCGTGCGCAATGGCGTGCCGACCGGCCAGCAATGCGCCAGCGCACAACAAGGCGGCCCCCACCGTCAGCCCCAGCCCCAAATAGGTGGCCCGCCGTGCTTTGCCTGCTTGTTGGGCGCCCAGCCAGTAACCGGTGCGGGCGCTGCCGGCAATGCCCAAGGCCAACGGCACCATGTACAACACCGAGGCCAGGCTGGCCGCAATTTGGTGGCCTGCCGAAGCCACGGCGCCGAGCCGGGCCACGAACAGCGCCATCATGGTGAACGAGGTGACCTCTACCATGACCGTCAGACCGGCAGGAATGCCCAGCTGCAAATAGCGTTTCAACAGGGGCCACTGAGGCACTTCGATCCGCTGCCACAAGCCATAGGGTTGGTAAATGTCCTGGGTGCGCAGCAGCCAAAGACCCGTGAGCATCATCAAACTGTTGACCACCAAGGTCGCCCAGGCACAGCCCACCACCCCCAGACCTGGCCATGGGCCAAGGCCAAAAGTGAACACCAGCGACAAAGGAATTTTGACCAACAAGGCCCCAGCCTGCAGCCAGGTGACCAAGCGTGGCAAACCCAAACTTTGGTTCAGGGTGCTGTACATCCTGAACAGCAAAGAGGGCACCAAAGCGATGGCCAAAATCCGCAAATACGAACGCACATCGGGCCACAACTCCAGGGGCACTTGTGTCCAAGACAACCAAGGGTCCGGGAACCACAGCCCGGCCATGCCCGACAAAGTGGCCAAGGCGGTGATGTACAAAGCCTGCCGAAATGAACGGCCCAGCTCGCGGGTTTTGCCTGCACCGTGCAACTCGGACCACACGGGCAGCAGGGCCTGCAACAGGCCATTGAGGGCCACATAAATGCTGATGTAAATGGACGATGCCAGGGACAAGACCGCCAAGGCTTGTGGGCTGTAGCGCCCAGCAATCACCGTGTCGGCCACGCCAAAAGACATGACCGCCAGTTGCCCCACCAACACGGTGCCGGCGTGCCGTGCGATGGTCTTGAATTCGGACATGGCTTCAGTCTTGTGGTGCGCTGGTCTGCAACGCAGGGTCAAGACGTGGGACTTGAGGTGGCGCTGAAGCACGGTAGATCAAGATGTGCTCATCCTTATCGGCCGGTCTTAGGGCTTTGGCATGTTGAATCCAACCCAAGCGCTCCATTTTGTCTGCCATCAAGGGCAGGTTTTTCTCGTCAATGATCAACCAGGGGCAGCTGGCCGTGGGTGCTTGCATGGCCTCCAGCTTGAATTGGCCATGGAACAGGAATGCCGTGCCTTGCGCCTTGCTCAGACCGGCATATTGCAAACAGCGCGACTCGCCCGTGATGGCTGTCACTTTTTCAACCAAAGGGGCATAGCTGCGGGCGTAATTCAGCAAAGGCAGCCACAGTGTCATCAGCAAGAACCAGCACAGCACCGCCCCGCCCGCTGGCAAGGCCATGATTTTCCAAATGGCAGCGCGGTGGTGACCAATGCGCCAATGGACCAACCAGGCCCAGGTTCCCGTGGCCAACAAGGCCATGCTGAAGGTGACCCCAGAAAACGCATTCACAAAGCCGGGTGCCAATTTGGCCACGTTGGCGGCAGGGGTTGCTGGAAAGCCCGTTTGCATGGCCACCCAAACGACCCAGATGGCCAAGGCGCAAAACGAAAAAAACAACAAGGTGAACCAGTCGATCAAAGCTCCCCAACTGCGCCGGAGTGTGGGCAATGCAAACGCAGCCAAGCAGGCGATGGCAGGCAGGGCGACCAGCAATGCACGGTCGGTCAAACCCGTCAACCAGGTTGCCGTGATGGTCACCACCACAAACCACAAGGGCAGGGCCAGGTGGGGGTGCCGCCAACCACGGGCCAATTGCCCACGCCAACGCCACAAGGACCAAATCGCCAAAGGCCAGGCCGGCCAAGTGAACCACAGCAATAGTTTGGCCAAAATGTGCACATCGACCATGTTGTGCGCCACCACGCGCCAACGCCACAAGTCCAAGGCCCCAGCGGTCGTGATGCACAACAGGCAGATCAAGGCCAGCAAACCCAAATCCAGCACCCGCATGCGTTGTTGTGTCGGATCTGCTTGCGCCGCTGCACGCAGGACTGAACCCCCAATCCCCAAGAACAAGGCCAAGCTGGGAGCGCCAGACAGCGTCAAGCCCAACATGCCCACGCCCATGGCCACACCACTGGCCAAGCGGTAACGCGGCAAAGTAGACAAGGCCACAAAGATCAAGGCGGCACAACACAGCTGGCTCAAGGCCGGTGTGGTTTCATGAGCCAGACGGGCCAAACCCAGGCAGGCCAACAAGGCCAGCAAACCCCCATCGGCCAAAGCTCGCGCGTAATCTGTGGGCTTGGCCTCACCTCCAAAAGCAAATGCCACCGGCTGTGCTGCAGGGGCTCTGGCCAAGGCATACACCGCGTACCAAGTGGCCGCCAAGGTCAGGCCCAGCATGGCGACAAAAGGCAGGCGTGCAAACACATCCTCCCAGCCGGCAGGGGCCCAACGCAAAAAACTGGCCCCCAACCAATAAGGCAGCAAGGCCAGTTGCGGGTCGGTTTGGCCCAGCAAGGTGGGTTTGAACCAAGAAGTGGCTTCGCCCATGGCCGGTTGAACCAATTGAAGCATGTACCCAAAGGCCTCAATGTCTTGGGCTTTCCATGGCGTGCGCCCCAAAAAACCAGGCAGCACATAAGCGGCGCACAGCAACAGCAAGGCCAGGCGCGGCAATCTGCGCACGGCACTTTGTGCAACGATGGCGGGGGTGGTGTGGTTCACGTCTGAATCAAGATATCAGGGATGGGGCGGTGGGACTGTCACCTGTGACATGCCCATGGGCAAGTTGGGTGCTGTGGATCACCCAACAAAAAGGGCAGGCCGGTTGCCCGGACTGCCCTTTGTGGGACAAGCCAATTGAATTACTTGGCGATGGTGGTGGTTTTGCCGAAACGGTTGCGGAATTTCTCCACGCGGCCGCCCATGTTGTCCACCGACTTTTGCGTGCCAGTGTAGAAGGGGTGCGACTCGCTGGTCGTGTCCAGCTTGTACCAAGGCAACTCGCGACCGTCTTCCATTTTGATCATTTCTTTGGTGTTGGCGCATGAACGGGTCACGAACTTGAAACCATTGGACATGTCTTGGAAGCAAACTTCACGGTAGTTGGGGTGAATGCCGTCTTTCATGGGGAAATCCTTTTATTTTCGCTACGGTAGCCACACTTCAGCCTATCTGAGTGCACTTTCCGCAAAACTTGTCGATTATAGGGCATCAACCGCCGCGTCGCATCATGTCGAAGAACTCGGAGTTGTTCTTGGTGGCTTTCATGCTCTTCAAGACCATCTCCATCGCCTCGATTTCGTCCATGTTGTACATGAACTGGCGCAAGATGCGGGTTTTTTGCAGCACTTCGGGTTGCAGCAGCAACTCTTCTCGGCGGGTGCCGCTGCGGTTCAGGTTGATGGCCGGGAACACCCGTTTTTCGTACAGGCGGCGCTCGAGGTGAATCTCGCAGTTGCCGGTGCCCTTGAATTCTTCAAAGATCACCTCGTCCATGCGGCTGCCGGTGTCGACCAAGGCGGTGGCAATGATGGTCAAACTGCCGCCTTCTTCCACATTGCGGGCCGCGCCAAAGAAGCGCTTGGGGCGCTGCAGGGCGTTGGCATCCACACCACCCGACAGCACTTTGCCCGACGAGGGCACCACGTTGTTGTAGGCGCGGGCCAGACGGGTGATCGAGTCGAGCAAGATCACCACGTCTTTTTTCAGCTCGACCAAGCGCTTGGCACGTTCAATCACCATTTCGGCCACGTGCACATGGCGCGAAGCGGGTTCGTCAAAGGTCGAAGAGATCACTTCGCCGCGCACGCTGCGTTGCATCTCGGTCACTTCTTCCGGGCGCTCGTCCACCAGCAACACCATCAGGTGCACATCGGGGTAGTTGGCGGTGATGGCGTGGGCGATCTGCTGCATCATCACCGTCTTGCCCGACTTGGGCTGCGCCACGATCAGGGCGCGCTGGCCGCGGCCCAGGGGCGCAATGATGTCGATCACGCGGGCGGTGATGTTTTCTTCGCCCTTGATGTCACGCTCCAAACGCATCTGCTCTTTGGGAAACAGCGGCGTCAGGTTTTCAAACATGACTTTGTGTTTGTTGTTCTCGGGCAGGTCGTCGTTGACCTTGTCCAGTTTGGTCAGGGCAAAGTAGCGCTCGCCGTCTTTGGGGATGCGCACTTCGCCTTCAATCATGTCGCCGGTGTGCAGGTTAAAGCGGCGCACCTGGCTGGGGCTGATGTAGATGTCGTCGGTGCTGGCCGTGTAGCTCGAGTCGGGACTGCGCAAGAAGCCAAAACCGTCGGGCAATATCTCGAGCACACCATCGGCAAAGACCTGTTCACCAGCTTTGGCGCGTTTTTTGATGATGGCAAACATCAGCTCCTGTTTGCGCATGCGACCGGTGTTCTCGATTTCGAGTGTGTCGGCTTGCTTCAGGAGTTCGGACACATGAAGTGCCTTGAGTTCGTTCAAATGCATGGGAATGGGCCTGTGGCGAATCGGTCGATTGGAGACCGTTTTTCGGGGTAACCGGGTGGAAATGTTCAGAGCCAAAAACTGCCCAGGGGTTGGGGGCTGGAATTTTCGACAATCAAGGCGCTGGTCCCTGTTCGGGATGCCTGAGAGAAATTATGACAGGTTTTCAGGCCCGTCCAAAAACAAAAAAACCGGGCCCACGGGGCCCGGTGAGGTCTCAACCAGATGAACAAGGGGCTTGGCCCCTGCAGCATCAGGCCAATTGTTGGTCGATGAAAGCGGTCAATTGAGACTTGCTCATGGCACCCACTTTGGTGGCAGCAAGTTGACCGTCTTTGAAAATCATGAGGGTTGGAATGCCCCGAATGCCGAACTTGGCTGGCACATCGCGGTTGTCGTCCACATTCATCTTGGCGATTTGGAGCTTGCCCTCGTAGGCGCTGGCCACTTCGTCAAGGATGGGGGCAATCATTTTGCATGGACCGCACCATTCGGCCCAAAAGTCGACCACCACGGGCTGGCTCGACTGGAGCACGTCAGCTTCGAAAGTGGCGTCGGTGGTGTGTTTGATCAAATCGCTGGCCATGGCCTTTTCCTTGTGAACATTGAGATGCGGATAAAGTTAAGCCTATTTTGACAGAAACATGACGCCTTCGCCCAACAGTGCTGCGTTCTTTGATCCCCACCATGACTCCCACAGTGCCCACATCCCAGCCAGTCGATTTTCCTGTATTGCAAACCGAGGTGGCCATTGTGGGCGGTGGCCCCGCGGGTTTGATGGCGGCCGAGGTTTTGTCCCAAGCTGGCGTGTCTGTGCACTTGTTTGACGCCATGCCCTCTGTGGGGCGTAAATTTTTGTTGGCAGGTCGAGGGGGCTTGAACCTGACCCATTCCGAACCTTTTGAACTGTTTCACACCCGTTTTGGTGCACGTCAAAACGAGATTGCAACTTGGCTCCAACACACCGATGCCCGAGCGGTACGTGATTGGGCAAAAGGTTTGGGCGTAGACACTTTTGTGGGCACCTCCGGGCGGGTTTTTCCAGCCGAAATGAAGGCGGCACCGCTTTTGCGTGCCTGGTTGCACCGTTTGCGCCACCCCGCTTGCGGTGTGCCTGTTCAATTTCACATGCGCCATCACTGGCGTGGTTGGCAGGGTGATCGCTTGGTTTTTCACCGTCAATTCGATGCACAAACCGTGCATGTGCAGGCCCAAGTTACCTTGTTGGCTTTAGGGGGTGCCAGTTGGCCACGTCTGGGGTCCGACGGTGCCTGGGTTTCTTTGATGCAAGGCCAAGGTGTTGAGGTGGCCGATCTGCAGCCCGCTAACTGCGGTTTTGATGTGCTCGGCCGACAAGGCCAAGGGTGGACCTCACACTTTTTGGATAAATTTGCAGGTCATCCGCTCAAATCGGTGGCATTGACGGTGCAAGGGCTTACCGACGTATTGACGCCAAACCGATTTTCGCGACGGGGCGAGTTCGTGATCACCCAAACCGGTGTGGAGGGCAGCTTGGTTTATGCTGCTTCGGCATGGTTACGCGATGACCTGTTGTCTTGTGGGCACGCGGAGTTCTTGTTGGATTTGTTGCCTGACAAAACTTTGGCGCAAGTCGAAAAAGAGGTCTCATGGCCGCGTGGCAGCCGCAGCCTGAGCAGTCACCTCAAAAGCCGCTTGGGTCTGGATGGCGTCAAAATGGGTTTGCTTCATGAACTGTGCCCGCCTGAGGTACTGCAGCAGCCTGACGTTTTGGCCACACACATCAAGGCACTGCCGGTGAGTCTGAAAAGTCCTAGGTCTGTGATCGAGGCCATCAGCACGGCAGGAGGGGTTAAATGGTCGTCCCTGGGTGAAGATTTACGGCTCAAAGTCCGTCCCGATGTTTACTGCGCGGGTGAAATGCTGGATTGGGAGGCTCCTACGGGAGGGTATTTGTTGACCGCTTGTTTGGCCAGTGGTGTACAGGCTGCCCGTGGAATTTTGTCGAATTCATTCACAAAAAAACACAATTGATGTATTCCAACCGGGCGTGAGCTGCGTTATGAAAGGGTAAATAACCCTATCCCATGAACGAGGTTGACATGACGCCAGCAGTTACCAAGGAATACCAGTGTGCCGTTGAGGAGGCAGCCAACGCTTTCATGAAAGTGATGGCCCTGCGTGGATTCAACGTGCGCGACTATCCCCAGAACTTTGTGGCCCACATGGCCAAAAGTACTCAATTGGACTTTGAGGTCAGCCGTGCAGGTCCCCATGCTCATGCCGATGCCCTGGTTTCCGACGTGCTCAGCACGGCCCCTTTTGCACCCAAACTCGTGGCAGTCCCAAAAGATAAAAGTTTGGCATTTCCTTCTTTGCGCCGCCGTTTGGCCTGAACCCCAAGCAACTTGCTTCCTGAAGAATCCAGCCCAGCCTGTTTGAACTGGGCTGGCCCTGCTGGCGACTGGATAGGTTCAAGGTCTGCAAACCATGACCACTTGTAGGGCAAGCGCCTACAAGGAGTGGTTTACAAGCGCCTGCGCGGAGTCTGTGGTTTGAACGATTGCAGGGCATGTCTCATCTGGGGACAGCCTTGTCATTGGTATGGCTATACCATGCAGAGCATGCGCCTTTTATTTCTAAACCAGCCACTCGTTTTTCTTGTGCCGATGCTCAAACAGGCGATCAAAACCTGGGTTTTGGGCTGGTGGATCATTTTCATAGGTTTGTCATCCCCCTGCGCAATCGGGGCGACACAGCAAGAATGGTACATCGATCAAGCGTACCTTACAGGGATGTCCCTGCCGCGCCGCGTCGTGTTACCCCATGTATTGATGCCTCAGGATTTTTCGCCTGAGGGCAGTCGGGTTTTGTACAACTTGCGCTTGGATTTGCCCGAAGCGCCTCAAGGACCATTGGCCGTCCTCATACCGAAGCTCAGTCTCTCGGGTTCGGTCTACATCAACGGATTTTTTGTCAACAGCTGTGGGCAAGGGCCATTGGAGGCACTGCGTTGCTTGCACACGCCACTCTTTTTGACCACCCCTGCCAGTGTTTGGCGTGCCGGTGAAAACACGATCGAGATTGAAATCTATGCAACCCGTCGGCAAGTGAGTGGTTTGTCATCGGTTCGAGTGGGTGAGATCGAGCATTTGTACGATCAAAAATTTCGGTTCAATCAATGGCTCAAAACTGAGTTTTTAGTTGCGCTTTTTTGGGTGAGCGCCGTTTTTGGGTTTTTGTCTTTGACGGTTTATTTCATTTTGCACAAAGAACTGGCCTACCTTTGGTTTGGTCTAGGCTGTCTGGCTCACATGTTGGGTTTGCTCAACATGACGGTCACTCGCCCATGGATCAACATCGAAGTGTTTGCTTGGCTCGTCGTGTCCTCCCGGTTTTTCGCGACACCCATGGCCTTGCTCACCATGTTGTCCTTGTTTGGCAAGTTGCGTATTTGGATGATTGTGGCCATGGTGGGTTTTGCGTTGACTGGTACTGTGCTGATGGCGTTCTCATCGGTGAACCGGCCATTGATCGCCTTGTTGTTCGTCGTCTTTTTGGTCATTGGTTTTACTTTGATGACCTTGTCCATTTTTTGGGCGTTTCAGTCACGCAGCCCTATCAAAATTTTCACCAGTTCCATGGCCATGCTTTTGGTGTTTGCGGGCATTGCCGATTGGATGCGATTTTCTGGGCAGTCCAATTTCGAAGGCAGCTATTTATTTCCTTATGTGTACAGCGCCATGTTGCTCACGCTGGGCACCGTGCTCATTCGCAGTTTGGCCACTTCTTTGCGTCAATCCCGCGCTGATCGGATGCATTTGGAGCGCCGTGCCGCCGAGCGTATGGCTTATGAGATCACGGAGAACATTCCTGTGGGGACTTACACCGTGATTTTCAAGCCGGGAGAGGCACAAGGTCGTTTCCTTTTTGTGAGCCAACGCTTCATTGAGTTGACAGGCCTGAACCGTCAGGATTTGTTGAATGATCCCAATGTGTTTGCAGAAATTCTGCATAGAAAAGCTTTATCCGACTGGGAGGACTTCATTCGTCACCGCTCGGACACGCGAGTGTCGTCGCCCAAGGAGTTTCCTATTTTTCCTGTGGGTCGAGAAATGCGCTGGGTCAACAGCGAGGCTGTAGCGAGAACCTTGCCTGACGGTTCCCTCCTTTTCGAAGGCGTGTTGTTTGACCGGACCGATGTGGTCAAAGCCAAAGCAGAGTCAGACCGCATTCGAAACCAATTGCAGTTGAGGCAAATCGAGCAATCGCGCACCAAGGAACGCGAGCAACTGCTTCGAGACATGCACGATGGTTTTGGCTCTCAGTTGGCCGGTGTGCGCATGATGGCCGAAAAAGGCCGTATTCGGCCCGAAGAGTTTCCCGAGTTTTTGCGTGAAATCACCGCCGACCTGCACCTCGTGGTGGACACCTTGGGTCAGATCAATATCACCTTGCAAGAGGCCTTGGTGGACATGCATCACCGACTCGAACGGCGCTTTGCCAGCAACGGTCCCCAATTGAAGTGGGATGTTCAGCTCAAGGACTTGCCCCCTCTGGCTCCGCGCAAAATTTTGCAAGCGCTGCGTCTGGTCCAAGAGGCTTTGAACAACGCCTACAAACACGCTCATGCCCAGCATGTGAGTTTTACAGCCCATTTCGATGCCAAGCTCGACCAGTTGACCTTGTCGGTGCGTGACGATGGCCGTGGGCTCATGCCGCCCATGGACCGAGGCCGGGGCATCAGCAACATGCGCTACCGTGCCCGCGAAATGGGCGGTGTCTTTCATTTGATCGAACACCACCCCGGTGTGGAGGTTTTGCTACGCGTGCCCCGGGTGTCCGAGCAGCAACGGATCGATTCAAATGAGCTTGTAGCTGATGGCCATGTTGACCGCCTGTGATTGTGAATTGACGTTCAGTTTTCTGTAAAGGCTGCGCACATTCGATTGCACGGTCGACAACGTCACACCCATGCTGTCGGCCACCTTGTCATACGTCAACCCTTGGGCCAGCAATTGAAGGGTTTCATGCTCTCTTGGCGAGAGTTTGATGTCTTTGCGCTCGGGTGCTTTTTCTCCCGCCGCCGAGAGTTGCTTGAACAAAAAACGGGCCAGTCGGGGGCTCAAAGGGTAGACCCCCTGCAGCACTTGCTGAATGCCTTCGGTGATTTCCGAAATGGACTCGTCTTTCAAGATGTAACCATTGGCGCCAGCCTCGATGGCCGTGAGTACCGCAGACTCTGAAGCCACCACCGAGATCACCACAATGGGCATGTCTGCAAAGCGTTCGCGGCAAGCGCGAATCACTTCAATGCCACTCACATCGGGCAATCCCAAATCCACCAACACCAGATCCACAGCTTTGATTTGGTGTTCAATCCAATCTTTGGCCACCAAGCCCTCGCTGAATTCAGTGATCTGCCAAGCGTCGCGCAGGCCTTGCATGGCATCGGTGATTTGTTCGGCAAACAGGTGGTTGTCCTCCACCAGCAAAAGCTGTCTTTGAACGCTGTTTGAGGGACTGTTTTGTGAAGAGGTGATCATCCGTAGATGATACAAAACAAGAGCAGCATTACTTAATGGATGCTTTTTGTCTCAGTTCGGATAATTTGAGAGTCAGTGTTTTTTGCGCCAGCAACTCCAGCAACTGTGGCCGAATTTTGTCCAATGGCTGTGGCGACACGGGACGCGTTGCTTGCAAGTTCAAAACATGCCATCCCAGAGCTGTGCGCACAGGCTCTGACCACAGCTGCTCAGCCGTCATTTGACGCACGGCTTGTGCCACTTCGGGCACCAGCTGTTGCATGCCGACCCAGCCTACCAGACCGCCTTGGGCTTTGCTGTCCGGGTCGATTGAAAATTCTGCGGCCAAAGTCGCCAGCGCTTCACCTTTCTGAATGCGCGAGATCAGGCGTTTGGCCAGGTCTTGGGTGTCCACCACGATGTGGGCCATCAACAGTTCTTGCTTGTCCATTTGCGCCAACTGCGCTTGGTACTCTTGTTGAATGGCGGCATCGCTGATGGGGTTATCTGCCAACACTTTTTGTTGCCACAAACGCACCAGTGCACCTTGGCTGGCCAAGGCCATTTGGGCCTGCACCAAGGGATTTTTGTCAAGGCCTTGGGCCCGTGCGTCTTGTACCATCAAGGCTTGGTGAATCAGTCCTTCACGCACCGTTTCGCGCAAAGCCGGGCTGCTGGGCGTGCCTTTGGCCATGGCCTCGCGAAACAGCACTTCGGCCAGCGCCGTGGGTTGCGCTTGCTCATTGACCCACACAAAAGGTTGGGCCAAAACTTGTTGAACTTCGGCCGGCGTTTGGGCCATCACATGGCCGCTCCATAAAGCCAGCAGGACCAAGGCCCAAGGTTTTCGGTTCTGATTTGAACAAGGGTGAAACATCTCGTGGGGCATGGGTAAGGACATCAATATTTGGCCGAGAAGAAAGTCACTTTGAGGGGTGTTTTGTAGGGCGTGGTCGGTGCCCCCAGTGTGGGATAAAACCAGGCGGTGGCTTGCAGCGGATTGTCATGCAACATGTACAGCCCGCCATCGACTTCAATCACCGCGCCGTCTTGTGTGCTGAAACGCAATGCCCTGGAGGCCTGGTAATAAACCCCTCGATCATCTGCAAATTTGGCACGGTAGGGCGCATCCGGCAAGTTCAAAAAAACACCGGGCGAAACCATGTGCTGGTGCGCATCGTCCAGCGCCAACCACGAGCCTTGGGCATAGCCTCCGCGAGCGTTGCCCAGCTCTTGCAAGTGGCCGCATCCACTCAAGGACAAGGCCAGCACCACGGCCGCGAGGGCCGACGAGCGCAGACCCAAGCTGCGCAAAAGGGGAGGTTGTTGAAGCATCATGACAAAGTCTTGTTAAAAGCCGATGGGCAAAGATCGCGTGCCCGTTGCAGAGGCCGTCAGGCCTATGGTGGCTGGCAAGGTCACGGTGGTGATTTTCAAATTGCCGCTGAGTGCCTTGACCGTGCTGGCGTTGGCGGCCACTAGTTTGCCAATTTGCACATTTCCTGTGGTCGCTTGCGCATCCACAGCGCCTGTACCAGCGTCCAAGTTGGTGCCGATGATGGCAAAGGCCGGGTTCAGGCCCAATCCCATATTGGCCGCTGCACGCAGCGTGATGCCTGTTCCCGCCTTCAAGGTCGTGAAGCTCAATCCTTTCAAGCTGCTGGTGGCACTGATCGCGCCTGTGGTCGAGGTCAAGGTGCCCAGCGAGCCGATACCCGTCATGTTCAGGGTGATCGGGCCATAAGCCGTGCCCGTACCGACCGTGAAATCGGTGCCCGCCGTCACCTGGGCTGCGCCCGCGCTGACAGCAAAGGACGTCATGTTCAGGGTGGTGCCCGATTTGGCCACCAAACCGGTCTTGGCGCTGGCGGCTGTCACAGCCACCGAACCGGTCAAGGACTCGGTATTCACGTTGCCGTTCAAGCTGGTCAATGCGCCCGTGCCAAGGTTGCCCGAAGACTTGAGCAAAACCGCTGCGCCACCCGACACTGCACCTGTGGTCAGTGTGCCCCCGGTCACGTCCATGTCCACCGTGCCCGCACTGCTGGTCACCGCGCCCACACTGCTGATGCCCACGGCATCCAGGGTGATGTTGCCACTGGCGGTACCGCTGGTGCCGGTGAAGGTGCTGCCTGCGGTCAAAGTCGCAGTGCCTGAGCTCACGGTGTAAGTCGTCACGGCCAAATTGGTGCTGGCGTTGGCGACCAAACTGCTGGCCGCTCTGGCCGAAGCTATGGCCACTGAACCTGTGTTCGATTGGGCGTTGATGCCTGCGTTGGCGCTGGTCACTGCGCCTGAAGCCAGGTTGCCCGAAGACTTGAGCACCACGCCGTTCAAGCCTGACACGGCACCTGTGGTCAGAGTGCCTGCCGTCACGTCCAGATCCACCGTGCCCGCGCTGCTGGTCACCACGCCCACACTGGTGTTGCCCACCGCGTCCAGGGTGATGTTGCCACTGGCCGTTCCGCTGGTACCTGTGAAGGTGGAGCCCGCCGTCAAGGTGGCTGTGCCGCTGCTCACTGTGTACGTTGGGAGAGACAAACTTGTTTTGGCATCGACCAACAAACTCGTGCCTGCTCTGGCTGAAGCCAAAGCCACTGAACCCGCAGTCGATTGGGCGTTGATGCCCGCGTTGGTGCTGGTCAGCGCTCCTGTGCTCAGGTTGCCCGAGGACTTGAGCAAAACCGCCATGCCCCCCGACACTGCGCCCGTGGTCAACGTGCCAGCCGTCACTTCCAGGTCCACCGTGCCCCCGCTGCTGGTGACCGCCCCCACGCTGGCGTTACCCACGGTGTCCAAGGTGATGTTGCCGCTGGCCGTGCCGGTGGTGCCAATGAAGGTCGTGCCTGCTGTCAAACTGGCCGTGCCACCGCTGACGGTGTAAGTGGTGACGTTCAGGTCATTTTTGGCGTTGGCTACCAAGCTGGTAGCCGCTCTGGCCGAGGAGACCACCACCGAACCCAATGTTGACAAGGTATTGATGCCTGTGCCTGTGCTGGTCAAGGCGCCTGTGCTCAAGTTGCCCGAGGACTTGAGCACCAAGGCAGCACCCGTCACGGCACCAGTGGCCAAGGTGCCCGCTGTCACTTCCAGGTCCACCGTGCCCGCGCTGCTGGTCACAGCGCCCACATTGGCGCTGCCCACGGCATCCAGGGTGATGTTGCCGCTGGCCGTGCCCGACGTGCCGGTGAAGGTGGTGCCGGCTGTCAAGGCCGCCGTGCCTGCGTTCACGGTGTAAGTGGTGAGGTTCAATGTGGTGTTGGCGTTGGCCACCAAGCTGGTGCCTGCTCTGGCTGAAGCAAAGGCGACAGAACCCGCAGTCGATTGGGCATTGATGCTTGCGTTGGTGCTGGTCACTGCACCTGCGATCATGTTCCCCGTGGACTTGAGCGCCACAGCGTTTAGGCCTGACACGGCACCGGTGGTCAAGGTGCCGCCGGTCACGTCCAGGTTGACGGTGCCTGCGCTGCTGGTCAAGGCACCCGTGCTCAGATTCCCTGAAGACTTGAGTGCCACAGCCGCTCCCCCCGACACCGCGCCAGTGGAGAGTGTGCCTGCTGTCACTTCCAGGTCCACCGTGCCTGCGCTGCTGGTCACAGCGCCCACGCTGGTGGTGCCTACGGCGTCCAGGGTGATGTTGCCGCTGGCCGTACCGCTGGTGCCGGTGAAGGTGGTGCCGGCTGTCAATACTGCGGTGCCTGCGTTGACGGCATAAGTCGCGACGGTCAAGTCATTTTTGGCATTGGCCACCAAGCTCGTGCCCGCTCTGGCCGAACTCAAGGCCACAGAACCCGCAGTCGATTGGGCGTTGATTCCCGCGTTGGTGCTGGTCAAAGCGCCTGTGATCAAGTTCCCGGAGGACTTGAGGACAACTGCCGTGCCTCCCGACACCGCGCCGGTGGTCAGCGTGCCCGCTGTCACTTCCAGGTCCACCGTGCCCGCGCTGCTGGTCACAGCGCCCACGCTGGAGTTGCCCACGGCATCCAGGGTGATGTTGCCGCTGGCGGTACCACTGGTGCCGGTGAAGGTTGTGCCTGCAGTCAAAGCGGCGGCTCCGTCGTTCACGGTGTAGGTTGTCACAGCCAAAGTGGTGTTGGCATTGGCCACCAAGCCCTTGTTGGCTCTGGCCGAAGCCAATGCCACTGAACCCGCAGTCGATTGGGCGTTGATGTTTGTGCCAGTGCTGGTCAAGGCGCCTGTGCTCAAGTTGCCCGAGGACTTGAGCACCAAGGCAGCCCCCGTGACTGCACCAGTGGCCAAGGTGCCCGCTGTCACTTCCAGGTCCACCGTGCCCGCGCTGCTGGTCACAGCGCCCACGGTGGAGTTGCCCACGGCATCCAGGGTGATGTTGCCGCTGGCCGTACCGCTGGTGCCAGTAAAGGTGGTACCGGCTGTCAAGGCTGCCGTACCTGAACTCACGCTGTAAGTGGTAACGGTCAGGTCATTTTTGGCGTTCGCAATCAGACTGGTGTTGGCTCTGGCCGAAGCCAATGCCACTGAACCCGCAGTCGATTGGGCGTTGATGCCTGTGCTGGTGCTGGTCAAGGCGCCTGCGCTGAGGTTGCCCGAGGACTTGAGTACCAAGGCAGCCCCTGTGACTGCACCAGTGGCCAAGGTGCCCGCTGTCACTTCCAGGTCCACCGTGCCCGCGCTGCTGGTCACAGCGCCCACATTGGCGCTGCCCACGGCATCCAGGGTGATGTTGCCGCTGGCCGTGCCCGACGTGCCGGTGAAGGTGGTGCCGGCTGTCAAGGCCGCCGTGCCTGCGTTCACGGTGTAAGTGGTGAGGTTCAATGTGGTGTTGGCATTTGCCACCAAGCTGGTGCCTGCTCTGGCCGATGTCAAGGCGACAGAACCCGTTGTTGACTGGGCATGGATGCTTGCGTTGGTGCTGGTCACTGCACCTGCGATCAGGTTCCCCGTGGACTTGAGCGCCACAGCGTTCAGGCCTGACACGGCACCGGTGGTCAAGGTGCCGCCGGTCACGTCCAGGTTGACGGTGCCTGCGCTGCTGGTCAAGGCACCCGTGCTCAGATTCCCTGAAGACTTGAGTGCCACAGCCGCTCCCCCCGACACCGCGCCGGTGGAGAGTGTGCCTGCTGTCACTTCCAGGTCCACCGTGCCTGCGCTGCTGGTCACAGCGCCCACGCTGGTGGTGCCTACGGCGTCCAGGGTGATGTTGCCGCTGGCCGTGCCGCTGGTGCCGGTGAAGGTGGTTCCTGCTGTCAAGGCGGCGGTGCCTGCATTCACGGTGTAAGTGGTGACGGTCAGGTCATTTTTGGCGTTCGCAATCAGACTAGTGTTGGCTCTGGCCGAAGCCAAGGCCACTGAACCGGCAGTCGATTGGGCATTGATGCCTGTGCTGGTGCTGGTCAAGGCACCAGCGCTGAGGTTGCCCGAGGATTTGAGTACTAAGGCAGCCCCGGTCACGGCACCAGTGGCCAAGGTGCCCCCGGTCACTTCCAGATCCACCGTGCCCGCGCTGCTGGTGACAGCGCCCACGCTGGTGGTGCCCACAGCATCCAGGGTGATGTTGCCACTGGCCGTGCCGCTTGTGCCGGTGAAGGTGGTGCCTGCTGTTAAGGCGGCGGTGCCTGCATTCACGGTGTAAGTGGTGACGGTCAGGTCATTTTTGGCGTTCGCAATCAGACTGGTGTTGGCTCTGGCCGAAGCCAAGGCCACTGAACCGGCAGTCGACTGGGCATTGATGCCTGTGCTGGTGCTGGTCAAGGCACCAGCGCTGAGGTTGCCCGAGGATTTGAGTACCAAGGCAGCCCCCGTCACGGCACCAGTGGTCAAGGTGCCCGCTGTCACTTCCAGGTCCACCGTGCCCGCGCTGCTGGTCACAGCGCCCACAGTGGAGTTGCCCACGGCGTCCAGGGTGATGTTGCCGCTGGCCGTACCGCTGGTGCCGGTGAAGGTGGTGCCGGCTGTCAAGGCGGCGGTGCCTTCGCTAACGGCATAAGTTGTAGCTGACAAAGTGGTTTTGGCGTTGGCCACCAAAGCGGTTTTGGCTCTGGCTGAAGCTAAGGCGACAGAACCCGCAGTCGATTGGGCATTGATGCCTGCGTTCGTGCTGGTCAGCGCCCCGGTGCTCAGGTTGCCCGATGACTTGAGGGCTACAGCGGTCAGGCCCGATACTGCGCCTGTGGTGAGTGTGCCTGCCGTCACTTCCAGGTCCACCGCCCCGGTGCTGCTGGTCAGGGTTCCCAAGTTGGTGTTGCCCGTGGCATCCAAAGTGATGTTGCCGGATGCGCTGGCGCTGGTGGCAGTCAGGGTGCCGCCTGCAGCGCCCAATACCACCGAGCCCGATTGGGCCGTCACGGTCCCCAGGCTCAGGTTGCCTGCCGTGCCCGCAGACACGTTGATGCCCAGACCTGCGGTCAGAGCCTGCGCCGTCACGCCGCCCGAGGTGGTGCTGGTGATCAAAATGTCGCCCGGTACCGTGATGGACCCCAGGCTGATCAGGCCAGCGGCCGTCACTTCCAGGTTTTGCGTGCTGGTGCCGCTGCTCAGTTGCACACCGCCTGCAGCGCTGCGCACCAACAAGCCGCCGCCCAAAGCCGACAGCTTGCTGCCCACCACACTGCCTTGTGACAGCAGTTCGATGTTTTTGGCCGAGGTGATGGCGACATCGGTGGTGGCCTTGTTTTGCGCCAAGGTCACTGCACCTGTTTTGCTCGTGATTTGCAGCACCGACGCATCGGTGTCCAGCAAGCGGCCTGCCGCTGTGGAGGCCAAAGCGGAGTTGCCCACATCGCCCAGCGCACTGACCGACACCCCACCGCCTGCAGCCGTGACTTTCAGGTCATAAGCGTTGGCATCACCCGCATCGCGCACAGCGCCTGCGGTGGCGGTGACCAAAATGGCACTGCGCGTGGCGTTGTCCGAACTCAGGCCCGTCAAGCTGATGTCGCCTGTGGCGGTCAACACCAGGGTGCCCAGACCGCCATGGACCTTGGCCCCGTCGGCCATCGCAATGGTGGCCCCTTTCATGACCACACTGCCCGCCTGGTTGCTCAAGTCGGCGGTAGAGGCCAGGTTCAAACCATAAGCACCGGCATTCAAGGTCAAGCCTTGTGCAGCGCTCATGGTGCCCGTCAAATTCAGGCCATAGGCGCTGCCATTGAGGGAGATTTGCCCCGTGGTGGCCTGACCGTTTTGCACCGTCAACACGCCCCAAGGCGAAGTCACGTACACCGAACCATAAGCGCTGGCCTGTGTGACGATGCCATTGGCCGCCGTCTTCAAGGTCATGGGCAAGCTGGACTGGCCCAAGTCGCCCCCGGCAGACAAAGCAATGTTCGTCCCCTGCACCGACTGTGCGTTGGTGCCGCGTTCGTCAAAGATGGAATAGGCCGAACTCAAGGATGCCATGCCATTGGCCACCACTTGCGACACGCGCAAGATGCCCGAATTGGCGCTCAGGTAGGCGTCGCCAGTGCTCGATGTGGCGATCAAGCGGGTCACTTCCTTGGGTAACACATCCACAGCCTTGGTGCTGCTACCAATCGAGCCCACCGCTTGCAGCGTCACACTGCGGCCTGTGGCATTGATCAAGCTGGTGTCGGTGTTGTTGTTGGTCATCGCCCCCCGGGCGTTGACCACCACGGCTCGGGCGGCATCCAGCCGACCCAGGCCCACATCGTCGGCCCCGACAAAAATATCGCCAGACACCGCTTGGAACAGGGCGCCACTTTCCATGACGATGTCGCCCGTGCCATCGGTGTCTGCCGACAAGCGGCCAATGGCCCTGATGTTGCCCCGTGCTTGCAGGTTGCCCGTGGGCGAGTACAGGTCAATGTCCAGACCCGAGTTGATGTTTTTGACGCTCAGGCCCGTTTCAGCGCCTTGCAAATACACCGAAAAGCCCGTGGGTGTGGAGGCATTGACGCCCCCGGAAACACTGGCCTTGACCACGATCGGGTTGGCCAAGGTGCCGACCGATCCATTGAGTGCGGTCAGCGATGCCTCACCGGCCTCCAAAGAGCGTGTGCGTTCAGTGCCACGCGCATCGATGATGGCGTTTTGCGCCGTCAGCCCCACAAAGCCGGGTGAATACACATCGGCAATCCGCATGTCACCGGTCTGTGTGATCCAGATGCCGTCTTGGGCGCGTGCCACCAAGGTGGCATTGCTGGGGGTGCCCCCGCCAGTCAGTGTCATGGTCACCGGCTTGAGGCTGGTGCCGATGCTGCCCGTGGCCGCTTCCAAAATGGCCTTGTGACCCTGAATGACCGAATCGGTGGAACCCGAAGCATTGAGCACCGAGCCACTGACTTTGATGCGGATTTCGCCGTTGCCGACCACTTTTTCCAGATTGGCATCACCACCGTTGGGGTAAGCATCGGTGGACTCGGAGCCCAGGTACACAAAACCATTGGAGGTGAGGTTCAGCTTGTTGGACAGCACATCGAAAGTGTCCTTTTTGACCACCGTCAGCATCCAGGTCGATTTGTTCAGCACCATGTCGTCCGACTCGGCCGACATGATGGTCAACTGGTCCTCGGTGGTCAGGCCCCCGGCCTTGAGCAAATTGATGGTGACCGCGCCATCGTCTCGTCCGATTTTTCCACCGGGTCGCAAAACCACGCGGTTGCCGATCACGTTGGGTGCTTCGATGCGCGTTTGGGTGTCGGTGGAGGACTTGGAGAAAATCGCCTTGGGCAGGGGACTGCTCAACTCAGCGGTGCTCCAGGTGGACATCGCGTCCACCGCAGGTCGTCCCGCCGCCACGTTGGCCGCATTGATCTGGTCAATGATCAGCGTGTCCGAGGTCTGGTAAGCGGTGGTGCCATACAGTGCATGCAAATCTTTGAGCTCTTGCGTGCGTGCCGATTCCAGCGCCGTGATCTGGGCCGCGCTCAGGCCGTTTTGGCTCAGCTGCTGCTTTTCGGCGGTGGTGTAGGTGAAGGCGTAGGTGGCCGGGTTGTAGCTGTCGGCGGTGTAACTGACGACCGCACCAGTGCTTGGGTTGACCGAGGTGACCACCGCATTGCGCAAGCCCCAGTAACGCCGGAAAGAATTGCGGGCGCTGCGCAGGGTTTGCTGGCGGCTGACCTCGGCGTCTGCGCCTTGCAAGGACGCCGACTTCCACAAGGCCAACAGCTCTTCTTCGGTGCGCACATCGCGGGTCTCATTGCGGTTGTTGTCGATCAAGTCGCCACCCGCTTCGATGTACACATCGCCCCCACTGGAAGCTACCTGGTTGACCCACAGGTTGCCCGTGGCTTGCTTGAGAGCAATGCCGCGTGCCGCCGTGGCCGTGATGCCACCACCCGCCGAGTTTTCGGTCTGGATGTTGAGGGTGGACTTGACCGAGCCATCGGCGTTGAAACTGCCAATGCCGCCGCGCGGTGCCGAAATCTCGATGCTGCTGCCCGACACATGCACCTTGCTGGGGTCCACGCCCACAATGTCCTCGTCGCCGAACAACCAAATCTTGCCAGTGGTCGAGACTTGGTTGATGCGCAAGGCACCGCCCAAGCTTTGAAAAGCGATGTTGCCCTTGGTGGAGGTGGCTGTGAAAGAGCCGGTGCCGGTGATCACGTTGATCGGGCTGCCTTGGCTGCCAATGCCGGTGGCCGCATAAAAGCGCAGATCGTCGCCTGTGACTGAGGTGCCGCCGCTGAGCTGCTCGATCGAGCCCAATGAACTGGTCAATGAGACCAAGCCCACGTCGTTGACCAAGTCACCTGAAAAACGGATGTCTTTTTTGCTGGCCACTTGGATCAAACCACTCGTGTAGCCCACCATTTCGATGGCAATCGGGTGATCGGCACGCACCCTTTGGGTGAACACATCCTTGCTGCCTACCTCGGTGCGGTAATCCACGTAAAAGGTCTTCTTGAAGCACATGAAGCCGCACTTCTTCCACTGCCGCTTGTAAATTTCTTTTTCTGCGTCGGTGGTGATCGTTTGCGTGCCCATCCAGAAATTGCCAGAGGGCGGACTGGCCGTGGTCACATAAATGCCCTCGGCCATGGCCGAGGCTGTTTTGACAATGGTCTCGACACTGTTCCAGTTGATCGCCTTCAGGTTGATCGCCCCCCACAGCATGGACGACTTCTGGTACCAGTAGCGTTTTTCCTGGTTGTATTCGTAGCCCGCAGACCAGACATAGGTGCTGTTGGTGACCGGGTTGTAATTGAAGGTGGCCAAGAGTTCCGGACGCGCGGGGTTTGGACTGGCCAGGGTGGAGTTGCTCGAACGCAAAACGGCGGCCGTGGCCCCCCGACCGGCCGTGGTGGTCGACTTGAACACACCGGCCACATTGCGTTCGTAAGTGGTGACTTCGTAGCCCGTGAGGGTGCTGCCCGTGTAGACCGGGCGGTTCAAGTCGGTGATGCGCACCACGCCCGCATCGCCGCCGGTGTCCAGTCCCAGCAAATCCAGGCCATAAGACGTTTGGTTGTCGATGTTGAAACGGGCAAAACCATCGAGCGCCCGGATCACACCACCACCGGTGTTGATGATGGAGCCCACCATCTCCACCAAGCCGCCGGTGATGTTGGTTTCGGCCACTTGCAATCGGTCTGTGGACGCGTTGTAGTGGATGATGGGTTCTTTGCGTCGTGCAGCAATGGCGGCCAATTCATTGTCGCGTTGGGTTTGGGTGATGGTGCCGTTTTCAAAGCGTTTGGTGACATCCAACTCGCTGTCGGTGCTCAGGCGGCCGCTGATTTGCAACAGCGGTGAGCGCGACCGGTTTCTCGGCCATTCTGTTTTCCAGCTGTTGATCCGTGAACCCACAGATGCGTCGGTCAGTGTGACGGCGTAGTCCGACTGGCCTGACTGGATCGTGCCATTGATGTTGAGGTAGCGGGCCCCCAGGAAAATGCCACCACTGGCGTAAATGCCGCCCGTGCCATTGCGCAAACAATTGGATGAGAAGCTGGTGCTGGCAGGGCTGCCGGCGCGGGCCGTGCCACAGCCCACCACGCCCATGTTGTTGAGCTTGTTTTGCTGGTCATCGTTGTAGGCCACCGCATACAGGTTTTCGGGCGAACCCCCAATCGACTGGCTCACTGTGGGCGAAGACAGCACAAAGTTCTTGCCCGAATTGACGGTGATCTCCAAGCCATCCAGACGCGGCGTGTACAGCGCATCCTCAGCGATCACCGAAATGCTGCCCGAAGTGTTGTCCAGCAAGATCGAGCCGAGTTTGTTGTAGGCCAAGCCGTTGACCCGGATTTCGGGCGAACGCATCTGGTCTTGCCGCAAATCGGCGCTGCTGCCATCGGGGGCGGTGGCGATGACCGGGTTGGCAGACACCACACCCGTGGACACATAGCTGTTGAGGATCTTGATGGTCGGCAAGGCTTCGGCCGGGCCACCGCCTCGGGTGTCGATGCTGTCCACGGTGATGTTGATGCCCGTCTTCACATCGCGGTTGAAGCTGGCAATGTCGGCATTGCTCTTGAGGTAAGTGCCGTTGTATTTGGCAAAACCGCCGCTGCTGTCGATGATCAGGTCCTTGGCCCGAATGTTCATGGGGCTCTTGTTGTCGATCAAAATTTCCGAGTCGGCTCTGGCCACCACCGTGGCGGTGCCGGTCACGTTGTTGCCAAACAGCTCCACGTTGCCGCTGCCAGCCCGAATGTTTTTCAGGGTCAAAAAGGTGCCCGGCACGTTTTCTTGCGGCACGATCTGCGTGGCCCCGGTATCAGGGTCGGTCTCGATGGTGGCGAAACCTTCGCGCAGCAAGGTTTGCAAATAGAACGCCATTTCGGCTTCCACGAAGGCCCTCACCTCGGGAATGTCACCATAGTTTTTCAACTGGTTGTACAGCGTTTCCAGGTAGGCGGCCCCTGTGGCGGCCAAGTCTTCGGTGCCAATGCTGTAGCGGATATTGCCCTCGCTGGACGCCACCGAACCATTGGCGTTGATCACCAGTTTTTGTTTGTTGCCGTAGCCCGCTTCAATCAGGCCTTTCAAGGCCACATTGGCCGTCAAGGTTTTGTTGGAGCTGCCGTACTCGCTGCTCAAACCCATCAACTCGCCCACTTCGCGGGTCCAGTCGCTGACCTTGCCCTTGCCCTCCACAATGTAGGTGCCGCTGATGCCCCCCAATTGGATGGTGCCACCCGAGCGCACCGATTGGCTGTCGAGCGTCAGGTTGTTGGTCAGGTTCAGCGTGGCTTGCACATCGGGGTTGACCGACACCGGAATCGCCGAGTGGTTGAACAAATCGGCCCGCGCCGTGACAAAGTTTTTGTTGCGCCAAAAATCCTTGTCTTGACCGGCCAAAAGCGACACTGAGTTTTCACCCACAATTTGGGTGCCCGTGCCCACGGTCACCAGGTTGGTCACATTGGCCAAAGCCAGCGCATCGCCTTGTGCGGCGGCCGCTGCACCATAGGTTTTGGTGATGGTGTTGGCCTCAATGTCCACATAGGACAGGGCGTTCACATGCACATCACCGGCCACCTGAATGTTGTCGCGTGCGCCCAATTTGGCCGTGGCGTTGGCGGTGGAGCGGATTTCGGTGTCTACCAAGGCAATCGGCAATGCACCGCCAATGTCCAGGCGTCCCAAAGACGAGCCCCGAAACTGGTTGTAGGCCCGCACTTCCAGCAAGCCGTTGCCGCTGTCGCCCAGGTTCAGCACCACATCGTCCCCGATTTCGGCCACAGCGTTGCCATTCAGGGTGGTCTTGGCATCGGCACCCGCACCGGCAATCACACCGCCGCCGCCGCCTTGTACGTTGATGGCCGTCAGGTCCGTGCGCTCCACATCGTTGGTGGCCAAAATTTGCAGCTGGGCCCCCGTCAGTTTGGCGTTGTTGCCCAATTTGGCTGTGGCCGAACCCGTCAGAGACGCCACGGTCACCGCACCCGAACCCCCAAATGCCGAGGCATTGATGGTCGAGGCCTGGGTGTCAAAGCGCACTTTGCGCTCGGCCGTCACGGCCGTCAGGCCATCCACCAGCAGGCCTGAGCCGCTGCTGGACAAAGTGGCACTGACGTTTTGAACATGGTCGATGCGGGCATCTGCACCCGCCCCGGCCACCACACCGCCGCTGCCCGCCACCGCATCGGCATCGATCAACTCGTCGCCCCGTGCGCTCACCGTCAAGGTGCCTTGTACGCGCCCGGCCAAGCCACTGGCATTGGACGTGACGGTTGAATTGCTCTCGGTCATGGCCACGGCCACACCGGCCCCCACAAACCCCACCCCCACCCCGGTGGACTCCGAGTTCATGCGCATGGCGTCGTTGGCCATGATGGCCACATCGCCCGTGGCTGCCAAAGTGGCCCCGTTGCTGAAGGTCACGGCGGCTGTGCCTTGGTTGCTGGCCGTGGCCCCGGCGCCTTGTGCGCCCAAGAGCAAGCCCCCGCCACCGGCCACAGCCTTGGCCGTCACGCTCGAGTCGCCATGGCCCAGCACCGCATTGACCAGCATGTTTTTGCCGCTCAAAGACAGCGGTCCATTGGCCAGCACCTGCACGTTGGTGTCCACCTCGGACAGCGCCACCGACACCCCCATGCCCACGCCGCGCCCGACCGAAACGCCCAAAGCGTAGGCGTCTGCGCTGGGCGTCGACAAGGCCAAGAGCGACAAATCGCCCGTGCCCGCGTCGAGCACCGTGTTGCTGGCCAGGGTCAAGGTGACCGAGCCACTGTCGCTGGCGGTCGCGCCTGCGCCCGATCCTGCATACACACCGGCCGAGCCCCCCGTGGCTTGGGCGGCGGCTGTCGCACTGCGTTCGGCTTGCGCCGTCCAGCCCGTGCCGCTGTGTTGGCCGCTCACCGTGGTGGCCACGCTGCCCGACTGCGTGGCAGTGGCTGTGACCACCCCCACCGAAACCACCCCTGCGGTGGCACCCACCGCTTCGCTGCGCATGGACGCCTGGTCCAGCGCCTGCACATTCACCGATCCCCCGGCACTTGACGTGCCGGCCAAACTGGCCGTGCTGGCCGTGGTGTTGGAGGCCACCGACACCGCGGCGCCCACGCCCACAAAACCGCCCGCGCCCGAAATCGCCCGGCTCTCAACGGCCGGAACGCCCTCGCTGGGCGTGCGGTTGCCCGACTGAATGTCGATGTTGCCGGCCACGGCCATATTGCCCACCGACACCCCCGCGTGGTTGGCCCCGCCCAGCAGGGTGATCGCCACGCCTGCACTGATGCCGGCCGCTCCGCCCAAGGCCACAGCCCCAGCGTTGTTGTCCACCGAGGTGCGGTCCAGACTGGCCACCGTCAGTGAGCCGGCCGTGACCGTGGTCGCGGCCACCGTGGCCGAGGTGCGGTGGCTGCCCGAGGCCCCTGCATACGCCCCTTGGGTGTCGTAGCGACCGCTGTTGTTGGCCGAATCGCTTTCGGCCGTGGTCAGGGCCGAGCCCGAGCCTTGTGAACGGTTGGCTTGGGTGACCGAGCCAATTTGTCCCAGGGTACTGGAGCTGCCGGTCAATTCGCTGTTGGCATTGCTGTCGGGCGCACTGCCAAACACCAACACGCCCACCGCACCACTGACACCCACAAAACCGCCACCGCCTGCGGTGGCCGTGATCATGTCGATGTTGGCCTCGCGCTCGGCCTTGACATTGAGTGCACCCGAGACCCGCACGCTGGAGGCGTCCACTTTGGCCACCACCGTGCTCTTGCCCACCACCACGTTGGCCGACGAGCCAATGCCCGCCACGCCACCCACGCCAATTTGCCCGGCATTGTGGTTCAGCGTCACCGACTCATTGGCCGTGACCGACAAAGAGCCTGCACCCGAGGCCTTGTTCAAGGTCACCCGCGAGGTCTCGCCCACCCCAGTGGTCACCACCGCCGTCAACACGCCATCGCCCAGCGTGCGCACATCGGCGGTGTAACTGCCATCGGCGTTGCGTGTGGCCGTGACCGAACGTGTGCCATCACCCACCGTGACCACGGCTGTGCCGGTGGGCTGAATCCCGCTGTCGCCCTTGAGCACAAAACGCACCGCACTGTCGTTGCGGGCATCCACCTGGTCAAAACTGGACAAAGTGGCAATGCGTGTGGCGGCCACCGGCAAAGCGCCCAACACCGGGGCGGTTTCAGAGCTGTTGATGCCGGTGGATTTGAACAAGGTCGTGCTCGACGCCTTGCTGGTGTTGCTTTCGGTCAGCACCACCTTGGCCATCAAGGGGCCGTCGGCCAGACTGGCCACGTTGGCGGTGTAGGTGCCGTCGGACTGGCGCACGGCGGTCACTGTGAGTTCGCCATCGGACACCGTGACCACGGCCGAAGCCGGATTGACCCGGCCATTCAAGTCGTTCAGGCTAAAGCGCAGCTGGGTTTGGTTGCCCGTGCCCACCGCGTCGTAGTCCGACGCCAGGGTGATCGCCACCGGCGCATTGTTGGACGAGGCCACCAAACCTGTGGCCAAGGTGCGCCGACTCAGTGAGGACGTGCCGGTCAGGCCCGCCTCGGTGGCACCCTCCATCACCGTCACTGCAGCGCCCACGGCCACGCCCGCCAAGCCGCCCACGGCAGCGGCTGCGCTGACGGCAAACGATTCGGTGCGGTTGTCGGCATCAATCACCACGGCCCCATCGGCCTTGAGGGTGGTGTTGTTGACTTTGGCCCGCACGGTCGAGCCCGACACATTGACCGTGAAGCTCAGGCCCGCGCCCAAAGCGCCACCCCCTGCAATGGAGCCTGCCACCAAATTGGCACTGTTGGTGCCATCGGCCACCACCGACACGGTGTCGGCTGCCAGGAAACTGTTTTCAACCCAAGCGTCGGTGGTGCCCTTGAGCAGCACCACATCGCCGCTGCCGGCCAAACCCGCAGAAGCGCCGCCTGCGGCCCCGACCGAGATTTGCGCCACGGAATTGGTGGACACGGCTTTGACCGCAGCCGCACCCTTGGTGTACACAATGGCACCCCCGCTGATGTCGGCTTTGGTGCTGCGCTCGACAATTTCGGTGCCCAAGGAACCCGAAACCCCCACGCCGCCGATGGCCAGGGCCGAGGCCGAGCTGGCCACCATGGCATGGTTGGCGGCCATCACATCCACGGCTTGGTCAGCATGAGCGCCCGTGTTGTTGTTGATGAAATACGACTTTTCGAGGTAGGCGCGGGTGCTGCCGCCAATTTGGTCCACGTTCATGGCTGCCCCTGCAGCACCTGAAAAGCCGCCACCTGCCACGGCCGTCACCGCCCCGATTTGCTGGATGGAGGTGGCTTGCACCGCCAGACCCTTGACCGTGCGCGTGCCAAAGCTGGCCCCATTGAGCACCGAGTCCGAGACCTGGTTGATGTTCATCAAATTGGGGGCGCTGGCCAGACTCGACTGGCGCACCGTCAAACCATTGCCTTGCGCCAGGGCGTCCAGGTGCGTGTCCAGTCCGGACACACCCGCGCTGGTGTTGCTTTTGACGATGTTGGTCAGCACCCCACCGGCAGCGCCCACTCCGGCAGCCCCAAAACCCACGGCTCCGGCTAAGGCACGGATGCGGTCGCGGCTGTTGGCCGTCACGGCCACCGAGTCGGTGAAGTAAATGCTGGTCACATGCCCATCGGCACCCGCTGTGGCGTGGGTTTCGGAAGTGATGGCACTGACGGCCACCGAGCCCTGCACCCCCGCTGCACCGGCACTCATGCCCACGGCAATTGTGTCAATCTGGTTGTCGCTCTCGGCCGACAGGACCAGGTCGTCACCCGACAGGGACCAATAGCCCAAATTGGCCCAAAAGCGGGCACTGGTTTCGCCTACCACGCTGGCGCGTGTGGCGGTGCCAATGCGGTTGACCGCCACGGCTGCGCCCACAGCCGCACCCAAGCTGCCCGACACATTGCCCGCCAGCGAATCAATGTCTGCCGCTTGGCGGGCGCTCACCGTCAGGGTGCCGGTGCTGATTTGGTTGGACGCGGTCCAAACGGCGCTGATCTCGTCTTCGAGCAAGTTGGTGGCGTTCGAGCCCGAGATCGCGGCCGTGCCGCTGGCCCCAGCGGCCACACCGATGGACTGGATCGAGGAGGTCGAATAGGCGCTCACCAGGGTTGGGCCTGCGGCGCGAACGATGCTGTTCAACACTTCGGCTTTGACCACTTTGCTGCTGTCGGCATTACCCGCGGTGCGGCCCAAATAATTCAGGGCCAAAGCTGCGCCGCCCCCGGCCGCGCCGCCGCCGGCCACAGTGCCCGCAAACGACTGAATGCTCGAGGTGTCACGGGCCAGCACATTCACTGCGCTGGCATTGACCACCAAATTGGTGCTGTCGATTTGCGCCAAGACCGTCGAGGTGAGGGCGTTGGTGGTGTTGGAGCCTGCCAGGGCCACCGAGCCGCCGCCGGACATGCCGGCCGCCACCGATTTGATGGCCCCCGAAGACGTGGCTTGGACATCGACCTGACCGGGTGCACGCACCGTGCTGCTGGTCACGCGCGCCGTCACATCGCCGCCGATCTCGTTGACGGCGACTGCCGCGCCCACGGCCGCCCCGCCCGAGCCGCTGATCGTGCCGGCCAGAGAAAAAATATCGCTGTCGTTGTCGGCCGTCACACTGAACGCGCCGCCGTTGGTGACCTGCAACACGCTCACCGCTTGGGCTTTGACACTGGCGGTGAGTTGGTTGGTGGTGAAGCTGCCATTGACCGAGGCCACGCCATCGGCCGCGCCCGAGGCGGCCACCGATTTGATTTCGCCGCGCAAGTCGGCATCCACCGCCACGGCCGCTGCCGCGTGCAAGGTCATGCCCGACAAATTGGCCTGCACCGCACTGCCCACTTGGTTGACGGCAATGGCCGCGCCAAACGCACCGGCAGCGCTGCCCGACACATTGCCTGCAAAAGTGCGCACCGTGGCCGCGTCGTCGGCTTGCACCGTCAGCGACGTGGCCGTGCCATACAGCGAGCCCCCTGACCAAGTGGCCGTGATCTCGTCTTCGAGCAAGTTGGTGGTGTTGGAGCCCGTCACGGCGCCGCTGCCGCTGCCACCCACCGCCATGCCCATGGACTGGATGGTGGCGGTGGACAAGGCCTGCACCTGCACAGCCCCGCCTGAGCTCATGCTGCTGTTGACCACCTCGGCCTTGACCCCTTTGCTGCTGTCGGCGTTGGTGGCCGTGCGACCCAAAAAGTTGAGCGCAAACGCCGCGCCACCTGCGGCCGTGCCGCCCCCGGACACCGTGCCTGCAAACGACTGGATGACCGAGCTGTCCAGCGCCTTGACCCGCACCGACGACGAAGACGCCGATTGCGTCACGCCACTGACTTGCGCCAACACCTGGGAGGTGATGGCGTTGGTGGTGTTGGAGCCTGCCAAGGCCACAGTTCCCCCGCCCGACATGCCGGCCGCCACCGATTTGATGGTGCCCGACGACGTGGCCGTGACCCCCAAAGCGCCTGTGGCCCGCAAGGTGCTGTCGGCCACCCGGGCGGTCACATCGCCGCCCATTTCATTGACCGCCACCGCCGCACCGATGGCCGCAGAGCCCGAGCCGCTGATGGTGCCCGCCAAAGAAAAGATGTCGCTGTCGTTGTCGGCGCTCACGGTGAACGCGCCACCGTTGGTGGCTTGCGTCACGCTGGTGGCCTGGGCTTTCACGCTGGCCGTGAGCTGGTTGGTCGTGAAGCTGCCGTTGACCGAAGCCCCACTCGAAGCCGCCCCCGAGGCCGCCACCGACTTGATCTCGCCACGCATATCGGCATCGACCACCACCGCAGGTGCCGCGTTCAGTGTCATGCCCGTCAGCGTGGCCTGCACCGCACTGCCCACCTGGTTCACGGCAATGGCCGCACCAAACGCGCCCCCGCCGCTACCGGCCACATTGCCCGCCAAGGTGCGCACGGTGGCCGAGTCATCGGCTTGCACCGTGAGCGACGTGGCCGTGCCATTGAGCGAGCCGCCCGACCAAGTGGCAACGATGTCGTCTTCGAGCAAGTTGGTGGTGTTGGAGCCCGACACCGCGCCGCTGCCGCCACCGGCCACGGCCATGCCCATGGACTCGATCAGCCCCGAGGACAGGGCCTGCACCTGCACCGCCCCGCCAGAGTTCAAGCTGCTGTTGAGCACCTGGGCCTTGACCCCCTTGCTGCTGTCGGCATTGGTGGCCGTGCGGCCCAAAAAGTTGAGCGCAAAGGCTGCGCCGCCCCCAGCCGTGCCGCCCCCGGACACGGTGCCCGCAAACGACTTGATGATGGAACTGTCGAGCGCCTTGACCCGCAAAGACGAGGACGCCGCCGACTGCGTCACGCTGCTCATTTGCGCCAGCACCTGCGAGGTGATGGCGTTGGTCGTGTTGGAGCCCGCCAAGGCGTTGGTGCCGCCACCGGCCAAACCGGCCGCAATCGATCCAATGTTGCCCGACGAGGTGGCATCGACCTGAACGGCCCCGGTGGCCCGCAGGGTGTAGCTTTGCAGGCTGGCGGTCACGTTGCCGCCAATTTCGTTGGTCGACACGGCCACGCCAGCGCCGGCCGTTCCAGCCCCGCTGATGGTGCCCGCCAGGGAAGCGATGTCGGCATCGTTGTCGGCCAGCACCTTGAAGGCACCGCCGTTGCTGTTTTGGCTGCCGCCCACCACCAGGGCTTGCACATCGGACTCGATCACGTTGCTCGTCACGCTGCCGTTGATGGCCGTGGTGCCCGCACCGCTGCCCGAGGCGGCCACCGAGCGGATCGAGCCGTCGAGCTTGGCGTCAACGGTCACCGCCACCGGCGCCACCAACACCGAATCTTTCAGGCGTGCCGTGACCTTGAAGTCTTCAGGCCCCTTGCCCATGTGGTTCACCGCCACCGAGCCCCCAATCGCCCCGGTGCCCCCGCCCGTGACCGCACCGGCCAAGGACTCGATGCTGCCCGCTTGCGAGGCGTGCACCGTGAGCGTGGTGGCCGCGCCGTTGAGGGTGCTGTTGTCCACGTTGGACAAGGTCGTTCCATTGAGCACGTTGGTGCTGGACGAACCTGCAGCGGCATAGTCTTTGCCACCGGCCAAGGTCACCGACAAAGTCTGGATGCTGGCGTCCGAGTCGGCCAGCACCGACACCGCCGTGCCCGCGTTGATGGTGGACGACAAAATTTGCGCTGAGCGTGTGCTCTCGATGGTGTTGTAGCCCAAGGCCAAAGCGCCCGAATAGCCCTTGGACGCCGAGACGCCACCGGCCAGTGAGCGGATGCGGGCGCTGCTGGCACCAGTGCCTTCACCGGCTTGCACACGCACCGTGCCCCCGGTGACGGTGGACGTGCCAATGCGGGCTTCGGTCACATCGGCCGTTTCGTTCACGGTCACGGTGCCTGCAAAGCCCACATTGCCCGTGGACGCTGCGCCCGAGGCGGCTACCGACATCACATCGCTGGTGTTGCTGGCTTGCACCTGCACCGTGCCCGAACCCACGTTGACAGTGGTGGCGTCGATGGTGGCGGCATTGCCCGCCGAGCGTGTGCTGATGGACGAGCCGCCCGAGGTGTAGGTGCGTGTGCCGTTTTGGGTGTAGGCCACGGCAGCGCCTGCGGCCTTGCCATTGCCCCCGCCCACGGCAAAACTCAGGTTGCCGGCCAGGCCAAAGGTGTTGCCATTGGTCTCGGAGTTCACGCTCAACTGACTGGCCGTGACCGTGCCGCCCGTCACTTGCGCCTGGGTGCGCTGACCCATCAGGTTCACGCTGGCCGAGCCCATGCCCGAAAACTTGCCCTTGGTCGCCCCCACGCCCGCAGACACGCCCACAATGTCGGCGCGGCTGATGGCGGACACGCTCACGCCGCCGGTGGCGGTGATGCTGCCATTGAGCTGTGCACCGTACGTGGTCTGGATGTCGTTTTGTACATACGACAGTCCCAGGCTGGAGGCGTTGTTGCCCAGCGTCACGCTCAGGGTGCCCGCCACGCCCACCACACTCTCGCCGCCCACCGCATCTTTGAATTCGCTGGTGTAGCCGTTGCTGGCCGAACTCATCTCGAAGTCGATCACCTCGGACGCCCGCACCGCACCGATCAAGCTGTCCAGCGTCGCCGTGGCGCTGGCGGCCGTGCCGCCACCTTGCACGACCAAGTCACCCGTCAGGTTGACCACCGCGCTGTTTTTGACGCCCGCACTCACGGTGGTGCTGACGTGGTTGGTCACAAACGAGCCCATGAGTTGGCCAGCCGAAGTCGCGTCGCTGCTGGTTTGCACCCCCGCCACCGCGCCCACGCCCACCACTTTTTGCGAGGACAAAGCCAGCACCGACAAGTCGTGGGCTTGGGTGATGGCCCCGCCCGAGACCTGCGCCTGTGTGCTGCCCTTGGCGTTGACAATCGAGACGGCCGCACCCACCCCGGCCGAGCCCTTGCCCGTGCTGACGGACAAGGCACCACCCCCCGCGCCAATGCGGCTGCGGTCATAAGCCACCACGGTCACACCCGTTGCCGTGGGGCTGGCCACATTGCCCGTGACGGTGGAGTTTTCAATCGACGCCAGCGTGTCATCGTTCGTGGTGGTGACCGAGGCCGCTCCCACCACCGACACGCTGGTCTTGCTGCCTTTGGACAGGTTGGCCGAAATGCCCGTGGCCACAGCCGTGCGCTCGCCCGACTTGATGGCCTGCACGTTCAAGCTGGTGGCGGTGTCGGCCAAGTCGGTCACGCTGCTGTCCACAATGCGTGCGGTGGTGTCGTCGTCTGATTTTTGCAAAGCCACAGCGCCCGCAATGGCGGCGCTGAAGGTGGTGGACGCGTTTTTGGACATGGCCAAAGCCCCGCCACCGGCCACGCTCACTTGGGTCAGATCGGACAGCGCCCGCACCGTCAAACCGAGGGTGCCTGAGCCTTCGGCCTTGATCACGGCGCGGTCCACCAGCGCTGTGGTGTCCAGGTCGGTGGTGTTGGTGACAATCGCACCGGCCCCGGCAATGGCAAAACTCGGCGGCTTGCTGGCGGCCGGCTCGCTGGCGGCTGCGCTGTCCGAGCCCGAGCCTTTGGCCGGTTCGCTGGCTTCGGCCACGGGGGCCATGCTGGCATCGCTGCCGTCCAGCTGGGCTTGGGTGTCGGCCGAATCGGTGGCGGTTTTGTCGGCCAGGTTTTCGCCGGTGCTCTTGGGGGCGGTGGGTGGTTTTTCGCCCGCTGTGGCCCCGGCCACCGCCATGGCCACAATTTTTCCGTCGGTTCGCGCTTCGACCCGCATGGCCCCGGCCACGATGGCCCCCACCGTGCCCTCGGTGGTGTCGGCACCGCCCGAGTCGGCGTCGTTGTCACCCACATAGGCGCGGGTGTCGCCGGTGATGCTGTTGATGGCCAGGCCAATGCCCACGCCCGAGTTCTCGCTGCGCGAGACGGCACCGGTCATGGCAATCACCCCCAGCGAGGCGTTCGCTTCCACCGCCACTTGGGTGGCATTCACAAACGCTTCTCGGCTGATCGAGGCGCGGGTGGTTTCCTTGAGCTTGTTGTAAGACGCGATGCCATTGACGGCCACGCCCGCGCCTTGGCCCGAGGTGGGCGAAATCGAGACCAGCCAGTCGTCGGTTTCGGCTGTGGTTTCCAGCCGGAAGGTGTTGATTTCGGCCCGGTCGGCAATGCCGGCAATGGCCGTGTTGTCGCGCGACACCATTGAGAAGGTGCCCCCCACCGAGGTGCCCGATGCGCCTGCGGCCGGGGCAGGGCCACCCGCGTGGTGCAAGGTCTGCACATGGTTGGCGGCTTTGACCACCGTGGAACCGGTGAAGCTGCGGGTGAAATTGATCTCGTCCACATCAGGCCCCTTGGGGGCATCCCGCGTGGTGCTGACAAAGTCGCCCAGCACACCCAAGTCCTTGTCCAGGGCGTAATAGGTCTTGAGGGGGTCGACCAAGTTCACCATTTCCACCAGGTCCGATTCGAAAGCGACTTCTTTCACGTCATAAGACCAGGAACCGGCCGCCGTGGTGAGCGTGGTGAGTTTGGCTCCTGTGTCCACCCAGGCACGGGTGTCGTTTTTCATGAAGGTCAAGTTCACGGCCCCGGCCGCCGCCAGGTTGGTGGCCGAAGACGTGGCCCCCACGCGGGTGTTGAAACCGTCCAGCAAAAAGGACGTGCCCCCCATGATGTTGGCATAGGCCGAAGTAAAGCTGCTCCAGTCGAGTGGCAAACCGTTGGTGTAGAACTCGGGCATGTCGGTGGCCGCATGCACCGCCACATGGTTCGCCGTGATCTGGGCCCCCGAGCCCACTTGGGCACGGGTGGTCATGTTGTGGTCGGCGTAATTGAAAGCGGCAGCCAGGCTCACTTTGGTGCCCTGCGAATCCTTGGTTTCAGACGTCGCTTCGGCGGTGGCCACACTTTGCAACTGGCCCACCAGGGTCTGGGCGTCCACCACCGCGTTGCCCCCAGCGGTGACGATGCCCCCCGCACCCACCGAGGCGCGGGTGGTGTGGTGTGATTCCGACCAAGTCAAGGCCCCGGCCAGGCGCAGGGCAGGGGGTTTGGATTCGGCCGGAGCACCGCCCGATTCCGTGTCCGCGCTGCCAGAGACGTTATCCGCCATGGCCTTGAAGCTGGCCAACAAACCTGCTTCGGCCGCAGCGCCTACATCGTCCTTGGAGTACTCCAAAGAAGGAGGCAATTGGGCCAACTTGCTTTCTTCTTCGGCAGTTGCATTGGCCGACGTGGCCGAAATCGCGTTTTTGGCCGAGGCGTTCATGGCCATCGCGCTGACGTTGCCATCGGCGGTGATTTGCCCGTCCATGGTCACGCTGGTGGTGGACTTTTGCAGCGACAGCGCCCCCACCACCCCGGCCGTGCCCCCGCCATAGATCGTCACATCGGCGGTGGTGTCGTATTGGCCCGAATGAAAGGCTTGCAGCAAGGCATCGCCACCGCTTTGCAGCGTGGCCCCAGCGCCCACATTGACCGAGGTGTTCACGTCCGAGGTAGAGCCTGCAAACACAATGGAGGCCACGTTGTTTGCGCCGGTGTCCTTGTTCTTGACACCAGCCGCTGAGCTGGCCATGGTCACCGTGGTTTTGGAGGCGGCCACCAAAGCGATGTCGCCATCGGCCTGCAGGCTGGCCCCACCTTTGACGTCGACGGTGGTGTTGCCCAGCACGCGGGCAAAACCGGCGCTCAGGTTGGCTTTGGCCGAGCCTTCGGTGGCGGTTTCCACACTCACCGAACGTTCAGCCGTGGCCGTCAGTGCGATGTTTTCGGTGGCATTGAGCACCGCCGTGGGTTGCACCGTGACGGTCGCATTGCCCTTGGCCTGCACGTACGACAGGCTGGCTGCAAACGGCAATTTGCTCAGCGCCAGGTTCACGATCTCTTGCTGAATGGCCCCCGAGGTGCCGCCAAACGAGGCGGCCGACTCGATCGAGGCTGTCAGCGTGACATTGCGCCCGGTCAGTGTGCCCGCCACATCGATGCTGGCGTTGGCCTCTGCCATGCTGATGAAGGTGACCCATTCGCTGGCCTTGCTGGCCGTGAGTGTGATGTCGCCTGCCGTGAAAGTTGTGCCATTGTTGACGACCGACGCGTCCAGTTTGGCCCCCGACTGCACTGTGATTGACGGGGCGTCCAAGGTGATGTTGCCGCTGTGGCCCAAAGAGGGCGTTGAGGGGTTGTTGCCGATGGCGGTGGCCGCATCTGCCACACCGCTGGACGAGCCACTGCCCGCTACCACCTTGCGGGTGTTCAGCGTCACGCCGGAGTTCACCTTCAGGGTCTTGGTGGCGTCCAGCGACAGGTTGGCACCGTTGGTGAAAATGCTGCCCGAGACCTCCAGGTCTATCGGATCGATGTAGGCCAGGCCGGCTTGGCCCAGGTCGCTGCCCGCGTCCAGGGTTACGCTGTTCAGGTTGATTTGTTTAGCCGCTGACAGCTCAATGAAACCCCCGGCACCGGCACCGTCACCCCGCGCGGCCAAAGTGGCCCCGGCCGCGTTGCTGGCGCTGCCATGGGCAAACAAGCTCACTTGCCCGCCCTGGCCGCCACTGCCCAAGGCGGCCGTGGCCGACACCAGGGTCTGTGCCCCCAACTCGATGTTGCCACCGGCCACCACACGCACCCCACCGGCTTGGTTCCAGTGCGAGGCGTCGGCCAACAATTTGCCGTTCAGCAGCACATCACCCGGGGTGGTGATGTCGATCACGCCATCGCGCTCGACCACCGGGTTCAAACTGCGCAAATCGCCCAAGTTGACCGCCGAGCCCGCTGCGCGGCCTCCTACCACCACACGGCCTGTGACCGACACCGCTTGCGCGGCGTCTTGACCCTGACCCGCCATGATCTGCACGCCATCGCGGGCGTTGATTTCGCCTTCAATGCGCACCGAGCCGGTGTTCGAACGCTCGAACTGCCCCGACAAAATGCCCGTGACCTGGTTGGCCGACAAGCCGGGGCCAGAGGCCAGCATGGCATCCACAAAGGTAGTGGAGGGCGCGGCAAAGGTCAGCCGGCCCGTGTCGATGCGGCCATTGGGGCCAACACCAAAACCATGCCGGTCGATGAACAGCAAATTGCCGCCCACCGCGCCCGCGTCCGAGCCCAGGCGGCTTTGCAGCACACCATCGACTTGCACCCGCCCATCGCGCACCACGTTGACCAGCCAGTTGGCCCCCGTGGGCACCACCAGCTGGACGGTGTCGCCGTTGCCCACCTGAAACTGCGAGAAGTTGTTGAACGCATTGCCGTCGCGCAAGGTGGTGGTGGTGACCGTTTTGAGGCCCACTTGCGGGCTGTTGACCAGCGTTTGAGTGGCGGCCGAGCCGCTCAAGGTGGTGATGACCGTGCCGTTGGTGGTTTGTGCCACTGCCCAAGGCACGCCTGCGCCCAGCGACACCGCCGCTGCCAGCGGCAACTGCGCCACCCGAACCACTTGGCGGCGCAAGCTGCTGGCCGACTTGACAGAGGCTGGCGGTGTGTAAACGGGCTTGGACATGGTCAACTTTCGGGGGGCGCACAGGCGCTTTTAAAAACAGGGAAATGCGGCAGTCACAACCCAGCAAGGCAGGGGCAAAAGCCCGTCAGGTGGTTTTGGTGGCAGGCGCAGTGACCGACTCGGCCTGAGCCAAAGGCCCGGCCTGGCCGTTCAAAGCCGCCAATTGCTGGGCTTCTTGCAAAGCCGCTTGTTTGGCCAACTCGCCCGAGCGGGCCACCAACTGGCGGAACTGGCGCAGCGACAACAGATGCAAATACGCCAGTGTCAGTGCGCCGCTGGTGTGCAGGGCGTGCACCGTGTCGGCCGGCAGGCCTTGCAGACGCGCCTCGTCTACCGTCATGAAGCCATGCAACTCCAAGTCGCGGCCATCGGGCAAGATCACTTGCAAAGACCGATCAACCAAAACACCGGCCGCATCCAGCTGGGCCAGCTGCGCGGTGGTGGCCCCCATGCCCGCGTCGGTCTCGGTCAGCTGGCGCAAGCGCTCCAGCAGCCAAGGCAGCTCTTGCCCCTCGGCGTTGAAGAGCGGGTCGCCCACCGAAGGGTTCAGGGCCTCGGGCCGCACCGCCACCAAAAAACGCCCATCGTCGGACTCGCGCACCAGGCGAAACGGCCAAGTGGCCAAGGTGGCGGGCAGGTACTGACCCTGCCAAGCGCCGTCAGCGGCCACAAACAGGTTGTGCCCGGCCTGCAAACCGGTCACGGCCAAAAGGCTCAGGGCACCGTCGGGCTGGCGTGCCATGACACAGGGGTATTCGGCGCAGGCCGCAGGCAGCTCGGCCACCGTCAGGGCCACCGTGACCGAATCGCGGGCAAAGCCGAAGTCGGGGGCTGCGCGGTTAAGCTTGAGGTGCCCGTGTGCCTCGCGGTGCAAGATCACCAGGTCGTTGTTCACAGTTGAGAGTTCAGCGGTCATGGTTCAAGGCTTTCAAAAAATTCGGGTCAAAAAAGTGTCTGAAAAATGGGGGCCGATGGGTGGGGTGGGGGCCTGAGACTCACCCCGGTCGCCGGGCCAACTCGCGGCGCAAAGCCTCTTCGTCCCGGCGCAGGCGTTGCAAGGCGTTGTCCTCGTCGGCACTGACCTGCGTCCGGGCCGACAAAGACTGGATGCGGGCCTGCGTGCTGGCCAACTCGGCCAACACGATCTCGCGGGCATGCCGGTCGCGCTGGCGCTGGGCATCGCCACCGGACCCGGCTGGAGCGGCTTGTGGGCTGGGTGGGGGTGCTGAAATGGGTGAGGCGGTGTGTGACACCGTTGCTGAGGCCGTGGGCCGCAGGGCCAAAGGCGGAGCCACAGACGGGGCTATGTTGGACTGGCCAGATGCGGGGGCTGCCACCGTGGCAGCGGCCAGGGGCAGCTGGGACACTTGAGGTGCAGGCACAGGCATCGCCCCCAGGGGTGGGGTGGGTAAACCGTCAAATGCAACGAAATGACCAGAAACGCCAGAGGAGCCAGAAGCACCAGAGGACCCCAATGAGACGGCGGCAGGGATGGGCGCGGGCGTCGGGGGGGGCGTTTGTGGCGTATTGACAACAGCGCCAGTGGGCAAGGCATGGGGCAAAGGCACTGCCGCAACCTGAGTCAGGGCAGGGGCTTGGGCCTGCGACCAGCGGCCTTGCTGGGCCAAAGTGCAGCCCTGCGCCCGGGCCTGCAGCGGGTGAATGTCATTGGTGAACAAGGGGCCAGGACAGCTGTAAAGCGGTGCGGCTGAAACAGCCTCAGAAGGGGGCAAAGGCGGCGAAGCCCCCGCAACCAGCGCCCAAGCCATGCCCACCACACCGGCCACTGCACCACGCAGCAAGGCCTGCGCCATGAAGCGCTCAGCGGAAAGCACAGGCAAAGACAAGGTGTTCATCGCAAAAGAATTTTTGTGTATTTATTGATGTTAGCATTTGATGCAAATGAGATTGTCGAATTTCATGATTGCATGCTAACATTTCCCTGTCAATCGACAGGATCGACAAGTACCTCCCCTATTCCTCAAGGAAATATCCATGAAGCGCAACCCCAAAGCAGCCGGCAAGCAACGCGGCTTCACCTTGGTCGAGATGTCCGTCACGATGGCTGCAGCGGGTTTGCTGTTTGCTGCAGTGACCACCGGCCAAGAACTCATCGACCAGGCTAAGGCCACCAAACTCATCAACGACGTCAAAACCGTTGAAATGCAAATCCAGCAATACGCCCAAATCAAGGGCCGTATGCCGGGTGATTGCAATGCGGATGGTGAAATTGATTTTTTTGCGGATGACGTGACGCGTCTGGATACGGACAACACAACTCGTGCTCAGTACTATTCCTACTCGGTGTTGCAGCCCACGATTCCAGCTCTCGGAGCACCTGCAGATTTGGAAAAAGACGGTTGCGCGCGTTACGGTTCTGGATCTGTAGCTTCAGTAACGCCCAACGTTACCAATGCCAATGTGTGGCTCAATGATCTGAAACTGGCCGGTGTGATCAGTGACAGTGTGCCCAATCGAAATGCTGCCAAGCTGGTTAATGAAGATTTCATGTTTGTTGGCACCGTTCAAGATAACGAGGGTGAATCTGCACAAGCCGCCCGATACAACGCAATCGTGATTCACAACGTGCCGCAATGGATGGCCTTGCGCTTGGCCAAGGCTGTGAACGGACAAGACGGTAAAGCTGATCGGTCGCGCGTTCGACTTCTCAACCGTGCTTCAACCGACGGTACTTATGAAGCCGTTTGGGAAACCAATGCCAATGGAACGGGAACCACAGCGACCCGCGACAACATGGTCAGCGTGGTGTATTTCTTCGATCGAGTTCCTGAATCAAAGAGTGTCTGATGGTGTGCTTTTCTAAAGTCACTCAAAGATCAAGCTTTATTCCAGTTTAAGAAAGAATTTTTCATGAAACCCAATCTCAAAACCACCCGCCGTCAGCGCGGTTTCACATTGGTCGAAATGTCGGTCACCCTGGCTGCTGCAGGTTTGCTGTTTTCGGCCGTCACAACAGGCCAAGAACTGATTGACCAGGCCAAAGCCACCAAGTTGATCAACGATGTCAAAACCATCGAAATGCAGATCCAGCAATACGCCCAACTCAAGGGCCGCATGCCGGGCGATTGCAATGCAGATGGTGTGATTGACTATGCTGCGGATGCCAATACTACTTTGAGCTCACGCCTAGATACCGGTAACAGCAATCGTGCTGCAGAGTATTCTTATTCGGTGCTACAGGCGACTATTCCGACGGGGACAACGCTTGCCCTGACAGAAGCTACGGCACAAACTGCTGGTTGTGCTTTGAATGGTTTTGGTACTGGCATTGCCACAGTCACACCATCATCAACCAATGCCAACGTTTGGCTGAATGACTTGAAGCTGGCGGGTGTGGTGAGTGACAGTGCCCCTAACCGCAGCTTGGCCAAACTGGTTCACGAAGATTTTGTGTTCGTTGGCAAGGTTACTGATAACGGTGGCGAATCCGCCGACGGTGCCTCCTATAACGCGATGGTCTTGCACAACGTGCCGCAATGGATGGCGATTCGATTGGCCAAAGCGATTAATGGACAAGATGCGCGTGCAGATCGTTCGCGAGTGCGATTGCTGAACAGAGCAGCCTTAGATGGAACTTACGAGACACTTTGGCAAACCGATGCTGCTGGCACGACGTTTGGAGCCACCCGCGACAACATGGTCAGTGTGGTGTATTTCTTTGACCGTGTTCCAGAGTCGAAGATGGGTGCAGTTTGATCTCTGGCGTTATTTACGTCATTTGATGATCAATTTTTAAACCTGTTAAAGAAAGAATTTCATGAAACGCAATCTCAAATCAACAGCCAAACAGCGCGGTTTCACCCTGGTCGAAATGTCGGTCACCATGGCCGCAGCCGGTTTGCTGTTCGCAGCCGTGACCACGGGTCAAGAACTAATCGATCAAGCCAAGGCGACCAAGCTCACCAACGAAGTTAAAACTATTGAAGCGCATTTGCAAAGATACGCACAGCTCAAAGGCCGCTTTCCTGGTGATTGCAATGCCGATGGCGTGATTGACTACAAAGCGGATGGTATTGATGAGGTCAGTGCTACTCCTGGCCCAGCAGTGATCGCTGAGCCATATCGATCAGACATTGGTAACAGCACTCGCGCTGGAAAGTACTCGTATTCGGTATTGCAAGCCACAGTGCCCGCTGATGGTGTGGGTGCTGCAGAACAGACCGATGGATGTGCTTTATTGGGTTCTTCGGCAGCAGCTACATCCGGCGCTAGCAGTATTTCTATCTATGGTGTAGCTACTGATGACAGTGAAACCAATGCCAACGTCTGGATCAACGATTTGAAGTTGGCCGGTGTGATCAGCGACAGCGTACAGAACCGCAGATTCGCCAAACTGGTGAACGAAGACTTCGTCTTTGTTGGCAAGGTCAAGGATGCCAATGCATCAACCGATCCTAGCTCCGCAGTAGGTGCCGATTACAACGCTATTGTTTTACACAACGTGCCGCAATGGATGGCAATTCGTTTGGCCAAGGCTATCAATGGACAAGATGCCCGTTCAGACCGTTCGCGTGTGCGCTTGTTGAGCAGGGGTACTACAGATGGAACGTACGATCCACTCTGGAATACCGTCCAATTAACTGGTACTTCAACTGCTGATGCAACCCGTGATGGCATGGTTTCCGTGGTGTACTACTTTGACCGCGTGCCAGAGTCAAAGATGGGTGCGTGATCATTTGATCTAACCCTTTAAAGCCCCCGGGATGCCCCGCATCCCGGGACCGCTTTTCTCTATTTTCCCAAATTCGACGGCATCCACGCTCCTCCCCATTTCATGAAAACCCTGTTGGTCAGCATGTCGCGCACCGCGACCGCCTACGGTACACACCCCGTTCGCTATGCCGTGCTCAGTGGCCGCAAGGTGCTGGTGCAGGGGCAGGGGGCGATTGACGAAATGGCGCAGCAAGGCGGGCAGTCTTTGCGGCTGAGCCTGGACTCACCGGCCAACCTGACCGAGCGTTTGCGTTTGCGTGCCCTGTCGCGGCGTTTTGTGCCGGTGCTGGTACAGCGGCATTTGACCGACAGCGGTACTTTCACCGAACGCTTTCGGGTGCGCAGCCGGGTCAATTGGTTGCGCCAGGGCGAGGCCGAGGTCGATGTGCTGGCCATGCTCGAAGACGATGCCGAGCTGGCGCACGAGTTGTTGCCCACGCGCGAGCGGCCTTTGACCCATTTGTTGACCGCCGAGGCCGCAGTGGCCGCCTTGGTGGGCGCGGTCACGCAGGCGGCAGTGCTGGTGCACTGGTGGCATGTGGGCGGCTTGCGCAGCTTGGGTGTGCGCGAGGGCCGGGTGATTTGGCAGCGTGTGCAGTCCTTCAACATCCAATCGGGTGATGTGGCCACGGGTGACTTGGGCGCTGGCAAGTGGAAAACCTGGCTGGATTCGGCCGTGCGCACCGCGCCTTTGGAGTTTTCGGGCCTGCATGGGCATGTGATTCGCCTGGGCAATGGCCCCTGGGCGAGCGAGGGCGAGTGGGCCAGCAACGGTTCGCGTGAGCTGGTGCTCAAGCTGCAGGCTTTGTTTCAGGGGCTGCCGGGCAACGAGGTTTTGTTGCAGCCCGAGTTGTATGGGCTGGCTTTTGCTTCGCCCCGTGAGAGTTTGATTGTGAACGGCTACCGCCAGCGTGTGATGGCGTGGCATGTTGCCCCGGCCTTGGCGGCCACGGCCAGCTTGTTGGGTGTGGTCTTGCTGGGCGCAGGCTTGTGGTGGCACACCCAGGCGCAGCAAACCCTGGCAAATTTGCAGCAAGAACAACTGGGCATGCAGGCGCAGGCGCAGGCGCTGCAAAAGCTCAAGCCCCCGCCAGAGGCCGTGATGGCGCTGCGTTCGGCCGCCTGGCGCGAGACCGCTTTGGGCGCCAATTTGCGAGCCGACCGATTTTTGAAAGAAATGCTGGGCCAGATTCCGGCCGGGGTGCAGGTGCAGAACCTGACCATCACCCGCAACGGCGCGGCTGCCGAGCGGGTGCGTGTGGCCGATGGCCAGCCGGTGCTGCAGGCCAATGCCGGTGCAGGCAACGGCCGCAAGGCACAGCTGGCCAAAAAAGACAGTGCCAAAGACCCGGGCGCGGTGAGCTTGCAGCCCGCTGGCTTTGTCGATGGCTTCACCTCGGGCACGCCGCTGCGGCGCATGCCGGTGGCGGGTGAGCCGAGTTTTCAGGTGGACCTGAACATTGTGGTGCCCGGCAGCTATGCCAGCGCCAAGCTCAAGGCCGAAAATCTGGCCGAGCGCCTGACCCTGATGGGCCGCTTGACTGACACCCAGCTGACCTTTGAAGACACCGCAGCCGGTACCCCCGGGGCGCGTTTGAAGACGCGTTTGACCATTGCAGCGGGGGCTTTTTGAGCAACTCCCGCAGCCACTTGGCCACGGCCGCTTTGTCGCTGGACGACGAAAAATTGTTGCAGCAGTTGGCCAGCAACGGTTTGCTGTCGCCCCAGCAAATGGATTACACACGGCGCATTGGCCAGTCCATGGGCTTGGGTGCGCCACAGGTGCTGCGCTTGCTGCGCCTGGCCAGTGACTTTGACATGGCCCGCGCCTTGGCCAGCTTGCACGGCCTGAGCTATTGGTTGCCCGACCCGGTGCAGGTGGACCCGGACGCCTTGGCCCAAGTGCCTTTTGCCTTTGCCCGCCAGCACCGCATGCTGCCGGTGCGCAGCCAAGACGGTGTGCTGCAAATTGCAGTCGACGACCCAACCGACCTGGACGCCCAGCAGCGCTTGAACCGCCATGTGTCGGGGCCGGTGGCGTTTTGGGTGTCGGCGCGGGGTGCTTTGGCTTCGGCCATCGAGATGGCCTACCACTTTGCCTCGCACCCCAGCGCCGAAGAGCTGGCCTACGAGCTGGCGCGGGTGGGGGGCGACCTGGACGGTGGGCGCTTGGTGCGCCTGGCCTTGGCCGACGCGGTGGAGCGCGGGGCCAGCGATGTGCACTTTTCGCCCAGCGGTTTTGCCTTGTTGTTGTTTTACCGTATTGACGGTGTGCTGCACCTGCACCATGTGCTGCCCAATGCCCTGCATGCGCGGGTGGCCTCGGCCTTGAAGGTCGAGTCGGGCATGGACATTGCCGAGTCGCGCCGCCCACAAGACGGCAGTTTTGCCCTGAATGTGGTGGGCCAGGCCTTTGATTTGCGCGTGTCGTCCATGCCCACCACCCACGGCGAGAACCTGGTGGTGCGGATTTTGTCTTTGCGCGGCGATGTGTTGCCACTGGACCAGTGCGGGTTTTGGCCCGAGCAGGTGGCACAAATCACGCGGCTCATGCGTGCGCCCGACGGGTTGGTGCTGTCGACCGGTCCCACCGGCAGTGGCAAAACCACCACCTTGTACGCCGGTTTGCGCCTGGTGAATGCGCTGGAGCGCAACATCATGACGATTGAAGACCCGGTCGAGTACCAGGTGCCGCTGGTGCGCCAGGTGCGCTTGAACGAAAAAGCGGGCATGACCTTCACTTCGGCCATCAAAGGGTTTTTGCGGCAAGACCCTGACGTGGTGCTGGTGGGTGAGATTCGCGATGGCGACACGGCCACCATGGCCGTGCGGGCCTCACAAACCGGGCATTTGGTGCCGGCCACGCTGCACACCAACGATGCGCTGAGCAGCATCAGCCGCTTGCGCGACTTGGGCGTGCCGGCGTATTTGTTGTCGGCCACCTTGCGCGGGGTGATCGGCCAGCGCCTGGTGCGCCGCCTGTGCATGGCGTGCCGCGCCCCGGTGGGTGGTGGGCGCTACAAGGCGGTGGGTTGCGAGCGCTGCAACGGCACCGGCTACCGAGGCCGCTTGGCCGTGGGCGAGGTGCTGGTGGTGGACGACACCTTGCGCGGCCTGATCGACCAGTTGGCCGGTGAGGCTGAGATGCGCAGCAGCTTGCACGCACGCGGCTTTGTGCCCATGCGGGCCTGGGCCCAGCGCTTGGTGGATGTGGGCGTGACCGACCCGGCCGAGGTGAACCGCGTGTTTGGTGAGTTGTCGCCATGAGGCTGTATTGGTACCAGGCCATGACGTCCGAGGGCGCGAGCGTGCGCGGCTCGGGCGAGCACATTGATTTGAACGATTTGGTGAGCGCTTTGTCGGCCCAGGGTTTGCAGCCTTACCGGGTCTGGTCTTTGCCGACTTGGCTCAATGTCCTGGTGTTGCGGCCCTTGAAGCCTGCGGCGGTGACCGAGTTTTGCCACCTGATGGCCAGCCATGTGCGGGCCGGGGCCGATTTGCGTTTGGCCTTGGCCGAGGCGGCGGCCAGCGCCTCGACCACGCGGCTGCGCATGTTGTGCGCCCGCCTCAAGCGTTCGGTGGAGCGGGGCGACACGCTGTCGCAGGCGCTGGACCAGACCAAGGTGTTTCCGCCCATGCTGAGCCAGTTGGTGGTGGTGGGCCAGGAAACCGGCCGTTTGGGCACGATTTTGGCCATGGCGGCGGCCCAGTTTGAGCAAATGCGCCAGCTGCGCAATGCCCTGCTGCGGGCCTTGATTTACCCCGCCATGGTGTTGGCGGTGTTGGTGGTGAGTGGTTTGTATTGGTTGCTGATGGTTTTGCCCAAAATGGCCGCTTTGTTTGAGTCTTTGCGCGTGCAGCTGCCACCCACCACGGTGTGGGTCATGAAGGTGGCCGAGGGCATGAAGGCGAATGTGGCCTCGCTGCCCTTGGTGCTGGGGGGCACATTGCTGCTCTTGGTGTTGCTGCTCAGGCTGCCGGCCATGAAGCCGGTGTTTCATGCCGTGTACTGGTGGCTGCCCGGCGTGCGCGAGCTGGAGCGGGCGCGGGTGTACCACGCGTTTTTCAGCCACTTGTCGGCCATGCACGGTGCGGGCCTGACACTCAGCCGCACCTTGGCGGTGTTGATGCAGCAACCGCTGAACCAGTTTTTTGGCGGGCGCATTGGGCGCATCGGGGCGCATGCGGCGCGGGGCCAGTCTCTGGCCGAGGGTTTGGGCAGCACACGGGTGTTTGAACGCTTTGCCCTGAGCCTGGTGCGCTTGGGTGAAAACACCGGCACGCTGGACGAGCAAAGCATGCGCCTGAGCGAGCACTATGCGCAAAAGCTCAAGCAGCAAATTGAAACCGGCACGCGTTTGTTTGAGCCGGTGCTCTTGTTGGTGTTGGCGGCGGTGTTGTTGCTGGTGGGCAGCACCATGCTGGGGCCGGTGTACGACTTGGCGTCTCGGGCGTCTGCAGGAATCCAGCCATGAGCCAACCGTTGAAACCTGCTGTGCGGGGGTTTTTGCTGATCGAGTTGGCGCTGGCGCTGATCGTCATTGGCGGGCTGGCGGCCATGCTGATTCCCTTGCTGGCCATGCAGGGCAAGCTCGACAGTGCGCGGCAGGACGCTTTGTCCATGCAGCAAGCGCGTGACGCTTTGGTGCGCCAAGCGGTGCTGGGCATGGGTTTGCCCGGGCCGATCCGGTTTGCTGAGGCCGACACAGGGGGTTTTGGCTCGGCGGCCAGCCATGTGGCGCTGAGCTCCACGCTGGAGTTGATGGCCCTGGGGCGTCCGGGCGCTTTGCCGGGGCAATTGCTGGGTGTGCCCACGGTGTCGCCTTGGCAAACCGCGTACGCCTACGACGTGCAACCGGCTTTGCGAGCCGACGCGGGCACGGCTTTTTACCCAGCGGTGGAGCAAGTGGGGGCCAATTGGGTGTTCAAGTCGATCATGAGCCAGCTGGACCCGGCGGTGAACGCCAACATGTCCACCGGGGGGGTGCGCACGCAACTGTGCCGCCACCTCAATACCTTGCAAGACATCGAGCAAAAAATTCGCATCTACCCGACCACCACCAGCGCCGAGTACCGCCGAAGCTTCATCAACGTGACCTTGCCGCGCATTTGGGCCAAGGATTACGAGAGCCACTTTGTGTGGAACTCGGCACTGGGTTACGCCACCACCACCGCCGACACGGTGGACGCGGTGTTTGAAAACTCTTCGGCAGCGGCCTTTGTGGTGGTGCGCCGCGCCCCCCCGGCGCAGCGCCGCCTGGACCGTCAAAACGCCTTGTTTCAGCAGGTGGGCACCACCGGGCTGGCCCCCACATTGGCCAACCGGGGCACGGTCTATCCCGCTTTGGCGGGCGAGCGGGGTTTTCGGGTGTACGAAAACCCCTTGACGCCTGCCGTGGACAGCCCCACCTCGGACGCCAACGACTACGACGGCCGGGTGCAGGCGGTGTCTTTGGGTGAACTGCTCGATGGTTTGCGCCAGGCCGGTGTGTGCACCACGCTGCCCGAGACCTGCAAGGTGAACCAGCTGTTTGTGCGTTTTGCCAACTATGTGAGTTCGGCGCCTTTGACCGGCAGCGCCCAGGGCCTGACACTGCGCTGGGAATTGATGAACCGCGACCCCGTGAGCGATGTGTACACGGTGCTGCAGTCGGGTGACATTGCCAATGGCAGCACCTCGACGGGGGTGTGCCTGGACAGCTTCAACACGGCCGTGACCAGCGAGCCGCGCAGCCGGTATTTGCGCGTGTCGTTCATCAGCCCCACCGGGTCGGTGGGTTATGCCGACGGAGCGGCGGCCGGTTATTGGTACCGGGGCGGCTTGTTGGTGGACCCGACCTTGACCACAGCGGCCACCGCTGCCGACGATGGGGTGACGCGTTGGCGCAACCTGAACGCTTTGGCTGCGGCCACAGCCGGGCAGACGGTGACGGTGTCGTGCAGTGGCACACACACCCTGCTGGCCAGCAATGAATTCAACCGGGCAGGGGCGGCCAAGCCGACTTGCACCGTCACGCAATTGCCTTGAACCGGAGCGCAAGCACCATGTCTTTGTCCTTTCATTCGAAAACCGTGCTGTGGCTGAGCGTGGCCTCGTGCCTGTTGGGTGCGGGCATTTACGCGGCCATGACCGGGCAAGCGGCTTTGGCGTTTTCTCAGACCCAGCAGGTGGCGCTGGAGAAAACCCGCAGAGAACTCGACCAGGGCCGCGAGCGTGCCGAAAACTACCGCAGTTTGATTGACCGCATTGGCTGGCGACCCGGCCAGGCTTTGCGGCACGAAACCATCAACACCAGCGCCACGATTGCGGGCCATGAGAGTGAGCGACTCAACGACATCTTGCAGGCCAACCATGTGGGCAAGGGCCAGTTTTTTCTGCGCTCATTGACGATCGAGGCCTTGCCGGGCTCGGCCACCGCCGAGCCCGCGCTGAGGGTGAGCGTCAAGGGCGACAACATTTTGGTGCTGGACCGTCCATGAAACCTTTTTTGCCTTTTTTGCTGATTCCGGCTTTGAGTTTGGGCGGGTGGGGGCTGTCGATGTACGGCTTGTCCCCCGAGCGCTTGGCCTTGCCCGCCGTGCTGGCCCTGGATGCCCCGCCCGCTTTGGGCGTGGTGGTGCCCGCCAACGATGCGCAAGAGGTGGTGCGTGTGCCGGTGAATGTGCTGCTGCCGCCTTCGGTGCGTGTGCCCGCCCCGCGTGGCCAAACGGCTTTGCGCCCACCTGGCCCGCCCGAAGTGCCTCTTGTGGCCGGTATTTTGGTCGATGGTTCACGCAAAGTGGCCCAGGTCAACGGCCAGGCCTTGACGGTGGGCGAGAGCCATGGCCTGTTCAAGGTGGTGGCCATCGAATCCCAACGTGTGCAATTTGACCATCCCGACCTGCGCCAAAAGCGCTGGGTGGAGGTGCTTGAGCGATGAAACTCCAACCGAACATGACCCTGCTTGTTTCTTCCCATTTGCCGTCGCCCCGTTGGGTGCTGCTGGCCGTGTCTTTGTCGGCGTTGGTGGCGTGTGCGCCCCTGAACAAGGCCTTGCCGGGTTCGGAGTCGATTCCGCCTTCGGCCTATGCCCCGGTGGACCAGCAGTTGAAAGAAAAGAATGCCTCGCTGCCCAGCAGCGAATCGGCCTTGCCTTTGACCCAGCGCATGCCGACCTTTGACAGCGTTCAGGACGCGGGCTCGGGTCAGCCCCAGCTGTATTCCTTCAAGGCGCGGCAGTTGCCTTTGCGCGATGCGCTGGGTTTGCTGGCCAAGGCGCATGGCCTGAACATCGTGGCCGACCCAGAGGTCACCGGCATCGTGTCGGTGGATTTTCAGAACGTGCCATTGGCCAAGGCCTTTGACATCTTGCTGTCGAGCTTGGGCTATTCGTGGGAGGACGATCAGGGGGTGATCCGTGTGCATTCGAGCATCACGCGCACCTACGAGGTCGATTACATCCAGGCCAAACGCAGCACAGGTGCCGCCGGTGGTGGCGGGGGCGAGGGGGCCGCGTTTTGGCAGGAGTTTGAGACCCAGATTCGCTCGCTGTTGTCGCCCAAGGGGCGCTTGATCGTGAACCGGTTGACCGGCACGGTGATGGTGACCGATTTGCCCGCCCGCGTGGAGTTGGCCAGCCGCTTCATTGGCTTGATGCGCGAGGGCATGTACCGCCAGGTGGACATCGAGGTGCGCATTGTCGAGGTGACGCTGAGCGACAACTTTGCACTGGGCCTGGACTGGTCGCGTTTTCAGCAAGAGGCCGGGCGTGACAACTCGATTGGCTTTAACACCCGGATCACGGCACCGCAGGGCACCAGTGCATTGCCCAGCACCATGACCTTGCGCATGACCAACCCGGCCAGTTATGTGTCGCTGATCGATGCACTGAGCCAACAAGGCGATGTGCGCATGGTCTCGCAGCCGCGCATTCGGATCATGAACAACCAGACAGCACGGGTGAAGTCGGGCACGGACGAGGCGTTTTTTGTGCGTTCTTCCAACCGTGTGCTGCAAAACTCGGGCGGTGTGCTCGAGACGGTGAACGAGCAGCCGCAAACCGTGAGTCTGGGTGTGACTTTGAGTGTGACCCCCCAGATTTCGGCCGATGGCTGGGCCATGCTCAACATCACGCCCAGCATCACGCGCTTGATTGGCACGGCCGTGTCGCCCCGAGGGGACAGCACTGCCCCGATTTTGGACGTGAGTGAGGCCACCACCATGGTGCGGGTGCGCAGTGGTGAGTTGGTGATTCTGGGTGGTTTGATTCAGGAAGAGACCAGCGACACCAACCGGCGCGTGCCGGGCTTGGGCGAGGTGCCGGGTTTGGGCAATTTGTTCAAAAGCACCTACAAGGCGGGTCGTCGCAAAGAGCTGGTGATTTTTCTGGCCCCAACGATTCAGCCAGGTCAATGAATGGAGAACGCTGTGTCGTCCAATCCTCTGGAGCCTTGTTACCGATTTTTGGGCTTCGAGAGCGTGCCGTTCTCGATCACACCCGACACCGAGCTGTTTTTTCCGGACAGTCAGCATGTGACCGCGTGCAACCAAATTCGTTATGCCTGCACCAGCGGCACCATGGCGGTGTTGACCGGTGAAATTGGCCTGGGCAAGACCTTGGTGGTGCGCACGGTGTTGCGGCAGTTGCCACCCGAGGTGCGGGTGGCTTATTTGATCAACCCTTTCATTGACCACCATGATTTGTTGCGTGACATTTACACGCGCTTCAGCGACACGCCCTCGGCGGCGGAGATGTCTTTGTCGCAGGTGCACGAAGCTTTGTTGCAAACGGTGATGGTGGGCCGCCTCAAGGGCTTGCGTTATGCGGTGATCGTGGACGAGGCGCACCGCCTGCACCCCGAGGCGCTGGAGATGCTGCGTCTGTTGTCCAACCTTGAAACCGAAAAGAACAAGTTGATCAGTTTGATTTTGGTGGGCCAGCCTGAGCTGGAGCGCACTTTGTTACTGAGGGCCATGCGGCCGTTGCGTGAGCGCATCGGGGTGTGGCTGAAGTTGTCGCCCCTGAGCCGTGATGAGATGGATGCCTACATTGACCACCGCATTCGCTTGACGCACAGCCAAGGGCGTTTTGAGTTCACCACCTTGGCTTTGTGGCATTTGCACCGGCGCACCGGGGGCGTGCCACGGCGCATCAACTACGCCTGCGAAAAAGCCTTGTTGCTGGCCTTTGCCGACAAACGGCAAAAGGTGGGCTTGTCACTGGCCCGGCAGGCATGCCGAGAGTTTTCGAAAGCCTGGTCATGAGCGCCTTGGACAAAGCCCTTCGGCAAATCGACCAGCAGCGGCACAGCGCCGCTCAGGCCCACGATGCGAGGCTGTCGGAATTGGCTTATCCGGGGGAATATGTGCCCCCCAAACGGTCGGTGTGGATGCCCGCCGCTGTGGTGGTCTTGAGCCTGGCTTTGGTGGTCTCTTGGCTGATCATGGCGGGCGTGCTGCCGTTGAAGACCCAAAGCCTGTCGCAGTGGCTGCCCTGGGGTGCGTCGGGTGAAGGCGCGGCCAAATCTGCTGCGGCTGAGCCGTCATTCCTGTCGACCACCCAACCCCAACCCTTGGCACCGGGGCTGCCGCAGCTGGCTGCGCCCAATGCAGGGGCTGTGAATGGGGCTGTGCCCAGTTCAAACCCCGTCTGGCCTGCTTGGCACCGTGCCGGTGAGCGCCAATGGGGCTGGGGCGTGTGGGATAAGGGCGCTCACCTGTGGTTGTTGGGTTTGCAGACCGAAAGTCCGCAAACCACCTTGCTGCTGCTGGGCGATCAGCAAAACTTGGTGCAGGCGACTCAGTTGTACACACGCTGGTCACGCGAAATGCCCGTGGTGGTGCTGGCCCGTCAAACCGGGGCGGTCAAGCTGTGGGTGGTGTTGGCTGTGCCTGCGCCTGGCGATGTGGAGCGAGCCCGTCAGCGTTTGTCGGAAGGTCTGTCGGTGGCCGTGGCCGTGAACACTTGGGCGCAGTGGCGGCAAGCTTTGGGAGGGGCAGCGCTGCCTCCATCGGGCACAGCAGTGGCGACGGCATCTGTTTCGCCTGCACCTGTGCCCATGCCTGTGCCAGTGCCAGTCTCTGTGACCGCACCTTCGCCCAGCGCCGCTCCTCGGCCTGCGGGTCCAGTGTCTGGACCGACCGCTGCACCGGCACCCATCGCTGTTCCAAGCACTGCGCCAAGTGCGACACCAAGTGCTGCACCTGGTGTCTCAGCCAGTCTTTCGCCAAGTGCTCAGCCACGAGGGTCCACGCCTTCGCCTGCCGTGACACCAGCGCCTGTGTCGATGCCTTTGCCCGCTTTGTCGCCTGCGCCTTTGGCCAACAAGGCCAGCAGCCCCAACGTGAACACTCCTGTGGGTCGAAACGCGGTGGCCTCTGTCAACTTGAACGCGGCTGGCTTGGCGTCTGCGGCGAACATGAAGCCATCGGTGGTGGTGACCCACCCGGCAGGGGGGGGGAGTACGTCAACAGCCCATGCCCCGACATCGGCCCCAGTGCGTGCGCGTCAGGCTGACGATGCAGATGAAGGTGCAACCGATGCACCTCAGCTGAGCCGGACCGAGGCCGAGCGTTTGCCTGCCTCAGGCCCGGTGTCCATGGCGGCCAAAGCCATCGATGTGGATTTTCAGTCGGTCGAAAAAAGCCTGGCACGCGGGGACCACCAAAGTGCCTTGGATGGGGTGACCAAATTGGAAAAATACATCGGTGAAAACTGGCGTACACAGTACTTGACCGGGGTGGCCTTGATGGGACTGGGCCGATGGGAGCCAGCCATTACCGCTTTGAGCAAGGCACAAACGCTCAACCCCAGGCACCCCACGGCCGCCTTGTACTTGTCGGTGGCTTTGCAAGAGCGTGGTGACCATGCCCGCGCCATTCAGGTGCTGGACAAGGCGCAGCAGTTGCTGCCTTTGTCACCCGAGTTGTGGCTCAACCAAGGCCATTCTTACCAAGCGTTGGGGCAAAAAGCCGAGGCCCGCAAGGCTTACAGCCGGTTTTTGGATTTGAGTATAAACAGGTCAGACATGGCAGCGCAGCGGACGTGGGTGCAAAACCGCCTGCAAAAGGACAATGGATGAGCGTCCCTGTGTGCGTCAGGATGTGTGCCCCAAGGCGGCCCCGCTGGCACCAGCGGGGCTTTTCGCTGCTGGAAGTGGCTGTGGTGCTGGCCTTGCTGGGCGTATTGGCGACCATTGCGTTCAAGTCTCAAGAGATGGTGGAGCAGTACCGGCAGGTCCAGTTCGTTAACCATGTGCGTGTGTTGCAAGCCAACTTGAATGCGTACAAAACCGCCTTTGGTCGATTTCCGGGCGACTGCAACCGTGATGGCTTGATGGATGCCCCTTTCGTCTCGGTCGGTGCCCTCAATGCCGATGCTTACGACTACGGCATTCCAACTGAGCTGACGGCCGCAGCCAGCGTGAGCACCGCCTACACGCTGGGCCTGTTGTGTCCGGCATCGACCTTGGCCCCCTATGCCCAGTTCAATGTGGCCTTCAATGAACTCAAATGGGGCGGTCAAATGCCTGCGGGCGAACCCAACCGCAAGGCCAGTGCCCATGGTGTGGGCGGGTTTGCGTTTTTGGGGGTTTTTAACATCAACCCCACGATCAACAACTCCGAAGATCGTTTCAATGCGGTGCTGTTGACCGATGTGCCGATTGTGGCCGCACGCCGTTTGGCCGCTGCGATCGATGGCTCGGACGGGCCCGCTGCCAATTTGAATCGCGTGCGCCGCAGCAATGACTTGGTGAGTTTTGCCCCCCTGTGGACGGCTTCGGGTGAGACCGAGTTGAAACGGATCACCGTGGTCGTTTTCTTTGACCGAATACCCCCTTGAGGATGAATGTGATGATCCCCCAGTTGATGTCTTCTGGCCCCCATGTGTCTGATGCCATGCCCCGTCGTAGAGCACTCAAACACCCGCATCCTGGTGTGGCGACTGCGCTGGCCGCAGGGGTCTGGTGTCTGCTGCAGTTCCCGGCCAGTGCCCAGATACTGAATCCGCTGAGTGACACGACCAACTTGCTGATGCAAGACCACTTGAAACGCATGGAGGAAGCGGCTTCGGCCAAAAAACCCCCCTCCAGCGCACCGCTGGCAGCGCCTCAGCCGAGCGCCCCAGCGTCTGATGTGGTGGTGCTCATCAACGAGATTCAGTTTTCCAAAACCGAGCTGTTGGCCCCGGAAGAATTGCAGGCGCTGGGCGAGCGCTATGTGGGGCGGCGTTTGGGTACAGGCCAGATTCAGGCTTTGCTGGATGATGTGTCGCAGCTTTACCAGAACAAGGGCATCCTGACCGGTGTGCCCGTCTTGCCCAAGCAGGACTTGCAGACTGGGGTGCTGCGGATTTTGTTGGTTGAAGGGCGTCTGGGCGAGGTCAAGGTGGCCGAGCCGGGCATGGCCCAGGTGGACTGGGTCAAACGATGGTTTGACCTGGAACGCAACGCGGTGTTGACCCAAGAGGCCTTGCGCGAGCGCTTGGTGCTTTTCAACACGGTGAGTGATTTTTCGGCTACGGCCGACATGGTGGCCGGTGCAGAGTTTGGGCTAACGGATTTGAGCGTGGCAGTCAACGAAGGCAGCCGGGTTCAGACTTGGGCTTTTGTCGAGCGTTCGACAGCCAGCACCTCGCCTGTGCAGTTGGCCGCAGGCTTGCGTGTGGTGCCCTTCACCATTTACGGTGGTCGGCAGGACTTGTCTGTGTTGGCCACGAGTGCCGGTAAAACAGGCACCGGCTCCATGAGTTTTCCTTTGGGCACGGGGGGCTGGCGCACCAATTTCAACGGATCATTGGCACGCTCTGAAAGCGTGGTCAAAGGCAAGGACGCTTCAGATTTGGCCATTCGGGGTGAGTCGGCTGCTTTGACCTGGGATGTTTCTCGGGCCTGGGTGTTGGCCGCGCCCTGGCTGGCGGGCACTACCCTCGGTGTGTCCAAGCATCAGTCCAAAACTTTTTTGCAATCGAGCGATGTGCCCTTGCTCGATCGGCAAAGCCGCAAACTGTCTTGGTTGGGCACGATCGAGTACGACACGCCCCGTCAAAAAGGCGGTTTGCGTGGCACCTTCAACGTGGCTTCGGAAACCCAAAATTACCGTTATGCCGAGTTCACGGGGCAATGGCGCCAAACCCTGGACGATCAGGGGCTGTGGAATGTGAAGGCCACCGGCCTGCTGCGATCCAAGCCCAGTGGCGAGCTCAGTTCGATGGACCGCTTTTATTTGGGTGGCCAGGACTCTGTGAGGGGTTTTAGCTTGGGTGCCGGCAGCGGTGACCGAGGCGCTGCAAGCCAATTGGAAATCCGCCGGAGTTTGCGTGATTGGGGTGGCGATTCGGGGGAGGCCTATGTGTTTTTGGATGCAGGTCTGGCCAAAGACCCCACGCGTGCGGCGGACGACCGTTTGCGTTCAGCCGGCATGGGCGTACAGGTCAAAATCAATGAGAGTTTGGGCCTTGATGCGCTGGCCAGCCGTCAACTGTCCACCCCTCAAGCCTCCCCCAGTCGCTTGTTGTTGCGCGTGGTTTACAGCCATTGAGCAACAATTTGTTGAAATGTAGCCTGTGGATAACTTTGTGAAGAACTTGTTTTGATTTTGCTGATTTGAAAACTCGGGTTTTTTGAAATGTAAATTCGGTTAATTTAAAATAATCACGAAAATCAATAAATTAGTCCATAGGTATTCAACCGGTTCAAGATCAGAAATGGGTAAGGATGGGTTTTGAAAGCTCGAAAATGTGGATGACTTTGATTCAGCACAACCTCCTTGGGGCCTTCGGTGCTTTTGCTGGAATTCGCTTGCCCTGCAAGTGACCAAGCTGTGCAGCCCCCATAGCGTGTCATCGCCAACTGGGGTGGTTCTGGTAAAACACCGATTTGGGTGGGAGGAGTATGTGAAGTTCTGCCAGGCAGTGGGGCGCTGCGAGTCGGATCACAGATTGGAAAGAAGAAGGTGACGAGCCTTGACCCCGGCACTGGATTCACAGTTAGGGCTGCTTGGTTCCCCACCTGACCCGGTTGGCCGCTTCACCATGCGGGAAGGCCCGTCGAGGTTGATTGTAGGCGAGCTTGGGTGGGTCGGGCGTGTGGTGGCCTTGTTTTTTGCATGGCGCTGGCAGCGTGCTGGGGGCCGATAGAATCAAGCCCCATGTCCTACCTTGTTCTCGCGCGCAAATACCGCCCCCGCAATTTCACCGAAATGGTGGGGCAAGAGCATGTTGTTCAAGCTTTGACCAACGCTTTGGTGCAACAGCGCTTGCACCATGCCTACCTGTTCACGGGCACGCGTGGCGTGGGCAAGACCACGGTGTCGCGCATTTTGGCCAAGTCCTTGAATTGCCAAGGCGTGGACGGGCAGGGGGGCATCACGGCCGAGCCTTGTGGTGTGTGCCAAGCTTGCCGCGACATTGATGCCGGTCGCTTTGTCGATTACACCGAGTTGGACGCCGCCTCGAACCGGGGTGTGGACGAGGTGCAGAGTTTGCTGGAGCAAGCGGTTTACAAGCCGGTGCAGGGGCGCTTCAAGGTCTTCATGATCGACGAGGTGCACATGCTGACGAACACAGCGTTCAACGCCATGCTCAAGACGCTGGAAGAGCCGCCCGAATACCTGAAATTTGTCCTGGCCACCACAGATCCGCAAAAGGTGCCGGTGACGGTGTTGTCGCGTTGCTTGCAGTTCAACCTGCGGCCCATGGCGCCCGAGACCGTTTTCGAACACTTGACGCGTGTGCTCAGCGCCGAGCACTTGACGGCCGAGCCTTTGGCCTTGCGTTTGTTGGCGCGGGCAGCACGCGGCTCCATGCGCGATGCTTTGAGCCTGACCGACCAGGCGATTGCCTTTGGCAATGGCTTGGTGCAAGAGGTCGGTGTGCGCCAGATGTTGGGCAGTGTGGACCGCAGCCATGTGTTGAGCTTGATTCGCGCTTTGACGGTGGGTGACGGGGCCACGGTGGTCACCCAGGTGGACGCTTTGCGGCTGCAAGGCGTGTCTGCGGCCGCCACCCTGGAGGACATGGCCATGCTGCTGCAACGGATGGCCGTGATGCAGATGGTGCCGAGCATGGCGCACGATGGGGAAGATCCGGACACCCAAGGTTTGGCCGAGCTGGCCATGGCGATGCCTGCCGAAGAAACCCAATTGCTTTACAGCCTGTGTTTGCATGGGCGCACCGAGCTGGGCTTGGCCCCGGACGAGTATGCGGCGCTGACCATGGTGCTGTTGCGTTTGTTGGCGTTCAAACCGGCTTCGGGTTTGGCTGAAAAAAAAAGCCCACGAATTCCCCCCCGCCCGGCCATTGAGCCCCAAGACACCCGTCTGATCGGACCCGCAGCGGGCTCGCTGCCTGGGTCTTCGGCGGCGAGCGCTGTGCCTGTTTCTGCCCCAGTGGAGTCTGCTGCGCCCGAGTTGGCCAGTCCTGCGGGCGAGGTGAAGGCTTTGGCACCTGCAGCGTCTTCAGCGCCTTCAGTCGCCGTGGCTCCCGTGCCTGCGCTCGCCACACCGGTCCCACTGGCTTCATTCACACCTGTCTTAACGCCTGTCACCCCAGTCGCTCCGACAACAATCACAGCGTCGCCCCCGGTTGCCGTGGCACGCCCTGAGCCTGTGCCAGCGCCTGCATTGCCCCATCCCGTTGCCCATCCGGTGGTCAAGCCGGTGGCCCCTGCCGTGGCCTATCAAGACGCTGTGGATGCGATGGCTCAGGACGCTGAGGATGAGTCTCCGCCCTGGGATGAGTGGCACGGTGCCCACGATGACCGCCTGAGCCATGAACCGCCAGGGGCCTCCGCGATGGCGGTTGAACAGGCTGAAAGACCCGTTTCGGGTCTGCGGTCTTTGCCGGTGCGTGACATGGCGGCTGTGGCGGGCCGTGCCGATGTGCCGACACCTCTGGCGGTGCAGCCCACCCCCGAGGGCGATGTGTGGCTGGCCGTGGTGCAGGGCCTGATGGCCCAAGAGGCGATCACCGCCTTGGTGCGTGAGCTGGCCTTGCAGTCGCAGCTGATGTCGCGCACGCAGGATCGGTGGCAATTGCGCGTCGAGAACGAGATGCTGAACCATGCGGTGAGCAAGGAACGTTTGCAGTTGGCTTTGCAGGCGGCAGGCCATGGCGATGTGCAGCTTGGGGTCGAGATCGGGCCGGTCAGCGACACTCCAGCCCGACGTTTGGCCATTTTGGCGGCCGAAAAAATGCTGGCCGCGCAAGACCTGATTCAAAACGACCCCCTGGTGCAGGCCATGGTGCGTGACTTCGGCGCGAAAATTGTGCCTGGCAGCATTCAGCTGATTTGACTTTTCTTTTTCTGTTCAACTCCCCCCCATTCAAAGGAATCACCATGTTCAACAAAGGACAACTTGCCGGCTTGATGAAACAGGCGCAGGCCATGCAGGACAACCTGAAAAAGGCCCAAGACGAATTGGCGTTTGTCGAGGTGGAAGGCCAGTCGGGTTCGGGCATGGTCAAGGTGCTGATGACCTGCAAGCACAGCGTGCGCCGCGTGACCATTGACCCCAGTTTGCTGGCCGATGACAAAGACATGCTGGAGGACTTGGTGGCCGCTGCTTTTAATGATGCAGTGCGTCAAGCTGAAGAAGTCTCGCAGCAAAAGATGGGCAAATTGACGGCCGGTTTGCCGCCCGGCATGAAAATGCCTTTCTGACCGATTGATACGCCCACATGGCCGATACCCACGCCCTTGCCACTTTGGTTCAAGCCCTCAAGGGCTTGCCGGGGGTGGGCATCAAGTCGGCCCAGCGCATGGCCTTTCAGCTGCTGCAAAACGACCGCGCCACAGCCCGCCACTTGGCCGCAGCTTTACAGCATGCCGTTGAAAACGTGCGCCACTGTGCGTGTTGCCACACCTTCACCGAGGCCGAGTTGTGCGATACCTGTCTGGACGCTTCGCGCGACCGGACACTGTTGTGTGTGATCGAGACACCGGCCGATCAGTCGGCCATCGAGCGCACGGGCACTTACCGGGGTTTGTATTTTGTGTTGATGGGCAAGCTCAGCCCCTTGGACGGCATTGGCCCGCACGACATCGGCTTGTCCAAGCTCAAGCAGCGGGTGGCCGACGGGGTCTTGACCGAGGTGATTTTGGCCACCAATTTCACCGCTGAAGGCGAGGCCACGGCCCATGTGATTTCGCAGATGATTCGCCAGCAAGGTTTGAAGGTCACGCGCTTGGCCCGGGGCGTGCCAGCGGGCAGCGAGTTGGAGTACGTGGACCTGGGCACGATTGCCCATGCTTTGGTGGACCGCCGCTGATTTTGAGTACGTGAAAACCCGCTTGGGATCATTCCTGATGCGCGTGTTATGGGCTTTGCTTAAGCTTGGGTCATTGCATGTTTTCAAGGGAGCTGGCCTGTGTCCAAGGCGCTGTGGGGTCGACGTTCGTTTTTGTGGACCTCCATGGGGTGGCTCAGCGGTGGTCCTGTTGGCGTGTTTGCCAATGTGGACCCTGGGCGCAGTTTGCCCCGGGTCAGGATTGCGTTGGCAGCGGCGCAAAGTCTTTACCATTTGCCCCTGACCGTGGCCGATCAGTTGGGCTTTTTTCGGCAAGCCGGCGTTGCGATCGATTGGGTGGTCCATGACTCCGGTGCCAAGGCAGCCAACAGTGTGTTGCAGGGACAAGCCGATGTGCTGTCAGGGGCCTTTGAGCATTTGTTTTTCTTGCAGCAAAAAGTGCAGGGTTTTCAGGCCTTTGTTCAGACCGGGCGGACCCCCCAGCTGAGTTTGGGCGTGAGCGTGCGTCCTGGCCTTGTCTGGCGTTCAGTGATGGACCTCAAAGGAATGCGTGTGGGGGTGTCGGCCCTGGATTCGTCCACGCATTGGATGGCCTGCTATTGGCTCATGAATCATGGTTTGTTGCCCGAAGATGTGGTGTTTGTACCGGTGGGCTCATCACCTCAGGTGGTGGAATCCTTGCGCAGCGGTGCCATTGATGCCTTGTGCCAGCCCGATCCGGTGATGCATTGGTTGGAGCAAAAAAACGAAATCCGGGTGCTTTTTGATGCCCGCAGCTTGAGTTCGACGCGCAAGTTTTTTGGAGGCCTGATGCCGGGCGCCTGTTTGATGGCTTCGGCTGACTTTATGCAACGCCAATCCGACCGGGTTCAGGCTTTGAGTGACGGGGTGGTGCATGCCCTGAAATGGTTGCAGACTGCAGGAGTGACCGATGTGCTGAAGGCCGTGCCCGCCGAGCATTGGCTGGGTGACCGGGCCGTTTATTTGAGCGCTTTCGAAAAGCTGCGCGAGTCGTATGCTGTTGATGGTTTGCTGCGCAGTGATGAAGTGATGAATGCATGGCGAGTGCATGCCCGTTTGCCCAATGGGGTCGGGGCCGCACGCGTGTTGCCCGAAAAAACCTTCACCAATGCGTTTGCGCTCAAATCGCGCAGCCGCTTTGCCGCCTGAGTGGATCAGTGTTTGCGGGCGGGTTTGCTGGTACGCGCCACGGTTGTGGGCTTGACTGCGGGGCTTCGACGTGCCGTCGATTTTTCTACGCGGCGGGGGGCTTGTGAGGGCACCAACAGGGTCAGTGTTTGGCCATTGTTCAGGTTGACCAAGGGTTTGAGTCGGTTCCATTCGGCCACGTTGGCGGCACTGACACCGTGCCTGGCTGCCAGGCTGGCCAAGGAGTCGCCTTTTCTGGCTTTGACCTGGATCTTTTTGAGCACCACCTCGGGGGCCAGGGCCAAGTGGGCGTTGTCGGCCAGATGTTCGGTGACATCGTTGTCCAGTTTCCCCTGGCGCGGCACCAGCAAGGTGGAGCCGGCTTTGACCAGCATGCGCGGTGGTATGCCATTGACCGAGCGCAATTGCTCGGCGGACAGGCCCAGCTGAGTGGCCACTTCTTCGGCCTTCATGGTGCGTGGGGCTTGCCATGCGGTCCAGGTGGACAGTCGGCGGTTGGCGTGTGATTGCAGGTTGGTCTCAAAGATGGTGGCGTTGTCCCATGGCAGCAAAATTTGGGGTGTGCCTGCAGCCAGGATCACCGGTCGGCTCATGGCAGGGTTGAGGGCTTTGAAGTCCTCTAAGGAAACACCTGCCAATTTGGCGGCCACCTCGACATCGATATCGCGGTCAATGGGCACACTCTTGAAGAAGGGGTGGTTCTGAATCAGGGGCAACTGGGTGCTGAAGGCCTCGGGCTGGGCCACGATGTTTTTGACGGCCTGCAATTTGGGCACGTAATAACGGGTTTCGTTGGGCATGTTCAGATCGCTGTAGCTCAGCGGTTTGCCTTGGGCCCGGTTGCGTGCCAAAGCACGGCCCACACTGCCTTCACCCCAGTTGTAAGCGGCCAAAGCCAAATGCCAGTCGCCAAACAGGGTGTAGAGCTTTTGCAGGTAGTCGAGTGCCGCACGGGTGGATTCCAGTACATCGCGACGCTCGTCTCTGAACAGGTTTTGCTTGAGGTCAAAGTACTTGCCCGTGGCGGGCATGAACTGCCACATGCCTGCGGCTTTGGCACTCGAGACGGCCTGGGGATTGAAGGCCGACTCAATGAAGGGCAGCAAGGCCAGCTCGGTGGGCATGTTGCGCCGCTCCAGTTCCTCCACGATGTGGAACAGGTAGGGGCGTGAGCGTTCGGTCATGCGCAAGATGTAGTCGGGGCGACTGGCATACCACTGTTCGCGGTTGCGCACGAGTTCGTTGTCGAGGTCGGGCATGGCAAAACCACGGCGAATGCGTTCCCAGACGTCAACGGGTGGGGCTTGAAGGCCAATTTGCGATTCTGGCTTGAGCACGACGGGACGGTCAGGTTCGGCAGGGGCGACCCACACCACGGGTGGGGCGTTGAGGGAGGCATTTGCCGCATCTTGTTTGACGGTTGGAGTCGAGGGTGCCGAAGGTGTTGCGCTGGGAAAGCTCGATCTGGGGCCTGACGAGGGGGTTGCGCAGCCCGCCAGCAGCAAGGTCAAGCCCAAAATCAAGGCCCCAGCGGGGCGGCCCAGGGCCTTCAGGGGCGATAGGAGGAGGATCATCGGAAGTCGTTTTTCCATTGACGAAGGGCCGCAAAAATGGCGATGTCGTCCACCGCGTGAGGCGCATGTTGTTGCACTGCCCTGACCACATCAGGTTCGCGGCTGCGCAAGAAGGGGTTGATGGCTCGCTCTGTGTGCAGGTGTGCAGGCAAAGTTGGCAGATCTTGCTGGCGCAGTTGGGTGCACCGCTGCACGTATTGCTGCAAGTCAGTGTTGTGAGGCTCCACGGCCAAGGCAAATTTCAAGTTGGACAAGGTGTATTCGTGGGCACAACACACCCGGGTGGCAGAGGGCAAAGCGGCCAGGGTGTCCAGAGACTGCAGCATTTGAGCGGGAGTGCCTTCAAACAGGCGTCCACAGCCGCCAGAAAACAAGGTGTCGCCACAAAACAGCACAGGGTCTTGGTCTGGCGGTTGCGCCCAAAATGCGATGTGTCCCAGGGTGTGGCCGGGCACATCGATCACCTGGAAGTTCAGGCCATGCCAGTTAAACGCATCGCCTTGTTGCAGACCTTGCACGTCGATGGGCAGGCGTTCCATGGCCGGTCCTTTGCATGCGGCGCCTGTTTGAGCCACCAGTTGGGCCACCCCCCCAGTGTGGTCGGCATGGTGGTGCGTGACTAAAATCGTGTCCAGTTGCAGCCCGGGGTGTGCCACCAGCCAGTCCAGCACAGCCGCACCATCGCCTGGGTCAACAGCCAGAACGTGGTGGTCTGTGTGCAACAACCAAATATAGTTGTCGGTGAAAGCGGGCAATGCAATGAGTTTCATGGAGAGTCCGATTATAGAAAGCAAGCATTCAAATACAGATTGGTTGTCCAGTTTGGACCAGCCGGTGGCCGCGCGTTTGTTGGCTTGGGAACAAGCCCAAAGCGATGCCGTATTGGCCGATGTATTTGGCTACCATGCCGTCCAATTGGGTTGGCCCGAATTGGACGCCTTGCGCGGCAACCGAATGCCTCACCGTTGGCAAGCCCAAGCCGAGTTCGAGTCAGCGCAAGCCGCATTTCATCACAACACCGATGTCCAGTCCCGATCTCCGGATGTCTGGCTGGACAGCAGGGCGTGGCCATGGCCGGCCGATAGCCTGGATTTGGTGGTCTTGCCCCATGCATTGGAGAGGTCGGCCGATCCGCATGCGTGTTTGCGCGAGGTGGAGCGGGTCTTGATTCCCGAGGGGCATGTCCTCATCACGGGCTTCAATCCTTTGAGTTGGTGGGGCTGGCACCGGTCGGGTGTCTTGCGTCGCCAAACGACGGGGGCCGGTCTGGGGCAGTCTTTGATTGCCTACCGGCGTTTGCGCGATTGGTTGCGTTTGTTGGGGTTTGAGGTTCAGGTCAGCCGTTTTGGTGGATGGACCCCGGCTTGGCGTCATGAGCGTTGGATGCAGCGCATGGATTGGATGGACCGTGTGGGCGAACGGTGGTGGCCCATTTTTGGAGGTGTTTATTTGTTAATGGCCACCAAACGTGTCCATGGCGGCCGTTTGCTGGAATCACGCCCTTGGCGCAAGGTACGATCGCCCGCTCCTACGACCGTGCCTGTGGCTCGGTCAGATACCTCTATTGGCCGTCAAGAGGCCGTGAAAGACAGTGTTGACACACGTTGAAATTTATACCGATGGTGCCTGCAAGGGCAACCCTGGCCCGGGCGGCTGGGGCGCACGCTTGCAGTCAGGCCAGCATGTGCAGGAGCTTTTTGGCGGCGAGTTGAACACCACCAACAACCGCATGGAAATGACCGCTGTCATTGAAGGATTGATGGCGCTCAAACGCCCTTGCCAAGTCACTTTGTATCTGGACAGCGAATATGTTCGCAAAGGCATCACCGAGTGGATTCAGGGTTGGAAGGCTCGAGGTTGGCGCACTGCCGCCAAGCAACCGGTCAAGAATGCCGATTTGTGGCAAAAATTGGACACTGTGGTGTCCACTGCGGGACACCGGATTGATTGGCGCTGGGTCAAAGGCCACGCGGGCGATCCTGGCAATGAGCGGGCCGATGCACTGGCCAATCTCGGCGTAGACAAAGCTTTGGGCCGTTGAGGCGCGATCTTTGTGGGGTGCTTTTTGAGCTGGTGCACTCCTGTTCCTCGCATGGGGGTGGCGACACCTGTCCCATTGGCTAGTGCGTGCACCGCTGTTACATTCTGACAGTCTTGGTGAATTCAACCTGAGAGAGATGTGAATGGCTTACAAGAAGAAATACGCCCTCATGGCGCTGTTGGGTGTTTGCGTGGCTTCTGGCGCAGCGTGGTGGTGGCAAAACAAGCCCGTTTCAACAAGCAATGCAAGTCCGTCGACCGGCACCCCCGGCTCCAATGGTCCTTCTGGCTCAGCCCCAGGCCCCGTGAGCGGCCCCCCCAAAGCACCCGCTGTTGAAGTGGCCAAAGTCGAAACCCAAACCTTGGTGGACGAAACTCAGGCGGTGGGCAGTTTGCGCTCGCGGCAGTCGGTGATGCTTCGCCCCGAAGTGGCCGGCCGAGTGAAAGAGATTTTTTTCAACGATGGTCAGCGTGTGCGCAAGGGCCAAGTCTTGGTTCAGTTTGATGACCAGTTGCAGCAAGCGCAGGTGTCACAAGCGCGGGCCGAATTGTCGATTGCACAGGCCAATCACAAGCGCAACCAAGAACTGGTGGGGCAAAACTTCATCAGCAAGCGTTCGCTCGACGAAAGCGGGGCTGCTTTGGAGGTGGCCAGTGCCAAACTGGCCTTGGCCGATGCCACCTTGCAGCGCCTGAAAGTGCTGGCACCTTTCAGTGGTGTGACCGGTCTCAAGCAAATCAGCGTTGGTGATTACCTCAAAGATGGCGCTGACATGGTGAACATTGAGGACATGGATGCGGTGCTGCTGGACTTCCGCTTGCCCGAGCGCTTTCAGGCCAAAATTCGCGCTGGCCAAACGGCTCAGTTGACTTTGGATGCTTTGCCGGGCCGTCCATTCACGGCCGTTGTGCAGGCCGTGGACCCATTGATTGAAGCCAATGGCCGCTCGGTCGGTGTGCGTGGCTGTATTGACAACCGCCAGCAGTCCTTGCGGCCGGGCATGTTTGCCCGGGTGAATGCGGTGTTTGGTTCGCGCCAAAACGCCCTGGTGATTCCTGAAGAGGCCATCATTCCTCAAGGGGGAAGAACATTTGTGGTCAAAGTGGTGGCGGGGGAAAAAGCCGACACTTGGGTCTCGCAACGTGTGGCCGTGAAGCTGGGTTTGCGCCAGCCCGGCAAGGTTGAAGTCCTCGAAGGTTTGGCTGCCGACGAGCGTGTGGTCACCGCAGGCCATCAGCGTTTGCAAAAAGACGGCACCGTTGTGCGCTTGGTGGACTTGTCTCAGCCGGCAGGCGGTAAACCGGCTGCGGGGGGCGGTGCACCCATGGCTTCTGCGCCTTCGCCTTCAGCTTCCGCCCCGCCTGCTACAGCCTCTGCAGCGCCCGCTCAAACCACCCCACCTGCCATGCTGGCGTCTGGCCCTGGCGCTGCTGCCTTGGGCAAACCGGCTCAGGCGGGTTCCCGAAATGTGGCTGCCCTGTCCGGCCCCAATCCCTGCCTGAGGGGTGCCGATGCAGCTCGCTGAAGTCTCTATCCGCCGGCCTGTGTTGGCCGTGGTCATGTCCTTGCTGATTTTGCTCATTGGTGCCGTGAGCTTCAAAACGCTGTCGCTGCGTGAGTACCCCAAAATCGACGAGCCCACCGTCACCGTGACCACCCGCTATGTCGGCGCTTCGGCCGAAGTGGTGGAGTCGCAGGTCACCAAACCGCTGGAAGACTCGATTGCCGGCATTGATGCGGTGGATGTCATCACTTCCATCAGCCGCGCCGAGCAGTCGCAAATCACGGTGCGTTTTCGCCTCGAAAAAGACGCCGACACCGCCGCTGCCGAGGTCCGTGACCGCACTTCGCGCGTGCGCAACCGCTTGCCTCAGGCCATTGAAGAGCCGGTCATCGCCAAGGTGGAGGCCGATGCCTTTCCGGTGATTTGGCTGGCTTTTTCCAGCGACACGCTTGACGCCTTGCAAATCAACGACCTGGTCAACCGGGTGGTCAAACCCCGCTTGCAAACCGTGACGGGTGTGGCCGATGTGCGCATTTACGGTGAGCGCAAATACGCCATGTTGGTGTCACTCGACCATGCCCGCCTGTCGTCTTTCAAGCTCACGCCGCAAGACGTTGAAGATGCGATCCGGCGAAGCAATCTGGAGTTGCCTGCGGGCCGCATCGAGTCCAGCAACCGAGAATTCAGTGTGTCTTCACAAACCGATTTGACCCGACCCGGGCAGTTTGGGGACATCGTGATCCGCACAGTGAACGGCTTTTCAGTCAAGCTGCGCGATGTGGCCCAAATCAAGGAAGATGCCGCCAATGACCGGAGCTTGGTGCGCCTGAATGGACGGCCTGCGATTTCTGCGGGTGTGATTCGCCAAGCGACAGCCAACCCGCTGGACTTGTCCAAAGGCGTGCGCGAGATGATTCCCCGCTTGCAGGCCGATTTGCCCGGCGACATCTCGATTGACGTGGCCAACGACAACTCGGTCTTCATCGACCGCTCCATCAAGAACGTGTTCCAGACCATTGTGGAGGCGGTGGTATTGGTGGGGTTGGTGATTTTTGTGTTCTTGCGCACCTTGCGGGCCTCGATCATCCCGATCATCACCATTCCGGTCAGTTTGATCGGTGCGTTTGCCATGATGGCTTTGGCCGGTTTCACCATCAACACCCTGACCTTGCTGGCGCTGGTGCTGGCCATTGGCTTGGTGGTGGACGATGCCATTGTGGTGTTGGAAAACATTTACCGGCACATCGAAGAAGGACTGGACCCGTTTTCAGCGGCCATCAAGGGCGTGCGCGAGATCAGTTTTGCCGTCATCGCCATGACCTTGACGCTGGCTGCTGTGTTTGCACCCTTGGCCTTTACCCCGGGACGCACCGGCAAGCTGTTTGGTGAGTTTGCGTTGGCCTTGGCTGGAGCGGTGATTGTGTCTGGATTTGTGGCCTTGACGCTGGCGCCCATGTTGAGCGCCAAACTGCTGCGCCATAACCCCAACCCCAGCTGGTTTGACAGTTTCATGGAGCGCCAACTCACGGCTTTGTCGACGGGTTATGAAAATTTGTTGGGCTTCATCTTGACTCGCGCCCGTTGGGTGGTGGTGTTGGTGATGTTGGCTTCGGGGGTGGGCATTGCCATGATTTACCCCACCATGAAGCAGGAGCTCGCCCCGCTGGAGGACCGTGGTGTGATTTTGGCCACCGTGAACGCGCCCGATGGCTCCACACTGGAGTACACCGACCGCTATGCCCGTTCGCTCGAGAAGTTCGGACAGGCCTATCCCGAGTTCGACCGGATTTTTGCCAACATGGGCAACCCCACCGTGGGTCAAGGTTCGGTGGTTTATCGTGCGGTGGATTGGGACGAGCGCCAACGCACGACCCTGGAGATCGCGCGTGAGATGGGTGGCAAGTTCAACAGCTTGCCTGGTGTGAATGCTTTTCCGATCACACCTCCTTCTTTGGGCCAAGGTTTCCGTGAGCGGCCTTTGAACTTCGTGATTCAGACCTCGGACAGCTATCAAAATCTGAACCAAATCACGCGCCTGTTGATGGACGAAGTGGCCAAAAACCCGGGCATTTTGTCACCCGATGTGGATTTGCGCCTGAACAAGCCCGAGTTGCGCATCGAAGTCGACCGCGTGAAAGCCGCAGAGCTGGGCGTGAGCATTGAGGTGGTGGCCAAAACCATCGAGACCATGTTGGGGGGCCGTGTGGTGACGCGCTACAAACGCGATGCCGAGCAGTACGACGTGATCGTGCAAACCTTGCCGTCAGCCCGCAACACGCCCGATGACATCGACGTGATCCAGGTGCGGGGCCGCAACGACACCATGATCCCGCTGTCCAGTCTGGTGAAGGTGCGCGAGAGCGTGTCGCCGCGCGAGTTGAACCACTTTGGCCAGCGCCGCTCGGTGTCGATCACGGCCAACTTGTCGCCTGATTATTCATTGGGTGAAGCGATCCAGTTCATGGACGAAACTGCGGCCAAGGTGCTCAAGCCCGGTTACACCACCGAGCTGAACGGCACCTCGCGCGAATTCAAGAGCTCGCAGGGTGCTTTGGTGATTGTGTTCGTGCTGGCGCTGTTCTTCATTTTCCTGGTCTTGTCTGCACAGTTTGAGAGTTTCATCGATCCATTTGTGATCATGCTGTCCGTGCCTTTGTCCATGATTGGGGCCTTGCTGGCGCTCAAATACACGGGCGGCTCACTCAATGTGTACTCGCAAATCGGCCTGATCACCTTGGTGGGCTTGATCACCAAGCACGGCATTTTGATTGTGGAATTCACCAACCAGCTGCGAGAGCAAGGTATGGCCATGCAAGAGGCCCTCATCAAAGCCTCTGCGCAGCGTTTGCGTCCGATTTTGATGACCACCGGGGCCATGGTGTTGGGTGCAGTGCCCTTGGCCTTGGCCAAGGGTGCGGGCGCTGAAAGCCGCACGCAAATCGGCTGGGTGATCGTGGGCGGCATGAGCTTGGGCACCTTGTTGGCCATTTTTGTGGTGCCCACCATGTACTCTTTGCTGGCCCGCAACGCGGTGCCGGGACCCAACAAGGCGGTGGCGCATGAGGTACCGCCCGCGTCGGCTGTGCACTGATCGCCAGGCGCTGCACGCGCGCTGTGTCCGAGACATGAAAAAAGCGGCCTTGGCCGCTTTTTTCATGTCCATGAAGTCCCCGGACTCACAGGTGCCCGTCAAACATCATCACATCCACCTCGTCGCCCACGGCCACGTTGCCTTGGGCATGGCCCAGCACAATCAGGCCGTTGGCCTGCACCATGGAGCTGAGCACGCCCGAGCCTTGGTTGCCGGTGATGTTGACCTGCAATTGGCCCGCTGCGTTGGTGCTGACGATGCCGCGCTGGTATTCGGTGCGGCCGGGTTTCTTGCGCAACGCCTCGGTGCTTTTGGCCTTGAGCAGCGGCAAAGCAGGTGCTTGCCAGCCCATGAGCTGCTGCAGGGCCGGGCGCACAAAGGCGGCAAAAGTCACCATCACCGCGACCGGGTTGCCGGGCAGGCCAAAGAGCACGGCCGAGCGTTCGCCATGCTGAATGCGGCCCACCGCCATGGGGCGGCCAGGGCGCATGGCGATGCGCCAAAAAGCCACATCGCCCAGCTTTTTCATCATGGCCTTGGTGTGATCGGCCTCGCCCACGCTCACGCCGCCGCTGGTGATGATGGCGTCGGCCTGTGCTGCGGCGTCCACAAAAGCCTGTTCCAGCGCAGCAGGCTCGTCGCGCACCACACCCATGTCGATCAGCTCGCAGCCCAGCGCCTGCACCATGCCCGCCACGGTGTAGCGGTTGCTGTCGTAAACCGCGCCTTCGCGGGGTGCTTCGCCCAGGCTCAGGATTTCGTCGCCGGTTGAAAAATAGGCCACCTTGGGCCTGCGCCAGACGCTCACGCCGGGCAACCCCAAGCTGGCCAGCAGGCCACAGGCGGCGGGGCTCAAGCGTGTGCCTGCGCGCAAGGCAGGCTGCCCGGCCATCAGGTCTTCGCCCAACAGGCGGCGGTTGTCGCCCGCTTGCAGCATGCGTGGCGGAATGTGGACCGTGTCACCCTCGGTTTTGACCAGTTCTTGCGGGGCCACGGTGTCCAGCCCGGCGGGCATGATGGCCCCGGTCATGATGCGCACGCACTCTCCCGCCTTCACGGTGCCTTGCCAGGCAGCACCTGCAAATGCGGTGCCCACCACCGTGAATGGGGTGGGGTGGTCGCTGAGCAGTTCAGCGCCGCGCAAGGCGTAGCCGTCCATGGCCGAGTTGTCGTGTGGCGGCACACTGATGGGCGAGACCACGTCTTGCGCCAGGATGCGGCCATGGGCCTGCATCAGGGCCACGGTTTCTTGTTCGCGCACGGGCTGGACCAGCTGGGCCAGAAAGTCGTTCACATGGCGGGCAGACAGGGCTTGCGGGTCGTAGCCTTGCAGGCGGTCGGCGATTTCGCTGAGTGACAGTGTGGGTGACAGTGCGGGGGACAGGGGCATGGTCATGGTCGGCGCGGCCATTGTGTGGCCATGGGATTCAGAGGGCTTCGAGTTGCTGCAGTTCGGCCGGTGTGTTGGCGTTGGCAAAGGCCTGCGGGCTGTCGCCGGGCAGGTCAAAAGGGACGATGGCGCAGCGGTGCTGTGCGGTCCAGGCGTCGATTTTGCGGCCACCGCCTTGGGTGAACTTGACCAGGCTTTCGAGCAGATCGGTTTTGAGCAGGCAAAACACCGGCTGCGTGCGCACCGTGCCATCGGCCTCAGGCGCAGCGGCCATGGCCAGATCGGCGTCTTGGGCGTCCATGGCGTGGACCAGGCGCTCCAGCAGATCGAGCGGAAACAAGGGCGTGTCACAGGGCACCGTGAGCATGAGCGGCGTTTCGCAGCGCTCCAAACCCGTCTGAAAACCCGCCAGAGGTCCTGCAAAGCCGTCGATGCTGTCGGGCCAGACCGGCACGCCCAGCGATTCGTAGGCGGCCAGGTTGCGGTTGGCGTTGATCAGCACTTCTTGCAGCGGCAGGCTTTGCAGCTGCAGGCGCATCAGGGTTTGCAAAGCCAGGGGCAGGCCGTGGAAGTTTTGCAGGCCTTTGTCGCTGCCACCCATGCGCGAGCCGCGCCCGCCTGCGAGGATGAGGCCGGTGATGGCGGGTGCGTTGTTGTTCATGGCCTTCAGCCTCCGATGTAGCTCATTTCCACCCGGCGGCCGGGGCCACTGGCGGTGTCCGGCCCGCGCAGGCTGCGCAGCACCGAATATTGGTCGGTGCGCCCGCGCCAGATCGCATTCACCGTGGCGGCCAATGCACTGTCGCTTTGCGCCGGGTCGCGCAGCAGCTGGCGCAGGTCATAGCCCTGGCTGGCAAACAGGCACAAATACAGGCGGCCTTCGGTGGACAGGCGGGCGCGGTTGCAGTCACCGCAAAAGGCTTGGGTCACGCTGCTGATGACGCCAATTTCGCCCAAAGCCAGGTCGTGCTCGCCCTGTTCGTTGGCGTAGCCCCAGCGTTCGGCCGTTTCGCCGGGCGCGGCTGGATCCAACTGCACCAGCGGCATCTCGGCATGCAGGCGGCACACCACTTCTGCGCTGGGCAGCACCTCGTCCATGCACCAGCCGTTGGTTGCGCCCACGTCCATGTATTCAATGAAGCGCAGCACAATGCCCGAGCCCCGGAAATGCCGGGCCATGGGCAAAATTTCGTGTTCGTTGGTGCCGCGTTTGACGACCATGTTGACCTTGATCGGCCCCAGGCCCGCAGCCCGCGCCGCCTCGATTCCGGCCAGCACATCGGCCACCGGAAAGTCCACGTCGTTCATGCTGCGAAAAACCGCGTCGTCCAGTCCGTCCAAGCTGACGGTGACGCGTTGTAAGCCTGCGTCTTTCAGGCTCTGGGCCTTGCGGGCCAAGAGCGAGCCGTTGGTGGTCAGCGTCAAATCGAGCGGCTGACCATCGGGGGTGCGCAGGGCAGCCAGTTGTTCGATCAGGATTTCGATGTTCTTGCGCAGCAGGGGCTCACCGCCCGTGAGGCGGATTTTGCGCACACCCCGTCCCACAAACACGCTGGCGATGCGGGTGATCTCTTCAAAGCTCAGCAGCTGGCTGTGCGGCAGGTAGGCGTAGTCTTTGTCAAAGATTTCCTTGGGCATGCAGTAGCTGCACCTGAAGTTGCAGCGGTCGGTCACGCTGATGCGCAAATCGGTCAGGGGACGGTGCAGACCGTCCAGGGGCAATTCGCTCAGATCAGCCCCCGCCAAAAGGGAGGGCAAAGGCAAGCTGGGATGGCGCTGGTCAACCAGCGGAATGACGCGTTCAGACATGGGGGTCGATTGTGCCCGAGTCGCCTCTCCGATGAGTCAGCATGGTCAAGGATGAACAGGTCTACAAAAAAGCGTTCATGCAAACATCATCGGGTCGGATCAACAGGTGGCGTCAGCCGTGCTGGATGGCCACAGTTTTGAGGGTGGTGAAGCCCAGCAGCGCCTCAAAGCCTTTTTCTCGGCCATAACCCGAGGACTTGACTCCGCCAAAGGGCAGCTCCACGCCACCGCCTGCACCGTAGTTGTTGATGAACACCTGGCCGCTGCGCACGCGCTTGGCCATGCGGAATTGTCGGCCACCATCGCGTGTCCAGATACCGGCCACCAAGCCGAATTCTGTGGCGTTGGCCAGTTCGATCGCATGGTCTTCGTCGGTGAATGACATGGCCGACAGGACCGGGCCAAATACTTCTTCTTGCGCCAACCGGTGCATCACCGGCACATCGCGCAGCAAGGTGGGGGCTTGGTAAAAGCCGCCAGCAGGCACACCCGCAGCAATTTGCCCTTGGGCCACAGTGGCGATGCCATCGGCCTTGGCCTGGTCTAAAAAGCCGGTGACGCGCTCCAACTGGCTGGCGCGGATCAGGGGGCCCAAGTCCAGGTTCATCGCAGCAGAGCCCACTTGCAGGCGGCTGAAGGCTTCGCCTAGCCGCTTGAGCAAGGGCTCGTAAATGCCTTGCTGGATCAGCACGCGCGAGCCTGCGCTGCAGGTCTGGCCGGAGTTTTGCACGATGGCGTTGACCACCACCGGAATGGCCGCGTCCAGATCGGCGTCGTCAAAAATGATCTGCGGGCTTTTGCCGCCCAGCTCCAGCGTCACGGGGCAGTGGCGCTCGGCGGCCACTTGTTGGATGAGCGTGCCCACGCGGGGGCTGCCGGTGAAACTGATGTGGTCAATGCCCGGGTGGCGGGCCAGCGCGTCGCCCACCTCATGGCCGTAACCGGTGACGATGTTGATGGCCCCCGGCGGAAAACCCACCTCGGCGGCCAGTTGCGCCACCCGAATCAGGCTCAGGCAGGCGTCTTCGGCCGGCTTGACCACGCATGCATTGCCTGCTGCCAAAGCGCCGCCCACGCTGCGCCCAAAAATCTGCATCGGGTAGTTCCAGGGAATCACATGGCCCGTCACGCCGTGTGGCTCGCGCCAGGTCAGCACGCTGTAGCCGTTTTGGTAGGGCAGTGTCTCGCCGTGCAGCTTGTCGCAGGCCCCGGCATAAAACTCGAAATAGCGTGCCAAGGCCACCGAATCGGCCCCGGCCTGCTTGGTGGGCTTGCCGCAGTCGCGCTGCTCCAGTGCGGCGAGCTCAGCGGCGTGCTCATTCACTTTTTGCGACAGCTTCATGAGCAAGCGACCGCGCTCCACGGCGGTCAGCTTGCCCCATGGGCCGTTGAAGGCTGCCCGAGCCGCTTGCACCGCAGCATCGATGTCGGCCGCCTGGCTGCGCGGGATCTGATCGAACACCTGCCCGTCAGATGGGTCGAGCACGTCGATGGTTTGGCCTGCCAGGGCGGGGATGGATTGGTTGGCGATGAAGTTGTGTTGCATGGGGCGATTGTCGGCTCTGGCCCGGGCTTGGAAATCACGCACGAGACATCACGGCAACTGGCGCAGAAAGGGCAGGCGGTGAAAGGCCCGATTCAGCCTGTGCCCACGCCTGCGCAAGCCCTGTGAAAGTAAAATCGGGGTTAATCCCTAGGATTTTTCGTTTCCTCTTAACTTTCAAAAGCAGACACCATGTCCCTGAACAAAGTCACCCCCGGCAGCAAAGTGCCCGACGCATTCAATGTCATCATCGAAATCCCGATGAACTCCGACCCTGTGAAGTACGAAGTGGACAAAGAGTCCGGTGCTTTGTTTGTGGACCGTTTCATGGGCACCGCCATGCACTACCCCACCAACTACGGCTATGTGCCCCAGACCATCGCCGGTGATGGCGACCCGGTGGACGTGTTGGTCATGACCCCTTTCCCCTTGCCCCCAGGCGTGGTGGTGTCGTGCCGTGCCATTGGCATTTTGTTGATGGAAGACGAAGGCGGCATGGACGGCAAGATTTTGGCCGTGCCCACCGAAAAAATTCTGCCTATCTACGCCAACATCAAAACCTTGGCCGATGTGCACGAGCTGCAGCTCAAGCAAATTGCCCACTTCTTTGAACACTACAAAGACTTGGAAAAAGGCAAGTGGGTCAAGGTCAAGGGCTGGGAAGGCGTCGAGTCCGCCGCCAAAGAACTGATGGATGGCATCGCCAATTACCAAAAAGCCTGATGGGTCTTTGCCAGCGGCTTTTGCCTGAAGCCGATGGATCCGCTGAACGCCTGCCCGGTTTGCGCCGCGCAGGCGTTTTTTTGGGGTTTTTACTGGGGCTTTTTCAAAGGCGAGTGCTGCTGCAGGGCTTCCATGTAGTTGTCAATCCCCGCTTTTTCGCGCTCCAAATACCGCGCCACCGCTTCTGAAAACGCCGGGTGCGCCAGCCAGTGGGCGCTGTGCGTGGGCGTGGGCAGCAGGGCTCGGGCCATTTTGTGCTCGCCTTGGGCCCCGCCTTCAAAGCGCTTGACGCCATTGGCGATGCACCACGCGATGGGCTGGTAATAACAGGCCTCAAAGTGCAGGCAGTCCACCCGTGCGAGGGCTCCCCAATAACGCCCATAAGCCACTTCGGGCTGGCCAGCGGCGTTCAGGTGCAGGCCGATGAGGCTGATGCCGATGGCTTGCCCTTCGTGTTCGGCCACAAACAAGAGCCAATTGGCGGCCATGTCACGGCGCATGGCGTCGAAAAACTCAGGCTTCAAATAGGGCGCGTTGCCGTGTTCCCAATAGGTCTGCTGGTAGCAGCGCAGCAGCAAGGCCCAGTCATCGCCTGTCATGTCGGGGCCGCGTACGGCGCGAAAGCTGACACCTGCCTCAGCCACTTTGCGGCGTTCTTGTCGGATTTTTTTGCGCTTTTCCTGGTTCAGGCTGCCCAAAAAGTCGTCAAAGTCGCGCCAGCCCTGGTTTTGCCAATGGAATTGCACCTGGCTGCGCTGCAGCAAACCCGCCTTCTCGCAAGCCTGCAAGTCTTGTGGGCTGCCAAACAGGATGTGCAGCGAGGGGATCTCGTTGGTTTGGCACAACTCCAGCAAGGCGGCCAGCAGGGCTTGGCGGGTGGCATCGGACTCGGCCAGCAAACGGCTGCCAGGCACGGGTGTGAAGGGCGGGGCCACGAGGGCTTTGGGGTAATAGTTCAGGCCATGGCGCTCGTAAGCGTCGGCCCAGGCGTGGTCAAACACATACTCGCCGCGTGAATGGGTCTTGAGGTAGAGCGGGCATGCTGCGGCCAAGGCCAGGCCCGTGGGGGTGTCGCGCCATAAACTGAGCACTTGAAGTGTCCAGCCCGTCTCGGGCACAGCCGAGCCGCTGGTCTGCATGGCCGACAAATAGGCATGCCGCATGAAGGGAGATGGCGCATCTTGCTGGGCGAGCAAGCCGTCCCAAACCTCAGGCGCGATGCCACTCAGGTCATCCTCTACCCGGGTGACATAATTCAAGCTCAATTTTTCCAGCACCTGTATGACTCTCCAAATTCGTGTAGCCCAGCTCAACTTTGTCGTTGGTGACATGCCGGGCAATGCCCGCAAAATCATTGACGCCGCCACCTCGGCTTATGCCCAGGGGGCCAGGCTGTTGATCACGCCCGAGCTGTCGATTTGCGGCTATGCGGCCGAAGACCTGTTGCTGCGCCCGGCCTTCATCGATGCCTGTGATGATGCCCTGAAAACGGTGGCCCGCGAACTGGCTGGGTTAAAGGGCCTGCATGTGGTGGTGGGCCACCCCGAAGGCGGCGGCGTGCGCACCCGCAGCGTGGCTGTGACGCGCCGCCACAACCGCGCGAGCGTCCTGTGCGAGGGCAAAGTCGTCTGCGCTTACGACAAGCGCGAGTTGCCCAACTACCAAGTGTTTGACGAGCGCCGCTATTTCACACCCGGCAACGGGGTGGGGGTGTTTGAGGTCGAAGGCGTGAGGGTGGGTTTGCTCATTTGCGAAGACGCTTGGTTCGACGAACCGGCCCGTCTGGCGCGTGACGCTGGGGCGCAGGTGCTGGCGGTGCTGAACGCTTCGCCTTTCCATGCGGGCAAAGGCCCGGAGCGTGAGCAACGCATGCGCGAGCGCGTGGCCGACAGCGGTTTGCCCCTGATTTATGCGCACCTGGTTGGCGGGCAAGACGAGGTGATTTTTGAAGGCCGCTCGTTTGCGCTCAATGCTCAAGGCGAAACCGTGGCGCGGGCCGAGGGCTTTCGCGAGGCCGACTTGGTGGTGCAGGCATCGCTTGGCCAGCAGGGGGTGGACCTGAGTGCTGAGCCCGAGGCCTTGGTGCCCATGGCCAGCGCTGATGCCGAGTTGTGGGATGCGCTGGTGCTGGGCGTGCGCGACTACCTGGGCAAAAACGGTTTCCAGGGTGCGATTTTGGGTCTGTCGGGCGGCATCGATTCGGCGCTGGTGCTGGCGATTGCGGTGGACGCGATCGGTGCCGACAAGATTCATGCGGTGATGATGCCTTCGCCCTACACGGCCGACATCAGCTGGATCGATTCGCGCGACATGGTCAAGCGCCTGGGTGTGCGCTACGACGAGATCTCGATTGCGCCTTTGTTTGATGGCTTCAAACAAGCGCTGTCGGCGCAGTTTGAGGGCCTGAAAGAGGACACCACCGAAGAAAACATCCAGGCCCGCATTCGCGGCACGCTGCTCATGGCGCTGTCCAACAAGACCGGGGCGATTGTGCTGACCACCGGCAACAAGAGCGAAATGGCCACGGGTTACTGCACGCTGTATGGCGACATGGCCGGCGGTTTTGCGGTGATCAAGGACGTGGTCAAGACCCGTGTGTTTGACTTGGCCCGCTGGCGCAACCTTCATGATCCGTATGGCACGGGCAGCCAACCGATCCCTGAGCGGATCATCACCCGCCCGCCCAGCGCCGAGCTGCGCCCCGACCAAAAAGACCAGGACAGCCTGCCGGCGTACGAGGTGCTGGACGCGATCATTCAGCGCTACATGGAAAACGACGAGGGCGTGGATGCGCTGATCGCAGACGGTTTTGAGCGGGCAGATGTGGAAAAAGTCACGCGCCTGATCAAGCTCAACGAGTACAAGCGCCGCCAGTCGCCCGTGGGCATTCGCGTGACGCACCGCAGTTTTGGCAAGGATTGGCGTTATCCTATGACCAACAAATTTCGCGCCTGAATTCGGGTACTTTCCATTTTTTGAGGATTTTTTTCATGAAACAGATCACCGCCGTCATCAAACCCTTCAAACTGGAAGAAGTGCGTGAAGCCTTGGCCGAATGCGGCGTGACGGGTTTGACAGTGACCGAAGTCAAGGGTTTTGGCCGCCAAAAAGGCCACACCGAGCTGTACCGGGGTGCCGAATACGTGGTCGACTTTTTGCCCAAGGTCAAGGTCGAGGTGGTCGTCAAGGACGACGACGTGGACAGCTGTGTGGACGCCATTGTCAAGGCCGCCCGCACCGGCAAGATCGGCGACGGGAAGATTTTTGTGACTTCGGTTGAGCGCGTGGTGCGCATCCGCACCGGCGAACAGGACGAAACAGCCATCTGATCAGGCACGGGCCTTGGGATTCAGGTCCGTCGATCAAGCCCATTCAAAGCCATTCGATTTTGGCGGGTGGTGAAAAACCTGCCGCTTCCACCAACTCTCGCAGCAAAACCTCGGGAGCGGTCCCAATGGTCACCAAGCTGGTTTGCCAATCGGCCATGAAGCCCTCTTGGACGACTTGGCCAATGAAATTCATCAGACCATCGTAATAACCGTTGCTGTTGAGGATGCCGATGGGTTTGTCGTGGTAACCCAGCTGACGCCAAGTCCAGACTTCAAACAATTCTTCAAAAGTGCCGATGCCGCCGGGCAAGGCCAGAAAAGCATCGGCTTTGTCGGCCATCAGGCGTTTGCGCTCATGCATGGTGTCCACCACATGCAGTTCGGTGCAGCCGTGGTGCGCCCATTCCTTTTCGACCAAGGCTGTAGGAATGATGCCCACCACGGTGCCGCCTGCGGCCAGAGTGGCTTCGGCGACCAGGCCCATCAGGCCATTGCGGCCGCCGCCATAAACCAGTTGGCCGCCATGCTGGCCAATCCAGGTGCCCACTTGGACGGCGATTTGGGCAAATTCAGGCGAGTTGCCGGGTTTGGAGCCGCAGTAAACGCAGACCGAAAAGGCAGGTGATGTGCCCCGGGTGTTGTTCCCGGTCATGACAAGCGTTGCCAAAGCGCAGCCATCCAAACGCCAGCGCACAGCAGCAAGCTGAGCAGCACCGCAGCGCTGCCCATGTCTTTGGCACGTTTGGACAGGTCGTGCCATTCCGGGCCGATGCGGTCGATGGCCGATTCGACGCTGGTGTTGAGCAACTCGACGATCATGACCAGCATGACCGTACCGGCCAGCAAGGCCGTTTCTACCCAGTTTTGCCCCAGCCAAAAAGCCAAGGGCACCAGCCCCATGGCCAAGATGGCTTCTTGACGAAAGGCGGTTTCGCCCCAGCCTGCACGCAGGCCCTGGATGGAGTAACCCCCGGCATGAAGAATGCGATTAAGGCCTGAACGGGCTTTTTGCGGGTTGACGACGTTGGTCGCTTTGGGTTTCTTGCTTGTCATGGGCAATCAGGATTTGAGGGGGTGCTGTGCAGTGATCAGACGTGTGTGGACCCAAGCGTCATGCCAAAACTGGCGCTGTGGATGAAAGCGGCTGAGGATGCTCCAGATGGCTACCCATCCTAGGGTGATGACGCCCAGTTCGATGACAGACATGCGAAAGGCATATGAAACGATGATCGGTGGAAAGAACCAAATCCAAGTAGCCAGGTATCGTTTGAGCGCTGTTTTATTGCTCACCCTTTGCCCTTCAGTGTCCACAATTTCAATGCGCCAGGTTTTCATGGCCAATGTTTGACCACGACGCCACATCCAGATGAAGTAAAGACCGAGAACCAGAAAACAGGTGGCCTGAAAACCGGATTTCAGTTTGGGGTGGTTGTTCATTTCACCCGGCGACAGGTCGGTCAGCCATGATGCGGCAATGAAGTAAATCAAACCTGATGTGACCATCACTCCAAACAGCAGCATGCCCTCGTAGAGCCAACATGCCATGCGGCGTTTGAGTGGGGGAGCGAGTAATTCGGGAGAGTGCGCAGACGCGATGGGACGATGGTTCACGGGGGCGCTGTGGGTCATGACAACTGTTTGATCAAGAGGGTTGCGGGGCCGTCCCCAGTCTGAGTGCATTCTGAGTGAATGTGCTCGAATGCGAAACCAATCGTCTATTGTGACCCAAGCTTGGGCAAAAGTGTTTTGGGGTCAATGGGCTGAGATGGGGCCACCAGCGGAATACCTTTGGGGGTGTTCACGGGCAAAGCAGGCGGACTGACCAGTCGGCTGCTGGCGGGCAGTGTCGTGCGTGAGGCGCTTTTGATCGGCGGTTTGGGGCCCGAAGAAAGCTGTTGTTTGTCATGGGCAGGAAGGGATTGGTAGGCTTCCCATTGGGCCCGTTTGTCATCAACCGACAGCGAGCGGGTGCTGTTGAAATTGAATCGTGCAGCGTTGCGGTCTTTGGGGCTCATTCGGGCCCACTCGCTCATGCGACCATGCATGGTTATCTGTTCTTCGTCGCTCAGTTGCAAAAAAGTGTCACTGATGTTCAGCCATTTGGTGCGTTGTTGCTCGGTGAGGGTGTCCCATTGGTCGCGCAGAGGTGACAGTGCTTGCTTTTGTCGCTCACTTAATTTTGGCCAGCGTTTGAGTGCTGGAGTTGTTGCAGTCGGGACCGAATGGCTGGCGGACGTGACTTCAACAGCGGCTTGGGATGGGGCTACGCTGACAAGGGCTGCATCGGCGGGCGCTGGCAATTGGGCCAGGGATTGTGAAACACAAGGCATCGAAAATACCCAGATGATGTGCACTAACCCGGAGAGGTTACGCAGCATCAAAGTCCTGTAAGCGAGCTGTTCAGTCATTGGCAGCAGAACGGACCAATTGGAGCTTTAAAAATTGAACAAATCCCGGATCGGTGTAAGCGTCAGGCGGTAATTCGTCGGTCAGCAAAGCAGCGTCGATGCGTGCGATGTCAGTTGTGGCATCGTCTGCTTGCATGTCCTGAAGTATCAAGAGGCCGAAGACCAATATCAAAAGCGGCAATACAGATGCAAAAATACTCCACAGGTTCAGGCCCTCCTCAGGAGAGCCTGACAATGTGCCATTGCTTTGGATTGAACCGGCCATGCGGCGTTGCATGATGACCATGGGGGGGCGTGACTGAAGCGCTCGCTGCCGAGCAATTCTCAGTCTTTCGCTGATGTCGTGCCCCAGATCCAAAGTGGCGGTGCTTAATTTAGCCGACAGTTGCTGGCCAAGTCGGTCCATCTCGTGATCAGATTGGGTTTGTCGGTGTTTCATGGTTTCAAGCCTTGGTCTGACAAGGTTTTACTCAGGGCCTGGATGGCCCGGGAACAATGGGTTTTGACGCTGCCTTCTGTGCACCCCATCACGGCGGCAGTTTCTGCAACATCCAACTCCTCCCAATAACGCAGCAGGAAGGCTTCTCGTTGACGCGTGGGCAATGCCATGACCGCCGATTCAATGTGTTCAAGGGTTTGCACTCTGCCCAGCCAGCTCTCTGCACTTTGTGTGGCCAGATTGTCTTCGGCACCGTTGGCCACCTCCAGCAAATCGAAGCCTGAATCGGTTTCATCCGAGTCAATTTCGTTCATGTTGGTGAACAAGGCTTTTCGTGTTTTTTGACGTCTGAACCAATCCAGGACCGTATTGGACAAAATGCGTTGAAACAGCAGGGGTAGTTCAGTCAGGGGTTTGTCCGCATAGCTGCTGCACAGCTTGATCATGCTGTCTTGAACAATGTCCAAAGCACCTTCTTCATCACGAACGTGGTAATAAGCACGTTTGAATGCTTTTTTTTCTGCGTTCTTCAGAAAGTCAGCAAGTTCTGTATCGGAGGCCAACGTGAATTCAGCAAAGCTGTTTGGGTGAGTGGGGTGTCAATTCATGAGCCTACATGGCCAGTGGGTATTGTGGCTTGTAGGCGGTGGATTATGTCACTTGAAGAGCTTTGGTAGAACTTTTCCGTGGGTTTGCCTTTTATCAATGCGATAATGTGAGATTGCAATTGAAAAAAAGCAAACGGATCACCGTCCGGCACTTTTACAGTTTGGTGCCCATGTCAGTGGTCTTAAGTCCCAAAGCCACTTCACAAGAGTCGAGCCCAGGGGCACCCAAGGTTTTTCGTTAGAGAAATTCACAAAGGTTGAATATGGAAATGAACAAAGCCGATACGGCCAAAACCTCCGCGGGCGCCCAAGAATTGCGCGGCGCAGAAATTCTCGTCAAAGCGCTACAAGCGGAAAACGTGCAGTACATCTGGGGTTACCCCGGTGGTGCCGTTTTGCACATTTACGACGCTTTTTACAAACAAGACACCATTCAGCACGTTTTGGTGCGCCATGAGCAAGCGGCTGTGCACGCCGCCGATGGTTTTGCCCGTGCCACGGGCGAAGTCGGGGTGGCCTTGGTCACTTCCGGCCCCGGTCTGACCAATGCCGTGACCGGCATCGCCACCGCTTACATGGACAGCATTCCCATGGTCATCATCAGTGGCCAAGTGCCCACTGCGGCCATTGGCTTGGATGCATTCCAAGAGTGCGACACCGTGGGCATCACCCGCCCGATCGTCAAGCACAATTTCCTGGTCAAAGACGCCAAGGACATGGCTGAGGTCATGAAAAAGGCCTTCCACATTGCACGCAGCGGTCGTCCTGGCCCTGTGGTGGTGGACGTGCCGAAGGACGTTTCTTTCAACAAAGCGCTGTACTCGGGCTACCCCGAGTCGGTGGAGATGCGCTCTTACAACCCTGTGCGCAAGGGCCACGGCGGTCAGATCCGCAAGGCTTTGCAGTTGTTGATGGCGGCCAAGCGTCCCTATATTTACACCGGCGGTGGCGTGTTGCTGAGCAATGCCAGCGCAGAACTGCGAGCTCTGGTGGACATGCTCAACGTACCGGTCACCAATACCTTGATGGGTTTGGGCGCTTTTCCGGCAACTGATCGCCGTTTCTTGGGCATGCTGGGCATGCACGGCACGCTTGAAGCCAATAATGCCATGCAAAACTGCGATGTTTTGTTGGCTGTGGGGGCGCGTTTTGACGACCGCGTGATCGGCAATCCCAAGCATTTCGCTTCGGTGGACCGGAAGATCATCCACATTGACATTGATCCGTCCAGCATCTCCAAACGTGTCAAAGTAGACGTCCCGATTGTGGGTGACGTCAAGGATGTGCTGACCGAACTCATGGGCATGATTCGTGACTCCGGCCTCAAGCCCGATCAGCAGGCTTTGGCCCAGTGGTGGGAAACAGTCGAAGGCTGGCGCAGCCGCGACTGCATGAAGTATGACAACAGCAACAGTTTGGTCATCAAGCCGCAAAAAGTCATTGAGACCTTGTGGGAAATGACCAAGGATGCCGACGCATACATCACATCCGATGTGGGTCAGCATCAGATGTGGGCGGCCCAGTACTACAAGTTCAACGAGCCACGCCGCTGGATCAATTCGGGCGGTTTGGGCACCATGGGTGTGGGCATTCCTTACGCCATGGGCATCAAACTGGCCAAACCAGACAGCGAAGTATTCTGCGTGACGGGTGAAGGCTCGGTGCAGATGTGCATTCAGGAGCTCTCGACCTGCCTGCAGTACAACACTCCCATCAAAGTGGTGGCCCTGAACAACGGTTACTTGGGCATGGTGCGTCAGTGGCAGGAGATTGATTACTCTGGTCGTTACAGCCACAGCTACATGGATGCATTGCCCAACTTCGTGAAGTTGGCCGAAGCCTATGGTCACGTCGGCATCTTGGTTGAAAAACCGGAAGATGTAGAGCCTGCCTTGCGCGAGGCACGCAGACTCAAGGACCGCACGGTTTTCTTGGACATCCGCACGGACCCTACAGAAAACGTGTTTCCCATGGTGCAGGCCGGCAAAGGCATCACCGAAATGCTGTTGGGCGTGGAGGATCTGTAATCATGAAACACATCATCGCTGTACTGATTGAAAACGAAGCGGGTGCTTTGTCCCGGGTGGTGGGCTTGTTTTCGGCCCGTGGCTACAACATCGAGTCTTTGACCGTGGCCCCGACCGAAGATCCCAGTTTGTCTCGCATGACCATCCAAACCACCGGGTCGGATGACGTGATTGAGCAAATCACCAAACACTTGAACCGCCTGATTGAGGTGGTCAAGGTGGTGGACCTGACCGAAGGCGCTTACACCGAACGCGAGCTCATGCTGGTGAAGGTGCGTGCCGTGGGCAAGGAACGCGAAGAAATGAAACGCATGGCTGACATCTTCCGTGGCCGTGTGATTGATGTCACCGACAAGAGCTACACCATCGAGCTCACCGGTGACCAATCGAAGAACGACGCCTTTTTGGAGGCGATCGACCGCAGTGCCATCTTGGAGACCGTGCGCACGGGTGCATGCGGTATCGGGCGCGGCGAGCGCATCCTGCGCGTCTAAATCCAATCATTGAACCTGTTTATTCCTAAGGAGAACCCTGTGAAAGTTTTTTACGACAAAGATTGTGATCTGAGCGTCATCAAGGGCAAGACTGTTGCCATCATTGGTTACGGCTCACAAGGCCACGCTCACGCCCAGAACCTGAACGACAGCGGCGTCAAGGTGGTGGTCGGTTTGCGCAAAGGCGGCGCATCGTGGGACAAAGTCGGCAAAGCCGGCTTGACCGTGATGGAAGTCAACGATGCCGTCAAAGCTGCAGATGTGGTCATGATTTTGTTGCCCGACGAACAAATCGCCGAGGTGTACACCAACAACGTCGCTCCCCACATCAAGCAAGGCGCTTCTTTGGCGTTTGCTCATGGCTTCAACGTCCACTACAACCAGGTCGTGCCCCGTGAAGACTTGGACGTGTGGATGGTCGCACCCAAGGCTCCAGGCCACACCGTGCGCAACACCTACACCCAAGGCGGCGGCGTGCCCCACCTGGTGGCGATTCACCAGGACAAGAGTGGCAAGGCCCGCGCTTTGGCTCTGAGCTACGCCATGGCCAACGGTGGTGGCAAGGCCGGCATCATTGAGACCAACTTCAAAGAAGAGACTGAAACCGACTTGTTCGGTGAGCAAGCTGTTCTGTGTGGCGGTGCGGTTGAACTGATCAAGATGGGTTACGAGACGCTGGTGGAAGCCGGTTACGCTCCTGAAATGGCTTATTTCGAGTGCTTGCACGAGTTGAAGCTGATCGTTGACCTGATCTACGAAGGTGGTATCGGCAACATGAACTACTCTATCTCGAACAACGCCGAGTACGGGGAGTACGTGACCGGTCCTGAGGTCATCAACGAGCAGTCACGCGTCGCCATGCGCAATGCCTTGAAGCGCATCCAGACTGGTGAATACGCCAAGATGTTCATCTTGGAAGGCCGCACCAATTACCCCAGCATGACTGCGCGTCGTCGTTTGACTTCGGAGCACTCCATCGAAGTCGTGGGCGCACAATTGCGTGCCATGATGCCTTGGATCGCCAAGAACAAGCTGGTTGACAAGACCCGCAACTGATCGCTTGTGCGAGGTTGAAAAAGGCCACTTCGGTGGCCTTTTTCTTGGGCGCGTGGACTGCCTTAAACTTGGCTGACAAGCGATGGCTCCGAATCAACGCAAGAGGAAAAACCGATGAGCAAATTCAACGACAACGACAGTGCCGAAGGCACCGAGGTGGTTGTGCCTGTGCGCAAACCGTCTAAGGGCATTTACATGTTGCCCAACATGATTACTTTGGCGGCCCTGTTCGCTGGTTTTTATGCGATTGTCATGGCGATCAATGGTCGTTTTGACTTGGCCACGGTGGGCATCTTCAGCGCCATGGTGCTCGACAGCCTGGATGGCCGCGTGGCCCGAATGACCAACACCCAAAGCGCCTTTGGCGAGCAGATGGATTCGCTGTCCGACATGGTGTCGTTTGGTGCTGCGCCTGCCTTGATCGCTTATGTTTGGACCCTCCAGGAGTTGGGGCGTTGGGGCTGGATTGCCGCGTTTGTGTATTGCGCCTGTGCAGCGCTGCGCCTGGCACGCTTCAATGTGAACACGGGGGTGGTTGACAAGCGGTATTTTCAGGGATTGCCTTCGCCTGCTGCGGCGGCTTTGGTCATGGGCTTTGTCTGGATCATGTTTGAAAATGCCGTACCAGCTAAAACCGTGGCGTGGGGCATGTTTGCGGTCTGCCTGTTTGCGGGTTTGACCATGGTGACCAATGTGCCCTTTTACAGTTTCAAGGACATGCACATGAAAAAGAGCGTGCCTTTTGCCACTTTGGTGCTGGTGGCTTTGGGCATTGCGGCGGTGAACATAGACCCGCCTACCGTTTTATTTGGCATCTTTGTGCTGTATGGTTTGAGTGGCTATGTGATCTATATCTGGCGCAAAGCCAAAGGTCAGCCCACCAGCATGATCAGCACCTCCACCGATGACCCGGATGAGCGTGGCTTGCATCAATGATGTCCGCTTCAGGACAGTGGATGCTGTGAATTGTGCTAAAGTAATCTCATGAATTTTTCTTTGTTTGCACTACTGCTAGCGCCCCACGGGCGGGATGTGTAGCGCACGCAAACATTGTCCCAAAAGGCCCGTATGCCATCCGCATCGGGCCTTTTGCATTTTTTGCTTGGACTTGCGGGTTTTTGACCAGGAGTGAACATGACTGACAAACTGATTATTTTCGACACCACCTTGCGTGATGGTGAGCAATCACCCGGAGCCTCCATGACCCGCGACGAGAAACTGCGCATTGCCCGCCAGCTCGAGCGTCTGCGCGTGGACGTGATCGAAGCCGGTTTTGCCGCCAGCTCCAATGGGGATTTTGAGGCGGTCAAAGCGATTGCTGACGCGATCAAGGATTCCACCATTTGCTCCCTGTCGCGTGCCAACGACCGCGATATCGCGCGTGCGGCCGAGGCGCTCAAAGGTGCCAACAGCGGCCGCATTCACACCTTCATTGCCACGTCACCCCTGCACATGGAAAAGAAGCTGCGCATGACACCAGACCAGGTGTTTGAGCAGGCCAAGCAGTCGGTGCGCTTTGCCCGAAATTTGGTGGGTGATGTCGAGTTCAGTCCTGAAGACGGCTACCGCAGCGACATGGACTTTTTGTGCCGTATTTTGGAAGCCGTGATTGCTGAGGGGGCGACCACCATCAACGTGCCTGACACCGTCGGTTATGCCATTCCCGAGTTGTACGGCGAGTTCATCCGCACCTTGCGCGAGCGCATTCCCAACTCGGACAAAGCCATTTGGTCTGTGCATTGCCACAACGACTTGGGCATGGCTGTGGCCAACTCCCTGGCAGGCGTGAAGATCGGCGGCGCACGGCAAGTTGAATGCACGATCAATGGATTGGGTGAGCGCGCGGGCAATTGTTCACTTGAAGAAGTGGTCATGGCCGTCAAGACTCGTCGCGACTATTTTGGCCTCGACATCGGCATTGACACCAGCCACATCGTGGCGGCCAGCCGCATGGTCAGTCAGACCACCGGCTTTGTGGTTCAGCCCAACAAGGCCGTGGTGGGAGCCAATGCCTTTGCCCACGCCTCTGGCATTCACCAGGATGGCGTGCTCAAGGCGCGTGACACCTACGAAATCATGCGTGCAGAGGATGTGGGCTGGACCACCAACAAGATCGTATTGGGTAAGCTCAGCGGCCGTAATGCGTTCAAACAGCGGTTGCAAGACCTTGGCGTGACGCTCGACAGCGAGACTGAAATCAACAATGCATTTGCCAAATTCAAGGAATTGGCCGACCGCAAGAGCGAGATTTTTGACGAAGATATTCTGGCTTTGGTCAGCGATGAAAGTGTGACCACAGAAAAAGAGCAGTTCGGCTTTGTCTCCATGTCTCAGCACAGTGAGACGGGCGAGCGTCCCCATGCGGCTGTGGTGTTTACAGTCAATGGCAAAGAAGTGCGAAGTTCATCGGATGGCAATGGGCCGGTCGATGCGTCACTCAAAGCCATTGAGTCGCACGTTCAAAGTGGTGCAGAAATGGTGCTGTATTCGGTCAATGCCATCAGCGGATCGACAGAGAGTCAAGGCGAGGTGACCGTTCGCTTGCAAAATTCCGGCCGTGTGGTTAACGGTGTGGGGTCTGACCCTGACATCGTTGTGGCTTCGGCCAAGGCTTATCTGAGCGCTCTGAATAAATTGCAGAGCACAGCAGATCGGGTCGCAGCGCAAGGTTAAAATGAGACCTTAATAGGTAATTTTTAACTTTATGAAGGTCACGTAAGTTGCTGTTCTTGCGTGACTTTTTTATTTGAGTACACTGTTAATACTTGAATTGAAATAAACCATGGCCTGACCTGAAATGCAGCTGAAATTTGCTTCTTTGAATTTGTCTTCCTTCGCACCCTGTCGTGCCACTTCGCTCGTTATTGTGGCGGGTTTGTTGGCCGCTTGGGTCGGGCCTTGCCAAGTGGCCCATGCCCAATCTCATTCCAGTGCTTCATCAATCAAGGGCCAAAAGACCAATAAACCGGCTCAAAAGTCAGTTTCCCGTCGTTCTCCTCCAAAGACACAAGGGCGCGCTCCGGGACCTAGAAAAAGTTTGACGTCGACCCAATCAGCGGTGCCTGTGAAAGCTTCATTTGGCCAAATGGCAGGCTTGCGTTCGACAGCCGATGCCTTAGATTTGCACTCCAGCGTGGCTTTGGTTGTGGATCAAGACACCCAAGAAGTTCTTTATCGAAAAAACGATCATGCCGTTTTGCCCATTGCTTCTTTGACCAAATTGATGACGGGTTTGATCATCTCTGAAGCGAACCTGTCCATGTCTGAGCGGCTCACGATCACTCAGGCCGATGTGGATACAGAAAAAGGTAGTTCTTCACGTTTGGCAGTCGGTACCGAACTGAGTCGAGGTGAGATGCTGCACTTGGCCCTGATGTCCAGTGAAAATCGGGCAGCCAATGCACTGGGCCGAACTTTCCCGGGTGGATTGAGTGAATTTGTGGCCCGTATGAACAGCCGTGCACAAAGTCTGGGTATGACAGGCACCCGCTACGTGGAGCCGACTGGATTGTCCAGTCGCAACCAGTCAAGTGCCAGTGACTTGGCTGTGTTGGTTGCCGCCGCTTACAAAGAGCCTGTTTTGCGTGATCTGTCGACTTCACATGGACGCGAAATAGCCGTGGGTAACCGCACTTTGCATTACAACAACACCAACCGCTTGGTCAAAAATCCTCAGTGGGACATTGGCTTGCAAAAAACAGGGTATATCTCTGAAGCCGGGCAGTGTTTGGTCATGCAAGCTCAGGTGGCCGGGCGTAAGTTGATCATGGTGTTTTTGGATTCTGCAGGCAAACTCAGTCGCATTGGTGATGCAGAGCGTGTACGCAAATGGGTTGAAAACAAATCTTCTTGGCAGTCCAGTCAGCGCATCCAAGACCAGCGTCCAGGTTGATGCCTCGGACGTCAATCTCACAGGTTTTTGATCTTCTGCAGGACAAGCGTTGAAGATATTGGGAATGCCCTGACTCGGGGCATTCAACCTTCTGCGTGGTGCCCCAGTGTGCTGGAGATTTCCCGGGCTGTTTCTTGCAGTTTCGTCAACCAGCTGTCATCGATGCGGTCTGCGGGCGCAGAGATGGACAAACCGGCCAGCAATTTGCCTTGGTCATCATGAATGCCCGCAGCAATGCAGCGCACACCCAATTCCAATTCTTCGTTGTCGCGGGCAAAGCCAGACTGTTTGACGCGTGTCAATTCTCTTTCCAGAACCTGCAATTGGGTGATGCTGTTGCGGGTTTGGCCCGCTAAACCAGTGCGTGCGGCGTAAGAGCGAACCCGCAAAGGGTCATCGGCTGCCAGAAAAAGTTTGCCCACAGAGGTCAGGTGCAAGGGAGCCCGCCCACCAATGGCACGAACAACTTGCATGCCTGAGCGTTCGCTGTAGGCGCGTTCGATGTAAACAATCTCGTCGCCCTGTCGCATGCTCAAATTGACAGGTTGCTGAATCAGTTTGTGCAGTTCGCGCATGGGTGCCAATGCGGCATCTCTCACATTGAGCCGACCTTTGACCATGTTGCCCAATTCCAGCAGACGCATACCCAAGCGATAGCTTCCTGCTTCGGGGCGGTCAACAAAACGTCCCGTGGCCAAATCGTTCAGGATGCGGTGCGCGGTCGAGGGATGAAGTCCGGTTTTTTGACTGATTTCTTTCAGGGAAATCGCCTCTTCACGGGATGCAAGAACATCCATCAAGGTGAACATGCGTTCTATGACCTGGATGGTGGGCGAAGCGGCAATGGTGGGATCTTTTTTCATCGAGTACAGCAGATGTGATTGAATTTTACACTGTGAAATCGAAGGGGAGTCTTTAAGTCATGGGCAGCCATTCACCATGGACTCGCAATTCGCCCGGTTTGAAACGGGCTTTGTAACTCATTTTGGGACTTTTTTCGATCCAGTAGCCTAAGTAAACATAAGAAAGACCCAAGTCGACAGCTTGCTGGATTTGCCAAAGAACGCCATACGTGCCGTAGCTCGCCTTGTCATCTGGTTCGTAGAAGGTGTAAACGGCGGAGAGGCCATTGTTGAGGACATCGACAATGCTGATCATTTTCAGAGGGCCCAGAGTGCCATCTGGTGCGGGTTCGCGAAACTCGATGATTCTTGAGTTGACGCGACTTTGCAGCAAGAACTGGGTGTATTGGTCCACGCTGTCCTGGTCCATGCCACCGCCCATGTGACGCGAATTTTGGTAGCGCAAGTACAGGGCGTAATGCTCGGCATCAAAATGCAAGTCCAGCACCCGCACTTTCAAATGCTGGTGGGCTTTGAGGGCGCGTCGCTGACTGCGGTCTGGTTGGAAAGTGGCCACATTCACACGCAGGGGTTGGCAAGCTTGGCAACCATCGCAATAAGGGCGGTAGGTAAACAATCCGCTGCGCCGAAAGCCTTGTTGCACAAGGTCTGAATAAACCTCGTTGTGAATCAAATGGCTGGGCGTTGCCACTTGTGAGCGTGCTGACCGATCGGGCAGGTAACTGCAAGCATAGGATGCCGTGGCATAAAACTGCAGAGCCTGAAGCGGGAGGTCTTTCAGATGGGTCACTTAGGGTTGTCCAATGCCGTCAACGCGTGCCAGTATAAAGTTTGCTGTGCCCAGTCAATGCCGGGTCGGTCCATCGCTTGCCTGACGCCTGTCATGAAGGTGTCTCGCGACATTTCCTGTGCGCCCAAAGAGGCAAGGTGACGGGTGTTTTGCTGGCAATCAATGGCCAAAACACCGTGCGCCAAGGCGACGCTGACCAAAAGGGCCAAAGCCATTTTGGAGCCATCGTCAATGCGGGTGAACATGGACTCGCCAAATACGGCTTGGCCCAGCGCCACAAAATACAAGCCTGCCACCAGCGTTCCATCAAGCCAAACCTCTGCGCTGTGTGCCAAGCCCAGTTGGTGGAGTTCTGTGTAGGCGTTCACCATGGAGGGCAAGATCCAGGTGCCTTTTTGGCCCGGGCGAACAGCGTTGGAACAGTGGTGGATCACCCCTGCAAAGTCTCGGTCAAAACATAATTCAAAACGGGGTGATTTCAGGTGTTGTTTGAGCCGTTGACGCAAGGAGCGGTGAAAGCGAAATTGATGGGTCTGAAGCACCATGCGGGGATCGGGGCTCCACCACAACACAGGCTGCCCTTCACTGAACCATGGAAAAATCCCGTTGGAATAACTTTCGATCAGTCGTTCAGCATTCAGATCGCTGCTGGCAGCCAAAAGGCCAGGAGCAGGCGATGAAGGCCCCCAGGTCAGCGAGGTGTAAGGCAGTGGTTCCCCAGGCTGAACCCAGGGCAGGGTGGGCGATGAGGGTTCGATCAACATGCAGTCATTACACAATAAATGGCATGCGCACGGCGTCAGCCGCTATGATTTTGTGATGCATGTTTTTGATTCAGACTGGATTCAACCCGAGTGGCCTGCCCCGTTGGGGGTTCGCGCCATCATGACCACGCGTCAAGGTGGCGTTTCAAGTGGGCCTTGGCGCAGCATGAATCTGGGGGGGCATGTGGGGGACTCTCACGAGCAGGTTCAGGCCAACCGTGACCTTCTCGCCAACCAGATCAAGAAAACCCCCGTGTTCATGGACCAAGTTCATGGCACAGAAGTACAAGCGCTGCCGACAAATGGGGTCCATCTACCTCAAGCGGATGCTTGTTGGACCGCTGACCACCAGCTGGCTTGCACCATCATGGTGGCCGATTGCTTGCCTGTGCTCTTGTGTGATGCCTCGGGTCAATGGGTGGCGGCTGCGCACGCCGGTTGGCGTGGTTTGGCGGGCGTCAATGGCCAAGGTGTGCTGGAGTCGCTGTTGTCCGAGTTGCCCGTGGATGGCTACCATGGCGAGCTGATGGCTTGGCTGGGGCCATGCATTGGCCCGAATGCATTTGAGGTGGGGCAAGAGGTTCGGTCTGCATTTCAAGAGGGGACGACCAAGGACGACGCGTTTTTTCAACCTTTGCCCAATGGGAAGTACTTGGCCGATTTGGCAGGTTTAGCCCGACAGCGATTGCATCAGTTGGGGGTTGGACAAATTTTTGGCAATGATGGTCATCCTTCTTGGTGCACCTTCACCAATTCAGACCGGTTCTTTTCTCACCGGCGCGACAGCCGCGTCCTCGGCCAAAGTGGGCGCATGGCCGCTTGCATCTGGCTGGACCAATGAGTTGATTTTTGATTCGGCCTCCAGCCTGTTTTGCTCGGCCTTGACCCGTTCTTTTCTTCGAAGTGGGGTCCCAAACAGGTAAATCACCAACGATATGGGCAACAAGCCATACAGCAAGAAGGTGATGATGGCACCCAAAACAGTTCCCTGTGTACTAAAAGCCTCGACCAAAGCCATCAGCAACGTGACATAGAACCATGCAATAACGATCAAATACATAAATTTTTTGTGCCTTGTAATTTGGGTGACAACAAACTGAAAGATACTGTACTCAAGCCATTTCAAAAAAACGATTGAATCAGGAGACAACATGAGTGCATCCAAGCCAAACGACTGGGCCCAGATGAACCAGGATTTTCAGCAAAAACTGTCTCAAAGTTGGGGTCAGGCCATGCAGCATTTCCAGACCATCGACTTGGGAGGTTTGAAGCCGGTCCCCGAAGCTGACACGCCTGCACTCAAATTCTCTCCGGAAAAGCTTCAGGCCCTTCAGGGGCAGTATTTCAAAGACGCCTCAGATTTGTGGAATCAAAGCCTGAGCAACAGTTTGCAAGTCAAAGACCGTCGTTTTTCGGGCGACGCGTGGACCTCCAACCCTGTGGCGGCGTTCAATGCGGCCACTTACCTGCTCAATGCCCGCACCCTGATGGGCTTGGCCGATGCGGTGGACGCCGATGCCAAAACACGCACCCGCATCCGCTTTGCCATTGAGCAGTGGGTGGCCGCTTCGTCCCCAAGCAACTTTTTGGCCTTTAATGCCGAAGCCCAAAAGAAAGCGATCGAGACAAAAGGCGAAAGCATCGCCAAGGGTATCCAGAATTTGATGCACGATATGCAGCAGGGCCATGTCTCGATGACCGACGAGAGCCTGTTTGAAGTGGGCAAGAACGTGGCCACCACCGAAGGTGCTGTCGTTTTTGAAAACGAATTTTTCCAGCTGATCGAATACAAACCGCTGACCGCCAAGGTCTACGAAAAGCCGTTTTTGCTGGTGCCCCCTTGCATCAACAAGTTCTACATCCTCGATCTGCAGCCTGAAAACTCGCTGATTCGCTACGCCGTGAGCCAAGGCCACCGCACCTTTGTGGTGAGTTGGCGCAACCCCGACGAGTCCATGGCCCAAAAGACCTGGGACGACTACATCGAGCACGCCGCCATCGAGGCGATCCACACGGTGCAGGCCATCACCGGTGCACCCAAGATCAACGCTCTGGGCTTTTGCGTGGGGGGCACCATTTTGTCGACCGCCCTGGCCGTGTTGGCCGCTCGCGGCGAAAAGCCGGTGGCCAGCGCCACCTTCCTCACCACCCTGATCAACTTCACCGACACCGGCATTCTGGACGTGTTCATTGACGAGAACTTCGTCAAGTTCCGTGAACAGCAAATGGGCCAAGGCGGCTTGCTCAAAGGCCAGGATCTGGCGTCTACTTTCAGCTTTTTGCGCCCCAACGACCTGGTCTGGAATTATGTGGTGGGCAACTACCTCAAGGGCGAGACACCGCCGCCGTTTGATTTGCTCTACTGGAACAGCGACTCGACCAACTTGCCCGGGCCTTTTTACGCTTGGTATTTGCGCAACACCTACCTCGAAAACAATTTGGTCCGACCTGGCAAAGTCACCGTGTGTGGCGAGGCCATCGATCTGGGCAAGGTCGACATGCCGGTCTACGTCTATGGCTCTCGCGAAGACCACATCGTGCCGATTGGTGGGGCTTATACCAGCACACAAGTGCTGCCGGGCAAGAAGCGTTTTGTGATGGGGGCTTCGGGCCACATTGCGGGCGTGATCAACCCGCCAGCGGCCAAAAAGCGCAGCCACTGGCTGAGTGAAGGCACGAAATTCCCAGCCGATGTGAACGACTGGATCGCCAGCGCCCAAGAGGTGCCTGGCAGCTGGTGGACCGATTGGTCAGACTGGCTCAAGGGCCATGCGGGCAAGCAAATTGCCGCGCCCAAAACCTACGGCAAAGCCAGCCAATTCAAAGCCATCGAGGCGGCCCCCGGTCGCTATGTGAAGGCCAAGGCCTGATTCGTTTTTTTATTGGAGACAAAAATGGAAGACATCGTCATCGTTGCAGCCGCACGCACCGCCGTGGGCAAATTTGGCGGCTCGCTCGCCAAAACCCCCGCCACCGAGTTGGGCAGCATCGTCATCAAGGGTTTGCTCGAGCGCAGTGGCCTGCCAGTTGACGCCATCGGTGAAGTCATCATGGGCCAGGTGCTGGCCGCAGGCGTGGGCCAAAACCCCGCCCGCCAAGCCATGATGAAAGCTGGTGTGGCCAAGGAAACCCCGGCTCTGACCATCAACGCCGTGTGCGGCTCGGGCCTCAAGGCCGTGATGCTGGCCGCGCAGGCCGTGGCCTGGGGCGACAGCGAGATCGTGATCGCCGGTGGTCAGGAAAACATGAGCGCCAGCCCGCATGTCTTGAACGGCAGCCGCGACGGCCAGCGCATGGGCGACTGGAAGATGACCGACACCATGATCGTGGACGGCTTGTGGGACGTGTACAACCAGTACCACATGGGCATCACCGCCGAAAACGTGGCCAAGGCCCACGGCATCACCCGCGACATGCAAGACGCCCTGGCCGCAGGCAGCCAGCGCAAAGCCGCTGCCGCGCAAGACGCGGGCAAGTTCAAGGACGAAATCGTTGACGTGCTGATTCCTCAGCGCAAGGGTGATGCCCTGGTGTTCAACACCGACGAATTCATCAACAAGAAAACCAGCCAAGAAGTGCTGGCCGGTCTGCGCCCCGCCTTTGACAAGGCCGGCAGCGTGACCGCTGGCAATGCATCGGGCATCAACGACGGTGCAGCCGCCGTGATGGTCATGTCAGCCAAGAAGGCTGCCGCTCTGGGCCTCAAGCCTCTGGCCCGCATTGCCGCTTTTGGCACCAGCGGTCTGGACCCGGCCACCATGGGCATGGGCCCTGTGCCTGCGTCGCAAAAGGCGCTGGCCCGTGCGGGCTGGAAAGCCCAGGACGTGGACCTGTTCGAACTCAACGAAGCCTTTGCCGCGCAAGCTTGCGCCGTGAACCAGGCACTCGACATCGATCCGGCCAAGGTCAACGTCAACGGCGGTGCGATCGCCATCGGTCACCCCATCGGCGCGTCCGGTTGCCGCATCTTGGTGACCTTGCTGCACGAAATGCAGCGCACCCAAGCCAACAAAGGCTTGGCCGCGCTGTGCATTGGCGGCGGCATGGGCGTGTCGCTGGCCATCGAACGCGTTTAAAAACCAGGCACGCCGCCGCCTTGGATTGGCACACTGCCCAGCTGTATAAGGGCAGCCCTTCCAAAGGATGTGAGTGCCATTACTTCATTTCACTTCACTCATAACAAGGAGACAATCATGAGTCAAAAAGTAGCGTACGTCACAGGCGGCATGGGCGGCATCGGCACCGCGATCTGCCAGCGCCTGCACCAAGAAGGCTTCAAGGTCATCGCCGGTTGCGGCCCCACGCGTGACTTCAACAAGTGGCTGGACGAGCAAAAAGCGCTGGGCTTCACCTTCTACGCCTCGGTGGGCAACGTAGGCGACTGGGATTCCACCGTCGAAGCCTTTGCCAAGGCCAAAGCCGAGCACGGACCGATCGACGTCTTGGTCAACAACGCTGGCATCACCAAGGACCGCATGTTCTTGAAAATGAGCCGTGAAGACTGGCAAGCTGTGATGAACACCAACCTGGATTCCATGTTCAACGTGACCAAGCAAGTGGTCGCAGACATGGTCGAAAAAGGCTGGGGCCGCATCATCAACATCAGCTCGGTCAACGGCGAAAAAGGCCAGGCCGGCCAGACCAACTACTCGGCTGCCAAAGCCGGTATGCACGGCTTCTCCATGGCTTTGGCCCAAGAGATGGCCACCAAAGGCGTGACCGTGAACACCGTGTCGCCCGGCTACATCGGCACCGACATGGTCAACGCCATTCGCCCCGACGTGCTCGAGAAAATCGTCGCCACCGTGCCCGTCAAGCGTCTTGGCAAGCCCAGCGAAATCGCCTCCATCATCGCCTGGCTGGCCAGCGAAGATGGTGGCTACACCACCGGCGCTGACTTCGCCGTCAACGGCGGTTTGCACATGGGCTGATGCTTGTTTCTGGCTCAGCTTGGCAAGGCCAGGCTCGACCATTCAAGCCAGCAGTGCCCACAAAAAAACCCGCCTCGGCGGGTTTTTTTGTGTCTGTAAGGTCGCTTTACCCCGCTTGTTTGCCCGTGCTCACCATCTGCATGGCCGAGGCGATCAGGCCCGATACCTCGGTCATGTTGCCGGGCACGATCAGCGTGGTCTTGGCGTCTTGCGCCACCTTGGCGTAGGCCTGCACCGCTTGCTCGGCCACCTTGAGCTGCACGGCTTGTTCGCCCCCGGGCTGGCGGATGGCGGTGGCAATTCGCTCAATCGCCTGAGCCGTGGCATTGGCCATTTCGGTGATGGCGGCGGCGTCGCCTTGGGCCTTGTTGATGGCGGCTTGCTTTTCACCTTCAGAGCGGGCAATGAAGGCCTCGCGCTCGCCGGTGGCGATGTTGATCTGCTCCTGACGTCGACCTTCGGAGGCGGCAATCAGCGCACGCTTTTCGCGTTCGGCCGTGATTTGAGACTGCATGGCCAGCAAAATTTCTTTGGGCGGTGTCAGGTCCTTGATCTCGTAGCGCAGCACCTTCACGCCCCAGTTGAGCGCCGCTTCGTCGATGGCGGCCACCACCTGCGCGTTGATGATGTCACGCTCTTCAAAAGTCTTGTCCAGCTCCAGCTTGCCGATCACGCTGCGCAGGCTGGTTTGTGCCAGCTGGGTCACGGCCACGATGTAGTTGGACGAGCCGTAACTGGCCAGCTTGGGGTCGGTGACTTGAAAGTACAAAATGCCGTCGACCTGCAACTGCGTGTTGTCGCGCGTTATGCAGATCTGGCTGGGCACATCGAGGGGAATTTCTTTCAGGCTGTGTTTCTGGATCACGTTGTCCACAAAGGGCACCACAAAGTTCAGGCCCGGGGCCAGGCTGGCGTGGAATTTACCCAGTCTTTCGACCACCCAAGCCTCTTGTTGTGGCACGACCTTGACGGTCTTGATGATGAACAGGACCGCGATGAGCACGAGGACGGCAGCGACTTCCATGGTTTTCTCTCCCTTAAAAAAATGGATGATGTGATTAAGCTTTTTCAAGCACCAAGCGGTTCCCCGCCATGGCTTGAATGCGGTAAACGCCTGTCGTGGCGGTCTGGCCCGGGGCCAGCACCGCGGTCCAGGCTGCACCCCGGTGTTTGACTTGTGCGGTGCCTTGGACATCCCAAGCGTCGACCTGCACAGTAGCGCCCAGGTCCAGATGCTGGTCTTGGGCTTCTTGTGGCGTGGTGCTTTGGCGCTTGCGCCACTGGCCCAGCAGCACAGCCCCCAAGCCGCCGACGATGGCCGCAGCCGCCAGTTGGGTGCTCAGGCCATAACCGGCCAATGCGACCAGCGCCGCGGCCACAGACCCGAGACCCAGCATCAGCAGGTAAAAAGTGCCCGTCACCAACTCCAGTGCCACCAGTACGCCGGTCAGCACCCACCACATCGTTGCATTGCTCATTTCGCCTCCTTCAGCTTGATCCGCGTATTGTCGGGCTTGAACTTCTGTCTTTATACGCCGACCACCCAGCGCCGGGGGCAAGTCCGGCGCAAGCCAAGGATAATCAGCCGCTATGCATTTCCCCGAAGCCCAACGCTGGCGCTTGTCAGTCGCCCCCATGATGGATTGGACCGATCGGCATTGCCGGTTTTTCCACCGCCTGCTGACCCGCCACACCTTGCTTTACACCGAGATGGTGACCACCGGTGCCTTGCGCCACGGCAGTGTGCAGCGGCACCTGCGCTTCAACGCCGAAGAGCACCCGGTGGCCCTGCAACTGGGTGGCAGCGATGCCGCCGATTTGGCCCACGCAGCCAAGCTGGGTCAGGAGTGGGGTTACGACGAAATCAACCTCAACTGCGGCTGCCCTTCAAACCGTGTGCAGCGCGGCGCGTTTGGCGCCTGCCTGATGAACGAGCCGCGCACCGTGGCCGACGGCGTGAAAGCCATGCTCGATGTCGTGGACGTGCCGGTGACGGTCAAGCACCGCATCGGCATTGACCGCATTGAGAGCTACGACTTTGTGCGCGACTTTGTGGGCACCGTGAGCGAGGCGGGGTGCCGGGTCTTCATCGTGCACGCCCGCAATGCCTGGCTCGATGGCCTGAGCCCCAAAGAAAACCGCGAGATTCCGCCTCTGCGCTACGAGCTGGCCTACCAGCTCAAAAAGGACTTTCCGGGGCTGCTCATTGCCGTGAACGGCGGTATCAAAACCAACGAAGAAATCGCTTTGCATTTGCAGCACGCTGACGGCGTGATGGTCGGACGCGAGGCCTATTACAACCCTTGGCTGTTGGGCAGCTGGGACGCTGCGTTTTACGGCGATGCCCAAGAAGTGCCCAGCCGCGAGGCGGTCGAAGAGGCCATGGTGGCCTACATGGAGCGGGCTTTTGCCGAAGACGGCTGCCCCTGGTACGCCATTGCCCGGCACATGCTGGGCCTGTACCACGGCCAGCGTGGCGGGCGTTTGTGGCGTCAGGTCTGGAGCGACCACAAGCTCAAGCCTTTGCCGCCGCGTGAGGTCTGGGATTTGGCCCGTGCGGCGCTGGCGCGGGGGGCGGTGATTCACGATTGAAGGCTGGGGCCGTGCCTCCGTAGGTCGGAGCTTCAGCTCCGACGATGCCTGCTTCTGCTCATGTCCCATGTCGGGGCTGAAGCCACCGACCTACGGCTGCGCTGTTTCTCAGGAGCCCGCCATGCAGTTGATAAGACCCAGGTCGGGATTCGGGGCCCTTTACAGACGAGGGGTGCTCATTGCGCGGCCTGCAAGCCGTTCATGAAATGCGCCGACATGCGCTCGGCCGCTTGCTCAGGCTGGCGTTCGGTCAGGGCCTGAACGATGGCACGGTGCTCGGCCAGGGATTGCTCAATCCGGCCCTCTTTGAACAGTGAGCTGTGGCGATTGAGCTTCATCACCTTGCGCAGGTCGGCCACCATCTGGTCACGCCAGCGGTTGTCTGCCAACTCCAGCAGCAGCATGTGAAAGGCTTCGTTGATCTCGAAAAAACGGTCCCGGTCTTGGGTGGCTTTTTCCAGGTCCGCGTGCAAAGAGGTGATCTGTGCCATTTGTTCGGCGCTGGCGTTTTGCGCCACCACACGCGCTGCATCCGATTCGAGCAAGGCCAGCAGGTGGTACACATCGCGCAGGTCTTTTTCGCTCACCTCGGTCACATAAGCACCCCGGCGCACCTTCATGGTCACCAGGCCTTCGGCAGCCAGCACCTTCAGCGCTTCACGCAAAGGCGTGCGGCTGATGCCCAGGGCCTCGGCAATGCGCAACTCGTCGATCCAGCTGCCCGGCTCCAGTTCGCGCGCAAAAATCCGCTGCCGCAACAGTTCGGCAACTTCTTCGTACAGGGCGCGGGGGGCGAGGGACAGGGCGGACATGGGCTGTTTTAGACGGGATGCTGTTCGGGCGTGGCCCAAAGTATTTCAGGCGTTTCAGATGCTGAATTGTAAGCCGGTTAAAATATTCTGCATCAATAATTATGAATCACAGTACTTGTAAGCCGGTAGGCAGCCATCAGCTGCCAAAATCAGCACAAGTAATATTTGTCTCGAAAGTGGTGAGCCATGTCGTCAAAATCCTTTGAATTCAACGCTTCCAACCTGGAAGCTTGGCAAAAAGCAGCGGTCAAATCCGCCCCCGGTGGCGATGTGAACGCCCTGAACTGGAAGACGCCCGACGGCATCGTCGTCAAGCCGCTCTACACCGCAGAAGACACGGCCAATCTGCCTTACGCCAACACGCTGCCGGGCTTTGAGCCTTTCTTGCGCGGCCCGCAGGCCACCATGTACGCCGTGCGCCCCTGGACGATCCGCCAATACGCCGGTTTCTCCACTGCCGAAGAATCCAACGCGTTTTATCGCAAGGCCCTGGCCGCAGGCGGGCAGGGCGTGTCGGTGGCGTTTGACTTGGCCACGCACCGCGGTTACGACTCAGACCATCCCCGTGTGACGGGTGACGTGGGCAAGGCCGGTGTGGCGATTGACTCGGTCGAGGACATGAAGATCTTGTTTGACCAGATCCCGCTCGACAAAGTCAGCGTGTCCATGACCATGAACGGGGCGGTCTTGCCGGTGCTGGCGGGCTACGTGGTGGCGGCCGAAGAGCAGGGCGTGAGTCAGGACAAACTGTCCGGAACCATTCAGAACGACATTCTGAAAGAGTTCATGGTGCGCAACACCTACATCTACCCGCCCGAGCCGTCGATGAAGATCATTGGCGACATCATCGAGTACACGGCCAAGAACATGCCCAAGTTCAACTCGATCTCGATATCGGGTTACCACATGCAAGAAGCCGGTGCCAACCAGGCGCTCGAGATGGCCTTCACCTTGGCCGACGGCAAGGAATACGTGAAGACGGCGATTGCCAAAGGCATGGACGTGGACGAGTTCGCCGGTCGCCTGTCCTTTTTCTGGGCGGTGGGCATGAACTTCTATTTGGAGATCGCCAAGATGCGCGCGGCCCGTCTGCTGTGGTGCCGCATCATGAAGGGCTTTGACGCCAAGAACCCCAAGAGCCTGATGCTGCGCACACACAGCCAGACCTCGGGCTGGTCGCTCACCGAGCAAGATCCGTACAACAACGTGGTGCGCACCACCATCGAAGCCATGGCGGCCGTGTTTGGCGGCACCCAGTCGCTGCACACCAACTCGTTTGACGAGGCGATTGCACTGCCCACCGAATTCAGCTCGCGCATTGCGCGCAACACGCAGCTCATCATTCAGGAAGAGACCCACATCACCAACGTGATCGACCCTTGGGCCGGTTCATACATGATGGAGTCGCTCACCCAAGAAATGGCCGATAAGGCCTGGGCCATCATCGAAGAAGTCGAGGCCATGGGCGGCATGACCAAGGCCGTGGGCAGTGGTTGGGCCAAGCTCAAGATCGAAGCGGCCGCTGCTGAAAAGCAGGCCCGCATCGACTCAGGCAAAGACGTCATCGTGGGCGTGAACAAATACAAGCTGGCCAAAGAAGACCCGATCGAGACCTTGTCGATTGACAACGTGCGTGTGCGCGATGGGCAGATTGAGCGCTTGGCCAAGATACGCGCCAGCCGCGACAGCGCCAAGGTGCAAGCCGCGTTGGACGCGCTGAGCGCCGCTGCCGAATCTGGCCAGGGCAACCTGCTTGACCTGTCCATCCAAGCCGTGCGCCTGCGCGCCACGGTGGGCGAGGTGTCGGACGCGCTGGAAAAAGCCTTTGGTCGCCACCGCGCCGACACACAAAAGGTGACGGGCGTGTACGCCGCTGCCTACGACGACGGCGAGAACGTGGGGGACACCATGGAATATTGGAACCAGCTCAAAGCCGACATCGCCGCCTTTGCCGACGCGCAAGGCCGACGCCCCCGCGTGATGATCTCCAAACTCGGCCAGGACGGTCACGACCGGGGCGCCAAAGTGGTGGCCACCGCGTTTGCCGACTTGGGTTACGACGTGGACATGGGTCCGTTGTTCCAGACGCCGGAAGAGTGCGCTCGCCAGGCGATTGAAAACGATGTGCATGCCGTGGGCGTGAGCACTCTCGCCGCAGGCCACAAAACCCTGGTGCCCGCCATCATTGCCGAGCTCAAGAAGCAGGGCGCCGACGACATCATCGTGTTCGTGGGCGGCGTGATCCCGCGCCAGGATTACGACATGCTGTACGAGGCGGGTGTCAAAGGCATTTACGGGCCCGGCACCCCGATCCCGGTCAGCGCCAAGGATGTGCTGGAGCAGATCAAGAAGGCTTTGGCTTGAGATTTTGTTAGGCCATGCCCGTGAAGCTCAAAAATCCCTTCGCTGAACCCGACATGGACATGCAAGACATTCGGGGAGGTCAATACGGCCTGATGAATCCTTCTCGCCAGATTTTGCGTGCCGAAGGGTTTGTGTGCTTGCTACTGGCATGTGCCTTGTACCAAGCGCAAGGTTTTTCGTGGCTGGCATTCGGATTGTGGTTTTTCCTGCCAGACGTGGCGATTTTGGTTTATGTGTTTGGCAACGAACGTGTTGGCATGTGGGCTTACAACGCGACCCACAGCACACTGGGGGCGGGACTATTGGCAATGCTGGGACTCGGACTCAATTTGCCCGTGCTATTGCAAGCTTCACTGATCTGGTTCGCGCACAGTGGCTTTGACCGTGCCTTGGGCTATGGGCTGAAGTTCCCATTGGGTTTTCGCGTGACACATTTGGGTGTGTTGCGGGGTATGAGGGACAAAGCATGACGCCCGAGCAATTGCTCCAGGGACTGTTGCACGGCAACGCTGCCGGGCAACGCCGCGCCATGGCCAAAGCCATCACGTTGCTCGAATCCACGCGCACCGACCACCGCGCCCTGGCTGATGAGTTGCTCACGGCCATGCTGCCGCACACGGGCAAATCGTTTCGCTTAGGGATAAGCGGCGTGCCGGGCGTGGGTAAGTCCACCTTTATCGAAGCGCTGGGTCTTTACCTGATTGGCCAAGGCCACCGCGTGGCGGTGCTGGCGGTGGACCCGTCGAGCACCGTGTCGGGCGGCTCCATCTTGGGTGACAAGACGCGCATGGAATTGCTCAGCGTTCACGAGCGCGCCTATATCCGCCCCAGCCCCAGCAGTGGCACTTTGGGCGGCGTGGCCGAAAAAACCCGCGAGTCGATGTTGGTCTGCGAAGCCGCAGGCTACGACGTGGTGATCGTCGAGACCGTGGGCGTGGGCCAAAGCGAAACTGCAGTGGCCAACATGACCGACATGTTTGTGTTGATGCAGCTGCCCAATGCGGGCGACGATTTGCAGGCGATCAAAAAAGGCGTGATGGAAATTGCCGACTTGGTGGTCATCAACAAGGCCGACATCGATGCCATCGCCGCCACCCGCGCCGAGTTGCAAATCACCAGTGCCCTGCAGTTGCTGGGCATGCACGGCGGCTCGGGCCACGCGCACGCCGACACCACCCAGTGGCACCCCAAGGTGGTGCAGCTGAGCGCTTTGCTGGGCCAGGGCGTGGACAGCTTTTGGGCGGCGGTTAGCGAGTTCAAGGACCTGCAAACCCGCAACGGCCGCTTTGCCACGCGACGCCAACAACAAGCCCTGTCGTGGATGTGGGAACGCATTGACGCCGGTCTTAAACAAAACTTCCGGTCGCAGCCGCGTGTGCAAACGATGCTGCCCCAACTCAGCCAACAAGTCGCGGCGGGCCAGCTCGCCGCGTCTACAGCGGCCCGTCAACTGCTCGGCGCTTACCAGGCGCAGAGTGAAACCCCATCTTCCTGAAGAAAAGAGAGAGCCACCATGCAAGACATCATCGAACAACTGGAAAAAAAGCGCGCTGCGGCCCGCTTGGGCGGCGGGCAAAAGCGCATTGACGCGCAGCACGCCAAGGGCAAGCTCACCGCGCGTGAGCGCATCGAAGTGCTTCTGGACGAAGGCACCTTCGAAGAGTGGGACATGTTCGTGGAGCACCGCTGCACCGACTTTGGCATGCAGGACAACAAGATCCCCGGTGACGGCGTGGTCACCGGCTACGGCATGATCAATGGCCGCTTGGTTTTTGTGTTCAGCCAGGACTTCACGGTGTACGGCGGCGCTTTGTCGGAGACCCACGCCGAGAAGATCTGCAAGATCATGGACCAGGCCATGAAGGTCGGTGCTCCGGTGATTGGCCTGAACGATTCGGGCGGTGCGCGTATTCAGGAAGGCGTGGCGTCCTTGGGCGGTTATGCCGACGTGTTCCAGCGCAACGTCATGGCCAGCGGCGTCGTGCCCCAGATCAGCATGATCATGGGCCCCTCAGCAGGTGGCGCGGTGTATTCGCCTGCTTTGACTGACTTCATCTTCATGGTCAAGGACACGTCCTACATGTTCGTGACCGGCCCCGAAGTGGTCAAGACCGTGACGCACGAAGAAGTCACTGCCGAAGAGTTGGGCGGCGCCCTGACACACACCACCAAGAGCGGTGTGGCCGATATGGCCTTTGAGAACGATGTGGAAGCGCTCTTGATGCTGCGCCGCCTCTACAACTATCTGCCCCTGAACAACCGTGAAAAAGCGCCTGTGCGCCCCAGTGGTGACCCATCGGGCCGCATGGACATGAGCTTGGACACCCTCGTGCCGGAGAATCCCAACAAGGCTTATGACATGAAAGAGCTCATCGTCAAGACCGTGGACGATGGCGACTTCTTTGAGCTGCAACCCGACTACGCCAAGAACATCCTGATCGGCTTTGCCCGCATGGAAGGCCAAACCGTGGGCATCGTGGCCAACCAGCCTTTGGTCTTGGCCGGATGCTTGGACATCAAGAGCTCGATCAAGGCTGCCCGCTTTGTGCGTTTTTGCGACGCGTTCAACATCCCCGTGGTCACCTTTGTGGACGTGCCCGGCTTCATGCCAGGCACCTCTCAAGAGTACGGCGGCATCATCAAACACGGCGCGAAGTTGTTGTACGCGTACGCCGAGTGCACCGTGCCGAAAATCACCGTCATCACCCGCAAAGCCTACGGCGGTGCGTACGACGTGATGGCCTCCAAACACCTGCGTGGCGACGTGAACTTTGCCTGGCCCAATGCCGAAATCGCGGTGATGGGTGCCAAGGGTGCGGTGGAAATCATCTTCCGTGAAGACAAGGGTGACCCCGAAAAGCTGGCCGCCAAAGAAGCCGAATACAAAGCCCGTTTTGCCAACCCATTTGTGGCCGGCGCTCGCGGCTTCATCGACGACGTGATCCAGCCGCACGAAACCCGCAAGCGCATTTGCCGTTCGTTGGTCATGCTCAAGGACAAAAAGATCGAGAACCCCTGGCGCAAGCACGGGAACATTCCACTTTGAGGTTCAGCGTTTGGCGCTCTGTGTTCAGAGGATTGAACCAACGCCACGACTGACATTCAGCTCAACACTCAACGCTTAACGCTCATCGACTATGTTTACCAAAATTTTGATTGCCAACCGCGGCGAAATCGCCTGCCGCGTCATCGCCACCGCCCACAAAATGGGCATCCAAACCGTGGCCGTTTATTCCGAAGCCGACAAAGAAGCCCGCCATGTGCAACTGGCCGACGAGGCTGTGTTGATTGGCCCAGCCGCGTCGCGCGAGTCGTATTTGGTCGCTGACAAAATCATCGCCGCCGCCAAGGCCACTGGCGCACAAGCGATCCACCCCGGCTACGGTTTCCTGAGCGAGAACGCTGAGTTCTCCAAGCGCTGCGAAGACGAGGGCATCGCCTTCATCGGCCCACGTCACTTTTCGATTGCCGCCATGGGCGACAAAATCGAATCCAAAAAGCTCGCAGGCGCTGCGGGTGTGAATTGCATTCCCGGCGTGAACGATGCCATTGAGACCGCTGAAAAAGCGGTGGAGATCGCCAAAGGCATCGGCTACCCCGTCATGATCAAAGCCTCCGCTGGCGGCGGCGGCAAGGGCCTGCGTGTGGCCTTCAACGACAAAGAAGCTTTTGAAGGCTTTACGTCGTGCCGCAACGAAGCACGCAACAGCTTTGGTGATGACCGTGTGTTCATCGAAAAGTTTGTCGAAGAACCCCGCCACATCGAAATCCAGGTGTTGGGCGACAGCCACGGCAACGTGGTGTACCTGAACGAGCGCGAGTGCTCGATCCAGCGCCGCCACCAAAAAGTGATCGAAGAGGCCCCTTCGCCCTTCATCTCTGAAGCCACCCGCAAAGCCATGGGCGAGCAAGCCGTGCAATTGGCCAAAGCGGTGAAATACCAGTCGGCCGGTACGGTGGAGTTTGTGGTCGGCAAAGACCAGAGTTTTTACTTCTTGGAGATGAACACCCGTTTGCAGGTGGAGCACCCCGTCACCGAAGCCATCACCGGGCTCGATTTGGTCGAGATGATGATCCGCGTGGCGGCTGGCGAGAAATTGCCAATCGAGCAAAAAGACGTGCAACGCAATGGTTGGTCCATCGAGTGCCGCATCAATGCCGAAGACCCGTTCCGGAACTTTTTGCCCTCCACCGGCCGACTGGTGCGTTTCCAGACGCCCCGCCAAACCATGTTCCAAGGCAACACCACCGACCTGTATGGCGTGCGCGTGGACACGGGTGTGCAAGACGGTGGTGAGATCCCGATGTTTTATGACTCGATGATCGCCAAGCTGATCGTGCACGGCAAGGACCGCAACGACGCGATCGCCAAAATGCGCGAAGCCTTGAATGGTTTTGTCATTCGTGGCATCAGCTCCAACATCCCATTCCAGGCCGCTTTGCTGGCGCACCCTCGTTTTGTGTCGGGCGACTTCAACACCGGCTTCATTGCCGAGCAGTACAGCCAGGGCTTCCGCGCCGAAGACGTGCCGCACGACGACCACGATTTTTTGGCGGCCTTGGCGGCTTTTGTGCGCCGCAAGTCGCGTGAGCGTGCCGCCAACCTGAGTGGACAGCTGCCAGGTTACGACGTCAAAGTGGGTCAAGACTATGCCGTGGTGGAACTGGGCAAAGCAGGCCATAACCGCTATGTGCCCGTGCATGTGGCTGAATTTTCAGGCAAACACGGTGAAGCGCACATCACGGTCAATGGCAAAACCTATGCCATCGCCAGCAACTCCCGCTTGAACGACATCCGCATCGAAGGCACTTGCAACGGCCAACCGTTCACGGCGCAAATTGAACGCGGCACCTTGAAGAACCCGCTGGCCCTGCAAGTGCAACACAACGGCACCCGCATCGAAGCGTTGGTCATGTCGCCCCGCATGGCCGAGCTGCACAAGCTCATGCCTTACAAAGCCCCGCCGGATTTGAGCCGTTTTGTGTTGTCGCCCATGCCCGGTCTCTTGGTGGATGTGTCGGTGCAGCCGGGTCAGAAAGTTCAGGCGGGCGAGCGTGTGGCCGTGATCGAAGCCATGAAGATGGAAAACGTGCTGTTTGCAGCGCAAGACGGTGTGGTCAAGAAAGTGGTGGCTGCCAAAGGCGAATCACTCACGGTGGACCAGATGATTGTGGAGTTTGAATAAATGACGCGCCCTTTCAAAGTGCTGGGCGTCCAGCAAATCGCCATCGGCGGGCCTGACAAGACCCGCCTGCAAAAACTCTGGGTCGACATGTTCGGTCTGGAAGTGACGGGCACCTACAAAAGTGAACGCGAGAACGTGGACGAAGACATCTGTGCCATCGGCACCGGTCCGTTCAAGGTCGAGGTCGATCTGATGCAGCCGCTGGACCCCGAGAAAAAGCCCGCCGTGCACACCACACCCCTGAACCACATTGGCCTGTGGATCGACGATCTGCCGGTGGCGGTGGAGTGGCTCACAGCCCAAGGTGTGCGTTTTGCGCCCGGTGGAATCCGCAAAGGTGCAGCCGGTTTTGACATCACGTTTTTACACCCCAAAGCGAATGAAGAGTTCCCGATTGGAGGAGAGGGCGTGTTGATTGAGTTGGTGCAGGCTCCGCCCGAGGTGGTCAAGGCGTTTGCAGCTTTGGCTGCCAACGCACATTGAGTTGATTCGGACCATCAGGTCCGATTGAAAACCTGTCGGGCCTGAAGCCTGCGACCTACAACAGACTGTCTCGCAGGTCGGTGTCGGTGGCTTCAGTCCCGACATGCGCTTCAAAAGCCCGTCAAGCTCCCGCTTGGCGGGCTTTTGCTTTGGCGAGTGCCGCCTCGATGATGGCGCGTTTGCGGTCCAATTCGGGCGCGTTGTCTGTGCCCTTGGTATGTCCGGCCAAATCGGCCAGTTTGTGTTCGGCCTTGGCTTGTAATTGCTTGTGGTGTGCGGCTTCTTCACGAACCAGGCGTCGCTGGCGAGATTCAAAACGTGTGCGGGATGTGTCGGCTTGCTCGGCGGACCAAGCGGCCCAGCCAGTATCTGCGCCCGTCACATTCTCCAGTGCGATGCAGTCCACCGGGCACACCGGGATGCACAGCTCGCAGCCCGTGCACCAAGGCTCGATCACGGTGTGCATCAACTTGTTGGCCCCCAAAATCGCATCGGTCGGGCAAGCCTTGATGCACAAGGTGCAGCCGATGCACCAGGCTTCGTCGATGATGGCCACATGCCGAGGGCCTTCGGTGCCGTGATCGGGGTTGAGGGGCAAGCTGGGTAAACCCGTCAGTGCAGACAGCCGTTCGATGCCCTCTTGCCCTCCGGGCGGGCACTGGTTGATGGCCGCTTGTCCCTCGGCCATGGCCCGCGCATAACTGGCACAGTCTGGAAAGCCACAACGCGTGCACTGCGTTTGGGGCAAGGCATCGCTCAGCAATAAGAAAAGCGCCTGGGTCTCAGGCGCTGTTCGGTTTAAGTGGGGCATGGGCCTCAGGCTTTGCTTGAAGGGTCAACCCAAGTGGTTTTGACCGAGGCACTGGACGTGGCCTTGCCAGATGCTTTGTTGAGGGGGGCCGTGGCCGATTTGGAGGCGGGTTTGGCTGCGGCTTTGGCCGTGGATTTTGTGGGCGCTTTGGTTGCGGGCTTGTTGGCCGCTGGTGTAGCCGGTTTGTCCATCACGGGCTTTGCCGGGGCCACGGGTGCGGTTTTGGCAGCAGGCTTGGCCACCGCCGAGGGCTTGCCAGCAGCGGCTGGGGCAGCCTGTGGGGTGCTGGCCTTTGCAGGGGCTGATACTTCAGAGGCTTGCACCACCGCTTTGGGGGCCTCAGTGGCTTGAGGCAGGGCTGTCACTGTAGTTTTAGCCGTCGATTTCGGGGCGTGGTTCAAGATGAACTTGACCAACTCTGGGTACACAATGTCGCGCCAACGGCGGCCACTGAAGATGCCGTAATGCCCAGCACCGGGCACTTCAAGGTGCTGACGTTCGCTGGCGGGCACGCCGCTGCACAGGTCTTGTGCTGCACGCGTCTGGCCTGAGCCCGAGATGTCGTCCAGCTCGCCTTCAACGGTCATCAGGGCCGTGCCCTTGATGTCCTGGGGGCGAACGCGTTCAACTTTGCCATCGACGCCTTTGACGTCCCAAGTGCCGTTGACCAGTTTGAAGTCCTGGAACACGGTGGCGATGGTCTCAAGGTAGTAATCGGCATCCATGTCGAGCACCGCGTTGTACTCGTCGTAGAACTTGCGGTGTGCTTCGGTGCTGGCGTCGTCGCCTTTGATCAGGTCTTTGAAATAGTCGTAATGGCTGGTGGCGTGGCGGTCGGGGTTCATGGCCACAAAACCGGTGTATTGCAAAAAGCCGGGGTACACACGGCGACCCGCACCCGGGAAGTTGGCCGGCACACGGTAAATCACGTTGTTCTCGAACCACTCAAAACTCTTGTTGGTGGCCAAGTTGTTCACCGATGTGGGTGATTTGCGTGCGTCGATGGGGCCGCCCATCATGGTCATGGTCAGTGGGGTTTTTTCGCCACGGCTGGCCATGAGAGAGACGGCGGCCATGACGGGCACCGTGGGCTGGCAGACGCTCACGATGTGGCAATTGCCATAAATGGATTGCAGGTGACGGATGAATTCCTGCACGTAGTTGATGTAGTCGTCCAGGTGGAACTCACCATCGGACAGAGGGACCAAACGTGCGTTTTTCCAGTCGGTGATGTAGACCTTGTGGTCTTGCAGCATGGTTTTGACGGTGTCGCGCAGCAGCGTGGCGTAGTGACCCGACAACGGTGCCACGATCAGCACCGCTGGTTGGGCCTTGAGCTGGGTCAATGTGGCAGCGTCGTCAGAAAAGCGCTTGAAACGGCGCAATTCACAAAAGGGTTTGTCGATTTCGATGCGCTCGTGGATGGCCACATCGACACGGTTGACCTTGACGGTCCTGATGCCGAATTCTGGTTTCTCGTAATCCTTGCCCAATCGGTGCATGAGCGCGTAGCCTGCGGATGTGCGCTGAGCCATAGGCGTTTGCGACATGGGGTTCAAGGGGTTGCTGAACAACTTGGCAGCAGCTTGGGCCAGATCGGAAAAAGGCTCCATGATCGAGCGTTGTGTTTCAAAAATCTGGTAAAGCATGTGACAGTTTCCCTTGAGACAAATGGTGCGGTGCAACAATACTACAGGAGACTGTGCAGTATTTTTTGAGTACTCCCCCTAATTGGGAGTCACCTTCTTGACCGACCAAAAAGAAACCGCCCCGTCAGGGGCGGTTGCAAGCCGAATGTCAGCTTAAAGCGGGATTTAGACGACTTTGGCGATGGCTGCGCACACGTAGTCGATGTTTTTGCTGTTGAGCGCGGCCACGCACATGCGGCCGGTGTCGGTGCCATACACGCCAAACTCGCTGCGCAGACGCACCATCTGGTCTTTGGTCAGGCCCGAGTAGCTGAACATGCCGATCTGGCTGGTGATGAAACTCATGTCTTGCTGAACACCCGCTGCTTTGAGGCTGTCCACCAGTTTTTGGCGCATCGCCTTGATGCGAACACGCATTTCGGCCAGTTCTTGCTCCCACTGGGCACGCAACTCAGGGTTGTTCAACACAGCCGCCACCACCGCGCCGCCGTGGATGGGTGGGTTGGAGTAGTTGGTGCGGATGGCAATTTTCAATTGCGACAGCACGCGGGATGCTTCTTCTTTGTCAGAAGCCACCACCGACAGGGCGCCCACGCGCTCGCCGTACAAACTGAAGCTCTTGGAGAAAGACGTGGACACAAAGATGTTGAGGCCCGCAGCCACAAACTTGCCGATCACGGCACCGTCTTCGGCAATGCCGTGGCCAAAACCTTGGTAAGCCATGTCGAGGAAGGCTGTCAGGCTCTTGGCCTTCACCACCGCAATCACCTGGTCCCACTGGGCGTCGGTGATGTCATAACCCGTGGGGTTGTGGCAGCAAGCGTGCAGCACAACGATGGTGCCCTCGTCAGCAGCGTTCAAGCTGGCCAGCATGCCGTCGAAGTTCACGCCGCGTTTTTCGGCATCGTAGTAGGCATAGGTGCCGACTTCAAAGCCCGCGTTCACAAAAATGGCGCGGTGGTTTTCCCAGCTGGGGTCAGAAATCAGCACTTTCGCATTGGGGCTGACTTTCTTCAGGAAGTCGGCACCAATTTTCAGGCCACCCGTGCCGCCGATGGCCTGCACGGTGGAGACGCGACCGGACTTGACCACGTCAGATTCAGCACCAAACACCAGCGCCTTGACGGCGTTGTCGTAGGCCACGATGCCGTCAATCGGCAGGTAGCCACGGGCGGTGGGGGTGGCCATCATGGTTTTCTCGGCCGCTTGCACACATTGCAGCAGGGGCAGTTTGCCGTTGTCGTCGAAGTACACGCCCACGCCCAAGTTCACTTTGTTGGGGTTGGTGTCGGCGTTGTATTGCTCGTTCAGACCCAGTATCGGGTCGCGGGGGGCCATTTCGACGGCGGAAAACAGAGACATGGAAAGTCCTTGGATTGTGTTCAGTGGTGGCAGAAAACCCGTTCCTCGGTTAGGCTTTCGGGTTGACCCTGATTTTAACGGCCCCCGCCGTCTGGTTTGGCCAGGCGGTCCTTACAAAGTTGACCACCGTGCCCGAAGCCCCCGTTGTAGAAGTTGTGTCTGATGTGGATAAGTACGCTGAGGGGAAGTTCATCAGCTACCCGGGCTCTCCGTTTGAGCTCTACCAGCCTTACCCGCCTGCAGGCGACCAGCCCGTGGCCATTGAGCAATTGGTCGAAGGCGTGCACGACGGCGAGGTGTTCCAGACCCTGCTGGGCGTGACCGGCTCGGGCAAGACCTTCACCATGGCCAATGTGATCGCCCAGCTGGGGCGTCCGGCCATCGTGTTCGCGCCCAACAAGACACTGGCGGCGCAGCTGTACAGCGAGTTCCGCGAGTTCTTCCCCAAGAACGCCGTCGAGTATTTCGTCAGTTACTACGACTATTACCAGCCCGAGGCCTATGTGCCGCAGCGCGATTTGTTCATCGAAAAAGACTCGGCGATCAACGAGCACATCGAGCAGATGCGTCTGTCTTGCACCAAAAGCATCATGGAGCGGCGCGATGTGGTAATCGTGGCCACGGTGTCGGCCATCTACGGCATTGGCGAGCCCGAGAGCTACCACCGCATGATCATGACGCTGCGCACCGGTGACAAACTGGGCCAGCGCGATGTGATTGCCCAGCTGATCCGGATGCAGTACCAGCGCAACGACATGGAGTTTTCACGCGGTAAGTTCCGGGTTCGCGGCGACACCATCGACGTGTTCCCGGCCGAACACTCCGAGCTGGCCATCCGCATCGAATTGTTTGACGACGAAATCGAAAGCCTGCAGCTCTTTGACCCGCTCACCGGTCGCATCCGCCAGAAGATTCCCCGCTTCACGGTCTACCCGTCCAGCCACTATGTGACGCCGCGTGACAAGGTGCTGGCGGCGGTGGAGACCATCAAGCTGGAGTTGGCCCAGCGCCTCAAAGAATTGTTGGGCATGGGCAAGCTGGTCGAAGCCCAGCGCCTGGAGCAACGCACTCGGTTTGACTTGGAAATGCTGTCTGAAGTGGGCCACTGCAAAGGCATTGAAAACTACACCCGACATTTGTCGGGCGCAGCGCCTGGCGATCCGCCCAGCACCTTGACCGATTACATGCCGCCTGATGCGATCATGTTTCTGGACGAGAGCCACCAAATGATTGGCCAGCTCAACGCCATGTACAACGGTGACAAGGCCCGCAAGACCACGCTGGTGGAGTACGGTTTTCGACTGCCCAGTGCACTGGACAACCGGCCGCTGAAGTTTGAAGAGTTTGAAAAGCGCATGCGCCAGTGCATCTTCGTCTCGGCCACTCCGGCTGATTATGAAAAGACGCATTCGGGCAAAGTGGTCGAGCAGGTGGTTCGGCCCACTGGCTTGGTGGACCCGCAGGTCGAGGTGCGCCCCGCCACCCACCAGGTGGACGATGTGTTGCAGGAAATCCGCATTCGGGTGGACAAGCACGAGCGCGTGCTCATCACCACACTCACCAAGCGCATGGCCGAGCAGTTGACCGATTACCTGAGCGACAACGGTGTGAAGGTGCGCTATTTGCACAGCGATGTGGACACGGTGGAGCGGGTCGAGATTTTGCGAGATCTGCGTCTGGGCGCTTTTGATGTGCTGGTGGGCATCAACCTGCTGCGCGAAGGCCTGGATATTCCCGAGGTGTCGCTGGTCGCCATTTTGGATGCCGACAAAGAAGGCTTTTTGCGGGCCGAGCGCAGCCTGATCCAGACCATTGGCCGTGCGGCGCGAAACCTGAACGGTCGGGCGATTTTGTACGCCGACCGCATCACCGAGTCCATGAAAAAAGCCATGGGTGAGACCGAGCGCAGGCGCATCAAGCAATTGGCCCACAACGAGGCCATGGGCATCACGCCCAAGAGCATTGTGAAAAAGGTGAAAGACCTGATCGACGGCGTGTACAGCGAAAAGTCGGGCAAAGAGGCCGAGCGTCTGGAACAAGCGGCCATGCAAAAAGCCAAGGTCGAAGACATGAGCGAGAAAGACATCGCCCGGGCCATCAAGCAACTGGAAAAGCAGATGATGGAGCACGCCCGCAACCTGGAGTTCGAAAAAGCCGCCCAAGTGCGGGACCAGTTGACCATTTTGAAAGAGCAGGCCTTTGGTGCAACCGGTGGCGACAACATCGTGCCTTTGATTCGGGCCTGAATGACCCTATAACCCGAGTGATTTAATCGGGATTGGGGTATACTTGACTCGTTTAGTCGGGAACCTGATCAGTCAGGGTTCGACGACCTTCCCCCCACCTCAGGAGTCTGCCATGCGTTTAACCACCAAAGGCCGTTTTGCCGTGACGGCCATGATCGATTTGGCTCTGCGCCAAGACGCTGGCCCCGTGACCTTGGCCGCCATCAGCCAGCGTCAACAGATTTCACTGTCTTATTTAGAGCAATTGTTTGGCAAGCTGCGCCGCCACAACCTGGTTGAGTCCACCCGTGGACCCGGCGGCGGTTACACCCTGGGCCGCAAATCCACCGAAATCACTGTCGCCGACATCATTTTGTCGGTTGACGAGCCGATTGACGCCACCCACTGCGGCGGTAAAGAAAATTGCAACGGCGGCGATGGCCGCTGCATGACGCACGACCTGTGGGCTTCCCTCAATTCCAAAATGGTGGAATTTCTGGATTCGGTGTCGCTGCAAAAGCTGGTGGACGATCAATTGGCCAAAGGCTTGGTCGTTGAAAACAAGCCCAGCCTCAAGCGTGCCATTGCCCCTATGCCCATCAGCCAACCGATCCGTGTGAATGTGCCCAACTCGGTCTTTGACCTGGGCAATATGTTCGCCAAATCCTGATTACCGAAGCAGACCAGACCATGACCACACCTCATTTCCCCATTTACCTTGATTACGGCGCGACCAATCCCTGTGACCCCCGCGTGGTGGACGCCATCATCCCTTGGCTGCGCGAGCACTTTGGCAACCCCGCATCCCGCAGTCACGCTTGGGGCTGGGAAGCCGAAGCCGCCGTTGAAACCGCCCGCGAGCAAGTGGCCGACCTGATCGGTGCCGACCCGCGCGAAATCGTCTGGACCAGCGGTGCCACCGAATCGAACAACCTGGCGATCAAGGGCGCAGCCCAGTTTTACAAGTCGCGCGGCAAGCACCTGATCACCGTCAAGACCGAGCACAAAGCCGTGCTGGACACCATGCGTGAGCTCGAGCGCCAGGGTTTTGAAGTCACTTACCTCGATGTGCAGGCCGATGGCTTGCTGAACATGGATGCGCTCAAAGCCGCCATCCGCCCCGATACCATTCTCATCAGCGTGATGTTCGTGAACAACGAAATCGGTGTGATCCAGGACGTGACCGCGATTGGCAATCTGTGCCGCGAAAAAGGTATCGTCTTCCACGTCGATGCCGCGCAAGCCACCGGCAAGGTCGAGATCGACATGACCCAACTGCCCATTGACTTGATGAGCTTGGCCTCGCATAAAACCTACGGCCCCAAGGGCATTGGCGCTTTGTATGTGCGCCGCAAGCCCCGCATTCGCCTGGAAGCGCAAATGCACGGCGGCGGTCACGAGCGCGGCATGCGCTCGGGCACTTTGCCCACCCACCAGTGCGTGGGCATGGGCGAAGCGTTCCGCATCGCCAAACTTGAAATGGCCCAAGACAACGCCAAAGCCCGCGCCCTGCACGACCGCTTGATCAACGGCCTGAGCGACATGGAGCAGGTGTTCCTGAACGGCCATGCCACCCAGCGCGTGCCGCACAACATCAACATGAGCTTCAACTTCGTCGAAGGCGAATCGCTGATCATGGGAATCAAGGGCTTGGCGGTCTCGTCCGGCTCGGCCTGCACCTCGGCCAGCCTGGAGCCCAGCTATGTGTTGCGCGCCCTGGGTCGCAGCGACGAGCTGGCCCACAGCAGCCTGCGCATGACGATTGGCCGCTGGACCACCGAAGAAGACATCGACTACGCGATCCAGACCATCCGCGAGAATGTGGCCAAGCTGCGTGACTTGAGCCCCCTGTGGGAAATGCACAAAGATGGCATCGATCTGAGCACCATCCAGTGGGCTGCCCACTGAGTTCACACTGACCTGAATACGGAGAAAACACCATGGCATATTCTGAAAAAGTGGTTGACCACTACGAAAACCCCCGCAACGTGGGCTCTTTTGACAAGGGCGACGACAGCGTGGGCACCGGCATGGTCGGTGCACCGGCTTGCGGCGACGTGATGAAGCTGCAGATCAAGGTCAACCCGACAACCGGTGTGATCGAAGACGCACGTTTCAAGACCTACGGTTGCGGCTCGGCCATCGCCTCCAGCTCGCTCGTGACCGAATGGGTCAAGGGCAAGACGCTGGATGAAGCGGCAGCCCTGAAGAACAGCCAGATCGCCGAAGAGCTGGCGCTGCCTCCAGTCAAAATCCACTGCTCCATCCTGGCCGAAGACGCCATCAAGGCCGCAGTGGATGACTACAAAAAGAAACACCTGAACTGACATGGCCATCTCACTGTCTGCTGCCGCAGCTCGGCATGTGAACCGGTACCTGGCCAAACGTGGCTCGGGTGTTGGTGTGCGCCTGGGGGTCAAGACCACGGGCTGCTCGGGCCTGGCCTACAAGCTCGAGTACGTGGACGAGATCGCCCCGGAAGACGTGGTCTTTGAAGGCCACGGCGTCAAGGTGCTGGTGGATCCCAAAAGCCTGGCCTACATCGACGGCACCGAACTCGACTTTGTGCGCGAAGGCCTGAACGAGGGCTTTCGCTTCAACAACCCCAACGAGCGTGACCGTTGCGGTTGCGGTGAGTCGTTCCGTGTTTGAGCCGAGTGTGAGTTTTTGCGCGTGATTTCCCTCCAAGCCAACGACTTCGAGCTGTTTGATGTGCCGGTGCAGTACGCACAGGACCGCGCTCAGCTCGACGCACGCTGGAAGGCCTTGCAACGCGAAGCCCACCCCGACCGCTTTGCGGCCGAAGGCGCAGCCGCCCAGCGCATCGCCATGCAGTGGTCGGTGCGCATCAACGAGGCGTACCAGCGCCTGAAAGACCCGCTCAAACGTGCCGCCTATTTGTGTGAGCTGCAAGGTGCGCCCGTGCAGGCCGAAAACAACACGGCCATGCCCGCCGCATTCTTGATGCAGCAAATGGAATGGCGCGAAAACCTCGAAGACACGGGCAGCGCCCAAGGCCTCGAATCCTTGGCGGACGAAGTGGCTGCCGAGCAGCGCCGTGTGCAGCAAACGCTGGGCGATTTGCTGGATGTGGCCAAAGACCCCGCGCAGGCCGTGGGGCAGGTGAGGGCGCTCATGTTCATTGAGCGCTTCACGCAAGAAGTGAACGCTAAACTCGACCGATTGACCTGACCCTCGGGTCGCAGCGCCTCATGCAGGTGGGCGACTTGAACATCACCCCTGATTGACCATGGCGTTACTGCAGATTTCTGAACCGGGCCAGTCGCCCGACCCGCACCAGCGCCGCATCGCGGTGGGCATTGACCTGGGCACCACGCATTCGCTGGTGGCCTCGGTGCGCAACGGCGTGTCCGAATGTTTGCCCGACGACGATGGTCGGGTGATCTTGCCTTCGGTGGTGCGCTTCATGCCGGGGCAGGGTCGTCAGATCGGTTTTGACGCGGTGCAATCCGCCGCCAGCGACCCGGTCAACACGATTGCCTCGGTCAAGCGTTTCATGGGGCGTGGCCTGCAAGACATCACCGACCGCAGCAAACTCCCTTACGAGTTCACGGCCAGCGATCAGGGCATGCTGTCCATTCAAACGGTGCAAGGCCCCAAGTCGCCCGTCGAAGTCAGTGCCGAAATCTTGGCCACCTTGCGTTACCGTGCCGAAGACACCTTCAACGACGACCTGTATGGTGCCGTGATCACCGTGCCCGCCTACTTTGACGACGCCCAGCGCCAAGCCACCAAAGACGCGGCACAGCTGGCTGGCCTGAATGTGCTGCGCCTGATCAACGAACCCACCGCAGCGGCGATTGCCTATGGCCTGGACAACGCCAGTGAAGGCGTTTATGCCGTGTTCGATTTGGGCGGCGGCACTTTCGATATTTCCATCTTGCGCCTCACGCAAGGCGTATTTGAGGTGCTGTCTACAGGCGGCGACTCGGCCTTGGGCGGCGACGATTACGACCAGGCCTTGGCCGACTTCGCCATGTCCCAGCAGCCCGGCTTGCAAGCCAGCACGGCCGAAGACAAAACCCGGCTCAAAGCTGTGGCCCGTGCGGCCAAAGAAGCTTTGACCAGCGCAGACACGGCCAGCCTGGATGTGGTCCTGTCCACTGGCGCTTTGTCGGCGCAAATCAGCCGCGCCGATTTCGAGCAAGCCACCCAGGCCCTAACGGCCCGCTGCGTCACCGCCGTGCGCAAGGCCCTGCGCGATGCGCAGCTGGCCAAAGACGATGTACAAGGCGTGGTCATGGTGGGCGGCTCCACCCGCATGCCGCAAATCCAGCAAGCCGTGGCTGACTTTTTTGGTCAAGCCCCGCTCAATAACCTCAACCCCGACGAAGTCGTGGCCTTGGGCGCGGCCATCCAGGCCAACCAGTTGGCGGGCAACAACGCCGCAGGCGAGTTGCTGCTGCTCGATGTGATTCCGCTGTCGCTGGGCATCGAGACCATGGGTGGCTTGGTCGAGCGCATCATCCCGCGCAACCAGACCATCCCCACCGCCATGGCGCAAGACTTCACCACTTACCAAGACGGCCAGACGGCCCTCGCGCTGCATGTGGTGCAGGGCGAACGCGACCTGGTGCAAGACTGCCGCAGCCTGGCCCGCTTTGAGCTGCGCGGCATCCCGCCCATGGCAGCAGGCGCAGCCCGCATCCGCGTGACCTTCACGGTGGACGCCGATGGCCTGCTGAACGTGGGTGCCAAAGAGCAAATCAGCGGTGTCGAAGCGCGCATCGACGTCAAGCCCTCGTATGGCCTGAGCGACGACCAGATCGCCACCATGCTGCAAGAAAGCTTCACCACCGCGCAAGCCGACATGAAGGCGCGTGCCTTGGTCGAGGCGCGGGTCGATGCCGACCGCATGCTGCTGGCCACGCGCAGCGCCTTGACAGCCGACGGCGATTTGCTGCAAGCGTCAGAGCGCAGCGCCATCGACGCACTCATGGCCACATTGCAAGCCGCCGTGCAAACCGAACAAGACGCCAAGGCATTGGAAGACTGCACCCAAGCGCTGGCCAAAGGCACCGAAGCCTTTGCGGCTGAGCGCATGAACCACAGCATCCAGAAAGCCCTGGCCGGTCAAAACATCCAGGCCTTGTAAAAGCCCGACCTGCCCTGAATTCAGAAGACTCTTATGCCCGTCATCAAAATCCTGCCCCACGCCGAGTATTGCCCCCAAGGTGCCGAGATCACCGCGCCTTCGGGCACCAGCATCTGCGAAGCGCTGCTCGACAACCACATCAACATCGAGCACGCCTGCGACATGAGCGCGGCTTGCACCACCTGCCATGTGGTGGTGCGCGAAGGCTTCAACAGCCTCAATGAGATGGAAGAAACCGAAGAAGACCTGCTTGACCGTGCTTGGGGCCTGGAGCCCAATTCGCGCCTGAGCTGCCAGGCCTTTGTGGCCAAGAGCGATCTGGTCATCGAGATCCCGCGCTACACCATCAACCACGCCAAAGAACTGCACTGAGCCGGAGCTGCAAGCCATGCGCCAAATCGTTCTGGACACCGAAACCACCGGCCTCTCAGCTGAGGGCGGCGACCGCATCATCGAGCTCGGTTGTGTGGAGCTTTACGCCCGCAAGCTCACAGGCAACAACCTGCATTTCTATTTCAACCCCGAGCGGGACAGCCACGAAGACGCCCTCAGGGTGCACGGCATCAGCAATGAATTTTTGCGCGACAAACCCAAGTTCGCTCAGTTGGCCGATGACATCCTGAATTACCTGGCCGATGCGGAATTGATCATCCACAACGCCGCATTTGACATTGGCTTTCTGAACAAGGAACTCGAACGCGTTGGCAAAAAGCCTTTGAAGGCCTATGTCAGCGGCGTGATCGACACCTTGGCCATGGCCAAGGAAATGTTCCCCGGCAAACGCAACAGCCTCGACTCGCTGTGTGATCGCCTCGAAGTCGATAATTCCGGGCGCACCCTGCACGGCGCTTTGCTCGACGCCGAGTTGCTGGCCGACGTTTACATCAACATGACTCGGGGGCAAGAGGCATTGTTGATCGATGCAGGTGACACGCCCACTGATACGCAGACTGTGGTGGTGCAGGTCGATTTGAGCACCTATGTCTTGCCCGTGTTGCCCGCCAATGTTCAGGAGTTGGCCGCGCACGATGAGGTCTTGGTCCAGCTTGATAAATCGAGCGGAGGAAAAACCGTATGGCGTCAACTTGCGGCGGTTTAAAAAAATTGCTGAAATTTTGAAGCCTGTTTTCTGTAATCGAATTTTTTATGCCATAATCGAATTCTTCGCTGAGAGGCGTAGGGCGGTTAGCTCAGGGGTAGAGCACTGCATTCACACTGCAGGGGTCACAAGTTCGAAACTTGTACTGCCCACCAAAAACACCCGATCAAAAAGCACCTTGAAATTTTTTTCAAGGTGCTTTTTTTATTTCAGAGTGATGCATTCAGGTTCACTTCGGAGCACGGTTTTTTCGATAGGTTACGGAACAGTCAAGCATCCAGCATTCAATGTCTGAGCAGTGACGCTCGCATTGTGTCGATGCTTCATGGCTTATTGCCCCTGCTCTGAATCAGCAAGCGCTGTGCCTTGCTTCAAAAACAATGCGAGTATCCGAGCGAGTCCAGTAATCGGCCCAGAGAGGCCAAGAAGAAAAGCGCTCGTGGCTTTTTTGAAGCCCGTCTGCCCCTTAAAAATCAACCACCCGTTGCATCCTTGATGCATTTCTTTGTGAAGCTGTTCTTGGCAGCACCCGCCAGCTTTTTCTCAGAGGCTTGTGCTTCACATGTGGATGTGGCAGCGGCGAGAGTTGCCGCTGCGTCTTTTTCACATTTGGTGACATAGCTGTTTTTGGCAGCACCCACCAGTTTCTTTTCGGCAGCTTGTGCATCACATGTGGCGGCAAAAGCAGATGAACTCATTGTGATGAGTGCGACCGAAAACAAGCCGATCAAATTTCGCATAGGTGTCCCGCAAGTAAAAAAACTACAAATTAACAAAAATCACTAATTTTGGCAATAGTGTAGAAACTTGCTGGTGGACGCGCTGCGTTTGCTTTGTAGGGTGTCCAGCAACCAGACCTTGCAACCCCGACGAAAACGCACTGCGGGCTTACTTTTTTTGAGTCCTTAGGGGCAACACAACCCCGATGTGCAACTTGAAAGATGGTTCTTGGGATTTCAAAATCGGTGCAATAATGGATTTGATCGCTTAAGTTTTTTCTACACCGTAGACGAGAAAATTCCGGTAATGGGCTGAATCGCTCACAGGAGATCAACCATGTTGTATCCAATTTTCCACCGCAGCCGCCGTGGACTGATGATTCTCCTTGCCACCATGGCCATGGGTGCATCGGCCCAAAATTGGCCCGATCGGCCGATCAAACTGGTGGTCCCATTCCCTCCAGGCGGTGGTGCAGACGTCGCCGCTCGAACGTACGCAGAGAAGTTGTCGGCACTGCTGGGGCAGCCAGTGCTGATCGACAACAAGCCAGGAGCCAGCGGCAACATCGGTGCCGAACTGGTGGTACGAGCGCCTGCCGACGGATACACGCTGCTTTTCGCCAACGAGTTCTTGGCCACCAACCCGCTGATGTTCAAGGAGATCCGCTACGACTCACTCAAAGACTTCGTACCGATCGCCAAGGTGGCCAGCAATGCCGCCGCCATTGCGGTACATCCCAGCCTCGGGGTAAAGACGATCCAAGAGCTGATCGCCATGGGTCGGACCAAAAACCTCAATTACGCTTCGCCCGGCGTTGGCACCGGCCCTCACCTGTTTGGGCAGCTGATTGCGATCCAGACTGGTGCGAAATTCACCAACATACCCTACAAAGGGTCCGCGCCAGCAACGGCGGATGCGGTGGGAGGACAGGTGGACTTCATCATCTCGACCTTGTCACCGATGGTGCCGCACTTCAACTCAGGCCGACTGCGCGGACTGGCCATCACCGGTGACAAGCGCTCACCGCAGGCGCCAGATGTGCCGACACTGGTCGAATCGGGCTTGAACATGCAACGCTACGAAGTCTGGTACGGCGTGGTGGCAGCTTCTGCCGTTCCGCGACCCATCATCACCCGGCTGCAACTGGCGTCTGCGCAGGTGCTGCGAGATCCAGAGTTGCTGAACAAACTGCGCAGCGCAGGTTTTGATGTGGAGCCGAGCATCGGCGACGACTTCGGAGCTGAACTGCGCGCAGCCATTGATCGCTGGACGCGCGTCATCCGCGAAGCGAAAATTCCACGCGAATAGGAGAAACAACATGAAATCTTGGTGGATCCGCACAGCCGGTGTAGAAATGTCGCTCGACATGCGAGACGTACCTGTACCGCAACCAGGGCCCGGTCAGGTGGGCATTCGCATCCGAGCGGCTGCTCTCAACCGTGGTGAGTTCATCGCGGGCCACGGCCTGCACACGGCGGCTACGGCACGGCCTGCGGGTTTCGAGGCAGCGGGCGAAGTGACGGCGCTGGGCGCAGGTGTCACGCGCTGGAAACTGGGTGATCGGGTCATGGGCCGCTGCGACGGCGCTTTTGCCGAACACGGTTGCATGAATGCCGAGGAAGTGTTTGCTGCTCCCCAGCGCCTGACCTGGGAACAGGCGGCCGCCACAACGGTGGTGTTCCTCACGGTGTACGAAGCTTTGATGGCGCATGGCCGCTTGGCTGCAGGCGAATCGATGCTGGTTACAGGCATCTCGTCGGGCGTGGGTGTGGCGTCGCTGCAGGTGGGCAAGGCCTTGGGTGCGCGAGTGATCGGCACATCTGGGTCGCTGGAAAAACTCGAGCGCCTGAAGGCGCTGGGCCTTGACGTTGCGTTGCACACCCGAGCGCCCGACTTCGTCCCAGCCGTCATGCAAGCCACCCAAAACCAGGGCGTGGACCTGGTGGTAAACACCGTCGGCGGCAGTGTCTTTGCCGCATGCATCGAAGCCATGGGCTTCCAAGCACGGCTGGCCATGGTGGGCTATGTCGACGGCCAGCTTGACGCGCGCATCGACCTCGGGGCGCTGCACAGCAAGCGCTTGCAGCTGTTCGGTGTATCCAACAAGATGCGCAATATGTCTCACCGCATTGCTGCGGCTCAAGCCCTGGAGCGCGACCTGCTGCCCATGTTGGCCGATGGCCGTGTGACGCCGTTGGTCGACCAAGTTTTCGCGCTCGATGACCTGCCGGCTGCGCAGCAGTGCATGCAGGGAAACCAGCATCTTGGCAAGCTGGTGGTCCGAGTCGACTGATCCGCGGCTCTTGCAGACTCGGTGCATTGGTTCATTAAACGGCTAAATTTTTTATCCCTCAAACCACTCGGAGCACAGGATGATCAAGCAAATAACCGCCATTGCGCTGACCCTTGCCACTGTTGGAGTCACACAAGCTCAAGCCCAGGGTTACCCCAACAAACCCATTCGCGTCGTGCTGGGCTACACCGCTGGCGGCGCTGCGGATGCTGCAGCCCGTCCTCTCATGAGAGTGCTCGAGCCTCTGCTGGGGCAAGCCATCATTGTGGAACCCAAACCGGGCACCGCTGGCGGGGTGGCCGCAGAGTTCATCAGCAAGGCACCACCTGATGGTTACACCCTTTACTTTGCCGATGGCGGGCCCTTCACCACTGCGCCACACCTGACCAAAGTGGGGTACCACCACCTGAACTCATTCACCCACATCGGCCATGTTTGCAGCACTGGAAGCGTCTTGGTGGTGCATCCCTCTTCGCCATTCAAGAGCGTGTCCGACGTGGTGGCCGCCGCGAAAAAGGAACCGGAGAAATGGAGTTATGGCACCTCGGGCATTGCAGGTCCGCACCACTTTTCCGGTGAATTGCTCAAGAGTTTTACCGGCATTAACCTGTTGCATATTCCTTACAAAGGTGGAGCACCGGCTATGACCGACCTGATGGGCAACCAAGTGCCCATGCTCTTTTCTTCATTGACGGCGGCAGTGGGGCCATACAAGTCCGGCAAGGTGCGTGCCTTGGCAGTGACTTCGCCAAAACGCTCAGGCGCATTCCCGGATGTTCCGACCATGGACGAGCTCGGCTACAAAGGTTTTGATTCCACCGGTTGGTTTGAACTGATGGGCCCGGCGGGCATGGCACCGGATGTTGTGACGCGACTGTCACAGGCGCTGCTCAAGGCGGGAGAGGACAAAAATCTGCAAGAGCAATTCAAGCAGCTGGGTTGCGACGCAGAATTTCTGACGCCCGCGCAGACTGTCGATAAGGTCAAGAGTGACCACGCCAAGTGGGGCAAAGTCATCAAGGAAGCCAACATCAAGGCCGAATGAATACAGTGGAATCCAAAGTCAATCCTGACTCTCTGGCCTATTGATTTGCACTCAACTTCTGGCAGCAGGAGGGCGCTTGCCCGTTTTTTACATTTGGTTTTGCAGTCCTATTCTCAATCTGCCGCCTTCTTGGGCCTCTAGCGATTGTGCTCAAACTCCAATACTGGCTGCCAACGACCAAATGGCCTATGGCGCTCGGTTGGCACTGCATCGCGCAGGTTTGAGGGTGCCGGAAGATGTGTCTTTGATTGGATTTGATGATTTGCCACACTCGGCATTCACTTTGCCACCACTGACATCAGTTCGGCAGTCTGTTTATGAAATAGGAACTTCGGCGGCCAAAGCCATGTTTGATTTATTGAATAAAACCGAATCACCGCCCAGGCTCGTGGAGGCCGAGTTGGTGATCAGGGAATCAACCCGTATTTATCGGCGTTGAAAGGAGGCTGATGTCACTGGTGTTGCCAATCCTTGGGTGTCTTTGGTTAAAAAAATCACGCAGTTTTTACCTTGTCGTTTCCGTATTTTTGAAAGGTATTTTCAAGGTTTTTCAATGCGCAGGGTCAGCAAGTGGAAAGACAAAGATTTGCCATGCATGTCGAGGTTCAAAGAGTCGTTGACACCCCCATCCAACACGTTGTCGAGCACAAAATTCATGGCACCCAAGTTGGGCAAAACATAGCGGCGCACTTGACTGGGCTTGCGAGACCCGAAATGAAGTGCCACTTTTTCTGCAGTGACCTGATGGACCAACCAATCAAAGTCTTCCTCCTTGTAAGCAATCAAGCTGATGTTGGCATGGTTGCCTTTGTCGCCCGTTCGAGCATGGGCCAGGTCGTAAAGCGCAATGTGGGTCATAGGGCAATGTGGGCAGAGATGAGATCAATTGAAAACTGGCAGGAATTTTTTCACGTGGAATCAGGCAGGCCAAATTGGACAATCTTTGGCGCTTGGTGACCCGAACACCTCCACCTCCAGCAGGCCCACCTGTCCACAGGGCGGTCAGCTCTTGTAACAACAACTCAATCATGGGCAAGGATTCGTGTCTGGATGCGACCCGCAAACGGACATCCATGGAGCGGGTCACGGGGGCTTCAGCCAACATGCTGCCTGCGTCATCGCCCAAGATGCTGGTGATGCCAATCAAGTCAAAGCGCAATGGCAACTGAAGGCCCATGCGTTGTCGCATGACTTGCATGGCCAACCGAGCCCTCCCTTCGGCATTGGGTCCTGCATAGGAAATTTCACCTTCACCGAGCCAGCCACCCTCAAAATAGGCCAGTACTTTGAGGGTGCTGGTTCGGGCATGGCCTTTTACACCAGAGAGTCGAACACGATCAGGTCCTACTTGTTCAACTTTGGCTTGGGTGATGTCAGCAACCACATCGGGGGTGATGTATTGGGCTGGGTCATGCACTTCGTACAGCAGTTGTTCTTTGACGGTGCGGCAATCGACCAAGCCACCGGTGTGATCTGCTTTGCTGATCACACAGGAGCCATCCGCAAAGATTTCTGCAATTGGAAACCCGACATTTTCCAGACCCGGAACTTCTTTTTTGCCCGGATCGGCAAAGTAACCGCCAGTGACCTGCGCCCCACACTCCAGCAGATGCCCGGCCATGGTGGCCCCCGCCAGTTTGTCCCAATCGTGTTCATGCCATCGATAGTGAGCAATGGCGGGCCCCAGCAACAAGGAGGGGTCGGCTACACGGCCCGTGACCACGATTTGAGCGCCTTGTTGGAGGGCTGCTGCAATTTCGAAGGCTCCCAGATAAGCGTTGGCGCAGACAAAACGAGCTTCGTCAAAGGCGGTGTCTAAATGCTGTTTGACCAGGTCTCGGCCCTCGGCTGTGGACAGGTCATCGCCCATGACCACCGCAATCTGAGGTTGGGGCAAGCCCAGTTTTTCGGCCAATCTCAGGATGCACAAGGCCGCACCCTGCGGATTGGCAGCACCGAAGTTGCCAATGATGGGAATGCGGTGATGCAAACAATCGGCCAGGATGGGCCCCAACTCCAATTCAAGCAAGGGCTCATAACCCAAATTGGGATGGGCTCGGCGAATCAGGTGTTGATGGGCCAAAGTACGCTCTGCCAGATTTTCAAACATCAAGGCCGCAGGCCCACCGCGGGCGATCAGCGTTTTGACCACAGGAATAGCCGCATCAACACGATCACCTGAAAAACCTGCGCCACAGCCCACTGCCAATGTTTGCATTCGAAGACCTGTTGTGTTGGAAAGTTGAATGATTTTGCAAAGGTTCGCAGGGCTTGTAAAACTAAATTTTTACCTTGAGCTTGAACCATTGATCAAATGAAGTCTACGCTTGTGTGTGGTGCAAGGCTCAAGACAAATTTGCCATCCAGGCGGTTGAATTTGGAACGTTGACCTCAACAAAACGATTCACATCGACGCACATCAAGGTCATAATGAATTCTCTTGAATGGAAATGAATGATGAATAAACTCAAAATCACCAAGATCAGAAATCTCTCTGCTGGCTATTACGCTGTAGGCATTGGAATTTTTTCTGCAGTTTTTTTCGTGCTGGCGCTCATTGTCGAATTGGTCCAAAGAAACAGTTGACGTGTTGGCCTTGGCGCCAACTTTGTCTATAGCCCTTGTGACGATGGAGTCACACCACCGGGCGCTGTTGGGCCTGTGAACAGAACATGGGTTTGGAGTCAAGGGCAAGGCCCCTGAGCTGAGCGTGTTTGAGTCTTTTGTGTTTCTTGCACATCTGCAAGTTCATCCTCAAAGTTCAACAAGTGCCAAATACCCAAGTTCAACCATGAGTGACACCCCCAACACCACCGAGCACCGCTACGACGCTTTGCACCTGATCACCGATGAAGTGCTGGCACGATACGCCAATACGCCCGACCCGCGATTGCGCGAGTTGATGCTCTCTTTGATCAAACACATTCACAGCTTTGCCAAAGAGGTCAAACTCACTTCCGAGGAGTGGGCCTTCGCCATGAATTTTCTTGAGCAGACAGGCCAATGGTGTTCTCCCGGTCGCAACGAGTTCATGATTTTTTCAGACGCCTTGGGTCTGTCCATGTTGACAGTGACGCAAGATTACCCTCGCTCTCAACACGCCACAGAACCCACGCTGGTGGGGCCCTTTTTGCTGGAAAATGCGCCTGAATTTGCCATGGGCGAAGACATCAGCGCAGGCGCAGCAGGTACGCCCATGTATGCACAAGGGCAGATCCTGGACATGCACGGCCAGCCCGTGGCCCATGCCGTGATCGATGTCTGGCACTCCGACGATCGGGGTTTGTACGACGTGCAAGACGGCATAGAAGAAAAAGGCCCCTGGGCTCGCGCACAATTGACCACAGGCGCCGATGGTCGCTACAGCTTCTGGTCTGTGTTGCCCGTGGACTATCCCGTTCCGCAAGATGGCACCGCCATTCAGATGCTCCAAGCCACCACCGGCAGAAGCTGGCGTCCTGCACATCTGCACTTTCGCATTCAGGCCCCGGGTCAACGGCCCCTGATCACCCATATCTTTGACCGCAACAGCAAGAACCTGGACAGCGATGCCGTATTTGGCGTTCGCCCATCCCTGATTGCCGATTTCAAACCCCAAACGCCAGGACAGGCACCGGACGGCAAACGCATGGACCGGGACTTCTTCACGCTGGATTACAACTTCATCATGACCGACGCCCTGGCTTGAGTCAATCTATGGCCTCAAAAGGTGGGTTTTCCAAAGCCAAGTTGAACCCCAAAGTCGCCTGAGGCATCAGGCAGGGTGATGGTCAAATTTTCGCCCGGCAATGAGGGCGGTGAAGAAGCCGTTGAACCACTGCATGTTCACGGGCTTGGCCATGAAGATGGTGCCTTCAGGCAGGCCGCCCTTGGCGGCAATTTCTTCTTGTGACAAGGCAGAAATGACCAAGCAAGTCATGCGTTGGAATTGGGCCGAATGTTTGAGGGTGCGCAGCAACTCAAACCCGTCGACGCCGGGCATGTTCAAGTCGGCGATCAGCACATCGGGTTGGATGCTGGCCATGTCGATCAGGGCTTCGAGTCCGGAAGACATGGCCGTGCAGTCGACCGGCATTTCGCAACGGTTGCAAAAGTCCCGCACCATGTCACGCGTGACGGGGTCGTCTTCGACCAACAACACCCTGAGCCGGTATTCTCGGCTCTCAATCGGGCTCATCAGCATGTTGTGCTTTTTTTGGTAGTCCCGAATGGAGGGCATGGAGATGCGGCGATGACCCCCTTGGGTTTTCCAAGCTTGGAGTTCGTTTTTCTCAACCAAAGTCTGGATGGTCCCCACGGACAAACCGAGCAATTTGGCTGCATAGGTGGTGCCGCAGTAGTCTTCTGGCGTGTCGGGCGTGTGGTGTGTTTGCATGACTTTATTTTAATGATAAAAATGTGAAACAAGATTGAAAATAGTACTTTAATACTGTCTTTAAAACAAATAGACACAATTTAAATGGTGTGGTGCCGGGATGCTGTGATGGTCCCGCCTGTGACAAAGGACTGTGCGGCGCGGCGCAAGGTGACGATTACCATTGCGCACCAACTCAAGGAGACCTTCAATGTCTGCACATGCTGCCGTTTGGCCAGCGCGTCTGCCCGCCAGAATCAACGCGCCCGCCACGTCTTTGTGGATGAACCTGGCGGTCAGTGTCCTGCGTTATCCCGACAAGGCTGCACTGGTCTTCATGGGGCGGGTCTGGACTTACCGTCAATTGATGGCCAGTGCCGAACAATTGGCCGGGCAGCTCAAGGCTTTGGGGGTGCAGGCCGGGGACCGCGTGGTCCTGGACATGCAAAATTGCCCACAGTTGGTCATCACTCACTTTGCGATTTTGCGCATCGATGCGGTGGTGGTTCCGGTCAACCCCATGAATCGGGCCGAAGAACTCAAGCACTACATCACCGACCCTGACACCCAAGTCGCTGTGACTACCGCTGACTTGGCTCCTGACCTGGCGCTGGCCAGTGAAGCCTTGCCTGCTGAGCAGCGGCTGAAACACCTGGTGGTCACGCAATTCACCGATGTCTTTGATCCGGCAACGGTCGGGCCCGATGAAATGCCCGAGGCTTGGCGGCCGTGGTTGTTGCCAATCCGGGCCTTGCCTGTTTTGACTTCAGGGCCGGTGCACGCCTGGACCGACCTGATGGCAGCGCCTGCGGTGGACCTGCCGCCGCCCCAGGCCAAGCCCGAGGATCTGGCCATCTTGCCCTACACCAGCGGCACCACCGGTCTGCCCAAGGGTTGCATGCACACGCATGGCACCATCATGCACAACGCCATGTCCAGCGGTTTGTGGGGCAATGGCACACCCGAAAACGTGACCTTGTGTGTGGTACCTATGTTCCACATCACCGGCATGGTCAGTGTGATGCACACCAGCATTTTGCTGGGGGCCAGCTTGGTGATCATGCCGCGTTGGGACCGCGATGTGGCCGGGCATTTGATCTCCAAATGGCGTGTCACCCACTGGACCAATATCCCGACCATGGTGATTGACCTGCTGGGCAGTCCACACATGGACCGTTATGACTTGAACAGCTTGACCTACATCGGCGGTGGTGGCGCCGCCATGCCTGAAGCTGTGGCGCAACGTTTGCTGGATCAGTTTGGTCTGCGCTATGTGGAGGGTTATGGCCTGACCGAAACGGCAGCACCTTCGCACACCAACCCGCCCGACGCACCCAAAAAACAGTGCCTGGGCATCCCCTTCATGAGCGTTGAATCGCGCATTGTTGACCCTGACACCTTGGCCGAATTGCCAACAGGCGAGTCGGGCGAGATCGTGATTTGTGGCCCCCAAGTGTTCAAGGGTTATTGGAAGCGCCCCGAGGCCACTGCCGCAGCTTTCTTTGACCGCGATGGGTTTCATTTTTTCCGCTCGGGCGACATGGGCCGGGTCGATGAGGAAGGCTATTTCTTCATGACCGACCGCTTGAAGCGCATGATCAACGCCAGCGGCTTCAAGGTCTGGCCTGCCGAAGTCGAGGCCCTGATGTTCCGCCATCCGGCCATTCAAGAGGCCTGCATCATCGCCACCCGCGATGCCTATCGGGGCGAGTCGGTCAAGGCGGTGGTGGTTTTGCGGCAAGACCACAAGGGCAAGGTGTCTGAGCAAGACATCATCGACTGGTGCCGTGAGAACATGGCGGTTTACAAAATGCCCCGCGCCGTGAGTTTTGTCGACGCCTTGCCCAAGAGCGGCAGCGGCAAAGTCATGTGGCGGGCACTGCAAGAGGCCGAAATGGCCGCCTTGGGCGCACCTGCAAAGGGCTGAGCCCATGTACCGAGTCCCAAACGAATGAGCCTGAGACTTTCCATCCTTGACCAGTCTGCCGCTGCCTCCGGGCGCGGCCAGGACGCGACCATTCGCCAGACCCTGGCGCTGGCGCAAAAGGCCGAGGCCTGGGGCTATGACCGTTTTTGGGTGAGCGAGCACCACAGCCACCCCAGCATCGTGGGCAGTGCCCCCGAGGTCTTGATGGCCGCCATAGCCGCCCGCACCCAGCGCATCCGCATCGGCAGCGCGGGGGTGATGCTGCCGCACTACGCGCCCCTGAAAGTGGCCGAGCAGTTTCGCGTGCTGGACGCCCTGGCCCCTGGTCGCATCGACTTGGGCGTGGGCCGCGCCCCCGGCAGCGATGGGCGCACCGCGCAGTTGCTCAACCCCGACCGCAGTGCCTCGGAGCGTTTTCCGCAGCAGGTCATGGAAATGCAAGCCTGGGTGAGTGGCCACAACCTGCCGCCCGGCCACCCGGGGCACAACGTGTTCGCCTACCCGCAGTCGGACACTGCACCCACCGTGTGGATGCTGGGCAGCTCGGACTATGGTGCCCAATTGGCCGCACACTTGGGTCTGCCGTATGCGTTTGCTTACTTCATCACCGATGGGCAGGGCGCAGACGAAGCGCTGCAGATTTACCGTGAAACCTTCCGCCCCAGTGCGGGCTTGGCCAAACCTTCCGCTGCTTTGTGTGTCTGGGCGCTGGCCGCCGACACCGACGAAGAAGCCCTGCGCCTGTTCGAGAGCCGCGCCCGCTGGAAGATGGACCGGAATCTGGGCCGCATTGGGGCGCTTTTACCGCCCGAAGAAGCGGCGCGTGATTACAGCCCAGCTGAACAGTTTGCCCTAGAGCGTCTGCGCGATTCGGCCCTGATCGGCTCGGCTGCCACGGTGGCTGCCAAGCTGCGCCAATTGGCGGCGCGGCTGGAGGTCGATGAGCTGGTGGTCATCACCTGGACGCATGACCCCGCCGCCCAATGCCGATCGTATGAACTGCTCGCCCAAGAATTTGCGCTTGCGGCAAACTCCACGCTTTGATTTTTGAAACCCTCAGGATTTTTGACATGTTCACCACCGCAATCGCTGGCAGCTTGCCCAAACCCGCCTGGCTGGCCGAAACTGAAAAACTCTGGCCCCAGTGGACCACCCAGGGCCCCGAGCTGCAGCAAGCCAAGGCCGACGCCACGCTGCTGTGGATCAAGGCACAAGAAGACGCAGGCCTGGACGTGATTGGTGACGGCGAACAGGCCCGTCAGCACTTTGTGCATGGTTTTGTCGAGCAGGTCGAGGGCATCGACTTTGTGAACAAAGTCACCATGGGCATCCGCAACAACCGCTACGACGCGCAGGTGCCGCAAGTCATTGCGCCGCTGCGGCTGAAGGGCCGCGTACACGCCTTTGAGGCCCAGCTCGCCCGTGCCCACACCAAAAAGAAACTCAAATTCACCTTGCCTGGCCCTATGACCATCGTGGACACCGTGGCTGACCGCTTTTACGGCGACAAGGTCAAGATGGCCATGGCCTTCGCCGAGTTGTTGAACCAGGAAGCGCTGGCGCTGCAAGCCGATGGCGTGGACATCATCCAGTTCGACGAGCCCGCCTTCAACGTCTACATGGACGATGCGGCCGACTGGGGTGTGAAGGCACTCGAGGTGGCCGCCCGGGGGCTGACCTGTACCACCGCCGTGCACATTTGCTACGGCTACGGCATCGAAGCCAACAACAAATGGAAAGAAACCCTGGGCCATGAGTGGCGTCAGTACGAAAAAGTCTTTCCGGCCTTGGCCAAGAGCAGCATTCAACAGGTCAGCCTTGAGTGTATGCACTCACATGTGCCGATGGAGATGATGAAGTTGCTCGAAGGCAAGGACGTCATGGTGGGTGTGATCGACGTGGCCAACCCGGCCATTGAAACGCCCGAAGAAATCGCCGACACCATCGGCCGTGCCCTGCAGTTCGTGCCCAAGAACCGGCTGATTGCCTGCACCAACTGCGGTCTGGTCCCGATGAGCCGCGCTGTGGCCGAGGCCAAGCTCAAGGCCCTGGCCGAAGGCGCCAAGCTGGCCAGCCAGCGCTACGCCTGAGCTCAGTCAGTGGCGAGACCCAGCTCACCCCCCTGAGCTGGGCTTGAGGGCGTTATGCTTGCACTCTTTGCCTGATTGCACGGACGTTTTCATGCCTCAAAACTCACTGCCGCCGCCACTGACCGCCCCCGAACAACTCAACGCCACCTTGCAAGCGCAGGGTTTCGCCGTCCTGGGGGCTGGCGCTGTGTGCGCTTTGGCCGGGGTCGAGCCGCAGGACTTGCAGGCTTTGGAGTCGAGCTGGAACGATTTACCACCCGATCAGCACCTCAAAGACGGCGGACGCTACCGCCGCAGGCGTCATGCGAGTTTTGAAGTGACGGCACAGGCTTCGCAGCCCGTGCCGCACCGCGCCCACTGGCAGCCGCTGTCTTACAACGCCTTGCACGGTGGCATGCAGCGCTGGTTCGACCCCATGTCTGCCGAGGTGGTGCAACAAACGGCCTGGTCGGCCTTGCTGCAATGGTTGGCGCGTGTGGCATCGGCGGCGCAAGGGCCACAGACCTGGTTCACCGAGGCGCACCAATTTCGCATCGACACCACCGATGGCATTGGCCGACCCACACCCGAAGGTGCACACCGGGATGGCGTCAATTGGGTGGCGGTGTTTTTGATTGGCCGCCATGGCATCAAAGGCGGCGAAACTCGGGTCTTTGATGTGGACAGTCCACGAGGTCAGCGCTTTACCCTGAGTGAGCCTTGGTCCTTGCTGTTGATGGACGACACCCGCGTGATCCACGAAACCACGCCAATCCAGCCCGAGCAGGCCGGCGGTTGGCGCGATACCTTGGTGGTCACTTTGCGCTCGGGCAGTTTTCTGGACGATCCGGTGCAAAAAACCTGAAGGGCGGCGGTTGATGTGCCCCTGGGGCTTGTCCCACAAAAAAAGCCCGGTGCATTCACACCGGGCTTTTTGTTGTTGCGTTGATCCCGGAGATCCGGGACCGTGCTGTGTCACATGCGTTCAAAAATCGCCGCGATGCCTTGACCGCCACCGATGCACATGGTCACCAAGGCGTAGCGGCCGTTCACCCGCTGCAACTCGTACAAGGCTTTGACAGTGATCAGGGCACCGGTCGCGCCAATGGGGTGGCCCAGCGAAATGCCCGAGCCGTTGGGGTTGACCTTGGCGGGGTCCAGGCCCAGTTCGCGCGTCACAGCGCAGGCTTGCGCGGCAAAGGCTTCGTTGGCTTCGATCACGTCCAAGTCGTTCACCGTGAGGCCCGTTTTCTTGAGCACCGCGTGCGTAGCCGAGATGGGGCCCACACCCATGATCTTGGGGTCCAGACCGGTGTGGGCATAACCCACCAGACGGGCCAGTGGCTTGGCGCCACGGGCCTTGGCCGCACCGGCTTCCATCAGCACCACGGCGGCGGCTGCATCGTTGATGCCCGAGGCATTGCCAGCGGTGACGGTGCCGTTTTCTTTCACGAACACGGGCTTGAGTTTGGCCATGTCTTCGAGCTTGCAGCCAGGGCGGAAGTGCTCGTCGGTGGTGTAGGCCACGTCGCCTTTTTTGCTTTTCAGCATGACCGGCATGATCTGGTCCTTGAAGCGACCTTCCAACGTGGCGCGTTCGGCGCGGTTGTGGCTTTCCAGGGCCAGCGCGTCCTGCATCTCGCGGGTGATGCCGTACTTGGCGGCGACGTTTTCCGCCGTCACGCCCATGTGGATGTTGTGGAAGGGGTCGTGCAGGGCGCCGATCATCATGTCGATCATCTTGGTGTCGCCCATGCGTGCGCCAAAGCGGGTGGCCAGACTGGCATAAGGGGCGCGGCTCATGTTTTCAGCGCCACCGCCAATGGCGATGTCGCAGTCACCCAGCAAGATGGACTGGCTGGCGCTGACGATGGCTTGCAGGCCCGAACCGCACAGGCGGTTCACGTTGAAGGCCGGAGTGCCTTCGGCGCAGCCGCCGTTGATGGCGGCCACACGCGACAAATACATGTCTTTGGGTTCGGTGTTGACCACATGGCCAAACACCACATGGCCAACGTCTTGGCCGTCGGTGCCCGCGCGGGACAGGGCCTCGCGCACAACTTGTGCGGCCAGCTCGGTGGGGGCGATGTCCTTCAGGCTGCCGCCAAAGGTACCAATGGCGGTGCGCACACCGCTGACAACAACAACTTCACGGCTCATGGGAATGTCTCCAGATTTAAAAAAGATCAATAGTCGGCTTGATGACCCAAGCAGTGTCAGGGTCAATGGCTACAAGGGCCTGACAAGCTTTTTTTCATCAGGTCCAAAGGGGTTTGAGGGGCCCATGTGTAGGTCAAGCATGGGTTTGTTTTTGTGACTGTAGGAGCCCAAGCTGTGGGCTCCTGCAATAATTCATCCTTGGCCTGTGCTCAGTCCCGCACGTCGGCCACGGGCTTGTCGCCAAAGTCAGGGCGACCCAGAAAAGCCAGCACCTGCGCGGCCGCTTGTGGGGCGCTGCTGAGTTGCCCATGGGCCTTGAGTTGTAAAAACTTGGCTTGGTCAGGAAAGGCCTCGCCCGCAGCGCCGCGCAGCTGCACCTGCATGTCGGTGTCAATGACCCCGGGAGCCAGTGAGCAGACACGGGCCCCGTGATCTTGCAGGGCTTCGTCCAAGGCCATGCAGCGCGTGAAATGGTCCATGCCGGCCTTGGCCGCACAGTAGCCGGCTTGCGAGGCCATGGCGTAGCGCCCCAGGCCAGAAGAAATATTGAGCACTTTGCGGGGCAAAGTCCAAGACTGTGTGGCCCCCAAAAATGCGGCGCACAAGGCCATGGGCGCTTCCAGTCCCACGCGCAAGGCCCAGGCCAGATCGGCAGGCTGGGACTGGCTCATGGGCAAGATCGGGGGAATCACCCCGGCATTGTTGATCAGGCTGACACTGGCCAAGTCGTCGGGGTTTTGGTCTTCAAGCCAGTCGCTCAGGCGGGCTGCTGCCCCAGTGCCGTCGGCCAAATCGTGGGTCCACTGGGTCAGGGGCACCGCAGCTTTTTGGGCGGCACTCTCCAAGGCAGGGTTGGCGTTGCGCGAGATGCACAACAAGGCATGGCCAGCTTGCAGCAATTGCTCGGCCATGGCCAAGCCCATGCCCCGGGATGCGCCAGTGAGGATGTAAAGGTGGTGTTTCATGCCGGGCATGTTAGGGCCAAGCCGCCACTTGCGCAAAGCCGCGCAGCACCCCTGAGTCATGTGGAAGACAGCTGCATCGGCATCGCTGCCTTGGCCGCAGGAGGGGCGCACTCGCTGCGATAAAGCCTCGCAGACCACCACCCATCGCCAAGGGGCGGGGCTCCGATAACAAGCCGATGGCAGGTCAGCTCCAGCGGCGCTCCATGAAAGGCGTTCCATGATTGGGTATGCTCAAGCCTTGATTCATTTTCAATATTTCTGAGCTCTAAGGTATGAAAAAAATTCAAAGAGCCAAGGCTGCACCCACCAAAAGCAAGGCCACAGCCACGCTGAACCGCCAACTGTCCGATTTGGGGCAGCGCTTTGTGCAGTTGTCGGCCCAAGGCGACTTTGCAGCAGCTTTGGCGGTCAACACACAAGCCCGCCAGCTCATGCCCTTGCACCCTCAAATTTTGGGCGATGCGGCGTTTTGCCATTTGCGCTTGGGCGACCGCGAGCAAGCCCGCAGCATTTACCTGCAAGCTTGCCCACTGGCCCCCGAAGACGTGAACCTGTGGGACGGCTTGACCGAAACCTGCGGCCACCTGGGCCTGATGGACGATGTGCGCCAGTACGGCTTGCGCAGCCTGTCGCTCAAGGATCAAAAAACCCATGGCCAGCCGGCTCGGCCGCTGCCAGCCCAAGTGCCTGCACCGGGCCAGGATGCCCGACGCCAGGTGATCGCCTTCAGTTTGTTCGGCGATCAGCCACGCTATTGTGAAACCGCCAAATTGAACGTCATGGTGGCCCAGCAACTCTTGCCCCACTGGGCCTGCCGTTTTTATGTGGACGACACCGTCCCCTTGGCCGTGCGCCAATCGCTGCGGTCCATGGGGGCGCAGCTGGTCGAGGTGTCAGAGCGCGATCGCCAAGAACTCAGTGGCCTCATGTGGCGATTTTTGGTGATGGAGGACGAAGGTGTTGACCGCTTTTTGATCCGCGACGCCGATTCCTTGATTTCCAAGCGCGAGGTGGCTGCCATTGAAGCTTGGCTGCGCAGCGACCGGCATTTTCATTTGATGCGCGATTATTTTTCGCACACCGAACTGTTGTTGGCCGGCATGTGGGGTGGCTGCGGCGGGGTGTTTCGGCAGTTGCGCCAGTCCATGGTGGATTTCATGGCCCAAGGCCAGTACTTGGGCCTGCGGGTGGTGGACCAGCACTTTTTGCGCCAGTGCATCTGGCCCACCGTGCGTCAAAGTTTGCTCTCGCACGATCCGGTTTTTGGCTTCATGGACGGGCAGGATTTTCCGCCCCACCCAGCCCAAGACCTGGGCGACGCCTTTCATGTGGGCAGCAATTTGTCGAGCACCAGCATCGGCGCGAGCACCGACCTGCCGCAAGGCCAGTCGGTGACTTGGAAAATTGTGGATGCCCAGCAAACCACCATTTGCCAATATGCCAGCCCGGTCCACCAAGGCCAGTGGCGTGCCGATATTCCCGGCCCTTACGCCCAAATGCTGACTCAAGGGGTGTGGCGCGTGGAGGTGGTGCGCTGATCGGCGCTCATGAGCCTTGTGCCGCGCGGATGCGGTTGACTTGCAAAGGGGTGACCTCGGGTGCCTGGTTGCCCCATTGGGTGCGCAGGTGGGTCAGCACGGCGGCAATTTCGCGGTCTTCGAGTTCGAGCACGGCCGGGGGCATGCCAAACGGACGAGGGTGCAAGGCCGTTGCCGGGCCGTAGCCGCCGTAAAGCACCAATTGCACCAGGTTGGTCGGATCGTTCATGCGCACGGCACGGTTGCCAGCCAGGGCCGGATAGGCCACCTCGCCGTTAGGAGTGTTCAGGCCTTCACCTTTTTCGCCGTGACAGGCCAGGCAATGCCGTTCGTAGGTTTTTTGGCCCAGCTGCGCCATTTGCAAACCCACTCGGGCAGGGGCGGGGGGTTGCGTTGGGCGCTGGGGTGTTGATTGCGCACCCGCTTGCAAATACAGCGCCATGGCGTGCAAATCGGACTCGCTCAGGTGCTGCAGGCTGTGTTGCACCACTTCGCCCATGGGTCCGCTGGTTTGTGCGGTGTTGGACGCGCCCGTGCGCAGCAAGCGCACGATCTCGGGCAAGGGCGTGCTGGCCAGGCCGGTTTCGGCGTCGCGTGTCAGGTCGGGGGCGTACCAGTTGACCACAGGCATCAGCCCGCCAGACAAGTCATGGACCGCACCGCTGGCACCCAAGGCGTTGCGCGGGCTGTGGCAGGCGGCGCAGTGGCCCAGGCCTTGCACCAAATACGCGCCCCGGTTCCATTCGGCGCTTTGGGTCTTGTCGACCTGAAAAGGGCTGGGCTCAAAAAACAGGCTGCGCCACACGGCCAGTGCGGGCTGCGTGCCCACGGGCCAGACCAAGGTGTGGGCCGGCTGGGCTTGCACCACCGGGGCTTGCGTTTGCAGCCAGGCAAACACCGCGTCACTGTCTTCGCGGCTCACAACGCTGGTGTGGTTGTAGGGGAAAGCCGGGGCCAGCAAGCGCCCGCCTTTGGATCTGCCGTGGTGCATGGCTTGCCAGAAGTCATGCGCCGTCCAACGGCCCAAGCCGGTTTCGGGGTCGGGCGTGAGGTTGCTGCTGTAGACGCCACCAAACGGTGTCTCGATACGGCGTCCCCCGGCCAGGGGTGCCGACCCTCTGGCGGTGTGGCAAGCCATGCAATTGCCGGCCAAAGCCAGGTAACGGCCTTGTTCGATTTGGGCTTCGTTGCTGCGCGTGCTGGCAGGTGTGGGGGCTGTGGGTGCTTTTGGGTCCCACAACATATCGCCCCAGTTGTCCCAGACCACCGCGAGGGCCAGCACCAGCAGACTGAGCAGTGTGACCCCAGCCAGGCGTTTGACAGGGTGCATGTCCATCAGGATTCTTTTCATGGCTGGCCTTTCTGGGCAGGCTTGGCCGCGTGTTGGGGGGGAAGCGCCGATGGGGCCGCAAGGGGTGTCGACAACTCTGGTGCGCTGCCGCAGCGCAGGTCGCCTGGCAAAGCGGGTCCAGGCGGTACACGCTCGGCGGGACGGGTGTCGGCCGGCAGTGGCTGGCGGGCCAGCCAACTCGACACCGCGATCAAGTCCGGGGCCGGAATGCGTTTGACCACCTCGGCCATGCAGTCGGGGGCGTGCGCACGGCGTTGCCCGGTTTGCCAAGCCCCGAGCTGCGCATTCAGGTAGTCCAGCGGCAGGCCCAGCAAGCCGGGCACGTTGGGTTGTACGCCCGTCAGGCGCACACCGTGGCACTGGGTGCAGGCGGGCAGGCCGCGTGCGGCATCGCCCTGGGTGACGAGTTGTTGGCCCCTCGCCAAGCGATCGGCCGTGATGGTGTTGTTGGTGGTGGGGGCCGGGTAGGGCAGTTTCAGGTCGGCAAAGTACTGCGCCATCTCGCCCAAATAAGCATCGCTCAAGGGGTCCACCAAGCGGGCCATGAGTTCGTAATGGCGACGGCCTTGTGCGAAATTGCGCAGTTGGTTGTGCAGGTAACCGGCCGGTTTGCCCGCCAGGCGGGGGTAATACCCATCGGGCCCGGCGCGGCCTTGGTCGCCGTGGCAAGCGGTGCAAGCGCGGGTGCGCTCGGCCATGCTGTCGATCACACGCGCGGGGGTCTGTGCCGTGGCCCAAGGGCTGGCCAAGCTGCTGCAGCTCACCAGCAAAGCAGCCCCCCAACGACGCCAGGCGGTCACGCTTTGGGGTGCTCGGGCGCGGGTGGTGGGCTTGCAGGGCGTCTCAATCGGATTCAAAAGGGTCAATTTCTGGGGGTTCGAGGGGGGCAACATCCTTGGAAGATAACCGAAGCGGCGACAATGTCGGGTTTTGCGCCAAAGTCTTCTGGCTTTGTTGCTTTGTTTTTCATTTGAAGTTTTAGCCATGTCCGATATCCAAGTCCGATTTGCCACCCTCCAGGATGCGCCCGCCGTTGCCGCACTGCATGTGAGCGCCTGCCGCGCCGCCTACGCGGGGCAAGTGCCCGATGCCCATTGGGATGCCACCCCCATGCCCAAGCGCGTGTCGTTTTGGAAAGAAGCCATTGAATACGGCGAGCCCCAAGTCGTGGTGGCCACGGTGGGCCGAGAGGTGGTGGGTTTTGTGGGCTTTGACCGCTCGCGTGACCCCAAGTCCAAAAACACCACGGGTGAAATTTGGGCCATTTACGCCGCACCCGACCGCATCGGCCAGGGCATTGGCCTGGCCTTGTGGGACGCGGCCCGTGAAGGCTTGCAAGACGAAGACTGCACCGATGTCACGGTCTGGCTGCCCTTGTTGCATGAAAAAACCCTGCGCTTTCACGACCTGGCCGGTTTCAAGCGCGAGATGAACACCGCCCGCACCGTGCCTTTGGGGGGCGTCAAAGTCGAAGAAGTGCGTCTCAAGCGCAAATTGAACTGAGCGGCCCGCCATGCACATCATGTTGGCCCCGATGGAGGGCTTGCTCGACCACACCTTGCGTGATGTGCTGACCCGCGTGGGCGGGGTCGATGCCTGCGTGTCCGAGTTCATTCGGGTCACCAACACCGTCTTGCCCCGCCGCGCCTTTGTTCGGGTGGCTCCTGAGTTGCTGAACCACAGCCGCACGACGGCCGGGGTCTTGGTCAAGGTGCAATTGCTCGGTTCGGACCCGATTTGTCTGGCCGACAACGCAGCCGCCTTGGCCGAATTGGCGCCTGCCGGAATTGACCTGAACTTTGGCTGCCCCGCCAAAACCGTGAACCAGCACCGGGGTGGGGCGGTGTTGCTCGATGAGCCCGAGTTGGTGGGGCAAATTGTGGCGGCCGTGCGCCGCGCGGTGCCTGCACACATTCCGGTGTCGGCCAAGATGCGACTGGGCTACAACGATGACCGCCGCGCCGAAGACTGCGCCCAAGCCATCGAGGCGGCAGGGGCCAGCGAACTGGTGGTGCACGCCCGCACCAAGGCCCATGGTTACCGCCCGCCCGCTTACTGGGACCGCATTGCCGACTTGCGCCAGCATGTGCGCTTGCCCCTGGTGGCCAATGGCGAAATCTGGACGGTGGCCGACGCCTTGCGTTGCAGCGAAGTGACGGGCTGCGACCGCATCATGATCGGGCGGGGCATGGTGACTGACCCCGGGCTGGCCTTGGCCATTGCGGCCCAAGTGCAAACCGGTCAAAGCCTGGGCCCTGGACAAGGGGTGGCCTGGAGCCGGATGCTGGATCTGATGCAGGTGTTTTGGGTGGGGATTGGCCTGCGGGTGGCCACGCGCCACCGGGCGGGACGGCTCAAGCAGTGGTTGAACTACATGCGGCGCGTCTACCCACAAGCCCAGCAGGCCTTTGACACCCTGCGTTTGGTGCACGACGCCAGCGAAATTGAGCGATGGCTGCAGCAGCAGACGCTGCCGGCAGCACTGGACCGGAAACCACTCGAGCGGGCACCGGTTCAGTCGATGGGGTGAAGCCTCAGGTGGTTGGCCACTTCGGTGCGCAGGGTTTCGAGTTGAGGCGCCAACAGGCTGTAGGCCGCCCGCAGTTCACCGGCCTCGGCGTGTTTGCTCATGGCCTCGACCTTGACCACATGCTCGACCAGACCGTCTACACAAAACACGGGGGTGAAGCCCTTGAGTTGGTGCAGGATGCGGTTGGCACCGTACACATCGTCCTTGTCCAGTGACTCTTGCAAAAGGGGCAGGTCATCGCTGAGCGTTTGGTGCAGTGTTTTGAGCAGGGACAACACACCATTGGCGTCGCCAATGAACTCCATGGCCCGGTCAACGGACAAATAAATGGGCGGTTCAGAGTTGCTCATGCGGCAAGCTTACAAGTGAATACAAAAATCACGTTACTAAATGCAACGCACCAGCCTCTATTCTAGTCAAGCAAAGCGCTCAGTCCGCGCTCAGGTTCGAAACGTTTGTTTTTAAATAGCAAGCGGCTGGGGCCGGGAAAGGCGGGCGTCTGGACCGAGTGCCGGGGATCACCCGGGTAGCAAATGGTGCGGATCCCCTCATTGTCAAAAGGTTCGGGTTGCACCACAGGCGGTTTTCTTTGCCGCGCCTCGTCCAGAACACTTTGGACATGGGGATGTCGGTGCAGGTGCACCAAACTCATGATCTGGGGTGGGGCCAATTCGATTTCACGGTTCCAATAGCGCAGCAGCGCATCGCCGGGCCTGATCCACAGGGTTTCGGTGGTCTCGTGGTTGTCGTGCTCGGCCACTTGGTCATCTGGCACGCGGGTCACAAAAAACCGGGTGTCAAACCGTTTGTTGGTGACCGAGGCTTGCTGGGGCGTGATCCAGCGGCACCAAGGCAACAGGTGTTCGGTGTTGAGCGGCACCGCTTGACTGGCAAAAGCCTCGTGCCAGCTTTGCCCACTGGCCAAAGCCTGTTGCAATGCCTGAGTGCCGGCTTGGGCGACTTGGCCACAGCCGAGCAGCACACGGCACTCTTCATAGGCCTCGCGCATGGCGGCCACAAACAAACCGGCCGCACGCTCTGCGGCCAACTCGGGCTCATGAAGGCGGGCATGCAAAGTCTCGTGGTCCTGACTCAAGCGCTGCAACCAAGTGGGGCTCTGGTCTTGTGCATCGAGTTTGCCGCCTGGAAAAACATACACACCGCCCAGCACGTTTGATGCCTGGTGCCTGCGCATCAACAGCACTTGCAGGCCGTCCTGGCCGTCACGCAGCATGACCACGGTGGCAGCGTCCAGTGGGGGGGCGGTCAAAAATTCGGTGTTCAGTTCCATGGAGATGTCAATCGTGTAACAGCCAGCGTCACAGCGCTGGTTTAAAGTCAGCAGCACAAGATGTCTGACAAGCTGAAGACTCAGGTTAGCAGATGAACCCGGACAGGCCTGTCGCCTGTTCACCGAAGTTGTTTCTTTTTTCTCAACACCACACACAAGGACAGGCCATGGGCATGAATTTCACAGGACGCGTCGCCATTGTCACGGGCGCAGGCGGTGGCTTGGGCAAACAACACGCCTTGGCCTTGGCCGCACGCGGCGCCAAGGTGCTGGTCAACGACCTGGGCGGCAATGTGCATGGTGAAGGCACCAGCGTCTCAGCCGCACAGGCCGTGGTCGATGAAATACGCGCGGCCGGTGGTGAAGCGTTGGCCAACGGCGCATCGGTCACCGATTTCGAGGCCGTCCAAGCCATGGTGCAGCAGGCCGTTGATGCCTGGGGCCGGGTGGACATTTTGGTCAACAACGCTGGCATTTTGCGGGACAAAAGTTTTGCCAAGATGTCGCTGGACGATTTCAAGCTGGTCATGGACGTGCACGTCATGGGGGCCGTGCACTGCACCAAGGCTGTCTGGCCCCTGATGCAGGCACAAAACCACGGGCGGGTGATCATGACCACTTCTTCCAGCGGTTTGTATGGCAACTTTGGACAAGCCAATTACGGCGCCGCCAAAATGGCTTTGGCGGGCCTGATGCAAACGCTGTCCATCGAGGGTGAAAAGCACAACATCCGGGTCAACTGCCTGGCCCCGACGGCCGCCACCCGCATGACCGAAGGCCTGATGCCCGAGGCGGTGCTCAAGGCGCTCGACCCCAGTGCGGTGGTGCCCGCCATGTTGGTCATGGCCAGTGACGATGCCCCCAACCGCACCATCATCTGCGCTGGTGCTGGCAGTTTTGAGGTGGCCCACATCACCTTGACCCAAGGTGTGCATTTGGGCACGGGTCCCGACACGGCCGAACGATTGGCTGCCGCCATGCACGCCCTGACCGATCGACAAGGCGAAACGGTGCCCCGCGCAGGCTCAGAGCAAGGCACGCTGGAGGTGAGTAAGGCGCTTCAGGCCCATGCCACTTAAGGGGGCTCGGCTCGGGCTGGGGTGTCTCAAGTGGCTGCGCTGCCACTTGGGACTTGAAAGTGCATGGACTTTTTATACCATTTCTAAATATTTTAATTATCTAAAATATGTAAAATAAAATCCTTGTAATTGGGGATTTTTGTGATTTTAATCGACATGTTTGTTTATGTATTGAAAATTCCTTATCGAATGGGCAAAGGAATTATTCGGAGTTTTATGGCCAGATTGAGGCGACAACCCCAGAGATACCAACCGCATCACTACATTTGTAAAAGCTGTGGTACGGCCAACGTGTTTCAACCCTGGACTTTGGGCAAAGAAGGGTGGGTGAAATGTCCTCATTGTCGTCAAATCAACAAAATGCCTTATGGCAGCAACCTCATACAGGCCATGCTGGCTTTGTTGACTGTGGGCAGTTTGCTGCTGCTGCCCTGGCTGATTTGGACTTGGTTGTCGAAATTCAATAACACATCGCTGTTTTAAAATTCGATGATCAATTTATGCACGCCATTCAGGGCTGACCATGACACCGGTGATAAAAGCCCTCAACCAATCGGGGTTCAAGTTGTCGTTCGACAACTGAATGGCGGAATTCAATTCCTGCTGAAATTTTAAAGACAAATCTGTGCTGTCTGTCATGAAAATGATGGACATGGCCTTGTTCGATGAGTCAATGAAATTTTGAAGTTCCAAGATGGTAGACATTTGCTGGTCTATCGGCATATTGGCTTTGATGATCAATATGTCAGGTATTTTTTTTGAAAAAGACAAATAGGCTTCAGAAATACTTTTACCAATATTGAAATCAATCATCTCCTGCCATGGCAAGGTGCTATTTTTTAGTAATTTAATCAACATGGGATCATCCACCATGAAACTGATGGATGGAAGAGTTCTTGACCTTGTGGCAGTGTGAACAGGTTTTTTGAGTTTATTTTGGTATTTTCTAATCGATTCAAGGTCAATGCGGCGATGTCCACCCGGGGTTTTCCATGCCAATAGTTCTTGCTGATCGACCAAATTTTTCACTAAGGTGATGGACAAACCCAAGATCTGAGCAGCCTTGGCTGTACCAATGGCATGGGCCTCCATTTTCTTGAAGCCTGCGTGGGACTTGCCGTGTTGGTTTATTAGCATTTTATGACTATCTTTCAATTTAATTTAATCCCCGGAATAGCTTCTATTTTTTATAATATATTAACATATGAGAAAAATCAACAAATTCTTTACACACAAAGTGAATGTTTATTTGGTTGCTATTCGATAAGCAAGGATTTATTATATTTCTTAAATCTAGAAATAAAATGAATCAAAATACTCAAGAAGAAATCATACCTCTGGCTGAAAATATCATTAAAGTTCGCAATTGGGAAAAAGAGAATCTTCCCATTGAGCAAAGTGCATTGGCTTTGGACTTGTTCATGGTGATCGCTTACAACACCGTCAAAGGCAAACCGCTGACTTTGAAGCAATTGTTTCACAGTATTAATTTCAGCGAAGCTGGAATTAGAAAGCATTTAAAACGATTGCTCAGCGAAGACTGGTGCAAATTGGAGGGAACTGAGCTCGATCGGCGTTTGCGCCATGTGGTGGCTCAGCCTAAAATGCTTGAATCCTTAAGCAATTATGTGAAGGTTTTGTTGGATGCATACAGCACCAAGACCTGAAATCATCAAGTACCAGAAGGTATATTGAAAGTAGACGATTGCTGCAAGGCTAAAAGTGCCCCCAAGGTCTCAAAATACAGCAATGTTTTAGGCGTCAGTCCCAGCAGTTTGGTTCTTTTATCCCCTTGTTCGTTGAATTCTTCGAGATAACCTTCGGACCGTAAAATCGCAAGTCGTTTGTGCAAGGTTGCAGCAGAACCCAATTTCTTGAGAGAAATCGCTTCACGCACTGACATGGGCTCCCCTTGATGCCAAGCCAGGGCAATGGCGTCCAGCAAAGCACGTTGGTTGGGCGTTAAAATCAGATGTGAATCGCGAAAAAATACACTGGCCAATTTGGCGAATCGAAGATAAGAATTGGTGAGTTGTTGCATCCGAATCCTTGATTTTTTTGATATTTGTTTAATAATTTTTCAGTGATGATTTATTAAAAATGGTCAGCATCAACCAGAATATTGTCAAAATAATAAAACTACCGATATAGTCACCCAACAGCATTGCAAAATAATTTGATACAACATGAGATGTCTTCATGGATGCCATGATAAAAAATAGGTTGATGATGATGGCATGTGCGGTAGCAGCAATAAAATCCATTTGAGGTAAATGAATGAACCTTAAATTTTCCAAGTCAGCTGGAATCCCTAAAATTTTAAGGCTCAACCAAACTCCAAACCAGGTTGAACCGGTACTGACCAAGCAGTAAAGCAAAATGGTCAAAGGGTGCGATTCTTGCCAAAAACTGCTGGCCAAAAGAAAAAGTGCGGCAAAACAACCCAATGCACCCCAACCACCCGCCAGTAAGATAGACAGATGTTTGATACCTGCCGGCAAAAAAATCAGACTGATGCCCTGTGAGTGAACGGCCCATGAGCCCAATTGCTCATTGATTTTGTACGAAAAATAATAAAAAGACCCGGCAATGAACGAAAGGAAAAGACCTTGAGAGCTGTTAGAAAGAGATGGCAGCATTGGGTCAATGGTGTAGCCGGTTGATTGATTGTAGATCTGAAAGCAAAGCTTGAATACCCTCAGTCATGGTTAAAACTCGAGTGAAAAGTCAATAAATATAAAAATCATAATAACATTGATTTTCAAAGTTAAATCTTACTTCTTAAATCAAAACATTTTATCGAAATTATTAATTTTATTTTTTGAATTTCGCTCAAAGTAAGTTGTTTTTGCGAAAATAGAGGTGTTGCAAGTTGATTCTAGGTAACATGTCATGCCAATAATTCGAACGCGTACATTCGGCTATGGCTTAGCTTTAAGCTAATCCATATTTTTGGTGAAGGCAAAAAAGGTCTTATACTCACTCACTATCAAGTGTCAATATTAACCTAAATATTGAACTTTTTAAATCAAAAATTTCTCAAACGAGATAACTTGATGACTTTAGGATCGTACAAAAAACCATTGCAACCCAGAGCCATCATGACTGAGCAGCGTTTTCTCGATGCACTTCATGATTTGCTGCAAAAAAAGTCTTTGGGACAAGTCACGGTCGAAGAAATTGCTGAAAAAGCCCAGTTGACTCGAGGCGCTTTTTTGAAGCGATTTGGGACAAAAAAACAGGCTTTATTGATTCTTTATGAACGTTATTGTGACAAGGTGAATGCCGGTATGGCACAAATAGCACTCCATTTGCACCAGCATGACAATGCTGCTCAGGTGTGTTACAGCATGTCTAAACAAGCAGAGGCCTTGCAAGTTCTTGATTTTCCAGCCAACCGTGCCATGCATGAGGTCTTTCAGGAGCAGTTGACGATTGACCGTCGGACCAAGGAAATTTTCATGGGCTGTGTGGAGTTGATGCGAAAAATTCAAGTCCTGTTTTTGTCACATACAGGCGCATCGGACACAGGCGCGTTTGCCGCCGCGCAGTTGTTGTTCACACTGGATTACAACTTTGTTTTAAAAGCTATGCCTGGTTTTCCGAGAGACCCTGAAGTGCGCCACCAACTCATTGGGCGATTGGTAGCCCATACGCTGGAAATTTAATGCGCTGCCCTGTGCAAATGGCTGACTGACTGAACCCTTTTCCAGACCCCGCTTCACAGGACCCCATTCATCATTTCAAGGGATGATGAGCAGACATGGCAACTCTTGATCACGATCGCCATTTGAAGTTTCGGGTCATGCGCTCAATGGGCAGGCACAAGGCCACATTCAATGGCAGCCCCATCAGTGAATACCCTCTGTAAAGACCCCATTCGCGGTGTTTCAATCGCAGGGCTGTATTCATCCATCTGATTTGAGGAACCCCACACCATGACCACCCGCCGCCAATTGATGCAAGGTGCCGCTGCCAGCATGCTGGGCCTGGCCCATTTGCCTAATTTTGCGCAAACACGCCTGGAAAATCTGCGCATCATTGTGGGTTTTCCACCCGGTGGCACCACCGATGCATTTGCCCGCCGAATTGCAGAAAAAATGCGTGGCACTTACGCCAACAACGTCATCGTGGACAACAAGCCCGGCGCAGGTGGGCAGATTGGCGTGACCACCCTCAAGTCTGCGGCGGCCGATGGAGCCCACATTCTGTATTCGCCCGCTTCCATGCTGACGATTTACCCGCACTCGTACACTCGTCTGAGCTATGCCCAATCGGATGTGACGCCCATCGGTATCGGGCATTCCACCGACCATGCTTTTGTGGTGGGACCTGCGGTGCCCGAGTCGGTCAAGAACATCAAGGATTTTGTCGAATGGGCCAAGGCCAATCCTGGCAAAGCCAGCATCGGCAACCCCGCAGCAGGCTCCATGCCCCATTTGCTGGCGGGTCGCTTGGCCATGTTGGGCGGCTTTCAAATCACCAACGTGCCTTTTGCAGGCTCTGGCCCCGCGATTCCCCAAGTCATGGGCGGGCAGCTCGCGGGCATGTCGTCGCCATTGGGCGACTGGGTGCAGCACCACAAAGGTGGCAAGATCCGGATTTTGGCCACCTCGGGTCCCGATCGGGCCGTGTTCACCCCCGAAGTGCCCACCTACCGTGAGCAAGGCTTTGGCGAGTTGTTGGTGCGTGAGTGGTTTGGCTTTTTTGCCCCTGCAGGGGTGAGCGAGGCAGCCAAGCAAAACCTCAATGCGGCACTGCGCCAAGCCATGAACCAGCAAGACATTCGAGACTTTGTGACCCCCCTGGCCGCCAACCTGGAGGCCAGCACCACGGCGGAGCACACGCGGCGGCTTGCCGAAGACTCGGATATGGCGCGGCGTTTGGTGTCGGCCTTGGGCTTCAAGGCTGACTCTTGATGACCCGGCGCAAAGGGCAGCCTTGACTGCCCTTTGTGCCTCGGTCCCGTTTCAAATCCAAGACCCGTCATGGGCGGCACTGCAAACATCACAGGGTCGCCGAGTCGAATCATGTCGCCCGGGTGTTCAAACCCAACCCTGACGCCACACGCTGTCATTTTGCAGTTCTCGCCACGCGATGGTCTGCGTGGCCTTTGAAAATACTGCCTCAATTTCCACTTGTTCAATGGGGTCGGTGGGATGAATGGGCTGAATCACCCGGCTGACCAAAAAATGTTTTTGTTTGGCCACAGGTTTTACAGCCGTCCATTTGGTCAGCAGGAGTTTTTTGGGGTTCAGGGGGTTCATGGCTGAAGGCTCACAGATACTGTTTTGGCCTGCTGTCCATGTCACCCATGGACCATCAGGCGGGAATGACGGGGTGCGCACCGATGGCGTCCCCCGTCGCGACGATCTGTCCAATGTAATCAATGCCGTAGAGCGTGGCCACAACTTTGACGGTGTCCCCCGCACCGAATTGCGTGTCATCGTCCCAGAGCGCAAATGTGGTGTAAGGACCGTGATTGAGCTGTGTTGGGGAAGTCGTCAGTTCAATACTGTTGACATAAAACTTGAAGGTGGCGTTCTCTGATGTCGGTGCAAAGGTGATGTAGTCGGTGTCGATGAGGCCATTGGCGTCATCACCCGATTGTGCAACGTAAACACTGATTGTGTCGTCCCCAGTGTCGTTGGTTTCATTGAGTGTGACAGCCACAGCACTTGACCAGTTGTTCGCCAGATCGCCGGCCACGATGTTGTAGCTGTGGGCGTTGGAGGCTCCCGCTTCAAAGTTGTTAACCTCGGATGCAATCCCTGTGGCCGTGATCTTGATCTGGCCGCTGGCATCAATGTTGAAAAAGCCGTCTTCTGAAGTGGCCGAGCGGGAGTTGTCGCTCAACAAGAACATATACTGGGTCACACCCACGTCGTCAATTGCTGCAGTCACGGTGGCAACCACAGCATCGGTGCTTTGATTTTCCTGGTAGCTCAACGATGGTGGAGCCGATGAGAAGGTCGGGGCTGTGGTGTCGGGCAATGCAGGGCCGACGGTGTCGCCCTGTGCAAACACTTCAGTTGTGTATTCGATTCCGCCAAAAGTGGCAATGACTTTGACCACATCGCCGACTCGAAACTGAGTGTCGTCATCCCACACGGCTGCGGTACTGCTTTGTCCAACTTGTAATTCGGTAGGTGCAGCCAGCTCAATGGTGTTGACAAAAAAACGGTAGCTTGTTCCTTCTGGAAATTTGTTCATCAAGATGTAGTCAGTCGCTGAAATGATGGCCGTTCCCGCTGCATTCCAGATGTCATCTCCCGATTGCGCCACCGCGATTGAAAGTGCCGAGGTGTCATCGCTTGTTGCGTTGGTTTCATTGAGCGTGACAGCGACTGCATTGGACCAATTGCCCGCTTGGTCCCCCGCAACGATGTTGTAAATGTGCGCGTTAGAGGCACCGGCTTCAAAATTGTTCACATCAGCGGCCACGCCCAATGCCGTCATGCTGATTTGACCACTGGCGTTGATGCTGAAAAAACCGTCTTCAGAAGTGGCAGATCGTGCGTTGTTGCTCAGCAGGAACATGTATTGGGTCACGCCCACATTGTCTGTTGCTGCTGCCACGGTGGCGACCACGGCATCGGCAATCTGGTTCTCCTGGTAGCTCAATGGGGTTGCCGGTGAAAAAGAGGGGGCCGTTGTGTCGCTTGGTGGAGCGATGGGGCCGCCTTGCAACACTTTGAGGGTGTAGTCACCTTCGGTGTTGTTGCCATTGAGCTGGATTCGGACCTTATCTCCTGCCACCACACCTTCAAGTCTTGCCCATGATTGCGCTGTACCGGAACCAGCGCCGTCCTGATCAATCCACAACACGGCACCTTGGTCGCTGGAGACCAACCAAGCGTATTGTTGAATATCGTTTTTTGAGCTGAAATTTTTCAGTGCCAGACTGAGGTCGAGCACATCCCGTTCTGATTTTTTGCTGTCCGACCATCTGTAATCCATCAGCGTGTCAAAGCCGTTGGCCTGGCGTGTCGCTTCAAAAACAAACACATCGTTGCTTTTGCTGCTGGCAGAAGCTGCACGGTTTGTGGTGTTACCCCAAAGAATGTCATCGCCGCCCATGCCACGAATCCTGTCCAAGCCCAAGCCGCCGATCAGGGTTTGAGAAGTCGCAGCCCCCGTCAGCCCGTCATTGCCAGCCAGTCCATCGATCCAAGAATCACTGGAAGTGTAAACATCGTTGCCTGAAGTGGTTTTGCGAATGGGTTTGGTTGACATTTTTGGCCTCTTTTTAAAATAGTCATCGTGACTAGATTTAAAGTATATACACGATGTACAGATCAGGCAAAGCCAATGAAAATTCAGATATTGAATACTTAAATATAATTAAATTTTGATATTTTAAAAAATTAAAAACTTTATTAAGTTTAATTTAATTCATTACAATTAAATATTTTTATTGGTAAGATAAGAATTGAGGCGGTCAATCAACTTGATGGTGAGGATTACGCATCTTGCTTAAAGGCTTTTCTGATAAACAATCAAATTGATAATTAAGTCAATTAAATATACTTTAGTTTTAAATATATGGCTTTGGTCAAAAAAATCAGCTCCCTCAGGCCCCCGATGGCAACACCCAAGAGCGGATCACATCAAACGCGCGACAAATTATTGGCGGCCACTTTGGATTTGCTGCTCACGCATTTGCCACAGAACATCACAGCGCAAATGGTGTTGGAAAAAAGTGGTATTTCGCGTGGCTCTCTCTATCACCATTTCGAGGACATCTCAGCACTGTTGGAGGTGGCATTGGTGGAGTCTTTTGCAAAAACAGTTGATAAAAGTTTAATAAAATTTGAAAATATAATTAAAAAAGCAAAAAATCGTGAAGAAATGCTGCTTGAATTGACCAAAGTTACCGACGCGACTCAGCAAAAATCTCTGCGGGCCATTCGGTTTCAGCGTGCACGACTGATTGTTTTCAGTGAAGACAACCCCAGGTTGGCGACGGCATTGGCTGTAGAACAACAAAGACTGACCGATACGATTGCCGACCTCATTGGTATGGCGCAGGAGCGTGGCTGGATGTTTACAGGGGTTGATGCCCGCAGCGCAGCGGTGTTGATTCAGGCCTATACGCTGGGCATGATCGTCGATGACATTGTCCAAGAGCAGATGACCCAAGAAAATTGGAGTGCCCTGATTCATCGGCTCATACAGCAGGTTTTTTAAACGAAGAAAAAATGCCTGTTGTTGATTTATTCCCTCGCACCTGTTGACACCGTCTCTTTGCTGTAGGCGAAAAAAGAAGAATAAACGGACAAGCCCTTGTCTTTATTCACACATCCCGAATTTCTTTTCATGCCTACAATGACAACCATATGAACCACCCATCACCATTGACCAGTGCCTATCTCAGGTTTTTACAACTGATCAACACCATCGAGGCTTTGCCTGGATTGAATGAATTGGCTGCCAATGAAAAGGCGCTTTTTGATTCGGTTTTGGTGCACTGGTCCAAAGGCCATCCCTTGACGGTTCGAATGGCCATTGGGCAGGAGCTGCTGGGCTCACCCGCCACGCTGCACAAACGGCTCAAACGCTTGATTGCCAAAGATTTGATCCTCACCCGCTACCAAGGCGGTGATAAACGGACCAAATATTTAGAGCCCTCAGAAAAAGGTTTGGCCTACGTTGAATGGCTCGACAGCAACATGTCGACTGCACAAGCGGGCCCTACGCTCAGTCACAAGTCATCTTGAATCATCTTGAATTGAAGGGGGATGGCATCAGCGTGCAAAGGACAGGTGTTTTTGAACTCAAGGCTCAGTCTTGCAAGTTCCTGGAGACTTGGACTTGCCGATATTTCAAGATGCACCATTTCATGAGGTAGGCACCCAGCAAGGCCCCAAAAATATCACCCAAAACCATCCACACCACTTGGATGGGTTCGCTCAATTTGGAAGGGTCAACCACCGACCAAACCAAGTGATGCAAGACCGCATTGCTCAAGGCATACATCAGAGTTAATACGCCCAAGTCTTTGATGGACGTTAAGTAAACATTTCTTCGTGAGTACATTTTAAAAATACACAGAGAAATCAAAGGCCCACTGGCTGAGCAGCAAATATTGAGTGAGCTGACCACAAAAGGCGCATCGTATGTCTGTGCCAAAAGCAAGCCGCCCATGAAGGTGGTCAATGTGCCCTTGAGTGGCCCCAAGACCAACACATTGGCCAATCGCACAAAAGCCGGCAAATAAATGAGGCTGATGTGGGGAGACACCTCGGCAAACTCAAAAATCCATCCGTTGGCAATGTGCGTGATGGGGTAAATGAGAGAAAAAACGATGATCAGCAGGGCATTCATTCGGTCAAATCTTTCTGGCACTGGGCTCATCTTTGACCGTCCCCATGGCTGAGTGGCAGCTCGCGCATCATGCGTATCAAAGGGTTCAAAAAAACGGTGTTTCTCAATCGTCACAGAGTGACCAACACCACGTCTTTTGTCGCCTCGTTCACGATAGTTTAAGCAGGTTACAGCATTCTTTCTGCAAGCATGTGGGGGGCGCATGGTGGGCCGTCTTTCGCCCCTGCGTCAAACGGATCGCCTGCTCCACCTGGGAATCACAGCTTCGCTGCGGCTGTGATCAACTCTCAAAATGAGTGATTGACTCAAGGCCAGGGCTGCAACACCTTGGGTTTAATGTTAATTCACAATTTTGTGAACTTTGAATCAATAAGGGGCAGGCGTGACGTTGAGCTTGATCGTCGGGCCAGGGTCTCGCGGCAGCTGCACGTTGTATTGCTTGCCGTTGAATTCGTAGGTGACGTTGTAGCCCGTCACGCGATTTTCAAAGACGTTTTGATAGGTGCAGTTTTGCACCGTTTGTGTCTGCGGAGTGGGTGCGCCCTCTATGTTGTTGCCCAAAATGGCACCACCGAAAATGCCCAGTGCTGTGGCTGCGGCCTTGCCACTGCCACCGCCGATTTGATTGCCCAGCACACCGCCAGCAATGGCACCCATGGCCGCACCGGCACCGCTTTTGTTCTGCTGCACAGCCACTTGTTCTTGGGTGCAAACTTGGCGTGGGACAGAGACTTGCTGGATGACCTGTACGGAGGAAATCACACGACCCACTTCTTGCGCCCAAGTCAGTGTGCCGATGCTCAGGAGTGCCAACGCGACTATTGATTTTTTCATTTTGTGATTTTTGACATTAAAGCCGGATGATACAACTGGTCATTCAGGCAGCTGTATGGCGGCAAGATTAACCTGCTGGCAATTGCACGCAAAGCTCGCACCAGCGTGGAAATAATTGAGCCATTCTATGCAAGAAGCTTGACCGCAGAGATGAAAAGTGAAACCAGTGCCAGTTGCATGATGGGGTCACGGGTTATAGGACTGTTTTGAATGTCACATGCAACATAAAATGCAAACACTGTGATCACTTATTCATACATCCTTGCAGCTCTCGCAATCGGTGCCGTGTTCGGTTTCGGAATCGGTCGCTTTCGTGCCCACACTTTTCAAAACCGTGGCGAAACACTTGTTCGACGGCAGATTCAGGCAAACTTTAGCGGCCCAGACTACCACCTACTGAATCACATTACACTCAAGCTCAAAGACGGAACTACGCAGATTGATCATGTTTTGGTTTCCAGGTTTGGCGTGTTTGTCATTGAGACCAAAGACTACAGCGGCTGGATTTTTGCCAATGCCAAGCACTCGACTTGGACGCAGGTGCTGTTCGGGGGCAAATTCAAGTTTCAAAATCCGATCTTCCAAAACATGCGGCACATGCAAGCAGTGCAGTCACTTCTTGATTTTTTGCCATCACACACGATCCAATCAGTTGTGGTGTTTGCAGGAACTGCTGAGTTCAAAACAGATGTTCCAGCTGGTGTCTTCAAGGTTTCTGGTTTGATTGAGCAACTAAAAATCCAGACTGAAGAGGTCATGTCGCTAAATCGCGTTCAGTTCTGCGTTGGTCGATTGGAAACTGCACGGCTTTCAATTACGGGCCAGACGGACTTGGAACATGTTGAAAGCCTGCAACGTAGGCATGGTGCCAAAATTTCAAATTAATGTTCAGCAAGCCCTACAAGCTGCGACCAAGACTGCAAGCATTAGAGCTGGCGAATCGATGAAGGATGCGTTGTAGGGCTTATTCAGTGGCCTGAGACTTGCATGCCATTTAGAAGCGACAGAGCTAAAGTCGATTAAATGTCCATATCAATTGCCGTCATTCAGTTGGTCACGAGTTTTCAATTGAATGGATTCCTGCGCCTTAAGTTGATCACGGGTTTTCAATTGAAGTTGCTCTTGCGCCTTCAATTCGTTCAGGGTCTTGATATGGAGTTGTTCCTGCACCTGAAGCTGATCGCGAGTCTGTGTCTTAGTCTGGTCTTGCAGCTTTTGTTGATCGTGAATTTTGCTCAGCATTTGATCTTGTGTTTTTATTTGAATTTGCGTCTGAGAAAGCAGTCGATCTTGTGTTTTTAACTGTTCCCGAGTGTGTTGTAAAAGCTTATCCTGGATCTGAATTTGATCCCGTGACTGTGTTTGATACTGTGCTCTGCTGTTCGCACCAGAGCCTATGCCGGAGTTCATTCCAGAACCAGAGCCAGAGCCAGAACCTGAAGCGGAGCCAGCTGCTTGTGTGGCGATGCCACTCATTAAACCGACAACCAACACCAGCGAAGCTGGAATAACATTCTTGAGTTTCATAAGAATTATCCGATTTGAATTGTTAAAAAAGATCTTTTGCATTAAGTTATGAGTGACTAGATTGAACGCTTTAGCGTCGCTCAACCTTAAATGACCTTCATATTTCTTTCAGCAAATAAGCAACCAAAGCCCAGGATTTGGGATTTGACATGTGGGTCAGGTCAGGAGTCATCCTGTACCTCATTGCTCTTTTCTGTAAATTGCAAAATCTTATTCAGAGCCATTTGATGTTTAGAAGTTTGCGATCATCAGAAGTAGCAATGGATCAAATAAAACATTTTTTGTTTTGTTTGATTTCTCCACGGTTTTGACTGTGAACATATCGAAGATTTAAGTCAGTGTGCTAACGCACAGGAAAATCAGAGCGCAGAGATAAATTTTGTGTGTGTCATCGCACTGACACTTCGCCCCCCAAAGATTCAAAGTACAGTTTCACTTGGAAATAACTTTGAAACTTTTACAAAGGTGTATCGATGTCAAATCATTTACGACTTAAAGGGGCTATGGCTTCATTAACTATGGCGACAATCCTGTCAGGTTGCGGGGGTGTAGACACAGTGAATGGGGCGCTGATTCCTGCATGTGATCCGGGAACGGATGTTGTCGGTACTTGGAAAGTCATTGCAAATAACATCACGTCCATACCGGATTCAGATCAACTTAATTTCTTCAGCTATAACCAACCATCAGTGAATGAAGAAGGACTTGTAGTTTTCAGAGCGAGGGCGAAGAGTGCCAGTGGTCAAGAAGGAGATATTCAAAGAGGAATCTATGCTGCCGATGCGTGCGCATTCAAAACCTCTGTCTATGCGATTGCCAATGCAGGAAGTACGATGGTCCCAGAACCCAACAACAATGCCGCAACCTTTAACGAATTCCCGTCAATTCCGAGGATTGACTTGGGTTCCAGTCTGATCGCGACGCGAGGCCAGTCTGCGCCAGTATGGACCTATACGGATAGTTTGGGGGCAAGTACTAAAGTTGGCACCTCCGGATTGTTTGTCAAGATGGCATCGGGGCTGGCGACAGGTGTTAGCTTGTTGGGGAATGTGATTGATTTTGCACATATGCAGGTACCAGATGCCAGTAAAACAGGAATTAAATTCGATCAATTTCCTGGCTCACCGAGCGCATCAGACGGCAAATATCTTGTATTCAAGGGTAATTACACAGACGGAATTTCGAAAACAGGTGTTTTTTTCAGAGATCTGAAAACTGTAAATTCACCTGTCATCGCGATTGCCGACAGCAATACGGTGATTCCTCCATCAGCAACAAACCTTAACAATACGGCCAGCATCATGTTTGGGTCTACTGCGCCTCCAAGCGCCGCTAAAGGTAAAGTTGTATTTGTGGGTTTGGACAATGAGCAGGCACCGAGTATGGGTGGCATCTATATGTCTGTAATTGCCCACAAGCCTGAATTGGATGCATTGGTGCAGATTGGTGATCCAGTACCTCAAAATATTGATCCAACATTGGCATCGAAATTCACGCATATTGGTGAAGGCCTTGCCTTCGATGGGCGATATGTTGCTTTTTGGGCTGCATGGGCTACTTCGCCGAGCAATCCAACGGGTCAGCCTGGACCGGGCATGCATAGAGCCAATTTGGCCTGTCCGACAGATGGTGATAAAGACTTGAAGGCAGCATGCCTTGCGGGTAGTGATAAGGATGGCGGTGGGCTTCCAAGTGGATTCACAGCGGTTGATGTGCCAGATAACCAAGGAATATTTGTTGTTGACACAACAACAAAGGTCACTTTGATGGTTGCCCGTGCAGATTTCAATAACACGGCTGGCGCATTCAACGGTTTCATGTATTGGACCTACTCGGGCTCAACACAGGGTGGGGATGCAGAGCCTCCACATTGGCGTTCGTCGGCATTTGCTGCTGTTGATGGCAGTCGTGGTGTGATTTTTAAAGGATCACCAAACACACCAATGTCAATCGGGAATTCTGGTATTTACGGTGCTACTTATTTGGGCGGCTCTGTTGGTTCGATATTCAAAGTTGTAACGACAGGTGACCTCATTAGCACCTTGGACCCGTCCGCGCCAGCTGGATCACCCATCACATCCGTGAGCATTGAACGCGAGGCCCTTCGCAACGGTTGGTTGGCACTGACAGCGTCCTCCGCGGATTGGGCTGGTGCCTACGTGAGCTACTTTCCAAAGGTATTCCATTTGGGCGCTTCTTTGCCCGATCAACCAAGCATCTCAAGTCTAATTTTGGGTAATTAGTAGGCTGCGAAGGATGCAGTGTGTTTTTACTTTGGCGGTATGGACAAGAGACAGTCATCTTCAATGAGCATCTCCGTGATTAGGACTTTCGCAGCGACATACTCAGGCACGCGCTGATGGATGGGGTGAAAGTCTGAAACGATGTCCTATTCGTCATGGTGAAAACATCACCGGCAATCAAGCGGTTAGGATGACAACAAAACCCTGGGACACTGGACTTAACGCTGCTACAGAAGCCCGATGTTCACCTGTGAGTACTTGATCGAGGTCAAACCGCCCCCTGCCGCCACACGCTGTCGTCTTGTGGTTCACGCCAAGCAATCGCCAGTACCGCCTTGGAAAATACGGCTCCAATTTCAACAAATTCAATCGAGTCGGTTGGCAAAAGGGTTGAATCACCCGGCTGACCAGAACGTGCTTTTGCCAGGCCACGGGTTTCACAGCAGCCCATCTGGTCAAAGCCAGCGATGTCAGGCGCAAAGGTGAAGGGTGTGAACGCCCTTAGCGCATGCTCTGCACTTCCCGCGCCACCGCATCGGCCAACTCGATCACCGCCATGGCGTAGTAGCTGCTCCAGTTGTAGCGCGTGATGGCGTAAAAGTTTTCGGTGCCGGCCACGTAGCTGGGGCTGTCGTTGCCGTTGCGCAGCTCAATCAGGGCCAAGGGGCCGGGGTGTTGCAGGGCTTCACCTTGCAATGTTGCACCTTTGGCGGTGAAGCTGTGGACACTGAAGGTGGGCAAGATATCTGGGGCGAGCAGGGCGTCCATGTCGGTTTGGCCGGGCACCAGCGTCACGGGGTAGTGGGTGGGCATGCCGCTGCGCCACTGAAAGGCTTTGAAGTAATTGGCCACCGAGCCGATGGCGTCGGCAGGGCTGGCAAACAGGTCAATGCGCCCATCACCATCAAAGTCGACGGCATGGCGTGCCCAGCTCGAGGGCATGAACTGCGGCAAACCCATGGCACCGGCATAACTGCCTCGTATGGCCAAGGGGTCTGTTGCACTGCGCGAGGTCAGCAACAAAAATTGCTCCAGCTCAGAGCGGAAATAAGCCTGTCGCTCGGCTGCTCTGGGGTGAGCACTTGGAAAGTGAAAGGCCAAGGTGCTCAGCGCGTCAATGATGCGGAAGCTGCCCGTGTTTTGACCATACAGGGTTTCCACCCCAATGATGCCCACGATGATGGCTGCGGGCACACCGTACTCGCGTTCGGCCCTTTCAAGGGTGCTGCGGTGGGTTTGCCAAAAGCGTGCGCCAGATTGAACACGGATGGGTTCGATGAAGCGGGCTCGGTAGGCGGCCCAGTTTTTGGCGCTAGGACTGCTGGGCGGCAGGACTAGCTTTTCAATGGAGGGCAGGCGTTTGGCTTGGTTCAGCGTTTTTTCTACCCAAAGTGGGTCGAGCTGAAGACGGATAGCGGCATCCTGGGCCCAGGTCTGGGTGAGGGCAGTGTCCAGGCTCAAGGCCGAAAGCGTGGGGGTAGGTGACCGTGCGCGGGTGTTTTTGGCGCTGGGTTTGGCGGGTTTGTGCTTGTGCGACCCTGCTTGTTTCTTTGGGCCGCTGGCTTGGCGTTCAGGTGCTTGTGCTTGAGCGGCCAGGGGCAGGCTCAACGCGATGGCCAAGCCCATCGACAAAGGCCAGCTCAACAGGCGCATGCTTTGGCGGAAACTGGGGGGGCTGCTGACCAAAAAGTATGTGTTTTTTTTCATTGGCAGAGAGTTTAAACGCCAGGGGACTGGGCGCGTGATAAGCTGAAACCATCAAAACTGGTGCAACTCAATAAAAGCAAAGCTGCCTTCAAGGTGGCAGCATTCTGGAAGACAAAACCATGGGCGCGACAGGCTATTTCACACATCCCGCTTGCTGGAAACACGAGATGGGCCCAGGCCACCCGGAGTGCCCCGAGCGTTTGGGTGCCATTGAAGACAGGCTGCTCATCAGCGGTGTGGACATGGCTTTGCAAAGGCGTGAGCCTGGCCCCGCTGCTTTGGCCGACATTGAGCTGGCCCATGGGCGCATGCATGTGGCGGCTTTGCGGGGTTTGGGCGATGCCTTGCGCGAAGACATGGCCGCAGGCGGGCCCACACACACCGCGCTCGATCCCGACACCTTGATCAATGCCCACACTTGGGAGGCCGCCTTGCTTTCTGCGGGCGCGGCCATCGATGCCACCGATGCGGTGCTGGCAGGCGAACTGGAGAACGCGTTTTGCGCCACGCGTCCGCCGGGACACCACGCGTGTCGGGACAAGGCCATGGGATTTTGCTTTTTCAACAATGTGGCCATTGCGGCCAAATACGCCGTCGAGCGCCATGGCCTCAAAAGGGTGGCCATTGTGGACTTTGATGTGCACCACGGCAACGGCACCGAAGACATCGTGGCTGGCGATGAGCGGATATTGATGGTCAGCTTTTTTCAGCACCCCTTTTATCCGGAGGGGGGGTCACAGTCCAGTGCCCCTAATTTGGTGAATTTACCGGTGCCCGCTTACACGCGGGGCATGGACATTCGCGAGTTGGTGGACATGATGTGGTTGCCCCGGCTGGAGGCGCACCGGCCCGAGCTGATTTTCATCAGTGCAGGTTTTGACGCGCACCGCGAAGACGACATGGGGCAGATGGGCCTGGTGGAGCAGGACTATGCCTGGATCACCCAGCGCATCAAGGATGTGGCGTTGCGCCATGCCAAGGGCCGCATCGTCAGTTGCCTGGAGGGCGGCTACAACCTGAGTGCCTTGGGGCGCAGTGTCGAGGCGCATTTGCGGGTTTTGGCCGATGTGTAAAGCCTGAAGGCCCCATCACTTGCTTTTTGGAGCAGGGGCAAGGTCTTGGCGGGTCGGGTTTGGGCACAATGGGCGGATGAGCCAAATGCCTTTACCCCAATCCACCGATGGGCTGCTGCACGAGCGCGATGCGCTGGGTGTGCACCGCCTGACCCTCAACAGCCCCGCCAGCTTCAACACCTTGAGCGAGGCCATGCTCGATGCGCTGCAGCAGGCGCTGAACGCCATTGCCCAAGACGAACAGGCTCGCGTGGTGGTGCTGGGTGCTGCGGGCAAGGCGTTTTGCGCTGGCCACAACCTCAAGGAAATGCGGGCTCAGCCCGAGCTGGCCTATTACCAAAAACTGTTTGCCCAATGCAGCCGCATGATGCTGTCCATCCAGAATTTGCCGGTGCCCGTCATTGCCCGTGTGCAAGGCCTGGCCACAGCGGCTGGATGCCAGTTGGTGGCGCAGTGTGATTTGGCGGTCTCGGTCGACACGGCCCGCTTTGGGGTCAACGGCATCGACGTGGGGCTGTTTTGTGCCACCCCCAGCGTGCCGCTGGTGCGCAACATGCACGCCAAGCAGGCCATGGAAATGTTGCTCACGGGGGGCTTTATTTCGGCCGACGAGGCCCGAGGCCGTGGTTTGGTCAACCGCGTGTGCGCCGCCTCCGAGCTGGATGCTCAGGTCGATGAACTGGTCAGCGCCATTTTGTCCAAGCCGCGCGAGGCCGTGCGTTTGGGCAAGGCCTTGTTTTACCAGCAACGCGAAATGGGCATCGCAGCGGCCTACCAACTGGCAGGGCAGACCATGGCGTGCAACATGGTGCACGACGATGCGCAAGAGGGCGTGTTGGCCTTCATTGAGAAAAGGACACCCTCATGGCGAGCCTGAAATCGTTGCACATCGCCGACCCCTTGATCTGGCTGGAGGTCTTGGTCCGGGCCGAATCGCTGCAGGTGCTGGCGGCCTTTGCGGTGTGCATTGCATTGGCCTGGTCGATGACGTGGGGCGTTCGCAAGGCTTTTGCAGGTCAGGAGTTGTCGATTTTGCTGGGGCGACGCTTGATTGACGGGGTGTTGTTTCCGATCCTCTTGCTGGGCCTGACCTTTGCAGCCCGAACCCTCTTGACCGATGCGCAACCGGTGGCCTTGTTTGGCATTTTGTTGCCGGTTTGCATGTCCTTGGCCTTGATTCGTTTTGGTGTCAAGGTGTTGCAAGTGGCCTTTGGTCAGGCCCCCTTTGTGCGGGTGCTGGAGCGCACGATTTCGTGGCTGGCCTGGGGGGCGGTGGTGCTGTGGGTCACCGGCATCTTGCCCTTGCTCTTGGAGGAGCTCGATCAAATTCAATGGAAAGTGGGGGGGTCACTGCTGTCGGTACGCACCCTGATTGAAGGGGCGCTCACCGCCGGTGCGGTGCTGATTGTCACTTTGTGGGTGTCGGCGGCCATTGAGGCGCGCTTGCTCAAATCGGCCACGGGCGGCGACTTGTCGCTGCGCAAGGTCATCAGCAACACGGTGCGGGCGCTGCTCATGTTTGTGGGTTTGTTGCTGGCACTGTCTTCGGTGGGCATTGACCTGACCGCCTTGTCGGTGCTGGGGGGCGCGGTGGGCGTGGGCATTGGCTTTGGCCTGCAAAAACTGGCCTCCAATTACGTCAGCGGATTTGTCATTTTGGCTGAACGCAGCATGCGCATTGGCGACATGGTGTTGGTGGATGGTTTTGAGGGCCGCATTGTGGACATCAAGGCCCGCTACACCGTGATCCGTGCGCTCAACGGCCGTGAATCCATCGTGCCCAATGAGTTTTTGATCATCAACCGGGTGGAAAACTTCACCCTGATGGACCCCAAGTTGTCGCAAACCACCGTGGTCTCGGTGGCCTACGACAGCGATGTGGACTTGGTGCGGCGGCTCTTGATCGAGGCCTGCGAAAGCCAGGAGCGGGTGCTCAAAGACCCCGCGCCCAATGCCTTTTTGAGCCAGTTTGGGGCCGATGGCCTGGAGTTCACCGTGAGTTACTGGATTGCCGACCCCGAAAACGGTCAACTGGCTTTGAAGTCGACCATCAACATGTTGATTTTGGCCGCGCTGCGTGAGCACCGGATCGAGATCCCGTACCCGCAGCGCGTGATGCACATGGTCAATCCATCATCGAAGGTAACCACAAACTGATTTGCGGGAAGGCCAGCAAAATGCCCAAGGTGATGACGAGCACCAGCACCATGGGCCAGACGCCTCGGAAAATGGTGCCCAGCCCCACTTTGGGCAGCAAGGTGTTGAGCACAAACAAGTTCATGCCCACCGGTGGCGAGATCAGGCCAATCTGAATCACCATGACAATCAGCACGCCAAACCAGACCGGGTCAAAACCCAGTTGCACCACGATCGGAAAGAACAGCGGAATGGTCAGCAGCACCATGGTCAGCTCTTCCATCACGGTGCCCAGCAGCACATAAATCAGCATCATCGCGGCCACGATCATGATGGGCGACAGGCCCAGTCCGGTGATCCAGTCCTTGAGCTCAAAAGGCAAGCTGGTGTAGTTGACGAAGTTTGCAAAAATGGTGGCTGCAATCAGCAAGGTGAACAGCATGGCCGTGGTTCGGGCCGATTCGACCAAGACGTCCATGAGCACCTTGGGGCTCAAGGCCTTGCGGGCCAGGGCAAACAAAAAGGCCCCCATGGCCCCCATGCCAGCACCTTCGGTGGCGGTGAAAAAGCCGCCGTAAATGCCGCCCAAAACCAGCACCACCAGCAGCAAAACGCCCCAGATGTCGCGCACCGCAGTCAAACGCTCCGACCAGCTGAATTTCTCGCCAGCCGGGGCGTGTTCGGGGTCGTGCCAGGTCATGAACACCACAGCCACCATCATCAGCACGGCGGTCAAGATGCCGGGTAATACCCCGGCCGCAAACAGTTTGCCAATGTGGGTCTCGGTGATGATGCCGTAGATCACCAAAATGGTGGACGGCGGAATCATGATGCCCAGTGTGCCGCCTGCAGCAATCACCCCGGTGGACATGGCATCGCTGTAGCCCAGCTTTTTCATGGAAGGGTAGGCCACTTTGCTCATGGTGGCGGCGGTGGCAATGGACGAGCCACAAATGGCCCCAAAACCAGCGCATGCGGCAATGGTGGCATGTGCCAGGCCCCCTCGGCGGTGGCCAATGAAGGTGTAGGCGGCGTGAAACAACTCGTGCGCCAAACCGGCACGGGCCACAAAATTGCCCATCAAGATGAACAGCGGGATCACCGACAAGGTGTAGGCAAATCCGGTTTCGTGCACCACTTGCGCGGTGCTGGCCAAGGCGGGCATCCAGCCCCGTGTCAGGCCAATGCCCACAATGCCGACCAAGCCCATGGAAAAAGCCAAGGGCATCCGCATCAAGGCCAAGACAAAAATGGCCAAAAATCCAAGCAAAGCTTCGGTCACAGTGTGCCCCCTTCTGAGGATTCTTCTTCTTGGGCAGACCCAAAAGCCTTGATCAGGTGCACCAGCCCCGTCAGGCCACACAAAATGCCCATGCCTTGGATGAAAGGAGCTTTTGTGATTTTCAGTTGTGCCGTGGTCTCGCCAGTGATGGCAAATTCCGAGCCGGTGCGCCACATCAGGTAGGCCAAGCCAAACAACAAAGCTGCACACACCAAATTGACCAAAGCCCGTTGAAAGCGCTGCAAAAATGGCGCAATCCAAGCGTCCAGTGAGTCAAAAACCACATGCTCGCCTTTCATGGAGACCAGCGGCAAGGCACCAAAAATGACCACGACCATCAGCAATTCGGTCAGCTCCAATGAACCTGTGATGGATTGAGACAAGAGCTTGCGCCCCGAGACGTCCAAAAAAGTCAACACCATGATGGCCAACAAGGCCAGGCCGGACAAGCCGCCGCACAACAATTCGAGATTCTTTTTCACATTTCACCCAAACAAAAAAACGGCACCTGCTGTGTTGGCAGGTACCGCCGATGGCCAAAGGTCTTTGGCCCTGGTGCGAGAGACCAGGGCCGCATGCATGATGTTTACTTTTGCAGCTTGGCAATTTCAGCGCGGAACTCAGACAAAGTGCCTGCTGGGTCTTTCAGACCTTTTGCTTTGGCCGCTTGTGCCCAGTCGCGTTCGAGTTTGCTCACACGCACCGTCACACCGCTGACAAAACCGTTGTCGGCTTTGATGACTTTGACGCCGTTCTTTTGCATATTGGCCAAAGCCAGATCGTCCACGCGGTCCCAGGATTTGCCAAAGCGGCTGGCCACGGCGTCGCCGGACAGTTCATCCACGGCTTTTTTGTCTTCGGCCGACAAGGCGTTGTACTTGGCCGGGTTCATCATGAAGACAAAGCTGGTGTTGTACAGCCCACCGGGAAAGGTGGTGGCGTGCTTGATGATCTTGTCGATCTTGAAGGAATCGGTGGATTCGGCTGGGAACAAGGTGCCATCCATCACACCGCTGGACAGCAATTCATAAGAGTCTGGTGCGGGTTTGAGGGTGACGTTCATGTCCAGGGTTTTTGAAATTTCGTTCACCATGCCACCGCCTACCCGAAACTTCAGACCCGACAGGTCTTCCACTTTGGTGATGGGTTTTTTGGTGTTGAAAACAATGCCTGGGCCGTGGGTGAAGTAACCCAGCACTTTCACGCCAGCATGTTCGGCTGTGAATTCTGGGTGCTTGCTGGCGATGCGGTTAAAGGCCACTGACAAAGGCTCGGCGCGGTCACCCAAAAATGGAAACTCCGCCATTTGGGTCAACACAAAGCGACCGGGGGTGTAGCCATGCACGGTGAACGAAACGTCAACCAAGCCGTTCTTGACCGCATCAAAGGTGCCAGGTGCGGGTGTTACCGCGCGGGGCAGGATGTTGCAGCGCACGCGGTTGGAGGTTTTGGCGGTGAGCGCATCGCACCATTCCTTTTGCGCCACGGTCAGGCCATGTGTAGGGGGCACCCAGCTGGACACGGTCAACACGGTTTGGGCTTGGACCGCGCCACCCCAGCAGGTCAAAGTGGCCAAGGCCAGCATCGTCAGGTTTTTTTTCATGCGTCTCTCCATCAAAGTGACAAAAAAATCAAAATATCTGGATACTCGCCAGATTGCCCAGAATCCTAACCTGTAATGCCCGACCGATTGGTCGGTGAATTCCCGGGGGTAGGATAGGGATCAGCACCTAAAAGAGGGTTTAAAATGCGAACGACCGTGCTTTTTTATCAAAAGCAAGGTGTTTAAAAAGTGGTTTTGGTGCACAATTGACGTTTACGTTACGTCAACGGCGCTGCCGAACTTGAAGGCGCTTGGGTTTTGATTTCAATCGGAGAAACTTTCATGAAAATTCTTGTTCCCGTCAAGCGGGTGGTGGACTACAACGTCAAGGTCCGTGTCAAGTCCGATGGCTCAGGCGTGGACATCGCCAACGTCAAGATGAGCATGAACCCCTTTGACGAGATTGCCGTTGAAGAAGCTGTGCGTCTGAAAGAAAAAGGTTTTGCCACCGAAGTGATCGCCGTGTCCTGCGGTGTGGCCCAGTGCCAAGAAACCCTGCGCACCGCCATGGCCATCGGTGCCGACCGCGGCATTCTGGTGGAGACCACCGAAGAGCTTCAGCCACTGGCTGTGGCCAAGCTGCTCAAGGCGCTCGTGGACAAAGAGCAACCCGGCCTGATCATCTTGGGCAAACAAGCCATTGACGACGACTGCAACCAAACCGGCCAGATGCTGGCTGCGCTGGCTGACTTGCCTCAAGCGACTTTTGCCTCCAAAGTCGAAATCGTGGACGGCAAAGCCCAAGTGACCCGCGAGATTGATGGAGGCCTGGAAGTGCTGTCCATCAGCCTGCCCGCCGTGGTGACCACCGACCTTCGCCTGAACGAGCCGCGTTACGTGACGCTGCCCAACATCATGAAGGCCAAGAAAAAGCAGCTGGACAACTTCAAGCCTGAGGATTTGGGCGTGGATGTGACCCCTCGCATCAAGACTTTGAAAGTGGCCGAGCCCGCCAAGCGCAGCGCCGGCATCAAGGTGCCCGATGTCGCCACGCTGGTGGACAAATTGAAAAACGTGGCCAAGGTCATTTAAACAAACCTTCTTTTTGCAGGAGCCAGCCCTGCTGGCGATAGCCGGTCGTGGTCCGCAAGCCATCGCTTGCAGGCAAGCTCCTACAACAACCCGTATCCATCAAGGAACCATCATGACTTCTCTCGTCATTGCAGAACACGACAACGCCTCCATCAAAGGCGCCACCCTCAACACCGTGACAGCCGCAGCCGCTTGCGGTGGTGACGTGCATGTGCTGGTGGCTGGCCACAACGCAGGCGCTGCCGCAGCCGCTGCTGCGCAAATTGCTGGCGTGGCGAAAGTGATCCATGCCGACAGCGAAAGCCTGGCCCACGGCCTGGCCGAAAACGTCGCAGCCCAGGTGCTGGCCATTGCGGCCAACTACACCCACATCCTGTTCCCCGCCACTGCGGCTGGTAAAAACGTGGCCCCCCGCGTGGCCGCCAAGCTCGATGTGGCGCAGATCAGCGATGTGACCCAAGTCATCTCGGCCGACACCTTCGAGCGCCCCATCTACGCGGGCAACGCCATCGCCACGGTGCAAAGCACCGACGGCACCAAAGTCATCACCGTGCGCACCACCGGCTTTGACGCCGCAGCCGCCACCGGTGGCAGCGCAGCAGTGGAAAGCGCCGCAGCCCAAGCCGACAGCGGCAAGAGCAGCTTCACACGCAGCGAAATCGCCAAGAACGACCGCCCCGAACTGACCGCCGCCAAGATCATTGTCTCGGGTGGCCGCGCATTGGGCAGCTCGGAAAAGTTCAACGAAGTGATGACGCCCTTGGCCGACAAACTGGGCGCTGCCATCGGTGCCAGCCGCGCAGCAGTCGATGCAGGTTATGCCGCCAACGACCTGCAAGTGGGCCAGACCGGCAAGATCGTGGCACCCCAGTTGTATGTCGCTTGCGGCATCTCGGGTGCGATCCAGCACTTGGCCGGCATGAAGGACTCCAAGGTGATCGTGGCGATCAACAAAGACCCTGAAGCCCCCATTTTCAGCGTGGCCGACTTTGGTCTTGAAGCCGATTTGTTTGCCGCCGTGCCTGAATTGACCAACGCACTGTGACCCATTGACCCCTGCAAAAAAGGCCTCCGCGAGAGGTCTTTTTTGTACCTGAACCCCGACTGACTGGAGACTTTCATGAGCTACATCGCCCCCCTCAAGGACATGCTTTTCAACATCGAGCATCTGGCCCGCATTGACCAGATCGCGCAGATTCCCGGCTTTGAAGACGCGGGCCTGGAAACCGCTCAAGCCGTGCTCGAGGAGTGCGCCAAGCTCAACCAGGATGTCATCTCGCCCCTGAACTGGGAAGGCGACAAGAACCCGTCCTTCCACAACGGCAGTGGCGTGACCACCACGCCCGGCTTCAAAGAGGCTTACCAACAGTACGCCGAAGGCGGCTGGCAAGGCCTGCAGCATCCCGCTGACTTTGGCGGCCAGGGCCTGCCCAAAACCATTGGCGCGGCTTGCGGCGAAATGCTCAACTCGGCCAACATGGCCTTTGCGCTGTGCCCCTTGCTCACCGACGGTGCGATCGAAGCGTTGCTCACCGCAGGTTCCGATGAACTCAAAGCCACCTACCTGGAAAAGCTGATTTCCGGCCAGTGGACCGGCACCATGAACCTGACCGAGCCACAAGCCGGCTCAGACCTGGCCGCCGTGCGCACCCGCGCCGAACCTCAGCCCGATGGCACCTACAAAATCTTTGGCACCAAGATCTACATCACCTACGGTGAGCACGACATGGCCGAAAACATCGTGCACCTGGTGCTGGCCCGTGTGGTGGGCGCACCCGAAGGCGTCAAAGGCATCAGCCTGTTCGTGGTCCCCAAATTCATGGTCAAGGCCGATGGTTCATTGGGCGATCGCAACGACGTGCACTGCGTGAGCATTGAGCACAAGATGGGCATCAAGGCCAGTCCCACAGCGGTTTTGCAGTTTGGCGACAACGGCGGCGGTGTGGGTTATTTGGTGGGTCAGGAAAACCGTGGCCTCGAATACATGTTCATCATGATGAATGCCGCCCGCTACGCGGTGGGTGTGCAGGGCATTGCGATTGCCGAGCGCTCTTACCAGCGTGCCGTGCAGTACGCTCGCGACCGGGTGCAAAGCCGCCCGGTGGACGGCAGCTTGCCTGCCGCAGGCCCCATCATTCACCACCCCGATGTGCGCCGCATGCTGATGACCATGCGCGCCTACACCGAAGGCTGCCGCGCCATGGCGGCCACGGCTGCTGCTGCGTATGACGCTTCGCACCACCACCCTGATGCCGAGGTGCGCAAGCAAAACCAGGCTTTTTATGAATTCATGGTGCCGCTGGTCAAGGGCTACAGCACCGAGATGAGCCTGGAAGTCACCAGCCTGGGCGTGCAGGTGCACGGCGGCATGGGCTTCATCGAGGAAACGGGTGCTGCGCAGTACTACCGCGACGCCAAAATTTTGACGATTTACGAAGGCACCACCGCCATCCAGGCCAACGACTTGGTGGGCCGCAAAACCGCCCGTGACGGTGGCCAGACCGCCAAGGCGCTGGCTGGGCAGGTGGCGCAAACCGAAAGCGAATTGGCCGCTTCTGGCAACGCCGATGCGCAGGCTGTGGCCCGTCGCCTCAAAGCCGCTCGCGAAGCCTTTGTAGACGTGGTCGAGTTTGTGGCGGGCAACACCAAGGCCCACCCCAACGACGTGTTCGCAGGCAGCGTGCCTTACCTCATGCTGGCGGGTAACCTGATGGCGGGCTGGCAAATGGGCCGCGCCTTGTTGGTGGCCCTCACACCCGAGGCACAAGCCCAAGACGCCGCCTTCATGGCTGCCAAAGTCACCACCGCGCGGTTCTACGCCGACCACATTCTGTCCAAGGCTCCCGGCATCCGCGACAGCATTGTCGAAGGCGCAGGCAGCGTGACGGCGATGGCGCTCGACGCGTTCTGACGTCGTGCCTTTGACCAAGCAGTTGCAAAATTCCAAACCATCGCCAGCAGGGCTGTCTCCTGCAAAGGAAGCACCACACCGGTTTTCCTCACGCAGGTGGCCGAAAAGAAGCAACTGCCAGTGCCCGGTTTTTTACAGGAGCTTGCCCTGCAAGCGATGCTGGGCAGGCCGGGGCTTTTGTAGGAGCTTGCCCTGCAAGCGATGCTGGGCAGGCCGGGGTTTTTGTAGGAGCTTGCCCTGCAAGCGATGCGCTGTGGACCACTCAGGCCCCATCGCCAGCAGTGCTGTCTCCTACAAAGGGCAAGCACCACACCAGTTTTCCTCATGCAGGGGGCAGACTTGTCGCCGCGCCGACACCGTTTGATGCCTTTGTTCTCACACAATAGACCGATATTTTTCAGGAGACCTCATGTCCAAGTTGCCCCCGGTTCTGGCGAACCTGCCATTCCCCGCCATCGCTTCGCCCCTGTTCATCATCAGCAACCCCAAGTTGGTCATCGAGCAGTGCAAGTCCGGCATCGTCGGCTCCATGCCCGCTTTGAATGCCCGCCCAGCTGCGCAACTCGAAGAGTGGTTGATCGAAATCACCGAAACCCTGGCCGCCTACAACGCCGCCAACCCTGATAAGCCTGCCGCCCCGTTTGCCATCAACCAAATCGTGCACAAGAGCAACGACCGCCTCGAGCACGACATGGCCATGTGCGTGAAGTACAAGGTGCCGATCATCATCACCTCGCTGGGTGCGCGTGAAGAGATCAACGCTGCTGCGCACAGCTACGGCGGCGTGGTGCTGCACGACATCATCAACAACAAGCACGCACACAAAGCCATCGAGAAGGGCGCAGACGGCCTGATCGCCGTCGCTGCAGGGGCCGGAGGCCACGCGGGCGTCAAAAGCCCGTTCGCCTTGATTCAGGAAATTCGTCAGTGGTTCGACGGCCCGGTCGCTTTGTCGGGCTCGATTGCCACGGGCGACGCCATCTTGGCCGCGCAAGCCATGGGCGCAGATTTTGCCTACATCGGCTCGGCCTTCATTGCCACGCACGAAGCGCGTGCGGCCGAAGACTACAAACAAGCCATTGTGGACAGCAACTCCGACGACATCGTCTACAGCAACCTGTTCACAGGCGTGCACGGCAACTACCTGGCCCCTTCGATTCGTGCAGCCGGCCTGGACCCCGAAAACCTGCCCGAGTCTGACCCCAGCAAGATGAATTTTGGCGGTGACGCCAAAAAGGCCTGGAAAGACATCTGGGGCTGCGGTCAAGGCATTGGTGCCATTCAGGCCGTGCAAAGCACGGCCGATCTGGTGGCCCAGTTCAAGGCGCAGTACCAAGCCGCACGCGCACGCTTGGCGCTCTGATGGCCCCGGTGCAAGGCTGAGCTTTGCCATACGCCCAAACCCACGCGGTGTTCAGCACCGCAGCTCAGCGCCCTACGGGGCGCTCTTTTTTGATCGACACGTTCAAGGCCGTCGGTTGCCTCTTGATCGTTTTGCACCATATGGCTTTTTATGGCCCCATGTCGGACGTGGTGGCCCGTGCTTGGCCTGCGCTGGTGAGTTGGCTTTATGACCATGGCCGCTTGGCCGTGCAGTTGTTTTTGGTGTGTGCGGGATTTTTGACGGCCGGCAGTTTAGCGCGGCTGGAGTCACTGGCTTTGGCCGTGGCTTTGAGGCTGGTGGTGCAACGCTATTTGCGCTTGGCCATACCGTTGCTGGCAGCTTTCAGTTTCACGGTGCTGGTCACTGAATGGGTGCGACCTGAATTCCAGCATGCCAGTTTGTCAGCCACTCCGACATGGGGGCAGGCCTTGGCACACCTTGCACTGTTACAGCATGTGCTGAACATGGAGTCATTGTCGGCGGGCATTTGGTATGTGGCCATTGACTTTCAGTTGTACGCCATGACCTTGCTCAGTGTGGTCGCCCTGAAGTTTTGGCCTCTGGCGAGGGGTACGCTTTCGCTGCATGACTTGCGCAGGACCTTGTGGTTGGGCTTGACCTGTGCGTCGTGGTGGTGGTGGAACCTGCATACCGGTTTGGACGATCATGGGCTGTACTTTTTTGGCTCCTATGGTCTTGGTTTGCTGGCTTGGGAGGCTAGGCAGTCTCTTCATCGCGCTCGGCCTCAGACCGATTCACAAGTCCCTGCACACGTTCAGCACGGGATCATCTGGGTTGTATTTTTGGCCGTGGGGGCAGTTGCCTGGGTTCTGGGGCCGCGCTTACGGATGGCGCTAGCCTTTGCGGTAGCCGCTGTGCTGATGGCTGCACCTGCGGCCAGTTGGACCTGCGAAACGCTTCACGAGGTGTCGGGTGTCAGGCTTGGACTGGCCATGCTGCGCCGCGCTGTGGTGTGGCTGTCTACCGTGTCTTATTCGGTTTTTTTGATCCATTTTGGCGTCAGTTTGGCCGTCAGTGCAGGGGTAACGATTCTGTGGCCTGGTGTGTTGTGGGCCAATTCTCTGGGCATGTTGACATCACTGACCTTGTCCTTGTTCATGGGAGCCGTACTGCATCACGGAGTCGAGCGCCCAGCACCCACTTGGGGGCGATGGTGGTTGTGGGCCGGTATTTTCATCGCCAGCGTGGCGTTTGCCATGCAATGGAGTCAAGCTTTTTGATGCGACATCGCTTGTCGATCCGATTAATGTGTCTGGCAGGCGCTAACCCTATCTAGCGATAGGCCTTCGTAGACCCCAACCGTCGCCATCGCCAGCAGGGCTGGCTCCTACAGTGACCCCATTGAGCGATGCTGTCTTTGCAGGAGCTTGCCCTGCAAGCGATAGACCTTTCATGCGATCAACTGGCCGTGCTGGCTTTGACTTTTTCGGTGATGTAGGCCAAAGCCTCTTCCACTTGGTCGATCAGGATCAGGCACAGGTCGCCGGGTGACAGGCGGGCCAAGGCGATGTCGATGGCGTTGAACTCCCCCTGAATGTCTTGCACATGGGTGGTGCGCAGTGCACCTTGCAAACCCTCGCGCAGCAAGCCCAGCACCTCGCCGTCTTCGCGGCCACGCTGGCAGGCGTCTTGGTACAGCAACACATCGTCAAAGGCTTTGCCCAGAATTTGCGTCTGGTCCCGGATGTCCTGGTCGCGCCGGTCGCCAGCGCCGCTGATCACCACCACCCGTTTTTTGGCAGGCATGTTGTCTACCGCCTGAACCAAGGCCGCGATGGCGTCGGGGTTGTGGCCGTAATCGGCAATCAGGGTCGCGCCTTTGTAGTCGAACACGTTAAAGCGCCCGGGCACACCCTGAATGTCGCTGATGAAGGTGGCCAGGCCTTGTGCAATCGCATCCCAATGCACGTTCACGGCCCAGGCCGCACCCACCGAGGCCAGCACGTTTTCGGTCTGAAATCCGATTTGGCCCTGTCGGGTCAAGGGCACTTCGCTCAGCGGGATGCGGAAGACCTGTTTGCCTTTTTGGGCCACGATGGCGCCGTCTTCCACATAGACCACGCGTTTGCCCTGCGCCCGGTGTGTGGCCAACACGGGGTGGTTGGCATCGAGCGCAAAAAACGTCACATCGCCCGGGCAGTGCCGCGCCATGGCCACCACGGCCGGGTCGTTGGCATTGAGCACGGCCATGCCGCTTTGGGCCACGTTCAGCACAATCACGCGCTTGAGCACCAACAGGTCTTCGAGTGTGGTGATGTAGTTCAGGCCCAAATGGTCACCTGCCCCCAAGTTGGTCACGATGGCCACTTGGCAACGGTCAAAAGCCAGGCCTTCACGCAGCAGACCGCCGCGTGCGGTTTCGAACACGGCCGCATCCACATCGGGGTGCATGAGCACGTTGCGGGCACTGCGGGGGCCGCTGCAGTCACCCGAATCGGTCTGGCGGCCATTGACGTACACACCGTCGGTGTTGGTCATGCCCACACGCAGGCCCTGGGCCTTGAGCAGGTGGGCGGTCAGGCGCACGGTGGTGGTTTTGCCGTTGGTGCCGGTCACGGCAATCACGGGCACACGGCCATTGCCGCCGTCTGGAAACATGTGGTCAATGACCGCGTTGCCCACGTCCCGGCCTTTGCCAAACGAGGGGCTGATGTGCATGCGCAAACCCGGCGCAGCGTTGACCTCGACAATGCCGCCGTTTTGCTCTTCGAGTGGGCGCGACACCGACTCGCACACCACATCGACGCCGCAAATGTCCACGCCCACCATTTGGGCCGCTGCCACCACGCGCGCGGCCACCTCGGGGTGCACGTCGTCGGTCACATCGGTGGCGGTGCCGCCGGTCGACAAGTTGGCGTTGTTGCGCAAAATCACGCGGCGGCCCTTGGCAGGCACCGATTCGGGTTCGAGGTCTTGCGCCCGCAGGCGGCCAATGGCGATGTCATCAAAACGAATCTTGGTCAAAGAGGTCGAATGACCATCACCCCGGCGCGGGTCGGCGTTGACCTGGTCCACCAGCTGACGCACGGTGTGCTTGCCGTCGCCCACCACCAAGGGCGGTTCACGCCGGGCTGCGGCCACGAGTTTGTTGCCCACCACCAGCAGGCGGTAGTCGTGACCGGGTAAAAACTTTTCCACCATCACCGTGCCGTAACGCTCGGCCGTCGCGTAGGCGTTGTCAAAGGCGGCACGTTCGGTGATGTTGACCGAAACGCCCTTGCCCTGGTTGCCGTCTTGGGGCTTAACGACCACAGGCAAGCCCACTTCCAGGGCAATCGCCCAGGCTTCGTCCACGGTCTTGGCCGGGCGGCCCATGGGCACGGGCACACCGGCAGCGTGCAAGAGGCTCTTGGTCAGGTCTTTGTCTTGTGCAATTGATTCGGCAATCGCGCTGGTGGTGTCGGTTTCAGCGGCTTGGATGCGCCGCTGCTGGGCCCCCCAACCAAACTGCACCAAGCTGCCGTCGGTCAGGCGGCGAATGGGAATGCCACGGGCCACGGCCGCGTCCACGATGGACCCGGTGGATGGCCCCAGGCGCACGTCTTCATCGAGTTCGTGCAACTGCGCGATGGCGCCTTCCAGGTCAAAACCAAGGCCTTGGATGGCCGCTTGGCACAGCTGATCGGCCAGCTTCAGGGCCAAGCGGCCCACGGCCTCTTCGGTGTACTGAATGACCACCTGAAACACCCCGGGCTCTTCGGTGGGGGTGGTGCGGCTGAAAGACACGGGGCAGCCCGCATGCGCTTGCAGCCCCAGGGTGACCTTTTCCAGGGCGTGTGCCAAGGTCACAGCTTCACCGGGACGCTGACCGTCAAAGGGGCCCACTTCGGGAAAGATGCGTCGCAACTGTTGTTCGACGGGGTGCTGGGCAGACAAGCCATGCACGTCGGGCGAGCAGCTGACGATGGCTTCAATGGCGGTGTGGCGGCTCCACAAGTTGGGGCCACGCAAAGCACGAATACGGGAGACTTGCATGAACTGTTTTTCCTGGGGTTCGTTCGCGGCTTCAGGCCGAAGCAGGGTTGCCGTAGCTCTTGATGCCGGCCCGAATCAAGTCGGTGCCAATGTCCAGCGCCCAAGCCGCACAAGCGGCCACCAGCATGTCGTGCGCCTGCAAAATGTCGTTTTTCAGCAAACGGGCAATGGCCGGGCGATGGGCCGACAAAAGCAGGTGCTCTTTGCGGCCCTCGGCCAACACCAGTTGGCCCTCGCGCCAAAAGCCCGTGCGTCCGCCCTGGCTGCGATGGGCTAGCAAGACCTCGTTGTGTTCATCGTCGGCATAAAAAATCACGCTGCCGTCGCAATGCGCCACCAAGGCGGCCACTTGTGGGTCGGCTGCGTTCAGCAAAGCCGCCCCCTCGGGCAACACCACATCGACTTGGGTGCGAATGTAAGACGGCATTTTTTCATCACTGCCAGGGTACAGGTCGTCCAGGCCCTGCGCACCGGGCATGGCCGTCACAATGCCCAACAAGCAGCGGTCATAGGGCAGGCCTTGGGCCAGCAAATGACGTGCGTTGCTCTCAAACACGGCCGCCTGAACGCCCCGGTTGATCAGCAATCGCTGCGCTTCGTCCCAATCCATGCCGTTTTTGGCCTGCAGCTGGCGCTGGTTCAAAAACAGCCCATCGGCGCAGGACAAACCGGTGTGCCAGCCTTTCAGGTGCATCAGCCAGGCCAGCAGTTTGGCGATTCGGGTGGTGTCACCGTCGCCCAAAATGCCCACCACTGGAATGCGCCCGTTGTGCTCGGGCTTGAACAGGTGGTTGGCAATGGCCTGGCCCACAGGACGCGCTTGCCCCGTGGCGGGCTTGAGGTGCATCAACAGACCCGGGCCTGCGTTCACCTCGACGATGGCACCGCCTTGTGGCCCCAGGGGTTTGCCAATGTCTTGCGCCACCAGATCAACCCCGGCAATGTCCAGTCCCACCACGCGTGCGGCCAGCACCGCTTGCGCGGCCACATCGGGGTGCACCAAGTCGGTCACATCCATCGACATATTGCCCGTGCGCATGACCAAAACTTGGCGGCCCATTTCGGGCACGCTCTCGGCGTTCAGGCCCTGGCGCTTGAGTTCCAGCACCGAAGTGGTGTGCTCGTCCAGCCGGATGGTGTCGAGCGGAAAGTCTTCTTCTTCACCGCGCCGTGGATCTGAATTGATTTGCAACTCAATCAACTCACGCACCGTGTGCACGCCATCCCCGATGACGCTGGCGGTCTCGCCCTTGTTGGCGGCCACCACTTGCTCGCCCACCACCAAGAGGCGGTGTTCTTCGCCCAGCACAAAGCGCTCCACAATCACTTCGCTGCCCTCGGCCAGTGCAATCTCGTAAGCCGCTTCGATGTCCTCTTGCAGGCTCAATTCCAGCGAAACGCCACGCGCATGGTTGCCATCGGTGGGCTTGACGCACACGGGCAAACCCACGTCCTTGGCGGCTTCCCATGCGGCGGCCGGGCTGTCCACAATCTGGCCCTCGGGAACAGGCACGCCGCACATGGTCAGCAGCTGCTTGGTCAGGTCTTTGTCTTTCGAGATGCCCTCGGCAATCGCGCTGGTGCGGTCGGTCTCGGCCGTCCAGATGCGGCGCTGATGGTGGCCATAACCGAGCTGGACCAAGTTGCCATCGTTCAGGCGTATGTGCGGTATGCCACGGTCGGCCGCAGCGTCCACAATGCTGGCCGTGCTCGGGCCAATGCACAGGCTGTCGACCATTTGGGCCAATTGCGCAATGGCACCAGGCACATCAAATGGCCGGTCATCGATGGCCGCCAAAATCAGGTCACGCCCGGCATGCAAAGCGGCGCGGCTCACAGCCTCGTGCCGTGTGCGGATGACCACTTTGTAAACACCACGGGGACCGGCTTCGCGGGCCTTGCCAAAACCGGTTTGCATGCCGGCGCGAGTTTGCAACTCCAAGGCCACATGCTCTAAAACGTGTCCGGGCCAAGTGCCTTCTTCGAGGCGCTTGAGAAAGCCACCGCGCTCGCCCACACTGCAGCGGTGCTCAATCAAACCCGGCAACCAGGCCGTCAGGCGCTCGTTGAAACCGGGCAGGGTGTTGGAGGGGCAGTCTTCCAGATCGCCAATGTCGATCAAGGCTTCAATCACCGGACGGTAAGTCCAGATGTTGGGACCGCGCAAATGCGTCATGCGCAGGAAGTGGATGTGGTGAGCGCTCATGGGTGGGGTGTGCAGCGATACAATGACCGACCGTCATCGGCATGGGCCATCTGGCTTTGACAAAGCGCATGGGTCATCGGGTACATGGGTGGTGTGGGTGCAGTCGTTGAGCCAAGGCATTGGCCAAATCTGTGTGGTTTTTTGTCCGGCTGACCCTCTGGTTGGCCGTGTTCATTGCGGTTTGACTTTCATGACTACAACATATTCCTCAGCTTCACTCCGTTCGGTGGTTCCGGACGCTTGGGTTGCTGAGGTGACTTCCCAGCTTCTACCCCAAGAAAACGTCACAGCCTGGCTGGAAGTTGACCTCGATGCATCGCTGAATTTCGTCAAAAGTGGCATCATTTTGACCGATCAACGGGTTCTATCTTCTGACGGCCCGCAAAAAAGTTGGCGTCAATGGCCCTTAACGACTGCTTTGCAGCTCAAATTGAGTGACCACGCCGGTGTGGCCACCCTGGCTTTGTCCGAGCCCCAAGGCCGTTTGGCCGTTTGGCGTTTCACCCTGGGTTTGCAAGCCGCAGCCTCGCGTTGGCTGGCCCAGTTTGAGGCACAACAAACCCATGACGCCCAAACAGCCGACGGTGCCCCCCTGCAAACCCGCTTGTCCAGCGCGGTCTGCCCCGTGTGCCAAACCGTCATGGGGCCAGACGACGCCGACTGCCCCGCGTGCAGTCGCGAAGACCTGGTGCCCCCCTCCACCTGGACCCTGTTCAAGTTGTGGCGCTTTGCCCGGCCCTACCAAGGCTCTCTGCTGGCCGGTTTTTTGCTCACGCTGGCGGCCACAGCGGCCACCTTGGTGCCGCCTTACCTGACCATGCCGCTGATGGACGACATCCTGATCCCTTACCAAAACGGCAAGGCCATCGACCCCGGGGTGGTGTCCTTGTACCTCATGGGCTTGTTGGGCTCGGCCTTGTTGGCCTGGGGCTTGGGCTGGGCCAAAACTTATATTTTGGCGCTGGTGTCCGAGCGCATTGGGGCCGACTTGCGCACCACCACCTATGAACACCTGCTCAAACTCTCGCTTGAGTACTTTGGCGAGCGCCGCACTGGCGATTTGATTGCCCGCATCGGCAGCGAAACCGACCGCATCAACGTCTTTTTGTCTTTGCACCTGCTGGACTTTGCCACCGACGTGCTCATGATCTTGATGACCGCCGTCATCTTGTTCACCATCAACCCCACGCTGGCGCTGGTCACCTTGTTGCCCTTGCCATTCATTGGCTGGCTCATCCATGTGGTGCGTGAAAAACTGCGCACCGGCTTCGAAAAAATCGACCGCGTCTGGGCCGAGGTCACCAATGTGCTCACCGACACCATCCCTGGCATCCGGGTGGTCAAGGCCTTTGCCCAAGAAGACCGCGAAGCCCAGCGCTTCAAAGACGCCAACCACCACAACCTGCAAGTCAACGACAAGCTCAATCGGGTGTGGTCGCTGTTTTCACCCACCGTGACCCTGATGACCGAAATTGGTTTGCTGGTGGTTTGGGGCTTTGGCATCTGGCTGGTGTCTGACGACCAGATCACCGTGGGGGTGCTGACGGCATTTCTGGCCTACATCGGCCGTTTTTACAGCCGACTCGACTCGATGAGCCGCATCGTGTCCAACACCCAAAAGGCAGCGTCTGGGGCCAAACGCATTTTTGACATCCTCGATCACGTCTCCAGCGTGCCCGAGCCCACCGATCCCAAAGCCCTGCCTGCCCATGTGCAAGGCCGACTGACCGTGCGCGATGCCGGTTTTCGCTATGGCAACCGGGCCGTGATACGGCAACTCAACCTCAACATCGAGCCCGGCCAGATGATTGGCCTGGTGGGCCACAGCGGCTCGGGCAAAAGCACGCTGGTCAACCTGATCTGCCGCTTTTACGACCTGAGTGAAGGCGCGATTGAGCTTGACGGCACCGACATCCGCCAACTCAAAGTGGCCGACTACCGACGCCAAATTGGCCTGGTGCTGCAAGAGCCCTTTTTGTTCTTTGGCACCATTGCCGACAACATTGCCTACGGCAAGCCCGAGGCCACCCGCGAAGAGATTGTTGCCGCCGCCCGTGCGGCCCATGCCCACGAGTTCATTTTGCGCATGCCCCAAGGCTACGACTCTCTGGTGGGCGAACGGGGGCAGGGCCTGTCAGGGGGGGAGCGCCAACGCATCTCGATTGCCCGGGCCTTGCTCATCAACCCGCGCATTTTGATTTTGGACGAAGCCACCTCGGCGGTCGACACCGAAACCGAAAAAGAAATCCAGCGCGCCCTGGACAACCTCGTGCGCGGTCGCACCACCATTGCCATTGCCCACCGCTTGTCAACCCTGCGCAAAGCCGACCGCCTGGTGGTCATGGACAAAGGCGTGGTGGTGGAAGAGGGCACCCACGACGCGCTGATTGAAGCGCAAGGCGCCTACTGGCGCTTGTACGAAGCCCAGCAACGCCAGGCCGAAGCCGAAGCCGTGTTGGGCAGCAGCCTTGAGACCCCACTGCAAAAGGTGAGCGCATGAACCCCTTTGACTTTGAACGCGACGCCTTTGGCCACTGGGTGCTGGTACTGCCCGACGGCACCCGCCAAAGCCCCATCACCGCTTTGCGGGCCTACCCGGTGTCGGCCCCCGATGCGGGCGTGGCCCTCATGGACGCCGAAGGCCACGAACTGCTTTGGATTGAAAACCTCTCGGCCTTGCCCGCCAGCCTGCGTCAGCAGGTTTTGCAGGCCCTGAACGAGCGCGAATTTTTGCCCGAAATTTTGCAACTCGAAGACGTGAGCAGCTTTGCCACCCCCAGCACCTGGCGCGTGCGCACCGACCGGGGCAGCACCCAATTCATGCTCAAAGGCGAAGAAGACATCCGGCGCTTGACCGGCACCGTGCTGCTCATCAACGACGCCGATGGCGTGCAATACATGATCCGCGACATGGCCGCCATGGACAAACACTCGCGCAAACTGCTCGATCGCTTCCTGTAATCCCACCTACATCCCCACAGGGAGATGCGCAATTGCTACAGGGAGATGCGCACTCGCTGCTGTTGTGTTGTAGGAGCCAGCCCTGCTGGCGATGGAGACGGTGAATGGCCTGCGAGGGTCAATCGCTTGCAGGGCAAGCTCCTACAAAGACAGCAACGGTCAACAGGTAATTTGTAGGAGCCAGCCCTGCTGGCGATCAAGCCCTGTAAGCCACGGACATCCCACCGGGCACTCCAAGAAGTCGTTTACAAAGGCCAAACCGAACCGTGCTCGGGCACCAAGGCCCGCCACTTGATTTCGTGTTCGATGCGCTGTCGCAGCATGTCCGACGCTTCGCGCTCGCCGTGCACCACATACACCTGCCCTGGGGCGCTGGGCATTTTGTGCAACCAACTGAGCAACTGGTTGGCATCGGCATGGGCAGAGGCCGATTCGATTTGCACCACCTCTGCACGCACCGGCACGTCTTGTGCATGAATGCGCACCGTGTTGCGGCCACTGGCCAGCGCTGCGCCTCGTGTGCCGGGGGCTTGGTAGCCCGTCAAAATGATCATGTTGCGGTGGTCACCCGCGTATTGCGCCAAATGGTGCAACACCCGCCCCCCGGTGGCCATGCCACTGGCTGCCAAAATCACCATCGGACCATGCCGCCTTGCCAAAGACTTGGACTGTTCGGGCGTCTCCAACATGGTGGCCGCATGGTTCATGCTGCGCACCTCTTGTGGGCTCAAACGGTGCTCTCCCGGATGCCTTTCAAACAAAGCGGTGGTGTGGATGGCCATGGGGCTGTCCAGAAAAATGGGCAAGCTGTGCGGAATTTCCCCCGCCGCTTTGAGCTGTGCAATGGTGTGCAGCACGGCCTGCGCCCGGCCTACTGCAAACACAGGCACCACGGCCACACCACCACGAGCGGCCAGTTTTTTCAGGAGTGGACCGAGTTCATTGAAGACGTTTTCTTTGGGATGCTGGCGGTCCCCATAAGTGGACTCGATCAACACCGTATCGGCCTGAGGCGGGGGCTCCGGCGGGTTCATCAGTGGGTCTTCAGGCCGCCCCAAGTCGCCAGAAAACAAGACCCGTCGTCCCCCCACATCCAGCAACAAACTGGCCGCGCCCAAAATGTGCCCCGCAGGCTGAAAACGCGCTTTCCAACCTGCGATCGGTTCAAACCACTGGCCTTGTTTTTCTGCATGCAAAGGCTTCAAACTCGCAACGGCCTCTTGTTTGGTGTACAACGGCAGGGCCGGGGCGTGTTTGGAAAAACCGTGCCGATTGGCAAAAAACGCATCTTCTTCCTGAATGTGACCGCTGTCAGGCAACAAAATGCTCACCAAATCGCATGTGGCCGAAGTGGCGTGCACCCGTCCCTGAAATCCGTTTTTAACCAGCAAAGGCAAGTAACCGCTGTGGTCCAAATGCCCATGCGTCAAAACCACTGCGTCAATCTGTGAAGCATTCACAGGCAAAGGGTTCCAGTTTCGCAAGCGCAATTGCTTGTAGCCCTGAAACAAGCCGCAATCGACCAGCAGCCGTTGATGGTTGTATTCGATCAAGTATTTGGAACCGGTGACCGTATCGGCTCCGCCGAGAAAGGTGATGGATGCACTCATGACGTTCATGGTGCCTCCAAATCAAAAAGCCAATTTGACTCAAGTCAATCAATCCTCGGATTGGCATTGGTTATTGAGGGGTTCTGCACACCCCGAATGCGCGGTGTGGAATGTGTAGAAGCTTGCCCTGCAAGTGATGGACCCTCGTCAACCATTCACCGTCGCCATCGCCAGCAGGGCTGGCTCCTACAAAATCCGCCTCATGCGCGTGGATGGTTTTTTATCCAACCGTCGAGTCTGCGCACGTGGATTTACAAAACCCCGTGCAGCTTTGCTGACATCAAGCGCCGAAGAAGCCCTTGAGTTTGTCGGTCCAGGTTTCGCCGCTGGGCTGGTGTTTGCCGCCGCCCTTGGTCAGGGACTCTTCAAACTCTTTGAGCAATTTTTTCTGATGCTCGGTGAGTTTGACGGGTGTCTCTACGGTGATGTGGCAATACAAGTCACCCGGATAGTTGCCGCGCACGCCCTTGATCCCCTTGCCGCGCAAGCGGAACTGCTTGCCCGTTTGGGTGCCTTCGGGAATGTCGATGGCCGCTTTGCCGCCCAGTGTGGGCACTTCGATCTCGCCGCCCAAGGCCGCTTTGGAAAAGCTGATCGGCACGGCGCAGTGCAGGTCGTCGCCGTCCCGTTCAAAGATGTCGTGCTTTTTCAGGCGAATCTCGATGAACAAATCGCCTGGTGGCCCGCCATTGGTGCCGGGCTCGCCGTTGCCCGCGCTGCGGATGCGCATGCCGTCGTCGATGCCGGCCGGGATTTTGACTTCCAGCGTCTTTTGCTTTTTGACCTTGCCTTGCCCATGGCAAGTGCCGCAGGGGTCGGGAATGATCTTGCCCGTGCCACGGCAGTTGGGGCAGGTTTGCTGCACGCTGAAAAAGCCTTGGCGCATTTGCACTTGGCCCTGGCCGTGGCAGGTCGAGCAGGTTTTGGCGCTGGTGCCAGGCTTGGCACCGCTGCCGTGGCAGGTGTCGCACTCGTCCCAGCTGGGGATGCGCAGCTGCGAGTCCTTGCCGCCAGCTGCTTCTTCGAGCGTGATCTCCATCGCGTAGCTGAGGTCGGCACCCCGGAAGACTTGCCGTCCACCGCCGCGTCCACCGCGGCCCTGGCCGCCAAAGATGTCACCAAAGATGTCGCCAAAGGCATCACCAAAGCCACCAAAGCCTTCGGCACCGCCGCGCATATTGGGGTCTACACCCGCGTGGCCATGCTGGTCGTAAGCCGCACGTTTTTGCGGGTCCGACAGCATCTCGTAGGCTTCCTTGCCTTCCTTGAATTTGGCCTCGGCTTCCTTGGCTTTGGCGTCATCCCCCTGGTTGCGGTCAGGGTGGTACTTCATCGCCAGCTTGCGATAAGCCTTTTTGATGTCTTCGTCTGAGGCGTTTTTGGCAACGCCCAGCACTTCGTAAAAATCTCGTTTTGTCGCCATGGGGCAAATCCAACCGTTAGAACAAGAACGCCGCGAAGGCGATTCAGGGGGCTGAATCAGCTTGCGCGGCGGAACTGCGGCGAGGCCGCAGAGGGGTGGGTCTTAGCCCTTTTTGACTTCCTTGACTTCCGCGTCCACCACGTTGTCGTCTTGTGGCTTGGCATCGGCACCGCCGGCTGCAGCACCCGCAGCGGCTTGCTGAGCTTGCATGTCGGCATAGACCTTTTCGCCCAACTTTTGGCTGGCGGTCATCAGGGCTTCGGTTTTGGCTTCGATGTCGGCTTTGTCTTCGCCCTTCAAAACTTCTTCCAAGGCCTTGGTGGCCGCTTCGATGGCTTCTTTCTCGGCCGCTTCGATCTTGTCGCCGTGCTCGGTCAGGCTCTTTTTCATGCTGTGCACAGCGGCTTCGCCAGCATTGCGGGCTTGCACGAGTTCGAGCTTTTTCTTGTCTTCTTCGGCGTTCAGCTCGGCGTCTTTCACCATTTGCTGAATTTCGGCTTCGGACAGACCGGAGTTGGCCTTGATGGTGATCTTGTTTTCTTTGCCGGTGCCTTTGTCCTTGGCGCCCACATGCAAGATGCCGTTGGCGTCGATGTCAAAAGACACTTCGATCTGAGGTGTGCCACGCGCTGCGGGTGGGATGCCTTCGAGGTTGAATTCGCCCAGCGCCTTGTTGCCACTGGCGATTTCGCGCTCGCCCTGGAACACCTTGATCGTCACGGCCGGCTGGTTGTCTTCAGCGGTCGAGAAGGTCTGTGCAAACTTGGTCGGGATCGTGGTGTTCTTGGTGATCATCTTGGTCATCACGCCGCCCATGGTCTCGATGCCCAGGGACAGAGGCGTCACGTCGAGCAGCAGCACGTCGGTGCGGTCGCCTGACAAAACCTGGCCTTGAATCGCAGCACCCACGGCCACGGCTTCGTCGGGGTTCACGTCTTTGCGTGGCTCCTTGCCAAAGAACTCTTTGACCTTCTCTTGCACCTTGGGCATGCGGGACATGCCGCCGACCAAAATGATGTCGTCGATCTCGCCGACCGACACGCCAGCGTCCTTGATGGCCATGCGGCAAGGGGCGATGGTGCGCTCAATCAGCTCTTCCACCAACTGCTCCAACTTGGCGCGGGTCAGCTTCACGTTCAAGTGCTTGGGGCCAGTGGCATCGGCCGTGATGTAAGGCAGGTTGACGTCGGTCGAAGCCGAGCTGGACAGCTCGATTTTGGCCTTTTCAGCGGCTTCTTTCAGGCGCTGCAGGGCCAGCACGTCTTTGGCCAGATCGACGCCGGATTCTTTCTTGAACTCGGTGATGATGAAGTCGATGATGCGCTGGTCAAAGTCTTCGCCGCCCAAGAAGGTGTCACCGTTGGTGGACAGCACTTCGAACTGCTTTTCGCCGTCCACATCGGCGATCTCGATGATGGACACGTCGAACGTGCCGCCACCCAAGTCATACACAGCGATCTTGCGGTCGCCCTTTTCTTGCTTGTCCAGGCCAAAGGCCAGGGCTGCAGCGGTGGGCTCGTTGATGATGCGCTTGACGTCCAGACCGGCAATGCGGCCAGCGTCTTTGGTGGCCTGACGCTGGGCGTCGTTGAAGTAAGCGGGTACCGTGATCACGGCCTCGGTCACTTCTTCGCCGAGGTAGTCTTCGGCGGTTTTCTTCATCTTGCGCAGAATCTCAGCGCTGATCTGTGGCGGGGCCAATTTGTTGCCGCGCACTTCCACCCAAGCGTCGCCGTTGTCGGCTTTGGCAATGGTGTAAGGCATCAGGTCGATGTCTTTTTGAACTTCTTTTTCGGCGAACTTGCGGCCGATCAAGCGTTTGACCGCGTACAGCGTGTTCTTGGGGTTGGTGACCGCCTGGCGCTTGGCCGATGCGCCGACCAAAATTTCGCCATCTTCTTGGTATGCAATGATCGACGGGGTGGTGCGAGCGCCTTCGGCGTTTTCGATCACTTTGGTCGTGTTGCCTTCCATGATGGCCACGCACGAGTTGGTGGTGCCCAAGTCAATACCGATGATTCTTCCCATTTTGATACTCCGAAATTGTTGAAAAGTGCAGATGTTTTGCAGTTGGGGCAGCGGGGTGGTTTTTCAAGTCCCCACACGCCAAAAAAGGTTTTTGATTATTTGGGCGCGGTCACCGTCACCAAGGCCGGACGCAGCACGCGCTCAGCGATGGAATAGCCCTTTTGCAGCACCGTGACCACGGTGTTGGGCTCTTGCTCGGCGGGCACCACACTGATGGCCTGGTGGTGGTGTGGGTCAAATTTGGTGCCGGCAGGCGGTGCAATCTCGACCACTTTGTTGCGCTCCAGCGCGCTTTTGAGCTGGCGCAAGGTGGCTTGCGAACCTTCACGGATCTGCTCCAGCGTGGCATTGGGGATGGCCAGGCCCGCTTCCAGGCTGTCCAGCACCGGCAGCAAACTGTCGGCAAAACCCTCGACGGCAAATTTGCGAGCCTTGCTGATCTCGTCTTCGGCACGGCGGCGGGCGTTTTGCACATCGGCTTGGGCACGCAGGTACTGGTCGGCCAAATCGGCGTTTTGCGCTTTCAAGTTGACCAATTCGGCTTGGGCATCGGCCAAAGGATCGGTGGCTTGGGAGGACGCGGCCATGGCGGCTACGGCGGCCAATTCTTCGTCGCTCAAGGCTTGGGTTTGGGAGTTTTGTGTGGCTTCTGACATGAACAATGTCCGCAAAAAATGAATACCCCTCTTATGTAGGGGCGTATTGGAGGGCTTCAAGGGGGAATTTGACTGAAAAGTGGGCAAGGGTGCCGCGCAAGAAAAAACCCGCCAAATGGCGGGTTTTGCCCCAATGCAGCCGATGTGCGCTCAGTTCAGGGCCAGCAATTCCACATCAAACTTCAGCGTGGCATTGGGTGGAATCACGCCACCTGCACCGCGTGCACCATAGCCCAGCTCAGAAGGGATGATCAGTGTGCGCTGACCGCCCACCTTCATGCCAGCCACACCCTCGTCCCAGCCTTTGATGACCATGCCGGCACCCAGACCAAACACAAAGGGGTCACGGCGGTCGCGGCTCGAATCAAACTTGGCACCTTGCTGGCCATCTTTGTAAAGCCACCCGGTGTAGTGCACGGTCACATCCTGGCCAGGCGTGGCCACGGCGCCATCGCCAACAACGGTGTCTTCGTACTGCAAGCCAGAGGGAGTGGTGTTCATGGAAAGCTTTCTGTCAAAAAGAAACACGGCCAGTGATCCACAGCACCGTGTGTGTAAAACCCAAAATTATGCCAGCCTGGGGGGCAAGCCGGGCTGGCGAGCAAGAAGTTGAGAGCTGTTTTGTGAAACGTTTCTCAGAAATAGTTGAATTTTTCATTCATATTTACAAAACACAAATTGTAAATATTGATATGTTTTTACAAAAAAATGAAAGTTTATTTGGAAATGTAACCATGTTGAAAGCTCACTCTGGTCAAAAAATCACAAATATAAAACGCATTTGAATGAAAATTTAATTAAATAAAAATCAACATTCACAAAATTAACAAGTTGTTGTCAAGGTAGGAGCTAGCCCTGCTGGCGATAGACCGTTGTGAATCATCAACCGTCGCCACTGCCACCACCGCCTCAATCGCCAGCAGGGCTGTCTCCTACAAAGACCCACAATTCCATGACAAACAGGATTCCCTTGTAGGAGCTAGCCCTGCTGGCGATAGACCCGTTCATCAGAGCAACTGAAATAGCTCACTACACCAGATGACGGTCCCACATCAGATCCAGATGGCATCCCAATGTGGATACAGGCCAACTCTGTTGACCACGCCTGCTCGAACCGGATTCGCGACGATGTAACGCGCTATCGCTGGCAGATCGTCTTCTCGGCGAATGGCTCTGTCGTGAAAGCCTTTTTGCCAAAGATGGGGGCCAATGAGTTTGGACGACATGGATTTGACGCGTTGCACGCAGGGGGACAAAGCTTCGGTATTGCCCAATTGGAAAAGCCAATGCAAATGATCGGGCATCACAACAAAGGCCATGGTTGCGGCGCGATCCGCGTAGTCACGATGATGCAAGACACCAATGAGCTTACGGGCGGCGTCAAAATCCGCAAAAACTGGTTTTCGATTGGCCGTAACGGCAGTGACCAAGTAAACACCGCCAGACTGAGAATAACGGCCTGTCCGCAAATGGCTGGTATGGGGTCTTTGCTCCATCTCTCGCCCTCCCTGCGCCCCATGTTAATCAACGACATGGGCCAAATCAAGCACCTTCATCGCCAGCAGGGCTGTCTCCTACAAAGACCAACAATCCCAATGAAAGAGCTACCCCTGCTAGCGATAGACCGTTGTGAACCATCAACCGTCGCCACCGCCACCACCGCCTCAATCGCCAGCAGGGCTGTCTCCTACAAAGACCCACAATTCCCATGACAAACAGGATTCCCTTGTAGGAGCTAGCCCTGCTAGCGATAGACCGTTGTGAACCACCAACCGTCGCCACTGCCACCACCGCCTCAATCGCCAGCAGGGCTGTCTCCTACAAAGTCAGGGGCACAGTTCAAGAAACGCTATCGAGGTTGACACCTGCACAGAGAAATCACCAAAGGCAAATTGACGGGTTAAGGGGATTCAACTTGATTCGGCGCAGCTCTTTTGGACAGGTCGCGCATCAGGGCCTGAAGGCCGTAGGTCCATGGGGTGGCGATGTCGGAGGTGGTGACTTGGTTGACCAATGTGCCCAGTTTGGGGGTGGACACACTCACCACATCGCCCACCACATGCGTAAAACCTTGGCCCGGGCCGTGACGGTCTTGAGTGGGCGCAAACATGGTGCCCAAAAACAGCACCATGCCATCCGGATATTGGTGGTATTTGCCCATCGCTTGATGCACCAAATCGAGGGGATCGCGGCTGATCTGGCTCAGGGAGCTGCTGCCCTGCATGACAAACCCCTCGGGTCCTTTGACTTCGAGGCTCAACTCGCATTGGCGCACATCGTCAATGCCAAACTGCGCATCAAAAAGCCGAATGAACGGGCCAATGGCGCAACTCGCATTGTTGTCCTTGGCCTTGCCCAAGAGCAGGGCGCTGCGGCCCTCAAAATCGCGCAAATTCACATCGTTGCCCAGGGTGGCCCCCACCACTTCGCCGCGTGAATTGGTCGCCAACACAATTTCGGGCTCGGGGTTGTTCCATTGGCTGGCCGGGTGAATGCCCACCCAAGCCCCGCAGCCCACAGCGCTCATGGGTTGCGACTTGGTAAAAATTTCGGCATCGGGTCCAATCCCTACCTCTAAATACTGAGACCACATGCCCTGTGCCAAGAGCACTTGCTTGAGCTGCGCGGCTTGCTCAGAGCCAGGCACCACGCTGCGCAAATTGTCGCCAATGACGGCCACCACCGCTTGCCGTACCGCCTCGGCACGGCTGGCGTCGCCACGCGCTTGTTCTTCAATCACCCGCTCCAGCATGCTGGCCACAAAGGTCACCCCCGCGGCTTTGACCGCTTGCAAATCACAAGGGGCCATGAACCAAGGCGCATCCGTCCTGCGTTGCGGCTCGTTGCTGTTGTCCAAGGCTTGATCGGTACTGCACAAAACGGGTGCGTAACCAAAATTTACAAAATCATGAACCCGAGCTGCCACATCGGGCAAGTCCAGCAATGCGCTGCAAGTGGTGGCCAAACCCGACAGATCCAGCACATGCTGCGGTGTCACTGCCACCACAAACGCCCCTGCGTGAGGAACCCACAAACGCCCCACCAACAGTGCTTGGTGCGCGTCTTGCGGCAAATGGGAGTTCAACATGTTCAGACCTCAATCAATGCAAAACGCCATGTTGTCAGACAGGCGGTTGAAAACGTGTCACTTTGGTGAGCGTTGAGCGTTGGGCGTTGACCGTTGACCGTGGGTGTGGGATGAGGGATGAGGGTTGAGGGTTGAGGGTTGAGGGTTGAGGAATGACAAGTTTATCGATTCGGCCCGATGAAGTCTGAGGCGTGTGATGCCAAGTGGGTGGATTTTGTAGGCGCTTGTCCTGCAAGCGATCAATCGTCGGTCCCCCATAACCGTCGCCATCGCCAGCAGGGCTGTCTCCTACAAAAAAACCTTGACCGAGGCTGCCTTTGTAGGAGCTTGCCCAGCAAACGATGGCCCGCAGACCACGAGCGCCCCAATCGCCAGCAGGGCTGTCTCCTACAAAAACACCTTGACTGAGGCTGCCTTTGTAGGAGCTTGCCCAGCAAACGATGGCCCGCAGACCACGAGCGCCCCAATCGCCAGCAGGGCTGTCTCCTACAAAAAACCCTTGACCGAGGCTGCCTTTGTAGGAGCTTGCCCTGCAAACGATGGCCCGCAGACCACGAGCGCCCCAATCGCCAGCAGGGCTGTCTCCTACAAAAACCCCTTGACCGAGGCTGCCTTTGTAGGAGCTTGTCCTGCAAGCGATGGCCCGCAGACCACGAGCGCCCCAATCGCCAGCAGGGCTGTCTCCTACAAAAACACCTTGACTGAGGCTGCTTTTGTAGGAGCTTGCCCTGCAAGCGATGGCCCGCAGACCACGAGCGCCCCAATCGCCAGCAGGGCCGTCTCCTACAAAAAACCCTTGACCGAGGCTGCATTTGTAGGAGCTTGCCCTGCAAGCGATGGCCCGCAGACCACGAGCGCCCCAATCGCCAGCAGGGCTGTCTCCTACAAAAAACCCTTGACCGAGGCTGCCTTTGTAGGAGCTTGCCCTGCAAGCGATGGCCCGCAGACCACGAGCGCCCCAATCGCCAGCAGGGCTGTCTCCTACAAAAAACCCTTGACCGAGGCTGCTTTTGTAGGAGCTTGCCCTGCAAGCGATGGCCCGCAGAGCACAAGCGTCTGATCGCCAGCTCACCCTTCAAGCATCACAGGACCGGAGCATAAAGACCAGCGTTCTTAACCAAAAATCAAAATTCACTCAAATCGTAAAAGTTGATCAAAACTTGAAAAGTAACTTCATAAATTTGTTAAATTTAATCAAAATTTACAAAATTTAAAGTAAAAAATCAAAAAAACCAGACCTCACGCCAGTCAAGACCGAAAGCTCAGAAGACGGATGAGCAAGGGCGAGGCACTGTGCATGTGCGGTGGTGCCTCCCTTTTTTCTGGCTGTCAACGCCTATGACCCGCAGCTCTGGATAGCCACAGAAAAAACAAGATCACATTTTTTGTAAATGTTGATCACAACGATCAGAAATCTGTTCCAAGAAGATGTGGAAGACCGAGCTTTGTGCGCTCGATCACAATTTCACAATGTTTTACAAAAAATTAATTGAAAATATAAGTAGTAATTAAAAAACAAAATTCATTTCAAAATAGATACAAATAACAATAACATTTAAACAAAGTAAACCCTAACAAATTCGTTTCTTTCACTGTCTTTCAATGATTCTCAAATATACTAGAGCTCGTGGATTTATTGTTTTTAACATTATTTATCTCAAATGTGCCGCAAACAGTGACGGTACTGCGGTAGCCATGGTTTTTTGAGTGTTTGTGAATACTTTTCAATGACTCAAAACCCTCTCAAAGCGTTGTTCGCCATTCAAACCCCCCCAATGGCCTACGTACAAACCACAAGCCCTCTTCAAGCTTGCGCCTCATGAAACAGTTATTCCTTCGGGCCATGCCCCTGTTGGCCGCAGCCGCGTTGGGTGGCTGTGCTTACGCGCCTGGGTTTTACACAGGCACCAACAGTGCAGGCCCCGAATGGCTCAACGCGGCCTTTGACCCTGCCGACGCGCCACCGCCTGGCTCGCTCCTCAGCATCACCCCCGAGTTGTTGCGCCAACAACGCGCCAGACAATCCAGCGACATTCCCGAGCCCGTCAAACAGCTCTTCGACAAACCCAAGCCCTACCTCATTGGCGCTGGCGACGTCATCAGCATCATGGTTTGGGGCCACCCCGAGTTTTCACAAACCACCACCGGCACCCAAGGCGGCGGTGACGCGGCCAACAGCGGTTTCAACATCAGCCCCGACGGCCTGATCCAGTTCCCCTATGTGGGCACGCTCAAACTGGCCGGACTCACCGAATACCAAGCCCGCGACCTCTTGGTTTCGCGGCTGTCCGAATACATCAAGGCACCCCAAGTCACTGTGCGCGTGCAAGCGTTTCGCAGTGGCCGCATTCACATCGACGGTGAAGTGCGCACCCCGGGCACCATGCCCATCAACGACATGCCCATGACCCTGACCGAGGTCATTGGCAGGGCAGGGGGCTTCACCGCCACGGCCGACCGTGCCGCCATCGCCGTCACACGCAACGGCAAAACCGCCACCGTCAACCTGCCGCAGCTCATTGAAAAAGGCATCAACCCCTCCAACATCATGCTGCGCCACGACGACCTCGTGCGCGTGCTGGGCCGCGAAGATGCCAAAGTGTTTGTGCTGGGCGAAGTGCTGCGCCCCAGCACCCAGTCACTGCGCAACGGCCGCCTCACCCTGAACGAAGCCCTGAGCGAAGCCGGTGGCATCAACCCCAACTCGGCCGACCCGCGTCAAATTTTTGTGGTGCGCACAGCCAACCCCGAGCAACCCGAGCTGTACCACCTCAACGCCAAATCACCCCTGGCCTACGCCCTGTCTGCCGGGTTTGAACTTCAAGCACGCGACGTGATTTATGTCGACCCCGTGCCCCTTGTCCGATGGAACCGTGTGATCAGCCTGGTCCTGCCCAGCGCACAAGCTGTCACCACCACCCGCATCGTGACAGGCAACTGAAGGCATGCGGCACATCCTGACCCTGTGTGTGGGCAACATTTGCCGCAGCCCCTTGGCCCAAGCCCTGTTGGCGCGTGAACTGCCCGAGCACCACGTCCGATCAGCGGGCCTGAGCGCCATGGTCGGCTACCCGGCCGACCCCGAAGTCATCCGCGTGGCCAGAGAGCAAGGGCTCGAATTGCAAGCCCACCGGGCGCAGCAAGTCACCAGCGTCATGTGCCAACAAGCCGAGCTGATTTTGGTGATGGAACAAGAGCACAAAACCCAACTCGAACAGCTCTACCCGCAAGTGCGCGGCAAAGTGTTTCGCCTGGGCCTGTATGGGCAATTTGACATTGCCGACCCCTATCGCCAATCCAGCGAAGCATTTGACACGGCCTACCAAGGCATCGCACAAGGCGTTGCCCTCTGGCTGCCACGCATCAAAAAATTGAACTGACCATGAATCTTCCTAACCCGAGTGCGCAACTGACAGCGCAACCCGCATCGCCCATGGTCGATGATGACGACGGCATCAACCTGCTCGACATGCTGGACATGCTGATCGATCAGCGCTACCTCATTGCCATCGTCACGTTTATAGTTTTAGCAATCGGGGCCGGTTATGCACGCACATTGGTCCCGATTTATGAGGCCAACACACTCATTCAGGTCGAAGACTCAAGCAACACATCGTTGGGGTCAGTGCTAGGTGCCATGTTTGACGCCAAATCCTCGGCAAACGCAGAGATTGAAATTCTGAAATCACGTCTTGTGGTGGGGCAAGCGGCCAGCAATCTCCAACTGGATCTGACAGTCACTCCAAAATATGTGCCGTACATCGGTCCTTGGTTGGCCCGTGGTGCCACTGAGCCATCGAACCCGAGTTTTGCGGGTTTCAAGGGATATGTTCACGGCAACGAGTCCATCAAAGTAAGTCGCTTTGAAATTCCTCCAGAGTTGCGAAACATTCAATTTTCTTTAATTTTGAATGAAACTGGTTATGAGATTTTTACAGCCTTAGGCACATCTCTGGGCAAAGGTGTTGAAGGCAAGTTGATGTCTTTCAACTACCAAGGACAAAGCGGACAGCTACTGATCGACAAAATCGTTGGAAAACCTGGAGCCGAATTTTTCATAGGCAGGCGCTCACAGTTAAGCGTGACTCAGCAACTGCAAAGTCAAATGAAAATTGCTGAACAAGGCAAATCATCCGGTGTTTTGCGTGTCACGCTTGAAGGCAGTGATCCACAGCGTATTTCAAGAATATTGAACGAAGTTGGCAACCTGTACGTGCGCCAAAACACAGAACGCAAGGGTGCAGAAGCCAAAAAGTCACTCGAATTTTTAAATACGCTATTGCCTCAACTGAAAAAACAACTTGAAAGCTCAGAGGCCAGTTTCAACCAGTTCCGAACGCAACAAGGTATTTTTGATTTAAACAGTGAAGCCAGCATTTATCTCAATCAAGCCGTTGAATTAAAGATCAAACTTTTTGAGTTGAATACCAAACGCAAGGAACTTGAAGCACGCTACACAAGCAAGCACCCGAGCATAGAAACATTGGACACCAGTATTCGTGATACCAAAGCTTTGTTGCGCGATGCAGAAAAACAAGTGAAAAAGCTTCCAATCTTGGAGCAAAACTTGTTGCGCCTGACGCGCGACGTCAAAGTTGACAACACCCTTTACACCAATCTATTAAACAGTGCTCAACAATTGAGTTTGGTTAAAGAGGGCAAAGTTGGCAACGTGCGGATCATTGATCCTGCCGTGACGCCAGAAGGCCCCATCAAGCCCAATCGTGCATCCATCACATACACAGCGGGGCTGATGGGCTTGCTCGCAGGTCTGGCTTTAGCCTACATCAGGCACAACCTGCGCCCCGGCATCAAAAACGCCGAAGAACTTGAACACCGCCTGGGCCTGAACGTGTTTGCCACCGTGCCCCTGTCCGCAGCGCAGCAACAGCTCGACGCCGACACCCTGGCCAAAAAGCCTGGCAGCCACTTGTTGGCCAGCTTGCGCCCCAATGAAGCGGCCATCGAAAGCCTGCGCAGCCTGCGCACTGCTTTGCAATTTGCGATGCTCGAGGCCCCCAACAACATCGTGTTGATCACCGGCCCCACACCCAACATTGGCAAGTCGTTTACCGCAGCCAACTTTGCAGCCGTGTTATCCGCAGCGGGTCAACGTGTGTTGCTGGTCGACGCCGACATGCGCAAAGGCCACATCAACCAATTCTTTGGTCTGACTCGCGGTTTGGGCTTGTCCGAACTCATCACGGGTACACAAGTGTTGGACAAAGTGCTGCACCGCAACGTGGCCCCGGGTCTGGACTTCATCACCACCGGCACCATGCCCCCCAACCCGGCCGAGCTGCTGATGTCGCCCGCCACACAAGCGCTGTTCAGGAGCTTGTCAGAGCAATACGACTTGGTGCTGATTGACAGCCCTCCCGTGCTGGCCGTGTCCGACACCGCCATCTTGGCCCCCATGGCCGGCACCACCTTCCTGGTGGTCCGCGCCGACGTCTCGTCGCTGGGCGAAGTGCAAGAAGCCGTCAAACGCATTGCGCAATCGGGCGAAACAGTCAAAGGCATCATCTTCAACGGCTTGGACATCTCCAAACGCCGTTACGGCTATGGCTACGGTTATGGCTACGGCTATAAATACAAACGGTACGGCTACCGCTACCAGTCGTACAACTACGGCCAAGACAAGAGTCGCAGCTGAGGTTAAACGCGCCGCCTAAGCAAACCATCGCCAGCAGGGCTAGCTCCTACAAAGAAGCGAACCCAGTCCCCTGTAGGAGCCAGCCCTGTTGGCGATAAACGGTCGCAAACCATGACGCTGGCCATCGCCAGCAGGGCTAGCTCCTACAAAGAAGCGAACCCAGTCCCCTGTAGGAGCCAGCCCTGCTGGCGATAAACGGTCACGAACCATGACGCTGGCCATCGCCAGCAGGGCCAGCTCCTACAAAGAAGCGAACCCAGTCCCCTGTAGGAGCCAGCCCTGCTGGCGATAAACAGTCACGAACCATGACGCTGGCCATCGCCAGCAGGGCCAGCTCCTACAAAGAGGCGAACCCATTCCCCTGTAGGAGCCAGCCCTGCTGGCGATAAACGGTCGCAAACCATGACGCTGGCCATCGCCAGCAGGGCCAGATCCTAAAAAGAGGCGAACCCGGTCCCCTGTAGGAGCCAGCCCTGCTGGCGATAAACAGTCACGAACCATGACGCTGGCCATCGCCAGCAGGGCCAGCTCCTACAAAGAGGCGAACCCGGTCCCCTGTAGGAGCCAGCCCTGCTGGCGATAAACGGTCGCAAACCATGACGCTGGCCATCGCCAGCAGGGCCAGCTCCTAAAAAGAGGCGAACCCGGTCCCCTGTAGGAGCCAGCCCTGCTGGCGATAAACGGTCGCAAACCATGCCCTCACGCATGGTCAACAAAACCCAATTCATGACCACCCCATTCACCATGAACATCGTCGCCACGGCGTTCTTGGCTTCATTGCTGGTTGCGGTTTTTTTGGTCTTGACCCAAAAAATCCATGGCCGTTACAGCAACGATGAAATTCACGGCATCCAAAAATCGCACCGCACCGCCACGCCCCGCATTGGTGGCGTGGCCATCGTGTTTGGTTTGATCGTTGCGTGGGCCGTGGCCGATCAACTGACACAAGCCATTCTTGGCCCATTGCTCTTGGCCGGGTTCCCTGCATTTGTATTCGGGTTGGCCGAAGACTTGACCAAAAAAATCGGTGTCATGCCCCGCTTGCTGGCCACTTTTGCGTCGGGCATTTTGGGCTGGTGGCTCACGGGCGTGTCACTCACCTCGGTAGACATCGTCTTTCTCAACCCCTTGCTCAGCATCACCTTTGTCTCTGTGCTGTTCACTGCTTTCGCCATTGGCGGTGTGGCCAACGGCATCAACATCATCGACGGCTACAACGGTCTGGCCAGTGGTTTTGTCACGCTGGCCCTCATGGGCATCGGCGCCATTGCCCTCGATTCGCAAGACATGGGCTTGACGGTGGCCTGCTTTGCACTGGCCGCGTCGTTCATGGGCTTTTGGTTGGTCAACTGGCCTTGGGGCAAATTGTTCTTGGGCGACGGGGGCAGTTACTTTGGCGGTTTTGCCTTGGCCTGGGCCTGCGTCATGCTCATCGAGCGACATACCGAAATCACCGCCTTTGCCCCATTACTGGTGTGCATTCACCCCGTGACCGAAGTGTTGTTCAGCATCTACCGCCGCAAACTGCGTCGAAGCCACATTGGACACCCCGACCGTCTGCACCTTCACAACCTCATCATGCGCCGCGTGGTGCGCAGTCGCCTGCACATCAGACCCAGTTTGAGCAACCCAGCGGCTGGACTGTTGTTGGCAGTGATGTCTTTGCCCGCCATTGTGGTGGCCTACGCCGTGCATGACAGCATCGTCTGGGGAGCCATCATGAGCCTGGTCTTCATGTTGGGCTATGTGAGCCTGTATGCCCGTTTGGTGCGCTTTTACTGGTGCTCACCCTTGGCCTTTTTGCTGCTCAAACCCGTACGCCCCAACTATGCGTGATGTCACGGGCATGAAGTCGAATTTACGTTTCCTTAAATCACTTTTCACCAAAGAAGGAGTTTTCTCATGAAAGCCATCAACAAAAAGCTGGGCCTCTTGGCCATTTGCGCGGGTGCACTCACTTTGGTGGCGTGCGGCGGAGACAGTGCTACCGTGCCCTTGACGGTTCGCGGCGTGGTGGCCACAGGTTTGGCCATTGAAGGCGGCAGCGTCGTTGTGGACTGTGTTTCGGGCACTGGCACCGCCCCCACATTGGCCAATGGCTCGTACAGCGTCACCATTCAAAACGGCCAAGGCCCTTGCCTGGTTACCGTGACCAAAGGTGCTGTGGTGCTGCGTTCCATGTCACTCCAAACCACTTCCGGCACAGCGGTCGCCAACGTCACGCCTTTCAGCAATGCCATTGTCAACGCATTGGTCACAGCCAAAGGCGCAGGCACCGTGTCGGGTCTGATCAACAGCGCCACGGCACCTTCCAACAGTGATTTGACCGCTGCCGTGTCTGCCGTGGTGGCCCAAATCAACGTGGCCTTGATTGCCCAGAGCCAGCCCCCCCTTGACCCCAACACCGACCTGCTGGGCAAGGCCGATTACGTGGCAGCAACCACCGCATCGCCTGGCATCGGTGATGCGGTTGACAAAGCGCTCGACTTCTTGGTCACAGGCACCACTTTGCCCCCCACTTTGGTCACAGCCATCAACCAAGCCACCGACACCGTGGTCGACCCCACCCCCACTGGCGGCACTGGCGGTTTCTAAGCCGTCAATCACTGTCGCTCACTATGTCAATGTGGGTTCCACTTCTTTGTAGGTCGGTGGCTTCAGCCCCGACAAAAAGCTAAGCAGAACCAACAACACCCACCACCTTATGCGTCACCCCCTTACCACCAACCCTCACCGCCTCACGCTGTGCCTCACCCTGTGCCTGCACAGCTTGGCGGTCTACAGCCAAACGGCGGGAAGTGAGTTGGCAGCCAACAGCGCCGCTTGGCGCATGTTGTCGCCATCGGGTTACACGGGCAGCATCAACACCCCCAATGCGCATGTGCAAAGTTGGGGAGTGGCCAACTTGGCGTGGACCAACAGCAACCCCGAAGACGCCCGCAGGTTTCAAAACGGACACTTTGGTAGTTTGAATGCGGGCATCGGCTTGCTGCCCGGTTTGGAAGTGGTAGGACGTTTGTCTTTTGAGGGTGACCTCAACTGCAATGGGTACCAACTTACATGTAAAAGTCGTCCCCGAGACCTATCGCTCAGCGCCAAATACCAGGTGCCCATCTCCTTGGGCCAACACACCCGCTTTGCAGTGGGCATGACCGACTTTGGCGGCGTAGCCACCAACTTCAGGCAAACCTATGGCGTGGCCACCACCCAGTGGCTCAACACCGAACTGTCTTTGGGCTACAGCCACGCACAGTCAACCCGAGCTTTGTTGCATGGGGTTTTTGGCAGTGCACGCTTTGCCCTTAGCCCCCGTTTGCACCTGCTGGCCGAACACGACACCCAAGAACGCAGGGCAGGGGTGCAATACCAACACCCCGTGGGCGACCGCAGCAGCGTGCAAGCCGGTTACAGCCGCAAGTGGTCCAGCAACACCGGCCAAGAAGCCAACCAACTGCAACTGGCCTGGGTCTTGCACATGGACCGAAGCACGCCCAGACCTTTTACTCAATTTGTAAATCCTGCTTACACGGCAACTGCTGGGACAGCCACCCAGACCGCAGCCAGCACCACCAGCGCTGCAACCACCGCCCAAAGCAGCCCCGTCGCCCCAGCACGCATCACCGCCCCCAAAGCCACCGCCCAAAGCATGGCCCAGGCCCTGCAAAACTTGGGTTACGCCAATGTAAAAGTTGATCACTGGCCAGCCAACGCTGTACACGCGGGCCTGTGGCAAATCAGCGCCGAGTCGCGCACCTACCGCCAAAGCCAAGTCGAAGCCATGGGCCGCGCCCTGGCCCCTTGGGTTTCTGGCGTGCGCCAAAACACCGTGGCAGGCCAAGACCAAATCGCCTTGACCCTGACCTACCAACGTCAGCCAGTGTTGCACGCCCTGGCTCAAGCCAACTGCCTGGCCGCATGGTCACAAGGCGCACCCGCTGCGGCCTCGGCCGCTTGCAACCCCACCGAGCCGCTCACTCTCAGCCGCACCCCCATTGCACAGGCTCAAACTCTGCAAGCCATGAAAGAGCAACAAGGCCCCTCACAAATAGCCCAAGCCTCGGCTGGCCCCTCGTGGGCGCCGCAGCTCACCCTCAGCCCCGCCGTGCGCAACACCCTGGGCACCGAGTTCGGCTTGGTGGACTATTCTCTTGCCGCCCAAATGGGTGCCGAAGTCGCCATTGCCCCCGGTCTGTTTTGGCAAGGTGTGTACCTGGTCCCTATCAGCAACAGCAACGACTTTGACAACGGCAAAGTCTTTGGTGACCGGCGCTTTGCCAAAAACCAGTGGCACAACAGCCAGCTGACCTATTGGACGCCGCTGCCCTGGGGCCTGAGCGCCCAAGCCAGCATTGGCCAAATCACCCCGGGCGTGACCGGTGCCCAGTGGGACGCCCTGTGGATGAACCCCGACGGTCGCCTGCGCTTGGGCATGAGCGGCGCACGCTACAGCCGCGACGCTTTCACCCGCGAACAACTGCCCTTGTACGCACAAGCCCGCTACTCCATCATTCCCGGCGCTTGGCACGCCGAAGCCACAGCAGGCCAGTTCATGAACGGCGACCGAGGCTTCAAACTCGCATCGGTGCACTGGGCAGGCGACACGCGTGTGGCACTGCAATATCAAAAAACCGGCGACACCCGCCAGCCCAACATGCCCACCCGCAGCTTTGCCGGCATCAACATCAGCCTGCCCTTTGGTCCCAAAGCCGCCGTGCCCATCGGCCCCGTGTGGCTGCGTGCCCAAGACCAATGGAGCTGGGGCGTCCAAACCAAAGTGGGTGAAAGCAACAACAACCTGACCACCGGCTACGGCGAAATCGCCCGCCAACGTCAAGGCCTGTGGAGTGACGTGACCGACCACGACCGCAACGGTCAAGCCGACCTGCAAGCCCAATTGCCAAGGCTAAGAGCCATCCTGGCCACGCCCTGAGAAATAAATGACAGGACACCGGTGACCACGGACAATAACCCGGTCTTTGTAGGAGCCCACCCCGTGGGCGATAAACCGTCCCAAAAACAACACCCATCGCTACAGGGGTGAACTCCACCTAAAGCACACGTCACCAATAAACACCTCATTTATCTGCCAAAATTAATCCCATGCGCCTCACCCTAGCCCAAATCAACACCATCAAAAGCACCGCCTCCGCCGTGCTGGGTGAGGGTGCGCAGGTCACTTTGTTTGGTTCTCGGGTGCATGACGACAAAAAAGGCGGCGATGTGGACCTGTACGTGGAAACGCATCAACCCGAATTGATGAAAAAAATCCGTTGCAAAGTCAGCCTGCAAGACCAGTTAGACATGCCCGTTGACCTGATCGTCAAACCCTATGGCGACCGCAGCCCCATCGCCATGATCGCCAAACAAGAAGGCATTCTGTTGTGAGCGAACACATTGCGCTCATCTGGAAAAAGCTCGATCATTTGTTGCGAATGAGGCAATACCTCAACTATTCGACCGAACAAGTCACTGCACTGTTGCCCATCACTGATTGGCAATCACTGCAACCCGATCAGCACGAAACTCTGGCGGCTTTTCGGATTCGCTTCAGTGAATTTCAAGAGCACATGGGTAAAATCATGAAAGCTGTAGCCGTAGAAGAAGAAAAACCGGCAGAACCCTTTACAGCTGTGTTGCTGTACATGGAAAAATTGGGATGCATCCCATCGGTTGACCGATGGAAAGAGATTCGAGAACTGCGGAATGCCGTTAACCATGAATACGCGGATGACCCAGAGCTGTTGCATGAATTTTTCGAGCAAATGATCAAATCAGTTCCAGAACTCATGACCTGGCACGAACAGCTGATTGATTTTTGTAAATCTACGTACCAAGAAAATTAACCCCATGCTCCCCACCCCAGCCCAAATCAACACCATCAAAAGCACAGCCACCGCCGTGCTGGGTGAGGGCACACAGGTCTGGCTTTGTGGGTCCAAATTAGACAATTAATCGGGATCTGACCCCAATTAATTTGTAGGAGCCCACCCCGTGGGCGATTCAACCGTCACAAAAGCAGCAACCTTTCGCCCACAGGGGTAGGTAGTTACAAAAAACATTCCCTTAAAAGTTATTCAAAACTTTTAAGCTCTCAATCAGTCAAACAAGCGCCACGGCCCCGCTCTGGCGCACCACCGCCAAGCCCAGCGCTTGGCAAGCCCCCCAAAAAGCAGACCGCCCAAGCCCCGCCAACCAGCGCGGCAAGCCTTGGCACGAATACGCCCCATGACAGAACCCAAAATCTACGTCGCTGGCCACAAAGGCATGGTGGGCTCGGCCATTGTTCGGGCCTTGCAGGCGCAGGGGCACACCCGCTTCGTCACCCGCAGCCACGCCGAGTTTGACCTGACCAATCAAGCCGCCGTGCGCGAGTTTTTCGAGAAAGAAAAGCCCGACCAGGTCTATCTGGCCGCTGCCAAAGTCGGTGGCATTCATGCCAACAACACCTACCCGGCCGACTTCATCTACCAAAACCTCATGGTTCAGGCCAACGTCATTGACGCGGCGTTTCAAAACGGCGTGCAAAAACTGCTGTTTTTAGGGTCCAGCTGCATCTACCCCCGCATGGCCGAGCAGCCCCTGCGCGAAGACGCCCTGTTGACCGGCCCCCTGGAGCCCACCAACGAGCCCTATGCCATTGCCAAAATTGCCGGTATCAAACTCTGCGAAAGCTACAACCGCCAATATGGCCAAAGCCACGGCGTGGACTACCGCAGCGTCATGCCTACCAACCTGTATGGCCCGGGCGACAACTACCACCCCGAAAACAGCCACGTCATTCCCGCGCTGATTCGGCGTTTTCACGAAGCCAAAGTCAGCCAATCCCCCAGCGTGGCCATTTGGGGCACCGGCACCCCCAAACGCGAATTTTTGTATGTGGACGACATGGCCGCTGCCAGCGTGCACGTCATGAACCTGCCCAAAGCGCTTTATGACCAGCACACCAGCCCCATGCAAAGCCACATCAACGTGGGCTATGGGGAGGACGTGACCATTGCCCAAGTGGCCCAAACCGTGGCCCAAACCGTGGGCTACAGCGGCCGCATTGAGTTTGACACCAGCAAACCCGACGGCACCCCCCGCAAGTGGATGGACAGCCGCCGCCTCAACAGCCTCGGCTGGCAAGCCCAAGTGCCCTTGCCACAAGGCCTGACCCAAGCCTACGCCGACTTTCTGAAGACCCCATAACCCGTAGGTCGGCGGCTTCAGCCCCGACATGACTGACTCAACAACCCGTAGGTCGGCGGCTTCAGCCCCGACATGACTGACTCAAAAACCCGTAGGTCGGCGGCTTCAGCCCCGACATGACTGAATCAACAACTCGTAGGTCGGCGGCTTCAGCCCCGACATGACTCCCTCAATGACAAACCCCAAAGTCGCCCTCATCACCGGCATCACCGGCCAAGACGGCTCCTACCTCGCCGAATTCTTGTTAGAAAAGGGCTACATCGTCCACGGCATCAAACGCCGGGCCAGCAGCTTCAACACCCAGCGCGTGGACCACATCTACCAAGACCCCCACGTCAGCAACGCCAACTTCAAACTGCACTACGGCGACCTGAGCGACACCAGCAACCTGGTGCGCATCATCCAAGAAACGCAGCCCGACGAAATCTACAACCTGGCCGCCATGAGCCATGTGGCCGTCAGCTTTGAAAGCCCCGAATACACCGCCGATGTAGACGGCATTGGCACCCTGCGCATTCTGGAAGCCATTCGCATCTTGGGGCTGGAAAAGAAAACACGCTTTTACCAAGCCAGTACCAGCGAACTGTATGGCTTGGTGCAAGAAACACCTCAAAAAGAAACCACGCCCTTTTACCCCCGCAGCCCCTATGCGGTGGCCAAGCTCTATGCCTACTGGATCACGGTCAACTACCGCGAAGCCTATGGCATGTATGCCTGCAACGGCATCTTGTTCAACCACGAAAGCCCACGCCGGGGCGAAACCTTTGTGACCCGCAAAATCACCCGGGGCTTGGCCAACATCAGCCAAGGCCTGGAAGAGTGCCTGTACATGGGCAACATCGACGCCTTGCGCGACTGGGGCCACGCCAAAGACTATGTGCGAATGCAGTGGATGATGCTGCAACAAGACCAGCCCGAAGACTTTGTCATTGCCACCGGCGTGCAATACAGCGTGCGCCAGTTCATCAACTGGACAGCAGAAGCCCTGGGCATGTTACTGCGCTGGCAAGGCCAGGGTGTTGATGAAGTCGCCTATTGGAACGACCAAGCCATCATCCGCATCGACCCCCGCTACTTCCGCCCCACCGAAGTCGAAACCCTGCTGGGCGACCCCAGCAAAGCCAAACAAAAACTCGGCTGGGTGCCCGAAATTTCGGTACAGCAAATGTGCCAAGAAATGATCCAAACCGATCTGATGGAGGCCAAGCGCCACGCGCTGCTTAAGGCCAATGGTTACTCTGTGAACGTGAGTGTCGAATGAAGATTGCAATTGCTGGTACGGGCTATGTGGGCTTGTCCATGGCCGTTTTGTTGGCCCAACGCCACCAAGTGGTGGCGCTGGACATCGTCCCCGAAAAAGTCGCGCAAATCAACCGCCGTGAATCCCCCATTCACGACCTGGAACTGCAAGACCACCTGAGCAACAAGCCCCTGAACCTGGTGGCCACCCTGAACAAAGAAGAAGCCTACCAAGGCGCTGACTTTGTCATCATTGCCACCCCCACCGACTACGACCCCGTCAGCCACTACTTCAACACCGGCTCGGTCGAATCTGTCATTCGCGACGTGACGGCCATCAACCCCCACGCGGTCATGGTCATCAAGTCCACCATTCCGGTGGGCTTTACAGCCAAAGCGCGTGAACAACTGGGCACCAACAACTTGCTGTTCAGCCCCGAATTTTTGCGTGAAGGCCGCGCTCTTTACGACAACCTCTACCCCAGCCGCATTGTGGTGGGTGAAGACAGCGAACGCGCTCGCCGCTTTGCAGGTCTGCTGCAAGAAGCCGCCCTCAAGCCCGACGTGCCCACCTTGTTCACGGGCTCTACAGAGGCAGAAGCCATCAAGCTCTTTGCCAACACCTATTTGGCCATGCGCGTGGCCTACTTCAATGAACTGGACAGCTACGCCGCCACCCACAACTTGGACACGCGCCAAATTGTGGACGGCGTCTGCCTGGACCCCCGCATTGGGCAGCAATACAACAACCCCAGCTTTGGCTACGGTGGTTATTGCCTGCCCAAAGACACCAAACAACTGCTGGCCAACTTCGCCGATGTGCCCCAAACGCTCATCCAAGCCATCGTCTCAGCCAACAGCACCCGCAAAGACTTCATCGCCACCGACATCCTCCGGTTTGTGCAAACCCAAACCGATTCCACTCAGCCATCTGTAGGAGCGACGCCCCCGTCGCGATCACCCTCGCCACCCCCCATCATCGGCATCCACCGCCTGGTCATGAAAGCCGGCTCAGACAACTACCGCGCCAGCAGCATCCAAGGCATCATGAAACGGCTCAAGGCCAAAGGCATCGAAGTCATCGTCTACGAACCCGCCCTGACCGACACCCACTTCTTCAGCAGCCGCGTCATCAGCGACTTGGCGCAATTCAAGGCCGAGGCCCATGCCATCGTGGCCAACCGCATGACCGACGACATCAGCGATGTGGCCCACAAGGTCTATACCCGCGACCTGTTCGGCATTGACAGCTAAACCACCATGACCCAACGCAACTACAACCCCCGCAAACGCATTCTGGTCACTGGCGGTGCCGGTTTTCTGGGCAGCCACCTCATCGACCGCCTGCTGGCCCGTGGCGACGAAGTGGTGTGTGCCGACAACCTGTTTACCGGCAGCAAACGCAACATTGAGCATGTGCTCGACAACCCCCGTTTTGAGTTCATGCGGCACGACGTCACGTTTCCGCTTTACATCGAAGTTGACCAAATCTACAACCTGGCTTGCCCGGCCAGCCCCGTGCATTACCAGCACGACCCGGTGCAAACCCTCAAGACCAGTGTGCACGGTGCCATCAACATGTTGGGCTTGGCCAAGCGATTGAATGCCCGCATTTTTCAGGCCAGCACCAGCGAGGTGTATGGCGACCCTGCAGTGCACCCCCAAACCGAAGACTACTGGGGCAACGTCAACCCGATTGGTATTCGCAGCTGCTACGACGAAGGCAAGCGCTGCGCCGAAACCTTGTTTTTTGACTACCACCGACAGCATGGTCTCGACATTCGTGTGGCCCGCATCTTCAACACCTATGGCCCCCGCATGCACCCCAACGACGGGCGTGTGGTGAGCAACTTCATTGTGCAGGCGCTCAAAGGTGAAGACATCACCATCTATGGCGAAGGCCAGCAAACCCGCAGCTTTTGTTATGTGGATGACCTGATCGAAGGCTTTATGCGTTTCATGGATGTGCCCCGCGCAACTGACGGCGGCCCCGGCTACCCAGGCCCCATCAACCTGGGCAACCCCGGTGAATTCACCATCAGGCAATTGGCCGAAAAAGTCATTCAACTCACAGGCTCGGCTTCAAAGCTTGTGTTTATGCCCCTGCCATCTGACGACCCGATGCAGCGCCAACCCAACATCACTCGCGCCCGTGAACACCTGAACGACTGGCAACCCCAAATTCAGTTGGATCAAGGTTTGCAAAAAACCATTGCATATTTTGACCAGCTGCTGAGCCACGAATAAGTCAACCCCTCATATGTGCGGCATAACCGGCATCTATTCCTACGCTGACAGTGCATCCCCCGTTGACCGGGCAGAGCTGCTGCGCATGCGCGAGCACATGATGCAGCGTGGGCCAGATGGTGCCGGTCTTTGGGTGGCAGATGACCAGCGCGTGGGCCTGGCTCACCGCCGCTTGGCCATCATCGACCTCACGGCCGACGGTGCCCAGCCCATGGCCACGGCTGACGGCCGTTTTCAGATCGTCTTTAACGGCGAAATCTACAACTACCTTGAGCTCAGAACACAGCTTCAGTCTCAGGGTGTGTTGTTCAAAAGCCAAACTGACACCGAAGTGCTGCTGCAACTGTATGCCCGCCATGGTGCTGCCATGTGCAGCCAACTGCGTGGCATGTATGCCTTTGCCATTTGGGACACGCTTGAACAGTCTTTGTTTTTGGCGCGTGACCCCTTCGGTATCAAACCGCTCTACATTGCCGACGACGGACACACCCTGCGCTTTGCCTCACAAGTCAAAGCCCTGCTGGCGGGTGGTGCCGTACCAAGTGACCGCGACCCGCAAGGTGAATATGGTTACTGGGTCTGGGGCCACGTGCCTGAGCCGCACACGCTCTATGCCGCCATCAGCGCTTTCAAGCCTGGCACCTGGCTCAAAATTGCCCGCAATGGCCAAGTGCAAGACGGACAGTTTGATTCAGTGGCCGACATGTTGCAAGGTGACACGCCGCCAGCCATACCCTATGCAGACCTTCGCGCAGCGTTGCTCGACAGCGTGGGACACCACCTGATTGCCGATGTGCCGGTGGGCGTCTTTCTGTCATCCGGCATCGACTCAGCCACCCTAGCCGCGCTGGCCGCAGAGTGTGGCGGCAAACTGCGCACAGTCACCCTGGGTTTTGAGGAATACCGGGGTACAGAAGCTGACGAGTCACCCATGGCCGAAGAAGTGGCACGCCAATACGGTGCTGATCACCAAACGGTTTGGATCGGCAAGCAAGACTTCGAACATGCCTTTGAAGAATTCATCGACGCCATGGACCAGCCCAGCGCCGACGGACTTAACACCTGGCTGGTGTCACGTGCTGCATCGCAACTGGGCCTAAAAGTGGCCATCTCTGGTTTGGGTGGCGATGAGTTTTTTGGCGGCTATCCGTCTTTCCAGCAAATCCCTAAAATCCGCCGCCTAGCCAGCCACTTTGCCGCTATTCCTGGTTTGGGAAAAATGGTGCGTCAACTCAGTGCACCTGTTTTGCGCCGTTTCACCACCGAAAAATATGCGGGTTTGCTTGAATACGGCAGCACTCTTCAGGGAGCCTACCAACTGCGTCGCGCCATGCGCATGCCATGGGAACTTGATTGCAAGAAAACAAAGACCAACCTTGACTGTAACTATAGTGAGCAAGGCGTTCATGAGTATGTAGACCCGGTTTCTAGACGCGTTATTCAAAGCTCAGCATCAGAGGACTTCGCTCAAATATCACACCTCGAAGCCACACAGTACATGCGCAACCAACTTCTGCGGGACTCTGATTGGGCCAGCATGGCCCACAGCATAGAGCTGCGTGTACCGCTGGTGGATGTCGCGCTGACCCAGTTCATAGCAGCCCAGCGATTAGGTGGCTATCAATACACCAAGCAAGACCTGGCAGCTGCAGCCAACCCAGCCCTGCCAACCAAGTTAACCAATCGCCCCAAAACAGGTTTTACAGTCCCCGTGCGCGACTGGATGAAACCCACAAACAGTGCGCAGACCAAGCAAGCCGAACGAGGCCTGCGTGGTTGGCAGCGCTCTGTTTTGGGTGCGTACCAAGGTGTACAGGCATGAACATTTTGTTTTTGGCTACGGATGCTTATGGGGGCCATGGTGGCATTGCTTACTACAACCGGTGCCTTGCCGAAGCTTTGGTTGAAACACCCGGAGTCAGCAAGATCACTCTGTTGCCAAGGTTGGTGAACCAAGAACCAGTTAAGGTCCCGGCCAAGGTCGATTTCATTGTTCGTGCAGCTGGCAGCAAACGACGTTACTTGCAAGCCATGGCTGATCAAATGTTCAAACCTTGTAGTCTTGTTATTTGCGGGCATATTAATTTGCTGCCATTGGCCACGATTGTTAGTTTGTTGAAACGCGTGCCCTTGGTGTTGCAAGTGCACGGCATTGATGTCTGGAAGTCACCTCATAGATTGAACAAGCTGTGCCTTCAGCGTGTTGATGCTGTCTGGTCGGTCAGCAAGTTCACGCTTGAGCGAATGAACACTTGGGCCAAATTGCCCATAGACCGTTACACCATCATTCCTAACACCATCCACCCCGAACGGTACGGCATGGCACCCAAGCGTGAAGACTTGCTGCAACGCTACAAGCTGCAAGGCAAAAAAGTCATACTAACCTTGGCACGACTGGATTCAAGAGAGCGCTATAAAGGCATTGACGAAATAATGCAAGTATTGCCAAGCTTGCTGCTGGAAGAACCCAGTCTGTGCTATTTGATTGCCGGTGACGGCGACGACCGTGATCGTCTGCTTGTCAAAGCCAAGGAGCTTGGTGTGTCTGAACAAGTGGTCTTTGCTGGCTATGTACCAGAAGCTGAAAAGGCAGACCTGTTGCGCCTGGCCGATGTATTTGCCATGCCCGGCCGTGGCGAAGGCTTTGGGATTGTTTATTTGGAGGCCATGGCTTGCGGTGTGCCTGTGGTTGGGAGCCTGTTAGATGGCAGCCGGGATGCGTTAAAAAACGGCGAGCTTGGTCACTTAGTAAACCCAGATGACCCAGTAAGCCTTCAGGAAGGGCTGCTTCAAGCTCTTCAAGCACACAAAAAAATACCAGCCAAACTTGAATCATTTGCTTGGCCACGATTTGCGCAACGAGTTGCACAAGTCACAAAGTCGTTGCTTGCAATTCCTAGATTGCAATAACTCATAACCCATGACACAACACACACTTGTTATAGAAAACGGTTTGGCTGAGCGCCATTACTGGCGTGACCTATGGCGATACCGCGAACTCTTTTTTGTACTGGCGTGGCGTGATGTGTCGGTGCGCTACAAGCAAACAGTTATTGGCCTTTTATGGGCACTCATTCAGCCGCTGCTGACCATGGTTGTTTTTACTGTCATTTTTGGCAAAATTGCCAAGCTTCCTACTGAGGGCTTGGCTCCCTATGCCTTACTGGTGTACGCTGGGTTGTTGCCCTGGCAGTTCTTTGCCTCATCGCTGTCAGGCGCGTCAAACAGCATCAGCGGTAACGCCAATTTGATTAGTAAAGTGTATTTTCCTCGGCTCATTGTGCCCACGGCTGCCATTGTGGTGTCGTTTGTTGATTTCATGATCAGCTTTGTCATCCTCATTGGCCTTATGCTGTGGTATCAATTTATGCCCAGTTGGAAAATCCTGACGCTGCCCTTTTTTGTTTTCATGGCCTTTTTGGCAAGCATTGGGCCGGGCTTGTGGATCACGTCGCTCAACGTCAAATACCGTGACTTCAGGTACATCATTCCGTTTATGGTGCAGTTTGGTCTGTACGTATCGCCTGTCGGCTTCAGCTCGTCGGTGGTACCAGATGCATGGCGGCTACTTTATTCGCTCAACCCGATCGTCGGCGTGATCGACGGTTTCAGGTGGGCCATCTTGGGAGGTGAGTCGCGTCTTTACTGGCCCGGCTTTCTTTTGAGCTGGGTACTGATCGTTTTCTTCTTGTTTCTAGGCATAAAAAAATTCCGACAAATGGAAAAAAGCTTTGCTGACCTGATCTAGCCCATTGCCGTCGCACTTGCCACACGCTGTCATTACGAGGAATATATTGATGCAGCAATCCATCCAAAAGAAACCGAATCCATGCCCGACATCGCCATCTCAGTAGAAAACCTATCTAAGTCGTACCAGATAGGTCATAACAGTGTCAAGGCCGAGCGTTATACCGCGCTGCGAGACGTGATAGCAAACAACGCCCGCAACTTAGTGCGCAAGACCCGTGACATGTTCCAGGGTAGGGCCATCGTGCAGGGTGACGAAGTTGAGGAATTCTGGGCGCTCAAGGATGTCTCTTTTGAAATCAAACAAGGCGATTGCGTAGGCATCATTGGCCGCAATGGTGCTGGCAAATCCACTCTGCTCAAAATCCTCAGTCGAATCACCGAGCCGACTCAAGGCCGTATCCATATCAACGGTCGTGTCGCCAGCTTGCTGGAAGTCGGCACTGGCTTCCACCCCGAGCTGACTGGGCGGGAGAACATATTCCTCAATGGCGCTATCCTCGGCATGAGCCGCAATGAAATTAAACGAAAGTTTGACGAGATTGTCGATTTCGCTGAAGTTGAGAAATTTTTAGACACGCCTGTGAAGCGTTACAGCAGCGGTATGTATGTGAGGTTGGCGTTCGCGGTCGCAGCGCACCTTGAGCCTGAAATTCTCATTGTTGATGAAGTGTTGGCGGTCGGTGATGTGCAATTTCAAAAAAAATGCTTGGGAAAAATGCAAAGCGTGACCGGTCAAGGTCGGACGGTCTTATTTGTAAGTCACAACATGATGGCTGTAGAACAGCTTACAAGCAGCGCAATACTGCTCGCCCAAGGTGGGGTCATCCAGACAGGAGCTACTAGCGAAGTCGTTGCCTCATATCTCAACCGATTTGCTGCTGAGCAATTTGTTGAGTTCGATGTCAGCGAAACACCCAGAAAAGTTGAGGGAAATCAGAAGGCTCGATTTTTACGCCTGCGTTTCGACCGCGATTACCCCATCTTTAATGCAAACGAAGATCTGTCATTTACAGCTGTGGTTTCAGCAAAAAATGCGGCTTCAGACGTAAGGATTAGCATGACTGTCTTCGCCAACGATGGGACACCCGTAGGCAGTTGCTTTGGCCCAGGGTTTTTGACCATTGAACCAAACGCAAGCTATGAAATACAGGTACGGTTATCGCAACCAAAATTGGCACCCGGCATGTATTACTGTGGTTTGTCGATTGGCAGTGGTAGCAACACCGCAGGCCATGTCGATTTCGATGTGGTGCTCGACACCCTCAACTTTGAGGTGCGGCCACCGGAAGGTGACGATGGCACATTGGCGATTTGGCCGCGAGGCTGGGGATCGCTGATGTTTTCACCACTTCAGCAGCAATTGATGTCTGTCTAAAACTGCAATGAATGAATACGATTACAGCATTTATTATCGTAATTGGCACGATGAATCGCCTGAACACCATGCGATTATGGCGCAAAGCAAAGCGGCCGAAATTGGTCGCAATCTCAAACTTCACCCCACGGCTAGGATTCTCGATATAGGGTGCGGCTTTGGTTTTGCACTTGGCGGGCTTCGGGCATTGGGGTACCAGAATATCATGGGGGTCGAACAATCTCCACAGCAAGCAGCGGTTTGCAGAGTGGCAGGTTTTGAAGTGGAAGTTACAAGCGACACCATCAAGTGGCTCAAAGCACATCCAAGTCAGTTTGACGGTGCTCTTTTGTTTGACGTATTGGAGCATGTGCCCGTCCCCATACAAATCGATTTCCTGCGTGCTGTTTACACCACACTCAAGCCAGGCGGCACCCTGTTGTTGACCGTTCCCAACGCTAACTCAATCTTGGCAGCACGCTGGTTGCACAACGACTACACGCATTTTTCAAGCTTTACAGAACATTCATTGTCTTTCGTATTGGTGAATGCTGGTTTTGTAAAGACTTGGATTAGCAACGAAAAGGGCATGGGTCGCTTTCCTCGTCGCATTTGGCTGCGCAGAAACTGGCCGGCCATACGCAAGTGGTTGGTGCGATGGTGTTGGCTGCAAGTGTTCAAGGCCGAGCAAAGTTACGAGCAGATTGATAACATCTCTTTTGAGCTCAACCTGACGGCAGTGGCAGCGAAGAATGTCTGAAACATATTCCTTTGATGTTTTTGATACATGTCTGACAAGGAGGTACGCTTGCCCAAGCGACGTATTTTTGGAGATCGCCCAGTGTTGGACGGATGTGCTAAAGCCTATTCTCGGGGCAGACTTTGTTGAGGTTTTTCGTGAGGCCAGAGTAGAGGCAGAGCGTATCGCGCTCGCAAAGTCAATCACAGAAGAGACAACACTGAATGCAATTTGGGAGGAGTTGGCCGGTATTTTTCCTGCAATCAATGCAGCTGAGGGAGCAAGTCGTGAATTGTCTGCAGAAGCCGATGCGCTGGTAGCCGTTGCTGAAACGCATGCGTTAGTTACTCGTGCGAGGTCGGCTGGTAAGCTTATTGCATTTATCTCGGACACTTACCTGCCATTGGGCTTTATCCGTAAGCAGCTCGCAATTGCTGGTTTTCTTGAAGACGGTGATACTTGCTTTGTATCAAGCGAAATCGGAAAGACCAAGCGACAAAAGACACTCTACACGCACGTGTTGCAAGAACTGGCCATCACACCTTCGGTTCTGCACCATCACGGCGACCATCCGGAAAGCGATGTAGCAATACCCCGGAAGATTGGCATACAAGCGCATTTAATTCGGTCTGCGGAGTTGAATCGACCTGAACGTAATCTGGCCAAGTCACTGCCACCCACAAGCGACGCTTGGGCAGGTCGATTGGTCGGTGAGATGAGAGCATTTCGTGCAAATAGCTGTGGCACTGATCTTTCTGCAGCCGTCACGTCTCTAACAGCAGGTTTGATAGGACCTGTTCTCGCTGCGATGGCCGTATGGGTGCTTCGTAAGGCTGAACGTGATGGTGTGCAGAGGCTTTATTTCTTTTCGAGAGATGGCTTTGCGCTACATCGCGTAGCATCAGAAATGGTTGTGCACCTCGGACTATCCATTCAGTGTCGATATCTTCAAGTTTCACGCCAAGCGCTCTTATTGCCATCCACTTCAGTGATTTCGCCTGAGGGGATGCCCTGGCTGAGACGGCACTTTGAGGTGCCTCGAATTCGATTATTGGCGGGCAAACTAGATTTGCCAGTAGAGTTGCTTGTAGATGAATTGAATGCACTTGTCGGCATCGACGGTGGCGACTTCGTTATTCAGAATGAAGAACAGTGGGCATATTTTTGGAGTACCCTATCCCAAGGTAGGCTCGCATCGACGTTAAAGGAAAAAATCGAAGAGCGTCGACAAATGCTTTCATCATACCTTAAACAGGAAGGTTTGTTTGAAAAAGTATCTATGGGGTGTGTGGATTTGGGATGGTACCAAAGCTGCCAGGCTGCGCTTTTTAATGTATGTCAAAATATTAAAACTGATTTTAAAATAAATGGATATTACTTAACTTTAGCCCATGGTCGTGGTCAATACCTTGGCGTCACCAAAGGTATGGCAATGCTCCATCAATCACCTAGAGATCGAAGTCTATTAAACCAAGAGTTACAAACATTAAAAAATGCCACGTTGCTTGAACATCTTTTAAGCTGCGCACCGCATGGAACAGTTCATCACTATGTGGTTAGACAGGAAAAAGATACTCTTAATTATTCACAACAAGCTGTGCCATACTGTAGTTCAATGAATGCTGCAGAATTACGAATTAAAGAAGAAATTGTTGAAGCTGTTCTAAATTTTACGAAGCACAGTCACTGGCTAGTAAATTTAAAAATGGATCAATTAACAGAACTTGTAAATTTCACATTAAATTCAGCTATTAATTTTCCTGAATCTTGCTGGCTTTCTCCTCTGGAGCATATAACATCCTCAAGCGATCAGAATAACCATGAAACTAAAATATTGGTGCGCAAACCTAAAATTCAGGATGCATTCTCTGCACTACTCAATGGTTACAAGTTCTCCAGTCTTGGAGAAAAAGATCTAGGATATTGGCCACAATTGAGTTGGTGCGCTATGTCTAGAACTAAGCGACTGATATTTAAACTAGCCGAAGGAACTAATATATTAAAGCGGAAATTGGAAAAATTATCCGAGTCTTTGATTAGAACTATCAGAAAATAAAATTTGTAAAAATTAATTATAAGAAACTACATGAAAAAAATGAACATATCAGTAGTCACAGTGAGTATGAATCGTACTGAACATTTATTAAAAACTGCTCAGGCTGTTTCAAAACTTGATTTACATAATGAACATATCATCCTTGATTATGGGACAACTATTCCTATAAGTCTTGATGATCTGCCGAAAGACTCACGTATTAAATTGCATCGTGCAGAAAGTCCAGACGGTAAGTGGTGGTTGACGCACTCATATAACCTCGCCTTTGCACTATCTCAAGGAGATTACATCTTGAAACTTGATGCTGATATAATTCCCTCGGAAAATCTGGCTGACAACTTAACGCAGGTTTTTAGCAAAACACAAGCTCATCTGTTGTGTAACCGACTCACATTACAGGATTGGAGTCTTCCTAACAAGCTATTTACCACAAATGGGCTATTCTTCTGCTTGAGAGCAAGTCTTGAAAAAATTGGAGGTTTTAACCCTTATTTGCGTGGATGGGGTTGGGATGAGATTGATCTTTATTCGAGGTTTTTTTACGCTGGTTTTCCTGTAGGCAGGATTTCTAGGGACGGACTTCAGCCCATAGAGCACGACGATGGACTTCGAGAACATAGTCTACATGTTTATTCCACGATGGTTTATCCAGTTTCAAAATCAGAATTAATCCGAATAGATGCGAAAAGACGGATGAGTGTCCAAAACGAAAAAAATAAAAAAATAGCTGTTGCATCTATTGAAAATGGAATTACTTGGCCAAATTTTAAACAGTATTTAGATTATTATTCTGTTGAATCAAAGCTACCAGAATTGCAAAATATTATTTTATTCAATGTAGATCAGAAGCGGGTATTAGCCCATAACTTGGTTTATGAATTAATGCGACCTACGCGTTTAAAAAATGCCTATTGGAATTTATTGAGTGTCTTTGAAAAGGGGCCATATTCAGAAGATGGAGCTAATTCAATTCTTGATGTTTGTAATATTGACTTGTCGAAGGTATCATAGTGAAAATAGTTAGTAATTAGAAATTCTACAGGTTTAATAATTTCAAATAAAAAATTTAAATATTAATTAAATAAAAAAATGTATATTAAAAAAACAATATATTTAATATATAATAAATTATTAAACTGGATGCAAAAGTGTTTGCAAATTAATCCTGGTGAAACTGGACTTGGTGTCACTTGGGTAAAAGCGGAAAAATATTTATCACAAAATGTGTCATTTTTGAATAAATATTTTGAAGGATTAAACAAGAAAAAATCTATAAAATGGATAAGGTCAACAAATTTTACTAAATATGGATTATTTTTGGTAAAAGATGCATTTGTACTTTCAGTGCCTTATGACTCATCAATAACGAGTAAAAATAGAAAAATATATACTGCTAGTAAAATATATCAACCAATTATAAGCACACAAAAAACAGATACATTTCATGCGATGAAATATTTAATGCTCAATAGAAGAGTATTAAACAAACTTGAAATAAAAGGAAGGACTGTTTTATTGGGTGCATATTTCGCAGATAGTAAGAACTATTTCCACTTTTGGCTTGATGTAATTGGTGACATATGGTACCTGGAAGAAATGGGTATCTCCCTTGATTCACTTGACCATATACTAATACTGCATTCAAGTACAAAATGGCAATCCGAAATTTTAGCATTGTGTAATGTACCAATTGAAAAAATACTAATCTTATCAGACTTTGATTTAATAAAATGTGAGCTGCTTATACTCCCAATCCGTCCAAAAGGTGGCCAAGTAAACCCTGTATGGATAGTTGAGGCATTGCATAAAACATCAAAATGGAGTTATCATGAAAATTATAAATGTAAAAGAAAATTATACATTTCTAGGCTTGATGCAGATCGAAGAAAGTTAATAAATGAAAATGATGTTATAGATCTTGTTTCACATCTAGGTTTTGAAGTAATAGAATGCTCAAAATTAACAGTTGAACAACAGAGGAAATTATTCAATTCTGCAAGCATTGTTATTGCACCGCACGGAGCTGCATTAACCAATGTTGTTTGGATGGACAAAAATTCCACCCTTATTGAGCTACTGCCGCATCAGCACGCATATCCTTGTTTCTATGATTTGGCACGTATTATCGGTTTAAAATATATTGCCATAGAGTGTATGCAGTTAGATAAAAATGAAAATCCATTATTTGCTGATGTTCAAGTTTCTTTAAATGACATAATAAATGTGCTGTTGGAAGTATGAAATTAATATATCAAATATGTTTATATTTTTAAGAATAATTTGTTAAATGTTTAATAGTGAAAAATAGTAATTAATTATAAATAACAATCAAAAATTTTTTCTTAGTAAATTTTATGAAAAATAAACCTAATTCCTTTTATATAGTAAGTCCAAGACAAATTTATCGTATGATGATTATTTGTAAAACAAATTTAAAATATAAGATTATTGAAATTTTACATTATTTGTCGGTTAAATTAAATCGTGCAAAAGGTGTTTCAACTATAAAGCGCAATCCAGAGCTCATCGTGAGCTTGACAACCATCCCCGAGCGAATCGACATGTTGGCCTTGTGTCTAGACAGTTTGCTGCGTCAAAGCCTTAAACCTGACCGATTGATTCTTTGGCTGAGTGAAACCCATGAAACTAATTATAAAGTAATCAATCGGTCATTATTACCTACAGATCTTCTTCGCCTGATACCGAGAGGGCTGGAAATCCGCTGGTGCAAAGACATACGATCTTTCAGAAAAATAGTGCCCACCCGCCAAGAACATCCTAAGGCTTTGATCGTGACCGCTGACGATGACATTTTTTATCCACGGTACTGGCTGAAAGCGCTTTATGAAGCCTATCAGGCCGAGCCACAATACGTACATTGCCACCGGGCGCATCGAATTAAATACGACGTAACAGGTACACCCTTATCTTACAACCAATGGCAAATGATGGCGGAGGGCTACCAAGGACCTTCATTCGCTTTGTTTCCAACAAGCGGCGGGGGCGCCCTATACGCACCTAATCACTTACACGCGGAAATGTTGAACGAGAGAGCTTTTCTGTCGCTTTGCCCAAAAGCTGATGATGTCTGGCTCAAAGCCATGTCGCTTATGGCGAATGTGCAATGTAAAAAAGTGGCCAAGGAGACGTTCCCGCTGATTGAGTTACGCATTCCCAATAACCGTACGTTATGGTCTGAAAACTCAACAGTTAGTGGCAATGATCCGCAGATCAAGGCTGTAGCTGAGCGGTATGGCGTTTTCATGGAAAGAAAACATGCTTAATTGGCTAGCGAAACTGATTCTGAAAAGCACCGCCATATCTCCAGTGCTGATCAAGTACGACTGAGTTACATATTGGTCGGGTGAAGTCATGCAGGTGATTGTTTTAGGATTCCTGGTGGTGAGATAGTTCGTTCTCAGTCTTTGCATATTAACCTACTCAAAGTCGCAGCTTAAACGTTTCAGTTTTGTAGCGACCAGCGTGGATGCTGCTTTCTTCGGCAGCAATGCTCTTTTATGTTGTTGCGTGCGCAAAAGACAGCACTGTAGTTTTCTAATGTGGTTCTGGTGTTGTTGTGTATGGTTGGGTGTAATAAGGCTTTTTTTACCAGGGTTAGGTTTAAAATTCGTTTGGCTGGGATTAAAAAAGGAAGTGATGAGTTAGGAGTGGTTATTCTAATCAGGCGCTTTCATAAATTTTCACCACTTTGATGTATTGATATTGAAATTTTTCTATATGAGTAAATGTTTATCAGTTGTCATACCTTGCTATAACAGTGAAAATTATATAGGCAAGGCAATTGAAAGCGTGTTAAATCAAAGTTATTATCCGATTGAATTAATCGTTGTTGACGATGGCTCAACAGATAATTCGAGAAATATAATTTCTAGTTACGGTGAAAGAATAAAATTAATTCCAAGTATGAATTTAGGAGCATGTAATGCTCGTAACTTGGGGCTTAATCATTCAAAATATGATTATGTAATGTTTTTGGATTCTGATGATTATTTGTTGGATGGAGCCATTCCGTTTGATCTAAAGGATGAAAAAATCTTCGACTTGTTGATTGGTGATTTTTTATACGAAAAAAATAATATTAAATCAAATTCAGAACGCAATCTAAATACGGTGACTCCACTTGAGTTCTTTGATTTATGGATAAACGGTAACTTTATACCGCCCTGCAGTGTCATATGGCGAAAAGAATTCCTGATTAAAATAGGATCTTGGGATGTAAATATTAAAAGAAATCAAGATGGTGAAATTGTATTGCGAGCTTTGCTTTATAATCCATCTATTTGTTTTATAAAACAGAAAATAGGTGTTTATGTTCAGCATGAAGATTTAAATCGAGTGTCAAAAAGAAAAGGTGAAGAAATTATTGTTGGTGATATAAGAATATTTGAGAATTTATTTTCGTTGGCAAAGAGTAGAGCCATTATAATTGATTCCATAACGCTTTCTTTTGCCAAAGCTTGGTATTCAATTGCATATGAAGCCTACTATCTAGGTTACGATAATTTAGGTGAAAAAGCACTTAGTCGCGCACGTCAGTTTGGTCTTATGGGTCATCTTGGCAGTATGAGACATAAAATTATGGCATCTATTTTTGGTCTAAAGATTAAAATGTATTTATCCAGAAAGTTTTTTGAGTTAAGAAACTTATGAAAAGAATCCTTTTCATTCAAGTTACAGAGCCCGGCGCCTATCCACCGCTCGTCAATGCTGCCCACTTAATGGTAGACGCAGGCTGGCAAGTAAGCTTTCTAGCTTCGCCCGTAGCCGGGTGTACGCTGCAGGTGCCAAGCCGTCCCGGTATCGAAGTGATGGTAATGCCGATACGTTCTTCGCATGTAGTAAGCAAGCTCAACTACCTCCACTATTGCGCACGCGCCATGGCTTTGGCGTTGAAGATCAAGCCGCATGTTGTCTATACTTCTGATCCCCTTGGTGCGTTGCCTGGTCTGCTGGCTTCAAAGGTAAGCGGTGCCCGGCTTCTTTACCATGAACACGATAGCCCTAACAATGAAGTTTGTTTAAATGGCTTGTTACGCTTGGCCCGGCGTGCTGCTTTTAAGCGCGCATCGTTGATCGTCTTTCCGAATGCTGAAAGGGCGCGTCATGCGCAGAGGCAATCTGGATTCAACATTGAAAAATTGCGCATAGTCTGGAATGTGCCACTCATTGCAGCGCTACCCTTACTTCGGGATAAGCCGAAACTGCCTTTTGTCTTGTATTACCATGGTTCGATCAATCCTGAACGCTTGCCGGAAACTGTGCTTGAGGCCGTTGCTTCATTCGGTGGTGCCATTCGCCTAGACGTTGCCGGTTACGAATCGCCTGGCGCTAAGGGCTATGTACAAAGAATTCTTTCACGTTGGAATCACGGCGAACTCGAGGTTATCCGCTACCTTGGTGAGCAACTCCATACAGATCTGCTACAGATTGCTGCACGGTGCCATGCCGGCTTGGTCCTTATGCCCGTTGGTTCTGACGACGTCAACATGAAGCACATGGTTGGTGCCTCAAACAAGGTTTTCGACTATATGGCAGCAGGACTACCTTTGATTGTTTCGGACATTTCTGAGTGGCGCGGGTCGTATGTCGATGCAGGTTATGGTATATCGTGTGATCCTCGCACCGTTGAGAGCGTTAAATCTGCGTTGGGTTGGCTTTATAAGAATCCAGAAATCGTTAGTGAAATTTCGAAGAATTGCAGAGCAAAGATAGAGCTCGATTGGCATTATGAAAATGAATTCAAGAAAATCTTATCATTTTTAGATTAATCATAGATATCTTTTAAAAAAAAGGCAAATATTGTATGAGTTTCAACAACTTTTTTGGTGGTTTCTGTGTAATTCACGCCCCTTTTGTCTGTGCTGAGCGGAAACCCTATTTCGAAAATGAGTTACAGAGAATTGGTATTGATAAATTTCACATTATTGAAGCTAGGCCTGTTCTAGATAGTGATTTTCGACTGTTGAAGTACCGTCCTAAATCAAATGGCGTATTAAGTCTAATTGATGCCGCAAAATCGTGTATAGAATTTGCAAAGAAAGAAAAATGGGATTCACTGGTAATTTTTGAAGATGATATTATTTTTAGAAAAAATTTTTCTAAATTATGGGAGCAAATTGAAAATGAGGCTAAAGAATCAAAATTTTCAATAATGTCTCTTCACAGGCGCGGTGCAGATAATAGACTTATAACAGTTGAAAAATTTTTCCAACGAAATAAAATTTTGCCGTTGATACATAACATGGGCACTCAGTGCGTAATAGTTAAACGAGAATCATATGATAAATTGTTAGAAGCATTGGATATCTGTATTGAAAAAGGGTGGCCATATGATTTCTTTTATGGAGTGTCAGGATCACTGGGGTGTAAACTTGTTGCGACTTCTAAGAATCTAGCAGGTCAACGTGGAGGTATTAAATCAACCCTTCAAGGTAGTAGTGTGAGAAATAATTTTTATTCATCCTTTTTCTCTTGCAGAACATTCATTGAATATATTCCATTGTGGATATATTATTCGATCAAAAATAAATTGAGAAAATAATATGTTTTTATCAATTTGTATTCCGCAATACAATCGAACAAGTTTTCTTATTGAATCACTTTGCAGCTTTTCGATGCAGAGTTTCAAGGATTTTGAGGTTTGTATTAGTGATGGTGGATCTACTGATGGAGGCCTGCTTGAGATTGAAAGTTTTTTGATCCACTCCGGTATGCGCTATAAAATTAAACGGTCGGAAAAAAATATTCAGTATGATGAAAATTTACGTACTTCTATTTCGTTGTCGGAGGGTAAATATATTCTTCTAATGGGAAATGACGACGCTCTTGTTGATGTCAGTACACTGGCTTACCTGAAAGATTTGTTGGATAAAAATTGCCCTGTAGGGGTTGCCATTACAAACTATCACGAATTGTCAACTGGAAAAGACTATCGTCGTATGGTGCGTACAGGTATTCTTGGTGCAGGGCCAGAGATGGCAGCGTCAACTTTTCGTCATTATGCGTTTGTCAGTGGTATTGTTATGGACGGTGAATCCGCAAGAGCAGCAACTTCTGATAAATGTGATGGAAGTGAGATGTATCAGATGTACTTGGGATCACGGCTTATTTCTGCAGGCGGGCAATTCCTCTCGATAGACAAAATTTGTGTACTCAAGGATATTCAAATACCTGGTCAATCTGTTGACAGCTATAAGGCTAAACCAAAAATAGCACCTTGTCCTATTATTGAGCGGCCATTGCCAATGGGACAAATTTTACAGACCGTTGCTATTGGTATAGATAGTGTTATTTCTGGTCAAGCAAGAAACAGGTCAGTTTCTCTTGTTGCAAAACAGCTATATAAGTTCACTTATCCTTTTTGGATTTTCGAGTACCGACGAGTGCAATCTTTCAATTATGCACTGGGTGTGTACTTGGCTCTTAGACCTAGTAAAACAATGAATAGAGTCAAGATGCCATTTCTCTCGCGCACAAGTAGTTGGTTAATTTACATTCTGGCTGGTACGCTTGGTTTCTTTACGCCACTAAGTCTTTTTGATTCTGCTCGCCCATTTCTATACGCACTTGCTAAGCGTGGGCAGAAGTTAATCCCAAACGCTTGAGTTCACACCAATGCTTTTAATCGTTGGAAATCGCGGTGGAACCAATGTGGCTGAAAGTTTAGCGCGTAGTGCGACGCATTTGAACCTTGCCTTTACTTTCGCCGATGCGCGCGACGCGCAGTCTTCGTTTCGGCTGGTCAATGCGTTTTGCTGGCGTTTTTCCGACCGCCGTTTCGCGCGCATGCGTGCGTTTGGCGTGAACCTGATTAAAGCAGCAAAGCGAGACCGACCAACTTATCTCTTGACGACTGGCTTGTGTCCGGTGTCAACCGATGTTCTGCATGAGATGCGCAAACTTGGGGTGGTCTGCCTTCACTTTTCAACTGACGACCCGTGGAATTCTGGCCAGCGTGCTGAGTGGTTTTTGCGTACCTTGTCGCTGTACGACATAGTATTCACGCCGCGGACAGCCAACATGGCACAGTTTATTGCTCTTGGGTGCGAACAGGTCCGTTATTTGCCTTTCGGATACGACGAGTTTATCTTCAGTTTACCAATTGTGCGCACTAAGGAACATGCAGCATCCGACGTGCTTTTTGTCGGCGGTGCAGACCGTGACCGGGTAGATTTCGTCGAGACACTCTTGGAGGACAAAATTCCTATCTCGTTGGTGGGGGGCTACTGGGACCGTTACCCATCAGTCAAGGCGCATGCGTTGGGTCATAAGACGCCAGATGAGTTAAGCACTTTGACGCGCAGTGCCAAGGTCAATCTTTGCCTGGTGCGCCGTGCCAACCGCGACGGTCATGTCATGCGCACCTTCGAAATTGCCGCGCTCGGGGGCTGCATGTTGGTTGAGGACACTGCAGAGCATCGTGACATTTTCGGTCTGGATGGTGAGTGCGTGCATTATTTCAACGGACCACAACAGGCGGCTGCCAAAATCCGATTGTTGTTGAATGATCAGGTTGTACGCAAACGGCTTGCTCAAGCGGTGTCTGAAAGAGTCACGGCTGGCGGTCATACCTACACACACCGTTTGCAGTCCATGTTGCAGGCAGCACAATCGTTAACGTCGCTTGCAAGGGTTTAACCAGAATGACAATTTTACTTTTGTGTTGGGCCTTGCTGTTCCTTGCACTGTTGGCATTTGTTGTTCGTCGCGGCCAACACGGTGGCATCTTGGTACTGGCCTATTTCGCTGGTTTGTCCCTGATACATGTGCCTGGTGCGCTGATCTATACCGGTACGGCTCCTAATCTGGCCGATGGTTTCGTAACTGAAACCGGTTTCATCGCAACCTTGGTGGGTCTATCTGCTTTCGTTGTAGGGTCATTGGCGGCTAATTTGCGCGCTTTAAAACAGGTTGTGAACCCGGTTACCTTAACACTGGACTACCGGCGCGTTGGTAAGGTAATGTTATTGCTGGGCGTTGCTGTGTATTTTTTTGCTATGCCCGTGCTGTCTTTCATACCTTCGGCTACAGCCATCATCAGTTCCGCCGGCGGCTTGTTGCCTATGGGATTGTGGTTCTGGCTTTATTCGGCAAAGGTCACCCATGACCGGCGCCGTTTCTGGCTAGGTCTGGCCATGCTGCCATTGCTCCCATTGTCCACAATGGTCAGTGGCGGTTTCATCGGTTTTGGCGTGTACTGGGTGATTGCCATTGCCGCCTTTGTCTACTGCATAGTGCCGCGCAAGCGCTTATTCCTCTTGTTGGCGCCAGTTGTCTTGGGTTTAGGTTTATCTTTTGCAGTCGCTTACTTTGGTGAGCGCAATGCGTTGCGCGAGTCTGTTTGGATCCAACAAGCGGGGCTGTTGGATCGTTTGAGTCGTGTGACGCAGATGATCGAGCGTTTTGAATTTCTTGATTTGGACAACTTCGATCATGTAGCCCCAATTAACGATCGTTTAAATCAGAATATCCTGGTCGGAAAGGCCATTGACCAAAGGGAAATGGGCTTGAGCGAGCCAGCCTATGGTGCCACGGTGCCGCTCTGGATCTTTATCCCTCGTGCGATATGGCCAGACAAACCTGCAGTGGGCGGTAGTGGTGATATTGTGAGCCGTTATACCGGGCTTGATTTTGCAGTAGGTACAAGTGTGGGCGTTGGCCAACCGCTGGAGTTCTACATTAACTTCGGCTGGCCAGGTATTGCCGCGGGTTTCGCCCTGTTTGGCTACGTGCTGATGCGTTTGGATATGGCGCTGATGCTAGCCTTCAGGCGGTGTGATGTTTACGGTGTGATGCGTGCAGGACTGCCGGGCCTCGCCCTGTTGCAGCCAGGTGGGAGTCTGATGGAGATGCTGGTCGCAGGCATCGGTGCCTTGATTGCAGCGCCGCTGATAAATCGGCTGTTGAAGAAAACGGGCTGGCTTGAAAAAGGGCGAGCTAGTGGACGTGGCGCTGTAACGTCTACTGGGCGCAGTAGGTGGAACTCATGAAGCGCCAATTGCGTATTGCTATCCTCACGGCGGGCCGCTTCCATGTTCTGGATTTGGCACGTGAGTTACACGCGCTTGGGCATACAGTGAAGTTCTATTCGTTTGTACCCAAGGCGCGAGCGGTCGGGTTCGGTTTACCCGAGTCCTGCCATGTGAACCTGGTACCTTACCTGCTGCCGTTGCTTGCTTGGCAAGTCAAGGTGCCCAACTTGGGTGCTGCCTTGCGCGAGCGCGCCTTATGGTGGGCTTTGAACCGCGCGGTGATCCACACCCTAGAGCCGTGTGACGTGGTCATCGGCATGTCTGGCATCTACCTTGAAGCCCTCACATACGCTCGTCAAAAATATGGCGCACGCATCGTACTGGAGCGTGGCAGCAAGCATATTCTGGCCCAAGATGAAATTCTGGCAAGACTGCCTGGCGCTGAAAGACCCAGTGCGCAGGTAATCGAGCGGGAATTGGCCGGGTACGAGATCGCGGATGTGATCAGCATCCCGTCATCACACGCACTTGACAGTTTTGCACGAGACCCAAAGGCTTTTCAGAAATGTGTCGTCAATCCCTACGGGGTTGATCTGATGTCTTTCCCCATGCAAAAAAAGCCAGGCAAGGCTCTTCAACCGACTTTCTTGTTTGTAGGTGTCTGGTCGCTTCAAAAAGGATGTGATTTGCTAATTGAGGCCATGAAACAGCTGCCCAAAGCAAGGCTAATTCACGTAGGGGATATCGGCGACTGCGCTTTCCCAGCTGGCAACGAACGAATTCGACATATCGACAAGGTTGACCAAAAAGAATTGTCCGGAATATACGCACAAGCCAACGCATTTGTGCTTGCTTCGCGACAGGATGGATTCGGCATGGTGCTGGGTCAAGCCTTGGCATCTGGTTTGCCGATTGTCTGTACCCAAGACACTGGCGGCTTTGACCTTTGCCATACCGCAGCCCTCACGGAAAGGATCCGTGTAGTACCCAGCAACGATGTAAACGCATTGGCAGCTGGCATGCGACAAGTAGCCGAATGCCTGTTATTCGGCTCACCTTTTGCTGAATTGACCGAGGCTGACCGCCAAACCTTGAATTGGTCGGCTTATGGGAGCCGCTATTCAGACAACCTCGAAAAACTCCTGAAATGACGAAGCCTCTTGCGGTACTTCACGTCATTCCTTCAATATCGCTAGCACACGGTGGCCCGAGTCGCGCCATTCGGCTTATGGAGGACGTACAGCGCAAATTGGGAATGACGGTATTCACTCTTACCACTGATGACAACGGCCCCGGCAACCGATTATCTGATTCGGAAAAATTGGATCCGAATCGCCACTACGTTCGCAAATGGTTCGATTTTTATAAAGTGGCGCCAAGTCTGGTGCCGTGGTTGATTCGCCGTGTGCGTAACTACGATGTTGTCCACATCCACGCGTTGTTTTCTTTTAGCAGTGCGGCTGCTGCGTGGGCTGCACGGCGCGCTGGCGTGCCCTACATCATTCGCCCGCTGGGCACGCTGACCCACTATGGCCGCACACAACGCCGACCTTTGCTCAAACGGCTGTCGCTTAAGTGGATTGAAGGGCCGCTGCTGCGTGATGCGGCTGCAGTGCATTTCACAAGTTTGGATGAGCAGCGAGAGGCAGAAGAAAGTGGTGTACCAATGCGCGGTGTGGTGATACCCCTAGGCATAGAGGTGTCAGAAGTCATTGACGATTCGATTGTGCGTTCCAGATATGCTGCGCTTGGTAGAGCACCATACCTGCTATTTTTGTCGCGCCTAGATCCCAAGAAGAATATTGAAGGTCTCCTGCGTGGCTTTGCGCTATGCCGTGCACAGTGGCCTCAGCACAAGCTGTTGATTGCCGGTACTGGTGATACAAATTACGTTGCAACTTTGGTCCTATTAGTAAACGAGCTGGGTTTGAAAGACTGTGTTATTTGGACTAACCACATTGATGGTGCGCTCAAAAAAAGTGCGTTTGCCGGTGCAACGTTGTTTGTTTTGCCCTCGTTTTCAGAAAACTTTGGCATTGCCGCAGCAGAGGCGTTGATGGCTGGCTTGCCTTGTGTTTTAGGCCAAGGTGTAGCCATTGCTAACGATGTGGTCGCGGCGGGTGCTGGTTTAGCGGTTGCTACTGATCCAGACTCTATCGCAGCTGGTTTGCTTAAATTGTTGACTGATGAGCCAGAGCTCCGCCGTATGGCATTCAATGGTGCTGCTTTGGCACGTGGCAAATTCTCAGTGGAAGCAATGGGTAAAAATTTAGTTTCTCTATATGAATTTGTTTTGAGTTTACAGAAAAAATGACATTTTTTAAAAAATTTGACATGAGATAACTTTATTAATTATGAACATATTTTTTACTAAAACAACTAATTCAAATGGTAGACCTTTATCTGTCGCTTGTAACTGGTTTTCTGATTTTTGTGGTTTCACGGAAGACATCGAAAAGGCAGACTGTGTGATAATTTGTACTGAGGGTTATGTTTCAAGTAAGCAGTGGTTTATTGAAAAGAAAAGATTTCCTGGAAAAGAATTATTTTTATACAGTGAGTCTGATTATCCAAATCTGGCAATTAGAGGTTTTTATCCTTCAATTTATAAAAAAACACGTGGATGTGTTTCAATACCATATCTTATTCAATCACATCCGCTACCTGATAGTAGTCGGATAAAAAAACCAAACGAATGCACTACTAAAATATCATTTAAGGGGCGTTGTGAAACTCATAATGTTAGAATGTTGTTGGAGTCAAAGTATCTTCAATTTGTAAATGATACGAAAAAAATTATCAAAAATCATCCAATTGGTAAAAATTTAAATCATTGTGGCTATTGTGATTTATTGTCTAATACGATATATATTTTATGTCCGCGTGGTTTCGGTGCTAGTTCGTATCGCTTGTATGAGTCAATGTCTTGGGGTTGTATTCCAGTAATAATTTCAGATCAGTTTAACAAGCCGGAAGTATTTGAAGATTGGAGTAATTTTAGTATATCAATAAAAGAAAGTGATATAAATAAAACTATTGACGGCTATGCATTCCATTGCGAAGAAATGATTTATAATTCTCGGCGAGTTTGGGAAAGGTGTTTTTCATCGACTGGATTGTGGGCTTATATTCAGTATGAAATTTCTAATTTACTAAAATTTCCAGAATTCAATAATAAAGAAAACTTAATTAATAGGCTGGATAAATTTCATTTTGGTGCATGGTCAAGGGAGATTTTCTGATTTAGTATTTATTTAAGGAAACTCTGCATAACTCCCCGTTCTGTGTGCTTGGCGTAAGACCCGTCTGAGAAAATTCAGTCCATGAAACAAGCCAGCCTGAACCTCAACCTGAACGCCAAAAAAACACGCAAGCAAGTGTTCCTGGAGCAGATGGAACAAGTCGTTTCTTGGGCAGCGCTGGTTGAACTCATCGCCCCTTATTACCCCGAAGGCAAAACTGGCAGGCCACCGTTTTCGCTGCAAACCATGCTGCGCATTCACTTCATGCAGCAATGGTTCACCTTGTCGGATCCCGGCATGGAAGAAGCTTTCTTTGACACGCCGCTGTACCGTGAGTTTGCCCAGCTTGAAGAGTTTGGCCGCCTGCCTGACGAGAGCACCATCTTGCGTTTCCGTCACCGCCTTGAAAAGCACAAACTGGCTGAGCAAATTCTGGGCGTAGTCAATGAATTACTGACTGCCCGAGGCCTTCTTTTGAAAGCGGGCACGGTGGTGGATGCCACGTTGATTGCGGCCCCATCTTCAACCAAGAACAAAGAACACAAGCGTGACCCTGAGATGCATTCGAGCAAGAAGGGCCAGCAGATGTACTTTGGAATGAAGGCCCACATTGGCGCTGATGCCGAGTCGGGCTTGGTGCACACGGTTCGTGGCACATCGGGCAATGTTCACGACGTCACTGAAGGCAACAGTTTGTTGCATGGGCAAGAGACAGATGCATTCGGCGATGCGGGATATCAGGGGATTGAAAAGCGGCCAGATGCCAACGCCGATGTGAACTGGCACGTTGCGATGAAACCGGGCAAACGCAACGCCTTGAACAAAGACAATGCGATTGACGCGATGGTCGACCAGGTGGAGAAGATCAAGGCCAGCATCCGTGCCAAAGTAGAACACCCGTTTCGGGTCATCAAGCGGCAGTTCGGCTACGTCAAAGTTCGCTACAGAGGCTTGAAGAAGAACACGGCCCAGCTGATGACGTTGTTTGCGTTGTCAAACCTGTGGATGATGCGCGGCAAATTGATGCAAATGCAGGGATGAGTGCGCCTGAAAACGAGGCCAAAGGCCTGAAAGGGCAGAAAAGCCCAAGAAATGACATCCAGAACGGCGTTATGCCTGATGGTTTCACTCTAAAAATCACTGCATCAAACAATCAGGCCGTGTACAGCAGCTGTTGGTGAGTTATTCAGACCATCCTTAAGTCCGAAATTATTCCATTAAAAATATAAATAATTTAAATAATATACCCAAATGATCCTTGTTATTGGCGGAGCCGGCTACATTGGTTCACACATGGTGCTGGCTTTGCAGGATGCTGGCCACGAAGTACTCGTGTTCGACAACTTGTCGCGTGGTTTTTCTGACGCTGTGGGCTCTGCGCCGCTGGTGGTGGGTGATTTGCGTAACGCGTCACATTTGGACACCCTCTTTGCCACTTACCGCATCCGCTTGGTGATGCACTTTGCCGCGCTGGCTTATGTGGGCGAGTCAGTCACCGCACCTGAGTTGTATTACCAAAACAACGTGGTGGGCGCGCTTAATTTGCTGGTCGCTATGCGTCGTCACGGTGTTGACAAACTGGTGTTTTCATCAACTTGCGCCACATATGGCGAGCCTGATGCTGTGCCCATTTCAGAGGCTCACCCGCAGCGCCCCATCAATCCCTATGGCCGCACCAAGTTGATGATGGAGCAAGCGCTGGCGGATTACGCCACTGCTTACGGCAACCAAAGTATCAGCCTGCGTTATTTCAATGCAGCCGGTGCCGACGCCTTGGGCCGTGTGGGCGAGCGGCACGACCCAGAAACGCATTTGATTCCTCTGGTTTTGGCTGAAGCATTGCGTTTGCAGAATGGCGGCAACCCAGCCGATACCGCGCTGCAGGTGTTTGGCAATGATTTCGATACTGCCGATGGCAGTTGCGTGCGCGACTACATCCACGTCACTGACCTTTGTCAAGCACATTTGCTAGCAGCACAACGCTTGCTTTCTGGGCAGTCACAAGGCGCTGAGTTTTACAACCTGGCCAATGGCGCTGGGTTCAGTGTGATTGAAGTCATAGAGACTTGTCGACAAGTTACCGGCCAACCCATTCATTTCAAAATGAAGCCGCGCCGAGCTGGTGACCCCGCCGTTTTGATCGGTGATGCCAGCCGCGCACATGCGGTGCTGGGCTGGAAACCCGCCATTGGTGACATGCATGACATCATTCAGTCGGCGTGGGCGTGGATGCAGCGGATGCCTACATGACGAGCGCTAAGGAAATATCTGCGATGGCAGGATTCGGTGGATTTTTACAGCAGGTAACACCTGTGGTGCTGACGTTCAATGAAGCGCCGAACATCAGCCGCAGCCTTGAGCGCTTGCATTGCTTTGACGAAGTGTTGGTTGTGGACAGCGGCAGCACAGATGAAACGTTGAAAATAGTGGCGAGTTTCGCCAATACCCGAGTCGTCACCCGACCGTTTGACAGCTTTGCTGGTCAGTGGAATTTTGCCCTGCGTGAAGGCGGCATCCAGACAGAGTGGGCGCTGGCAATGGATGCGGATTACATCCTCACCGATGAGTTTTTGGCTGAGCTTTCTGCGCTAGGGCCATCAGACAATGCGGTTGCCTATAGGCTTGCGTTTGACTATTGCATTTTCGGGCGCAAGCTGTCGGCCACGCTTTATCCACCGATCATTGCTCTTCATCGGCACAAACAAGTGCACTACATCCAAGACGGTCACTGCATGCGGGCTCAGGTGGTGGGTACCGTAGGGCAATTGCAAAGCCGTGTGCAACACGACGATCGCAAGCCTTTGGCTCGCTGGCTTGCATCCCAAGCCAAATATGCCGACCAAGAAGCAGCTTTGCTCTTGAGCAAACCCGCTAGTGAGCTGCGCATTCAAGATCGTTTGCGCACACTGATGGTCATTACGCCATGGCTGGTGCCGCTGTATTGCATGACGGTAGGGCGTGGTGCCCTCGACGGTTGGGCTGGCATCTATTACGCATTACAACGCGGTGTGGCTGAGGCAGTGTTGGCGCTCAAATTGTTGGAAGCGCGGCTGGCGTCACGACAAGAAAAACAGCAGCACGATTAATCCCAAAAATACCTTTGCGACGAGCGCGTCGCACCTACAAATCCCAACTTAAATGACAGATACCTACATTCTTGGTCTCAATGCCTTTCACGGCGATTCTTCCGCTTGCCTGTTGCGCAACGGCATCATGATTGCCGCTGTCGAAGAAGAACGCTTTCGACGCATCAAACATTGGGCAGGTTTTCCGAGTGAAGCGATTCGCTATTGCTTGGCAGAGGCGGGTATCAGCCTTGATCAGGTGGATCATGTGGCACTCAACCAGGACGGCAAAGCCAACCTGGGTAAAAAGCTCGCCTACACCATCACCAAACGCCCTGACTTGGGCATGGTGCTGGACCGCCTGCGCAACAAGCGCGAGCGTGCGGGCGTGGCCGAACATTTGGCGGTGGCTTTTCCAGGTGAGCGCTTTGCCGGGCAGGTGCATCAGGTAGAGCACCACATGGCGCATTTGTCATCAGCTTTTCATGTGTCGCCCTTCAATGAGGCAGTGGTGGTGTCGGTGGACGGCTTTGGCGACTTTGCCAGCGCAGCCTGGGGCGTGGGTCGGGGAACACAAATCGATGTAGAAGACAAGGTGTACTTTCCCCATTCGCTGGGTATTTTTTACCAAGCGTTGACGCAGTTCATTGGCTTTCCCAACTACGGTGACGAGTACAAGGTCATGGGCTTGGCACCTTATGGCCAGCCAGTTTATTTGGAGCAGATGCGCAAAATTGTGTTGCTGCAACCCGATGGCAGTTTCAAGCTGAACTTGGCTTGCTTCAGGCACCACAACGAAAAGGTCGAATACGAATGGGAAGGTGGCACACCTTCTGTGGGCGCTTTGTTTGGTCAAGGCTTGATTGACCTAATGGGGCCTGCGCGTGGCAAAGATGAACCCCTGACGCAGCACCACATGGACATTGCCCGCTCAGTGCAAGCAATGTACGAAGAGGCATTTTTCCATCTGCTCAACACTTTGCACGCACGTCACAAGCTCGATGCGGTGGCGGTGGCTGGTGGTTGTGGCATGAACTCGGTGGCCAATGGCAAGATTTTGCTCAAAACACCTTTTAAACAGGTGTATGTGCAGTCTGCGGCCGGTGACGCAGGCGGCGCGATTGGTGCAGCCTACAGCGTGTGGCACCAATTGGGCGGCGCCCGTGGCCCAGTGCACGACCATGCTTATTGGGGGCCGCATTTCAGCAATGAAGACATTGATCGTGTGCTGAAAGACCGCATGACAGAGGTGCAAGCCGAGGGCTGTACGGTGACTTGCGTGACGGATGAAGCGAGTCTTTGCAGCGAAACCGCTGCTGCCGTAGCTCGCGGTGAAGTGGTGGGCTGGTACCAAGGTCGCATGGAGTGGGGCCCGCGTGCTTTGGGCAACCGCAGCATAGTGGGTGATCCGCGCCGCGCCGACATGAAAGACATCCTGAACCTCAAAATCAAACGCCGCGAATCTTTTAGGCCCTTTGCCCCTTCTGTGCTGCAAAGCGCGGTATGCGAGTGGTTTGAACAAAGCGACGATGTGCCCTTCATGATGCAGGTGTACCAAATTCGCGAAGAAAAGCGTGCACAAGTGCCTGCAGTGGCCCATGTGGATGGATCAGGCCGTTTGCAAACGGTGTATGCCCACACCAACCCACGCTATCACGGTTTGATCAGTGCCTTTTTTGAACAGACGGGTGTGCCGATGGTGCTGAACACGAGTTTCAACGAAAACGAACCCGTGGTTTGCACACCAGTCGAGGCACTGAATTGCTTTTTGCGTACCAAAATGGACGTGCTGGTGATGGGCAATTGGGTAGTTAAGCGATCTTGAAAATCTCCATCATCACAGCTACTTACAACTGCGCTCAGACGCTGGGCGATTGCTTGTCTTCTGTGGCGTCTCAAGCATACGCCAACCGTGAACACGTCGTCATCGACGGTGCCAGCCAAGATGGCACATTGGATGTTTTGCAGGCCAGCCGCAGTCAACTGGCCGTGTTGTTGAGTGAGCCTGACCGTGGCATTTACGACGCACTGAACAAAGGCATTGCACACGCCAGCGGTGATGTGATTGGTTTCTTGCATGCCGATGATGTGTATGCCAGCCCCGATGTCTTGGCCCATGTGGCACAGGCGTTTGCCGATCCGGCGGTGTGTGCGGTCTATGGTGATTTGCAATACGTGCGCAAAGACGACATGAGCCAAGTGGTGCGGGTGTGGCAAAGCGCTGTGTTCACAACGCAGCGCTTAACTTGGGGCTCGGATTCATGGCTCAACAGACTTCAATCTGGTCGTCATAGCCCTGACCTTTGGAGAGCTTCCTTAAATGGGGTGGATTTAATTGACAGCTATTTCTTGGTGAATGATGAACTTTGTTATTTGCCCGCACAACAGGCACCCTCACATTGAACACTACCCACCATCATTCCACCTACCGCCCTGACGTCGATGGCCTGCGAGCGGTTGCCGTGTTGGCAGTGCTTATCTACCACGCAGGTTTTTCAGCTATCCCCGGCGGTTACGTGGGTGTGGACATTTTCTTTGTGATTTCTGGGTTCGTGATAACAAGCGCCGTTCAGCCTGATTTGGCAGCTGGGCGCTTTAATTTGCGTGACTTTTATGAGCGACGCATCAGGCGCATCTTTCCGCCACTGTTTGTCATGGTGACGGTGACATTGGTACTGGGCTGGCTGGTGCTGATGCCAGACGACCTGAAGCGCTTAGGCCAGAGTAGCGTAGCCAACGCAGCATTTTTATCAAATTTCTATTTTTTGAAAGATTCCGACTACTTTGGCACCACAGCGGCAGCTAAACCATTGCTTCATACTTGGTCGTTGGCGGTCGAAGAACAGTTTTATCTTTTGCTGCCTTTGTACATGTTGTTGTTCAAGCGTTGGTCTGCAGACGTAATGCGTTGGTTGACGCTGTCGCTGTTTGCTCTGAGTTTGTCGCTTGCAGCCGTCGCCACCTACTTTGAGCCTACCTTGAGTTTCTTCTTGTTGCCCACCCGAGCTTGGGAACTGTTGGCCGGGGTGATGTTGGCGCAAGGCATGGTGCCCTCGCCGCGCAGTGCCAAGGATGAATGGGCGCGCGCGCTGCTCGGCATTTTTTTGATTGCTTATGCCCTGTTGGCTTATTCTGAAAAGACGGTGTTTCCGGGTTTGGCGGCTTTACCACCGGTCTTGGGAACCATGTTGATCATTTCAGCTGGAATGCGAAGAGAGGGGCACGCAAATGCCTGGTTAGCTAGCCGAATCATGGTGTTTTTAGGACAAATATCTTACCCGCTGTACCTGTGGCACTTTCCATTGTTGGGGTTCGCTGGCTATTTGAGTTTGAGAGGGTTGGGGTTGGCTGAAACACTGGCCGTGTATGCCATTATTGTGATCTGTGCTTTGGTGTCCTGGCGCTTTGTGGAGCAACCGGTGCGAACGCGGCGTGTGTTGTCAGGACAACGAGCCCTTTTCGGGTTTGGGTTGGTTTGTATTGTGGTCACGTTATTGGCTGGGTTGGCACTTCATTTTGGGCGCGGCATGGAGTCGCGCTTTAACGGCGACCAGTTGAAACTGGTGCGTGGCATGACGGATCGGCTGGCCGATAAAGGCTGCATGTTTTTGTCGCCAGATCAGGTTGTTAGCGGCAATGTTTGTCGGCTAGGCTCCAAGGTAGCCGTTCTGCCAGATACTTTTCTATGGGGTGACTCGCACGCAGAGGCCTTGGCACCTGGTTTTGCCGAACAGGCTGAGAGAACGGGCAAGGCGGTGTTGTTTGCCGGCCAGCATGGCTGTGCCATTGGTCAACATTTGCTGGATACAAGTTGGGCTGGAAAAGAATGCGCAGTCTTCGATAAGACGATGCTGGATTATTTGCTTGCTCAAACGTCAATCAAGCAAGTGGTTTTGGTGTCACGCTGGACAGCGTTACGAACAGCAAAGCAAGCTGAAGAAGTAAATGGTCGCCTTGTTCCAACGGCTGAACAGGCGTTAACGCGAGTTGTGACACAACTGGTTAATGCAGGTAAACAAGTGCGCTTGGTGGGTCCGGTGCCCGATGCCAAAACATTGGTGCCCAGAGCCCTGTACCTCAAGTCATTGGGTTTTGCTAAAGAATTTGAAGTGCGCCAGCGCTTGGATGAGTTTGAATCGGTACAAAAAAACACCTTGGTGACGTTGCGCAATTTGGCTAACCAGCAGGGGGTTTCCTTGACATTGCCCCATCTCGAGCTGTGCAAAGAGGGTTGGTGCGCTGTAGAGCAAGATGGCTATCCGCTTTATTTTGACGATAACCACCTTTCTACCCACGGGGCGAGGGTGGTAATGGCGTCGCCAAGAATGTGATTTGCTGTCTGAAGATCAACTGGTTACGCTTTATTTGTAAAAACTTTGAAAATCTCCATCATCACAGCCACCTACAACTGCGCTCAGACTCTGGGTGATTGCTTGTCTTCTGTGGCGTCTCAAACCTACGCCAACCGAGAGCATGTGGTCATCGACGGTGCCAGCCAAGATGGCACCTTGGATGTGCTGCAGGCCAGTCGCAGTCAGCTGGCCGTGTTGTTGAGCGAGCCTGACGGTGGCATTTACGACGCGCTGAACAAAGGCATTGCTCGCGCCAGCGGTGATGTGATTGGTTTCTTGCATGCAGACGATCTGTATGCCAGCCCCGATGTCTTGGCACATGTGGCACAGGCGTTTGCCGATACGGCGGTGTGTGCGGTCTATGGTGATTTGCACTACGTGCGCAAAGACGACATGAGCCAGGTGGTGCGGGTGTGGCAATGCGCGGTGTTTACTCCGCAGCGCTTGGCATGGGGCTGGATGCCGCCCCACCCAACGCTGTATGTGCGCAAAGATTGGTACGAGCGCATTGGCGGGTTTGACACCCGTTACCGCATTGCAGCCGATTACTTCAGCATTTTGCAAATGTTCAGCCAGCCCGATTTCAAAGGCGTGTACTTGCCAAAGGTGTTTGTCAAAATGCGTTTGGGAGGTGCCAGCAACCGGTCTCTCAAAGCCATGTTGCGCAAGAGCCGCGAAGACTGGGATGCCCTGCGCCGCACCGGTGTGAGCGCGCTCGTTGGGGTTGGGGCTTAAGGTTTGGCGGATTCAGGTTTCTGCAATTTTTTTTAAAATTAATTAAAATATATGAGCAATACAAATAGATTAGGATATGTTGACTCTTGGCGATTTTGGGCTGTTTTGATAGTTATTATCGGTCATTTGTTTCAAGTTAAAAATTCCTTTTCACCTATCAACGCTGCTATTGGAGTTTATATATTTTTTTTCATTAGTGGTTTTGTTGTCAGTAAAAGTAGTTTGATTGAGTTATCTGAAAGTGGATCACTATCTGTTGTAGGGTTTTATACACGTAGAGTTTTTAGAATTATACCTCCACTACTTATTTACCTCTCATTTTGTTTTATATTGGGGCAATTTGAAATAATTGAATTTTCATTCCAAAATTTCATATCCGCATCAATGTATTTGTGCAACCTTAATCTCGTAGACTGTGGCTGGTACGGTGGCCACACATGGAGTCTCGCTTTTGAGGAGCAGTTTTATTTGTTGTTCCCATTGATTTTTATCTGGGTTCACACATCGCATCGGCCAAGAATTTGGATTCTTATTAGTGCTCTCGCAGTAGTTTTTTCGCCATTTTTTTATGATATTAATTGGGTAGGAAAGTCGGGATTTATATTAATTTATGGATTATTTTTGACCGGTTGTGTTTTTGCTAAGTACGAGCAGAGTTGCATGAATATGGCTAATCCAACATTAATTTTCTCTTTGGGTTTTGTAATGACTTTCTTGTTGGGTCAAATATTTAATAATAATGTGAGGTATTATAAAATAATCTATATTATTTCAATTCCAATAATGATAATAGCTAGTAGTAGCCCTCATTTTTTATTTAAAAATTTCTTCGAATCGCAGATTTTAAAATATATTGGTGGAATATCATATTCAATTTATCTTTGGCAACAATTTTTTACTGGATTCATGAAAAATTATTCTATTACTATCAATATTGCATGTATTTTATTTATGTTTTTATGGTGTATGTTGTTATTTAAATTCATTGAAAATCCTTTAATTAAAAAAGGAAAATTAATTTCTAAATCATTGAAATATGGAAAAATAATTTAATAAAATCATTATCTGCTTTTAATAAATATTATCATTAAAAAATCGTAAAAAATTAAAATAAATATAACTAAATTCAGGTAAATTAAATATATTATCAAATTAATTATTTTGAAAATCTCCATCATCACAGCCACCTACAATTGCGCTCAGACACTGGGCGATTGCTTGTCTTCGGTCGCTTCGCAGACCTACGCCAACCGTGAGCACGTCGTCATCGACGGTGCCAGCCAAGATGGCACCTTGGATGTGTTGCAGGCCAGCCGCAGTCAACTGGCCGTGTTGTTGAGCGAGCCTGACCGTGGCATTTACGATGCCCTTAACAAAGGCATTACACGCGCCAGCGGTGATGTGATTGGTTTCTTGCATGCCGACGATGTGTATGCCAGCCCCGATGTCTTGGCCCATGTAGCACAGGCGTTCTCCGATCCGGCGTTGTGTGCGGTCTATGGTGATTTGCACTATGTGCGCAAAGACGACATGAGCCAAGTGGTGCGGGTGTGGCAAAGCGCGGTGTTTACTCCGCAGCGCTTGGCATGGGGCTGGATGCCGCCCCACCCAACGCTGTATGTGCGCAAAGATTGGTACGAGCACATTGGTGGGTTTGACACGCGTTACCGCATTGCAGCGGATTACTTCAGCATTTTGCAAATGTTCAGCCAACCTGATTTCAAAGCCGTGTACCTGCCCAAGGTGTTTGTCAAAATGCGCTTGGGTGGTGCCAGCAACCGGTCTTTAAAAGCCATGGTGCGCAAAAGCCGCGAAGACTGGGACGCCCTACGACGCAGCGGTGTGGGTGCATTCGGTGGGGTGGGGGCTTTGGTCTGGAAGAACTTGAGCAAGTTGGGGCAGTTCAAATAGCTTGACCATTGACCATTTGCACCGTCTGCCTCAGTGATTTTTTAAATTGGGGTCAGATCCCAATTCTTTTGACAAAGCCGCCCTTGTGCGGCTTTGTTGCGTCTATGGCATCGAAAATAAGCGCGCTTGAACGGCATGTTTGCCTTTGCCATTCACGATGCCTTGCAACAAAAGTTGTTTTTGGCGCGAGACCGTGCCGGTGAAAAGCCCCTGTTTTATCGCCTGGCAAATGGATGCTTGCAATTTGCATCCGAGCTCAAAGGGCTTCTGGCCAACCCCGCCAACCCCCGCGACATCGATCCCCAAGCCATGGATTGTTATCTGGGCATGGGTTACGTGCCAGGCGATGCTTGTCTGTTGAAGGGGTACAACAAGCTGCCACCGGCCCATGCGCTGCGCTTTGATTTGCAAAGTGGCCAAACGCAGGTCTGGCCTTATTGGCAACTGCCTGACTTGGCCTCTGAACATGGGGCTGTGGATGACGAGTCTCTGCTGGATGAGCTCGAAGCACTGTTGCAAGAATCCGTGTGCGCTCAAATGACGGCCGATGTGCCTGTGGGCATTTTGTTGAGCGGCGGGGTGGATTCCAGCCTGGTGACGGCCATGGCGGTTCGGGCATCCAGCCAAGTGCAAACCTTCTCGATTGGCTTTCCGGGCCACGGCAAAGCGGATGAAACAGAACACGCACGCTTGATTGCCCGCCACTTTGGCACGCGCCACACCGAACTGATGGCCGAAGACGCCAGTGCTGATTTGCTGCCGCGTTTGGCGCGGCAGTTTGACGAGCCGATCATCGATTCGTCGATGGTCCCGACTTTTTTGGTGAGCCAGTTGGTTCGCCAAAATTGCACCGTGGCCTTGGGTGGGGATGGCGGCGATGAGTTGTTTGGTGGCTATCACCATCACAGCCGAATGCTGTGGATGCAACAAAATTTGGGGCGACTGCCTCTTTTTCTTCGCCAAGGCGTGGCACGGTCGGCCGAAAAGTTCTTGCCCGTGGGTTTCAAGGGGCGCAATTGGGCGCAGGGTTTAGGCGTTGATCTGAGCAAAGACCTGCCCATCATTTCTTCGTGTTTTGACGACCAGTCGCGCTCGCGTTTGATGCAAAAACGTGCAAATTGGCCATTGGTGGCAGAGTCCGTGCGCAAAGCCAGGACGCCTTCACAAACCAACATATTGCAACGTACGACCCGGATGGACTTTGCCAACTTCATGGCGGAAGGCGTTTTGGTCAAGGTGGATCGCGCCAGCATGTTGAGTTCTCTCGAAGTGCGCTCACCGCTGCTGGATCACCGCATGATCGAGTTTGCCTTTGGCAAAGTGCCGTCTCGGCTCAAAGCAACACCGACTGAAAAGAAGATCCTGCTCAAGCGCCTGTGCTCACGCCTTTTGCCCCCAGAGTTTGACATGCAGCGCAAACAGGGGTTTTCGATTCCCATGAACGTATGGCTCAAAGGCGGCCCATTTCGGACACTGTTTGACGATGTGTTGCGCGACCCGCAATGCAGCTTCGATGCCCAAACCGTCAACAAGCTGATGCGCGACCAAGACAAAGGCCACTTCAACGGCGAACGCCTTTTCGGCCTCGTCATGTTCGAACTCTGGCGTCGCGAATACGGCATATCGTTCTGACGGAGCAGGGGGTTTAATTGGGGTCAGATCCCGATTGTTTGGTTTGGCTTGTTTGTTTTGCTTTGTAGGAGCGACGCCCTCGTCGCGATAAGCCTCGCAGACCACCACCCATCGCCCCGGGGGCGGGGCTCCTACAGGGAGAATCCTCGCAAACCATTGTTTATCGGGGTCAGATCCCCATTGTTTTGTTTGTTCAAGGAGCCCTTCGGGCTCCTTTGACGTTTTTGGGGCCTGTTTTGTTGTGAGATGAGACAACTGTGGTGGCAGTGGGGGCTGGCAAGTTAGTTGATGTTTATTGCAAAATAAATTACGCAAGAATTTATTGCCTTTTGATTTTTGCAAGATAAGATGTTTGTTCAGGAGGTTACTGCCATGCTCGGAAAAATATCGCAAAAGTTGATTGGCCTACGCGTAAAGGCTGCGCGGGAAGCCAAGGGTTGGACCCAGGATCAGCTCACCCAAGGCCTGGGGCTGAAAGACCGTCAATCGGTCTCAGACATCGAGAATGGCAAGCGTGCCTTGAAACCAGATGAAATGTTGACTCTTTCCGACATTTTGGATCGTGACATTGAGTTCTTCATTGACCCGTTTGCTGTTGCAGGCGAGGCCCAGTTCTCATGGCGTGCCGCCCCTGAGCTGAGTGAGGACAGTCTTGATGGCTTCGAGCTCAAGGCAGGCCAGTGGATCGGCTTGCTTCGCTGGCTGCGCGAACAGCAGGACAGCCGAGCGAGCGTTCTCAAGCGAGCGTTGCGTCTGTCTGCACAATCTTCCTTCGAAGATGCACAGAAAAGCGCAGAAAGTCTCGTCGGCGAGCTTGATCTTGGTGTGATTCCGGCGGAAAGTTTGATCGACAAAATTGAACGTGAGTTAGACATCCCGGTGCTGTTTGTCGATACGGTTGATACCCCTGACGGCCAGTCAATTTCGGGTGCGACCTGTCATCTTGAAGAGATGGGGGTCATCCTGATCAACCGCAACGAGAGTGAGGCTCGTCGTTTCTTCGACCTGGCACATGAGCTCTTTCATGCTTTGACTTGGGATGCGATGAAGCCTGAGCACCGAGAATCTAATTCAGTAGAAGAGCGGAACAAAGGTAAGCGGATTGAACAGTTGGCCAATAGTTTCGCCGCTGCATTGTTGATGCCGCGTGCAACGCTTGATAAGCTCATCAAGTCCGAGCGGCTCGATGACATTGCGCATCTTTGCGAAATCGCGGCCTTACTTCGTGTCGCGCCTGTCACGCTGGCATGGCGGCTGTTCAACCTCAAACTGATTGGTGAAGAGACTCGGCGTAGTCTTTCTCAAGAAAAACACCGACCATCGGTATCAGGTCCTCCAAAGCGATTTTCTCCAACCTTCGTAAAGATGCTTCATGAGGCACTCGACAATGGACGGCTGTCGGCCCGCAAAGCGGCCAAAGCAATGGGTCTTGGATTAGGCGGTCTGACTGAGCTATTCGCTGAGTATGACCTTGCCCCACCCTATGAGCTGTGAGGTGGGAAAAGCATGCAGAAAATCCGAGTTTTTGCGGACACCAATGTCATCCTCGAGTCGTTTCGAACGGGTTGCTGGGCAGATATCAGCCACCATTTTTCAATGGAGACAGTAGAAAAGTGCGTTGAAGAAACATTGACCGGCAATCCTGGTGATCCTCGACATGTTGCGGTGCATCCGGCCGATTTGAACGCAGGGCTTGCCGGGCAGTATTCCGTTAGCCGAAAAGATATCGCCTCTCTTGTTTTAAGGCATCCGTCCTGCAGCACACTTGATGATGGCGAGCAGCATTTATTTGCATGGCTTGCCGCAAGCAAGCTACTTCCCTCCCAGGTCGTGGTGGTCACAACTGCTGATAAGGCTGCTTTGGTCGCCTCGCATGATTTGGGGTGGCTCGACTGTATGACCTCGCTGGAGGACTTGGCCCGTAGGTCTGCCGTGGGGCGAGCCAATCGTGATGCGCTTGCATTGCATTACCGAGATGATTGGTTGTCCAGCATCAGGACCAAGATCAGATTAGGGGTTATGCCATGACAAGATATGGAAGCTGTGCCTGTGGGCATTTTGGTGAGCGGCGGGGTGGATTTGAGCCTGGTGACGGCCATGGCGGTTCGGGCATCCAGCCAAGTGCAAACCTTCTCCATTTTTGACCTGCAGCGCAAACAGGGGTTTTCGATTCCCATGAACGTATGGCTCAAAGGCGGCCCATTTGGGACGCTGTTTGACGATGTGTTGCGCGACCCGCAATGCAGCTTCGATGCCCAAACCGTCAACAAGCTGATGCGCGACCAAGACAAAGGCCACTTCAACGGCGAGTGCCTTTTCGGCCTGGTCATGTTCGAACTCTGGCGTCGTGAATACGGCATATCGTTCTGACGGAGCAGAGGGCTAATTGGGGTCAGATCCCGATTAATTGTTTGGGTTGCTTTGCTTTGTGGGAGCGACGCCCTCGTCGCGATGAAGCCTCGCATACCACCACCCATCGCCCCGGGGGCGGGGCTCCTAGTGCGCCCGTGAAGGCGCGTACACAGCATGGTGAGAGTCCATGTCGGGGTAAGCCAAGGCCCCGTAGTCGAAGGTAACTGCGTCGCTGCGAGGCGGGGTGGGGAGCAACCGGAGGCGAAC
>NKIP01000028.1 GCA_002256145.1 Comamonadaceae bacterium PBBC1
GGCGGTCAAGCCCAAGGTCGGCGGCGGCATCCAAGCACTCAGACCGAGGTGCCCCTCGGTCATGTCTTGAACATGTTTTAAAAGAAAAACACGTTCAAAGGCATTGAGAAAAATCATACAAGGTCGGTGGCTACAGCCCCGACAAGTGCATGCGATCCACCATGTCGGGGCTGAAGCCACCGACCTACAAAAATTCATCAACCCCAATTGGTTGCGTGCGCAACCAAATTACCTTAATATATCCCGTCTACAACCCGCTCATTTCATGAACACGCCACTCGACCGCACGCTGACCTACCGCCTGCACCAACTGCACAAGCTGACCGACATGGGCAGCCAGTCGGTCTATCCAGAGCGCACGGGGTTGTCGATGAGCGACGGGCGGTGCCTGACGACGATTGGGACTTTTGAACCTTTGTCGGTCAAAGAACTGGCCGACAAAGGCAACCTGAACAAGGGCCAAGCCAGCCGCGCAGCACAAGCGCTGGTCGATCAAGGGCTGGTGCTCAAAGCCGACCACCCGGGTGATGGCCGGGGCGTGGTGTTGACGCTGACACCGACCGGACGCGAGGTGTTCGAGCGTGCCATGGCCATGGTGCACCAACGAAACCAGGACATTTTTGGCTGCCTGACCGACAAAGAACAAGCCACATTGAGCGGCCTGTTCGACCGGCTGATTGCACACGCCCGGCCGGGCGTTGTGACGGATGCCCCGCAGGATGCCCAGTCATCCATCCAGCACCGCTGATCCTCAAACCCCAACACCAAACCATGCACACCCCCAGCACCGAAGCCCGTCCGTCGATCTATTACACCTACGAGGTTTTCAAGCCCTGGCTGCCCTCAACACACCCCCAACAAGACCGCCAAAAAGTCGTGATCGTCGGCGCAGGCCCTGCAGGCATGGTGACTGCGCTGGAGTTGGCCCGCCACGGCGTGCCCAGCGTGGTGCTGAGCGCCGAGTTGCAGTTCTCGCAGGGCAGCCGGGCGATTTGTTTCACCCGCCGCTCGATGGAAATCTTGCAGCAAGTCGGCGTGGCTGACCGCATGACCGCAGGCGGTCTGCCTTGGCGCTTTGGCAACTCTTACTACCGGGGCCAGCGCGTGTTCCGCATGGAAGCGCCGCACGACCCCGATGACCGGTTTTTCCCGATCATCAACGTGCAGCAGCAGTTCATGGAGGAGTACCTGCACGACGCTTGCAAAGCCAACCCGCTGATCGACTTCCGCTGGGGAAACAAGGTGGAACAAATTGACCAGAAAGACGGCTATGCCGTGCTCGAAGTGGACACACCCGAAGGCCCTTACGCCTTGGAGAGCGACTGGGTGGTGGCCGCCGATGGTGGCCGCTCAAGCATCCGCAGCGCCATGAACTTGCAGATGGAAGGCGCTTCTTACGAAGGCTTTTTCGTGATCGCCGATATCCAAATCGATCTGCCCTTTCCAACAGAGCGCTTGGCCTTTTTTGACCCCGAGTGGAACCCCGGCAACACCATCTTGATGCACCGCGAACCCCACGGCATGTGGCGCGTGGACTACCAGCTGCCCCCGGGTGAAACGCCCGAAGAGGCGCTGCGCCCCGAATCGCTCAAGACCCGCATCGACGCGCAACTGGCCATGATCGGCCACGCGGGCCTGAAGTGGGAAATGGACTGGTCTTCGGTCTACTCGGCCCGCACACTCACCTTGCCCGACTTTGTGCACGGCAGCGTGGTCTTCACCGGTGACGCAGCGCACCTGCTGCCGATTTTTGGGGTGCGCGGGGCGAACACGGCCTTCCAGGACGCCCAGTCGCTGGGCTGGCATCTGGCTTTTGTGGTCAAGGGCTTGGCGGGTAAAAACCTGCTGGCCAACCACAGCACCGAGCGCGTGGGCGCGGCGCGCGAGATCATCACCGAAGCGGGCAAAAGCACCCGCTTCATGGCGCCACCCAGCCCGGGCTTTCGGTTGCTGCGCGATGCGGTGCTGTCGCTCTCGCTCACCCAAGAGTTTGTGCGACCCCTGTACCACTGGCGCACGTCCAGGCCCCATGAGTACACCCACTCCCTGCTCAACAGCATGGGCGACGACAACGGCTTGTTCAAGAGCGGCCCGGCGCACGGCGCACCACCGCAAAACGTGCGCCTGGGCGCGAACGATTTCTTGCTCGACCACTTGGGCGGCGGTTTTGACCTGCTTTACTTCACCGACACCGCCTTGCCCGAGGCGCTGCAAAAAGTCATCCAGAGCGCACGCGCCAAGGGCATGCCGCTGAACGTGATCGTGGTCGGCGCGGCCCAGCCTGTGGCCGGTGCCGACAAAACCCTGCCCGATGCGGACGGCCATCTGCGTCAGCGCTACGGTGTGCCCGCCAACGGTGGTGCGTATTTGCTGCGCCCCGACCAGCACATCTGTGCACGTTGGATCACACTGGACGCCACACGCCTGCAAGCCGCACTGACCACCGCCTTGCCGCGAGCTCAATAAGGTCAAACAATGTTCACACTGGGTGAAGCAAAGAAATTCATGAGGTCTGAGCCGGTAGGAGCCAGCCCTGCTGGCGATGGGCGCGCGCGGACCGCGAGTCATCGCTTGCAGGGCAAGCTCCTACAAAGCGTCAGCATTCATCCCCATGACACCCTTTTACAGGCCTGCATAACAAAGACAACACCATGACCAACACGCAACTCACCATCGGCGGCCTCGAAACCGTCTACGACGCCCTGGCCACCGCCATTGACCAAGCGGGGGCTGACAAGGCGCAGTTGTTCCTTGTCAAACTCGCGCTGCTCAACGCCAACGCCCTGGCCGACGAAACCCTGTTTCAGCAGCAGATCACCACCGCCCTGCAAGACCTCTGACCCACCCCCCTTTCACCAGGAGACACCCATGCTCGTTCAATCCGTTCACCACGTCGCTTACCGCTGCAAAGACGCCAAAGAAACCGTTCTTTGGTACCAAAAGCACCTCGACATGAAATTCGTTTTGGCCATTGCCGAAAACGAAGTGCCCTCCACCAAAGCCCCCGACCCCTACATGCACATCTTTCTGGATGCGGGCCATGGCAATGTGCTGGCCTTTTTTGAGCTGCCCAGCCAGCCGCCCATGGACCGTGACCAGAACACCCCCGCCTGGGTGCAGCACCTGGCGCTGAAAGTGGACTCGATGGAAACACTGCTGGCGGCCAAGGACAAGCTGGTGGCTGGGGGTGTCGAGGTGCTCGGTCCGGTGGACCACACCATCTTCAAGAGCATTTACTTCTTTGACCCCAGCGGCCACCGCCTCGAATTGGCAGCCGACTGCGGCACGCCCGAGATGATGCAAAAGCTTGACGAGGTGAAATGGGACATGCTCGAAGAGTGGAGCCAAACCAAGCGCGCCCCCAAGCACGCCGCCTGGATGCACGACGGCAGCATGGCCTCCTGAAAACCTTCACACGCCCGATACCGATCACGCCTGCACCCACACGACTTGCGCCACTCAACAACTGCCATGAACTTCCTGAACGAAACCCACGACCCCAAACACCAGAGCTGGGTGGCCTCGGCCAACGCCGCCGGTACCGACTTCCCGATTCAGAACCTGCCATTTGCGGTGTTCCGCCGCAAAGGCTCTGATGAAAACTTCCGGGGCGGCGTGGCCATTGGCGACCAGATCCTGAACCTGGCGGCCGTCGCCCAATCAGGCGTGCTGACCGGCGAAGCTGCTGCTGCCGCGCAAGCGGGCGCACAAGACAAGCTCAATGCGCTGATGGCGCTGGGCACATCGGCCTGGAGCGCCCTGCGCCTGGCCCTGTCACGCGCCCTGCGTGAAGGATCAGCTGACCAAGCCGCGCTGCAAGGGTGCCTGGTGCCGCAAGCCGAGGCCGAATACGACGTCCCCGCCCGGATTGGCGACTACACCGACTTCTACACCTCGGTCTACCACGCGACCAACATCGGCAAGCAGTTCCGCCCCGACAACCCGCTGCTGCCCAACTACAAATGGGTGCCGATTGGCTACCATGGCCGCGCGTCCAGCATTGGCGTGTCGGGCCAGCAGTTCCGCCGCCCGGTGGGCCAGACCATGCCGCCCGGTGCCACCGAGCCGTCGTTCGGCCCCTGCAAGCGGCTGGACATCGAGCTGGAGCTGGGCATCTTCATCGGCAGCGGCAATGCACTGGGCGATGCAGTGGACATGAACGAAGCCGAAGACCATGTGTTTGGCATCTGCCTGCTCAACGACTGGTCGGCGCGTGACATCCAAGGCTGGGAATACCAGCCGCTCGGCCCTTTCCTGGCCAAGAACTTTGCTTCCACCGTGTCGCCCTGGGTCGTCACGCTCGAAGCGCTGGCCCCTTACCGCACAGCCTTCACCCGGCCCGAGGGCGACCCGCAGCCCATGGCTTATCTGGACTCCCCCGCCAACCGCGCAGAAGGCGCTTTCGACATCCAGCTGCAAGTGGGCCTGCAAACGCCCAAGATGCGCGAGGCCGGACAAGCCGATGCCAGCATCTGCCGCACCAGCTACCGCCACGCTTACTGGACGGTGGCGCAAATGGTCACGCACCACACGGTGAACGGCTGCAACCTGCAGCCAGGCGACCTGCTGGGCAGCGGCACGCTCTCTGGCCCCACACTCGACCAAGCGGGCGCTTTGATCGAGCTGACCACGGGCGGCAAGAACCCGATCGCGCTGCCCAATGGCGAGCAGCGCACCTGGCTGGAAGACGGCGACAGCGTGGTGCTGCGCGGCTGGTGCGAAAAAGCGGGTGCTGCGCGGATTGGCTTTGGGGAGTGTGTGGGCACGGTGTTGCCTGCCCGGGCGCTCAAGGGCTGAACGGCAGCGGCTCATCGCGACGAGGGCGTCGCTCCTACACGGGGCAGGCATTACCTCTTTGCAGGAACCCCGCCCCCGGGGCGATGGCTTGTGGTCTGCACAGGCCCATCGCGACGAGGGCGTCGCTCCTACAAAGAAAGCAAGTAACGCTTCTGCGCTCACCAGGTGTCGATGGCCAAGGTGCCATCGGCGGGCTTAACCTGCCCAGCCTCCAGCCCCGCCACCAACCAATCGCGTGTGTCGGCCGGGTCGATCACGGCGTCGATCTCCAGCGTGGCCGCCATGTTGATGGCGCTGCCGTTGTTGTATTGCTGTGCAAGCAACTGTTCAAACAGCGCTTCGCGCTCTGTGCCTTCGGGCACGGCCTCCAGCTCTTTGCGGTAACCCAGGCGCACCGCACCTTCCAGGCCCATGCCGCCAAATTCGCCGGTGGGCCAGGCCACGGTGGCCAAGGTTTCGTGAAAGCCCCCGCCGGTCATGGCCATCGCGCCCAGGCCATAGCCTTTGCGCAGCACCACACTGAGCAGCGGCACCCGCAGATGCGCGGCCGCCACAAACAGGCGTGAGACGTGGCGCACCTGCGCCGTGGCTTCAGTGTCCGGCCCCACCATGAACCCGGGCGTGTCCACCAGGCTCACGATGGGCAGCCCGTGCGCGTTGCACAGCTGCATGAAACGGGCGGCTTTGTCGGCAGCATCGGCGTCGATGGCGCCACCCAAGTGCAGCGGGTTGTTGGCCATCAGACCCACCGGGCGGCCCGCGATGCGGGCCAGGGCCGTGTGGATGCCCACGCCAAAGCCGGTGCGCAAATGCAGCAAGCTGCCTGCGTCGGCCATGCCCTGCATGGCGGCGCGGGTGTCGTAAACGCGCAGACGGTTTTCGGGCACCACATGGCGCAGTGCTTCGGCGTCCGGTGCCTGCCATGGCGACACAGCCCCTTGGAAAAACGACAAGTATTGCCGCGCCGCCGCCACGGCTCGGACCTCGTCATCCACCAACACATCGATCACGCCATTGCCATGCTGCACTTCACTCGGACCAATCTGCTCAGGTTTGAACACGCCCAGCCCCCCGCCTTCGACCATGGCCGGGCCGCCCATGCCAATGTTGCTGCCGCGTGTGGCGATGATCACGTCCGCGCAGCCCAGCAGCGCCGCATTGCCCGCAAAGCAGCGCCCGGCCACCACGCCCACCACCGGCACCCTGCCGTTGAGCCGGGCGAAGGATGCAAAGGTGGCCAGGTTCAGGCCCGCCACGATGGCCACATCCACATCGCCCGGCCTGCCGCCACCGCCTTCGGCAAACAGCACCACGGGCAAGTTGTTGTGCAGGGCCACACCCAGCATGCGGTCGGTCTTTTGGTGGTTGCGCATGCCTTGTGTGCCCGCCAACACCGTGAAGTCGTAGGCCATGACCACCACCCGCTGTCCGTTGACGCAGCCGATGCCGGTGACCATGCCGTCGGCGGGCGTGTTGCGCATCAAATCATCGGCGCTGCGGCGGCGGCTTTGCGCGGCCACGGCCAGGGCACCGTATTCGACAAACGAGCCTTCATCACAAAGATCAGCGATGTTTTCTCGGGCGGTGCGAAGCCCCAAGGCATGGCGTTTGGCCACGGCTTCGGGACGTGCCGCGTCATGCGTGAAAGCCAGGCGGGCCTGCAGTTTTTGCAGGTCGGCGCGGTCCTTTGAAAGGGTGGCAGTGGTCGTGCTGGCGGCAGGAGCCTCAGGCTGGGGGGTAGCCTCGGCCACGGGCAAGAGCGCGCACAAGACCTCGCCTTCAGCCACCGTTTCACCCGCTTGGTAATACTGCTCACCCACACAGCCCGCCTGAGACGCACGGATTTCGTGCTCCATCTTCATGGCTTCCAGAATGACCAGCACATCGCCTGGGCGCACGTTCGCACCGGGGGCGACCAGCCACTGCACCACCTGCGCTTGAAGGGGAGATTGAATGTTTTGCATGCGGGCATTGTGCGCGGCCGCTGAAGCGACACCCGGTCAAGTCCGGGACAATTTAGACTGGCCTTTTTGAACACCCCAGACCCTTGCCATGAACTTTGAACCCCTGATCGAGCTGACCCGCAACGGCATCCAGGAATGCGTGCACATGGGCGCACTGGCCGTGACCGACACCGAAGGCCGCGTGCTGGCCCAAGTGGGCAACCCGCACTGGCTGTGCTTCACCCGCTCCACCCTCAAAGCCATGCAAGCGCTGCCGCTGATTCAGTCAGGCGGGGTGGCGCATTTTGGTTTCACCCCGACCGAGTTGGCCCTGATGTGCGCCAGCCACAACGGTGAAGAAATGCACGTTGAACAGGTGTCGTCCATCCTGCGCAAAAGCGGCAGCAGCACGCGCCAAATGCGCTGCGGCTGCCATGTGCCGTACCGCTTCACGTTTTTTGACCGCCCCATGCCCGAGGGTTTTGCTTACGACGAGCGGCACCACAACTGCAGCGGCAAACACAGCGGGTTTTTGGCGTATTGCGTGCAGCACGGCCTGCCCACCGACAGCTACACCGAGGTGAACCACCCTTTGCAACAACAAGTGCGCCATGCCGTGGCGCACCTGGCCGGGTTGAGCGAAGAGGAACTGGCGCTGGGCATCGACGGTTGTTCGGCCCCCAATTACGCCATGCCCTTGTCACGCTTAGCGCGCAGCTACGCACGGCTGGCGCAGCCCGAATCCGACGGCTTGTATGGCGAGAGCCTGGCGCAACTTGGCCAAGCCATGAGCGCTCACCCCGAGCTGATCTCGGGCACCGGCCGCAACGACGCCGATTTCATGCGCGCAGGTCGGGGCGACTGGGTCACCAAGGTGGGCGCGGACGGCGTGCAGGTGGTGGGCAGTCGCTCGCGTGGTCAAGCTTTGGCCATCAAGATCATGGATGGCAACAAAGCGGCGCTGTTTGCCGCGACCGTGGAGGCCTTGGACCAACTGGGTTGGCTGGACGATGCGCAGCGCCAGGAACTGGAACCCTGGCGTGCGCAGGTGCTGCTGAACGTGGCGGGGGTGCCCGTGGGTGAACGAAAAAGTCTTTTTAAATTGAAAGCTTGACGATTGGGGCGCACAGCGCTAGCTTTTGTTTTCTAATGACTGACAGCTCTGGAGGGCTGTGACATGAAAAAAACAAATGGCAGTGGCTTCATGCGGTCTCGTCCCGCCTGGGTGTTGTTGGCTTGTGGGTTCGCCTGCAGTGCTGCGGTGGCGTCACCCGACAAAGCGCTGAGCCCAGAGGCCGGCGCGGCGGATATGCCGGTGCCCAGCCCCGAATGTGAGATCACCGTCACCGCAGCGCCCTTGCAGTTTCGGCAGTTTGACGCGGTCGAAATCAAGGGGGCGGCCATCACCGATGCGCAAGCCAAATTGGCCCAGCCGGTGCAAGTGATTTGCCGGCGCGAAGTGGAGCGCAGCCCCGCGTCCTTTGCGGGTGAATTGCTCCAGCAATTGCCGGCCCTGTTGCAGCACCAGGCCGGCGGCCTGTCAGGCCCCTTGGGTCTGGCGTCGGTGCATGGCCATGCAGCGGGCACCTTGGTGCTGCTCAATGGTCAGCGTTTGCCGGGCCTGGGGCCATCAGGCTGGCGTGGCCGATCGGACGCGCTGGACCTGCGTTTTTTGCCCTTGTCGGCCATTGACCGCGTCGAAGTGCAAACACCTGGCGCATCCAGTGCCTTGGGGTCTGACGGCATTGCGGGGGTTGTCAACATCCGCACCCGCAGCACGCGTGGGTTGACCATGGGTGCTGAAAGTTTGCATCCGAGCAGGGGTGAGGGCGAAGGCCAAGGGTTGAATGTGGCCTGGGGCCATGGCAGCTTGCGCACCGACGGTTATGCCTTGCAGCTGCACGCGGCGCTGTCGCGGCGGCATGGCGCGCTGTGGTCGCCCGACTTGCAGGCCTTGCGCGTGGCCCCTGCCAGCACGCGCAGCCAGTGGTTCATGAGCGGTGACTGGGCCTTGAGCGGACCCTGGACCGGGTTTGCGCACCTGCTGGGCACCCAAGAAGCCCCTGCCAGCCAGACCTTGGCTGCGGATGCGGCGATCCAGTCCCCGGCCGAAGGACGCCCCGGCCCGTGGTCATGGGTGCCCAGCGAACGCCAAGGCATGCACCAATGGCGTTTGGGCTTGCAAGGGCCATGGCAGGGTTGGGACCTGTTGGCTTCGGCCTCCAGTGGCCAGGCCCGGCAACAAGAAAAACCGCTGCCTCTGGGGCCTGCGCCCGATGCCGTGGACCGGCTCGGGCAAGACCGCTGGCTGGCCTTGAAGGACCTGCCTGCTTTGGCCGAGCAGCGTCACGACACGCGCTTGCACACCTTGAACGTGCAAGTGCAGCGCGAGCTCGACAGCCCGTCCCAAGGCCCTCGGACTTTGGCCTTGGGCTGGGATTGGCGGCAAGAATCCTTGAACAGCCAAATGGCCCAGCCAGCCGCTGACACTTGGGCAGCCCAGCGTCAGCAATGGGCGGTGCATGCCGAGCTCAAAACACCGCTGGCCGAACACCATGAAGTCAGTGCCTCCTTGCGTCATGACCAATACTCTGACGTGGGCGGGGCCCAAACCGGGCAACTGGCCTGGAAGTGGCGGCCGTCGACGCCGTTTCTCATGCGTGCCTCTTTGGGCACCGGCTTCAGGGCTCCGGGTTTGGAGCAGCTCAACCCGGGCATCACCCGCAGTGGCCTGTTGTGGGACCCGGCCCGCCTGAGCCAGTGGCGTGTGCAGCGCCGGGGTCAGGCCCAGTTGCAAGCCGAGGCCTCCACCCATGCCAGCTGGGGTTTCAGGCTGGAGCCGCAGCCGCGCTGGACTTGGGGCGCAGACCTGTGGCAAATCGATGTGCGCCGCGCCTTGGGCGACCAGAGTCACTGGGCCAGTGATGCCGCCGGGTCTTATCTGGATTTGGTGGCCACCAACTTGGGGCGCAGCCGCAAACAAGGCATCGACTTCGACACCGAATGGCGTGTGCCGACCGGTGCCGGATTGATGCGCCTGAGCTTCAAGGGCGTGCTGTACCTGAAGTCCGAATTGCACGAGTTCCGCACTGGCCGCACGGTGTCGGACTTGGCGCAGGTGTCTGGCATCACCCAAACCGTGACGCCTCGGCAACAATGGGTGGGGGGGGCTAGCCTGGAGTGGGCCAACTGGGTGTTGATGAGCGGTTTGCGTTACAGCTCGGGTTATCTGGAAGCCCAGAACTGGCCCCTGGCGGGCGACAGCACTGGCAACACCCGCCAGGTGTCTGGCCACTGGAAGCTGGATCTGGGGGGGCAGTGGGCACTGAGCCGCCAAATGACGGCGAGCGCGTGGTTGCAAGATGTCACCGACAGCGGTCGCTCACATGCACTGGCCACCGTTCAGGCCTTGCAGGGCCGTGACCGCTTGAGTCTCGAAGATGTGGGGCGCAGTCTCAAACTCAGAGTGCATTACCGTTTTTGAGTTCTCAGCCAACACCTGTGGCAGCGGTCCTCAATGCCGCGCGCCAAAAATAGCTGTACCCACCCGCACCATCGTGCTGCCTTCGGCAATGGCGGCCGCCATGTCGGCGCTCATGCCCATGGACAAGGTGTCCAGCGGCAGGCCTTGCTGGCGCAATGATTCGAACAAAGCTTTGGCTTGGGCGTGCACCATCCGCATCTGGGCGTCGGTCTCAGCAGGCTCGGGAATGGTCATCAGGCCGCGCAACTGCAAGCGCGGCAAAGCGGCCACGGCCTGCGCCAGCGCGGGCAGTTCCTGCGGGCTGACGCCCGATTTGGTCTCGCCGCCGTCCACATTCACCTGGATGCACACCTGCAAGGGCGGCAAATGGGGCGGGCGCTGCTCACTCAGGCGCTGGGCAATTTTGAGGCGGTCCACGCTGTGCACCCAGTCAAAGTGCTCGGCCACCAAACGGGTTTTGTTGCTCTGGATGGGGCCGATGCAGTGCCACTGCAACGGCAAGTCGCGCAAGGCGGTGATCTTGTCCACCGCCTCTTGGATGTAGTTTTCGCCAAAAGCGGTTTGACCTGCGGCATGGGCTGCGCGCACGGCCTCTGCCCCCCAGGTTTTGGACACCGCCAACAAAGACACGCTGTGAGGCGGGCGGCCAGCAGCCTGGCAAGCGGCTTCCATTTGCGTCCGGACACGCGACAAGTTTTCGGCAATGGTGGTGTTCATGACCAGAGCGTACCAAACCCCGAACAAGCCCTCTTCGCCCGCGCCCAACTGTCGCCAACCCGGCAGACAAAAGCACCCGGCACGAACCTGTGCACTGCCAGACTGCTAAATTAGCCCCTTTAAACGACCTCCAGCGAGACAACCATGAGCCAGATTGCAGCCAAAACCTACGAACCCACCCCCGCCCGGAAAGTGGCCTTTTTGGGCCTGGGCGTGATGGGCTACCCCATGGCGGGCCACTTGGCCCGCGCCGGTCACCACGTCACCGTGTACAACCGCAGCGCCGCCAAAGCCGCCGCTTGGACCGCCGAGTGCCCCGGCAACGCCAGCGCACCCACCCCGCGCGAAGCGGTTGCCGGTGCCGACATCGTGTTTGCTTGCGTGGGCAATGACGCCGATTTGCGCAGCGTGGTGCTCGGTGCCGACGGCGCTTTTGCCGGCATGAAACCCGGCGCGATTTTTGTGGACCACACCACGGCGTCTGCCGAAGTGGCCCGCGAGCTGTATGCCCAAGCCCAACAGCTGGGCCTGCACTTTGTGGATGCGCCCGTCTCAGGCGGCCAAGCCGGTGCACAAAACGGCATGCTGACGGTGATGTGTGGTGGCGACGCCGCGGCGTTTGACGATGTGAAGCCCGCTGCCATGGCGTTTTCTCGGGCCTTCACCTTGCTGGGTGCATCGGGCGCAGGTCAGTTGGCCAAGATGGTCAACCAGATTTGCATTGCCGGTTTGGTGCAAGGCCTGTCCGAAGCCATAGCGTTCGGCCAACAAGCCGGGCTGGACATGCACCAGGTGCTGGACGTGATCGGCAAGGGTGCTGCGCAAAGCTGGCAAATGGACAACCGGGGCAAGACCATGGCCGACGACAAGTTCGAATTTGGTTTTGCGGTGGACTGGATGCGCAAAGACCTGGGCCTGGTGCTGGACGAAGCCAAGCGCAACGGTGCCCGCCTGCCCGTCACGGCCCTGGTGGACCAGTTTTACGCCGATGTGCAAAAAATGGGCGGGGGCCGTTGGGACACTTCGAGCCTGATCCGCCGTTTGCGCTGAGCTTGAGGGCTTTCTCTACCCCATTCGGCTCAGCCAATTTGGGGTTGAGCCGGATTCACCCTGGAAAGCGGTGTGCCAGGCTTAACGGGTTGGACGGCTCAGACGTTCCAGCTCTTGCTCAGAAATTTCTTCAAACACACGCACCACCTTGGTCACACCCCCAATGCTGCGGGCGATGTCGGTGGCCCGTTTGGCTTCCCGGGTGGTGACCCGCCCCATCAAATAGACCACACCACGCTGCGTGACCACCTTGAAGGCGTTGACCTGCAAATCTTTGGCATCGACAAAAGCCGCTTTGACTTGGCCCGTGGTGACCGTGTCTTTGGACAATTGCGTCAAGGATGAGGTGGGCATCACGGCCAAGTCGTTGACCACCGACTGAACGTTTTCCTGGCTTTGCGCCAACTTCTCAGCTCTTTCTTTGTCTGCCGCCGAACGCGCCTCTCCGCTGAGCAACACTTTGCGGTTGAAGCTGGTCACCGTCAGGTTCACACGCTCGCCCAGCTCTTGGCGAACAGCGCTGGCGACCTTGATTTCGATGCTTTCATCTTCGACCTGTGTGCCCGTCGTGCGGCGGTCTGTGGCCACCACACCCGTCATGACCGCCCCGCCCACGATCAAGGGGGCACAGGCGCTCAAACTGGACAAGACAGCGGTCAAAACGGCACCCGAAAGCACCATGGACTGAAGATTGCGTTTCATTTAAAGAGGCTCCTGTTCACCCAACAACTGGGTGTCAATTCCATCACACAGACAATGCAGCACCAAATGTTGCACTTCCCGAATGCGTGCCACACGGTCATGGGGCACACACACATGCACATCCGTCTCGCGCAGTTGACGCGCCAACACGCCACCTTGGTGACCCGTCAACGCCACCACACTCATTTCCCGCTCGTGCGCAGCATGGACAGCCTGGACCAAAATGGGCTCGTCGCCGAGGGCACTGATCAAAAACAGCACATCGCCGGTGTGGCCCAGCGCCCGCACCTGACTGGCCAAACCTTGTGCATCGGACCACAGGGTGGCCATCAAAGCATCGGCCGACAAGGCCAGCGCCGACAAACCCGGCCGCTCACGCTCAAAGCCCCCCACGAGCAAGCTGGCCAGGTACTGCGCCAAGCCTGTCGAAGGCCCCATGCCCGCGGTGAGCACTTTGCCCCCGCCCGTCACACAAGCGAGGACTGCTTGAACGGCGGCTTCCACCGGTTTGGCCAAGCCCTGTGCCACCTGGTAATGCAGGTCGGCACTGTCGATGAAATGCTGTTGAATGCGCAGGTCTAACATGGCCGCGATGATAACCGCCAGCGCAAGCAAACTTTCGCTTTGCCCCGCCCGGTGTGTGTCCAATCACAGCAGGGTCTCAACCGGCATCAAAGGCGGCTTGCAACCACTGGGGGCCCGTCCCGTCCAAGGTCACCACATCGAAGCGGGCCGGGGGCAAGCGAGACCAACTCAAAAAGTAATGCTGGGCCGCAAAAACAATGCGCCGCCGCTTGGTCGCACCAATGGTCGCTGCCGCCCCTCCAAAGTCGCTGCGGCTGCGCTTGCGCACCTCAACGAACACCACCGTCCCGTCGGCCGTTTGCATGATCAGGTCGATTTCTCCCCCACCCCGCCCGGGCGTCCGATAATTGCGCTGCAGCAAGCGCAATCCCTGTGCTTGCAAATAAGCCAGCGCCTCGTCTTCGCCCGCATCGCCTTGGGCCTTGGTCGTGGTGGGTCTGCCTGTGTTTTTTTTGAGGAATTGCATTGACTCCGTCTCCCTTGTCTGCCTCGTTTGCCAAAGCCCTGGAGGCGGCGCACGACGCTGCCGGGTCACAAAACCACCCGGCCAGCACACTGTATGTCGTGGCCACCCCGATTGGCAACCTCGCCGACATCAGCCTTCGCGCTTTGCACGTCCTGTCGCGCGTCGATGCCGTGGCTTGCGAAGACACCCGCCACACCCAACAATTGCTGCGCGCTTATGGCCTGGAACGCCCCTCTGCCCAACTGTTGGCGGTTCACCAGCACAACGAGGCGCAATCGGCCCAAAGCGTGATTGACCGCTTGGCCCAGGGAGAACGGGTCGCCTATGTCAGCGATGCGGGCACGCCAGCGGTCAGTGACCCCGGCGCACGCTTGGTGGCGGCCGTCAGGCAAGCAGGTTTTCGGGTGTTGCCTTTGCCTGGGCCCAGCAGTGTGACCACCGCCCTCAGCGCTTCGGGCATGACGGGCGAGACAGGCTTTGTTTTTGCGGGTTTTTTGTCCAGCAAATCAGGCGAGCGCATGCAAGCCGTCCAAGCCCTGGCTCAAGAAGCACGCGCAGTGGTCTTGTTGGAGGCCCCTCATCGCATCGAAGCCCTGGCCCTGGCGCTGAGCGCTTTGGGTTCGCGCCCGGTCACGGTGGGGCGCGAGTTGACCAAGCAGTTTGAACAATTGCACACGCTGGCGGCCGCCGATTTGCCCGCTTGGCTGGCCGAAAAGCCCGAACGCCAGCGCGGGGAATTTGTGCTGGTGCTGCACAACACCCCGGTCAGCGAGTCCACCGGCCAAGGCCTGAAAGTGTTGCAGTTGCTGCTGGCCGAATTGCCATTGAAGACCGCTGTCAAGCTGGCCGCAGACATCACCGGCGAATCCAAAAACGGGCTTTACGAACAAGCCTTGGCGCTCAAAAACCGTTGATTTTCAGGGGATTGCACTTCGGTTTTTTCTTTTTTATCTCTGAAATTTATGAATACCTTTGTATTTTTATTAAAAGTGAAATAGCTTTTTATTGTCATATTTGAATCGCAAGCTTGGATAATCGGGGGATGACCCTTGCTGACATGGCCTTGCCCAACTTTCGCTGTTCACGGTTTGATTTTTCACCAAGCCCCACGCCACCTTCGCAGCACACCGCCCGAGGTTCTTGTCTCCCCCGTTGGGCTGGCGCTGTTGTCTGGCCGCAGGCCCCTGTCCCACCCATTCTGGCTCTGGCCTGCGGCACGCAGGCATGACGATCCAAGCATCACCATACCTGCCAAGGCGCAGGGTGATCCTCGTTTTTCTGGCGTTTGCACTGGCCTACTTTCTGTCATCCTTGATCCGGGCCATCACAGCGACCTTGTCGCCCAGCCTGACGGCTGAATTTGCCCTGAGTGCACAAGACTTGGGTTTGTTGGCGGGTGGCTATTTTTTGGGGTTTTCACTGACCCAACTGCCTCTGGGTCGATGGCTGGACCTGCACGGCCCCAAAAAGGTGATTTTGGCCTTCTTGAGCGTTGCAGTACTGGGCTGCCTGGCCTTTGCGTGGGCAGAGCAATTTCACAGCTTGCTGGCGGCCAGGGTGTTGTGCGGCATGGGTGTGAGCGCCTGCTTGATGGCACCCTTGACAGCCTACCGGCGCTGGTTTGATCCCAACACCCAGCTCAGGGCCAATTCATGGATGCTCATGACCGGCTCTACGGGCATGCTGGCGGCCACTTTGCCTGTGCAATGGCTCATGCCGCTTTGGGGCTGGCGGCCCTTGTTCATCGTGTTGGCCGCCATGGTGGTCGTCACCATGGCAATGGTCTTGTTGCTGGTACCCCATTGGTCGCATCCTTCCCAACGCGCCGACACGGTCGCGCTGAACACGACAACATCCGACGGTTACCGCTTGATTTGGCAAAGCCCTTATTTTTGGCGAATGGTGCCGATCGGTTTTTTTTGTCATGGGGGCATGGTCGCCATTCAGACTTTGTGGGCAGGCCAATGGATGACCCAAGTGGCTGGTTGGAACGCCACAGACGCGGCGGGCGGCTTGTTTCTGATCAATCTGGGCATGCTCATCAGTTTTTGGCTGTGGGGCCTGATCACGCCACGGCTGGCCAAGGCCGGTGTCCGCATGGAGACCCTGATCACCTGGTGTTTGCCCATGACCTTTGCCGCCTTGTTGGTCTTGGTGACGGCAGGTCCAGCGGTGGGATCAGGGGCCGCTGCCGTATTGACCGTGTTTTGTGTGGGCAGTTCGGTCGTCTCCTTGATTCAGCCTGCCGTCGGCTTGAAATTTCCCGTCCATTTGGCTGGCCGGGCTTTGTCGGCCTACAACTTGGTGGTGTTGTCCGGCATCTTCTGCGTGCAATGGGGCATTGGCCTGGTCATTGACTTGGGGCTGGCCATGGGCTTGCCCCCTGTCATGGCCTATCGGGTGGCCCTGATGACTTTTGCGGCTTGTTCCGTGCTGTCCTGGCTGTACTTCATACTCAAGCGCGTGCGGCCAGGCAGCGCCCCCAAACCACTGAACCCTGGTCCTTGAAACCGGGGTCCAGCGGCAGAAAAGGCCCTTTCAGCGTTTTCGCAAACCCAGCCACATGACCGTGGCCACCACCACCGCCGCCCCCAGCAATTGCATGGGGGCGATGGCCTGACCCAGCAGCGCCCAAGCCAGCACCAGCGCAAAGATGGGCTCCACATTCATGATGGCCGAGTTGCCCACCACGCCCAGCTTGGGCAGCACGGTGAACATGATGGTGAAAGCGGTGCCGTACAAAAAGGTGAGTAGCCCCAGACCCCACCAACCGGGCACAGCCTGCGGCCACTGAAACCCGCCTTGTGTGAGCGCCACGCTGGCGGCCAGCACGCCCACGGTGGCCATGGTGGTGAAGGTGCGCAGACGCCCGTCCACGCCCACCGTCTCGTGCTGGGTGAGCACCAAGGCCAGCCCAAAGGTGGCCGAAGCAGCCAATGCAAAACCCACACCCGCCCCGATTTCTGCCCAATGACGCGCCGCGCCCAGGCCCGAGGCCGCGCCCAGCACGTCCAGTGCCAAGGCCAGCCCGACCATCATCACCGGCATGGCCCACAAGACGGCGCGTTCCGGTTGGTGACCATACAAAATCCTGGCCCACAGGGCCGTGGTCAGCGGGTAGGTGTTGAAGGCCAGCAAGGCCAAGGCGACAGGCAAACGCGCCACCGCCGAGTACAGGCACACGCTTTGCACCGCAATCAGCAGGCCCACCGCGCCCAGGTATTTGCGCTGCGCGGGCAAAACCCGAAAGGCCACTTTTTGCTGCCACAAAATCAGCGCCACCACGCTGGCGGTGACGACGCTGCGCACCGTCACCGCCGTCACCACATCCAGCCCGTGGTTGAAAGCGGTGCGGGCGGCCACATGGTTGGCCCCCATCATGAAGGCGATCAGCAGCAAGGTGCCAAAGGCCGCGCCGCTCAAGCCCGGTTTGGCCATTGTGCTCACGGGTAGAGACCCAGGCCCCGGGCATGCAGGCGAGACAGGCCCAGCAAGGCATCGGTGAAGGGGGTGGCCACATGGCTCAGCTGGCCCAGCTCACGCACGGCGGCCACCAGGGCGTCGAGCTCGACCGGTTTGCCCGCGTCCACGTCTTGCAGCATCGAGGTGCGAAACGCCCCCAGCTTGCGCGTGACGGCGTGGCGGTCTACGGGGGTTTGCGCGATCGGGATGCCGATGTGCTCACCAATGGCCTTGGCTTCGAGCATGATGCGCGAGACAAAATCGCGCACCAGCGGGTCGTCCAAAATCACGTCGGTCGTGGCCCCTGTGAAGGCGCTGATGGGGTTGATGGTCATGTTGCCCCAGAGCTTGTACCAGACGTCTTTCTGGATTTGGGGCGAGACCGTGGCGTTGAAGCCCGCTTGCACCAACAAGGCGGCCAGCGCCTGCACGCGGGGCGTATCGGCCCCACTGGGCTCACCCACAATCAGCCCGTTGCCAAAGTGGTGCCGGATCACGCCCGGCACATCGACCGAGCAGCTGGCGTGCACCACGCCACCCAGAATGTGCGCCGCCGGGATGTGCTGCGCGATCACGCCGCCCGGGTCCACCGAGTCCAGATGGGTGCCCGACAACGCACCACCAAAGCCCTGCAAAAACCACCACGGCACGCCGTTCATGGCCGTGAGCACCACGGTGTTGGGGCCGATGAGTGGTCCGATGCGCCGGGCCACGTCGGCCATGGCGGGGGCTTTCACGGCCACGATCACCAGGTCTTGCACGCCCAGATCGGCCGGGTTCTCGCGGGCGACCAACGAGGTGCGCATCTCTTGGCCGCCTTGCAGCAGCACCAGGCCGTTTTGTTGCAAGGCTTCGAGTGTGGCGCCTCGCGCCACCGCGCTCAGGCTGCAGCCTTGCTGCGCCAGGTGCGCCCCGATCCAGCCGCCAATGGCACCTGCGCCGTAGATACAAACTTTCATGCGCGCCACCCTGTGTCTTGTCGGTCAATCTGGCGAACCAGTGCTTGGAAAACGTCTTCGCCCGCGCCGTGGTTCGGGTTGAACTGCAGCGCGTCACGGGTGCATTGGTCTGCAACCGCTTCGGGCACCACAATGGGCTGGCCCATGCTCAGCGTGGCCAGCTGGATTTCGCAGGCACGCTGCAAAGTCCAAAGCACCGCAAAGGTCTGTGCCAAGGTGTGGCCCCAGGCCAGCAGGCCGTGGTTGCGCAAAATGACGGCCTGCTTGTTGCCGATGCTGCGCAGCAGGCGCGGCGCTTCTTCGGCGTGGATGGTGATGCCTTCAAAGTCATGGTAGGCCACCATGTTGTGCAACTGAGCGCTGTAAAAATTGGTCTGCTGCAAGCCGCCTTGCAAACAGGCCACACCCACCCCCGCCGTGGTGTGGGTGTGCATCACGCAGTGCGCCCCAGCCAGGCCTTCGTGCACCGCCGCATGCACCGTGAAACCCGCTGGGTTGACGGGGTAGGGCGAGCCATCGAGTTTGCGTCCTTGCACGTCGATCTTGACCAGGTTGCTGGCGGTGACTTCGCTGTAGTGCAGCCCGAAGGGGTTGATCAAAAAATGCTTTTCACCCCCCGTGACGCTGTCCGGCAGGCGCAGCGTGATGTGGTTGTAGATCATCTCGGTCCAGCCGAGCAGAGCGAACACCCGGTAGCACGCGGCCAGCTGCAAACGCGCTTGCCATTCATCGGGGTGCACCCGCGCTTGCAGCGAGGGCACCAAGGGTTGGGGGGTGGGGAACATGCGGGGTTTCCTTGTGTGTTGGGCTGCGGGTCACTGGTGGTCAATGAATTGGGGTCAGATCCCCATTAATAAGTTGCGCCTTTGTTGGGGGCGATGGCGGTCACTTCGGCCTTGAAGTGCGCTGCCAGATCGGTGGTGTGGCGCATCAAGAGTTGGGTGTCCAGACCCACGGCCACAAACACCGCCCCCAGCTTCAGGTAATGGGCGGCCAGAGCACGGTCGGGTGTGAGGATGCCGGGGGCTTTGCCGGCCTTGAGAATGCGGGCGATGGCGTCTTCGATGGCCGCTTGCACTTCAGGGTGCGCCGCGTTGCCCACATGGCCCAAGGAGGCCGAGAGGTCGGCCGGGCCGATGAACACACCGTCCACGCCGGGCGTGGCGACAATCGCGTCCAGGTTCTTCAACGCTTCGCGCGATTCGACTTGCACCAAGAGGCAGACTTCTTCGTTGGCACGCTTGAAGTAATCCGGGTAATGGCCCCAGCGCGAGGCCCGTGCGCCCGCCATGCCACGCACGCCGCCTTGGCCATCGTCCTGCGGGTAACGCATGGCTTGCACCAGCTGCGCGGCTTGCTCGGCCGTATCGACCATGGGCACCAAAATGTTTTGCGCCCCGAGGTCGAGGTATTGCTTGATGAGCGCCGTCTCACCCAAAGGCACGCGGCACACCGGGTGGCTGCCGGGGTAAGCGGCCAGGGTTTGCAGTTGGGCCTGGATGCTGCGCAGGTCGTTGGGCGCGTGTTCCCCGTCGATCACCAGCCAATCGAAGCCCGCCAGGGCGCAGATTTCTGCGGTGTAGGCGCTGGCCAGGCCCATCCACAGACCGATCTGGGGCTGTTGGTGTTGCAGGGCTTGTTTGAATAAGTTCACAGGGGTGTTCATGGGTTGGTTCCTTTGTTAATGGCTTCGACGAGGATGCTGATCGGGTCTGGCGGGCCTGGCCGGGCTCAGAGGCGCTTGGCTTTGCCACATCGCCCAACCAGGCCCACCAGACCCGATCAGCGTGGGCTTGCAAAACGCCCTGGTGTTAAGTGAATTTGAACTCCAGTTTGCCCAAAGGTCCGTAGTCCACGTCAAACACATCGCCCACCTTGGCGAGTGCGGGTTTGGTGAACGAGCCGGCCAGCACAATCTCACCCGCCTGCAGGTGTTCACCCCACGGCGCCAACTTGTTGGCCAGCCAGGCAATGCCCACGGCCGGGTGTCCTTGCACGCCCGCAGCCAGACCCGTTTCTTCCACCACGCCGTTTTGGCGCAAGACCGCACCGCACCAAGGCAAGTCGGTGGTGAGCGGGTCGACCCGCTTAGCTCCGAGCACGATGCCCGCATTGGCGGCGTTGTCACTGATGGTGTCGTACACCTTGCGCATGACCTTGGTGTGGCGGTCGAACTGCTCGATGCGCGAGTCGATGATCTCAATCGCTGGCGTCACATAGTCGGTGGCTTCAAGCACCTGCTGCACCGTCACATTCGGGCCGCGCAATTCCTTTTTGAGGATGAAGGCCAGCTCCACCTCGACACGCGGGACGATGAAATCGGTGAAGGGGATGTCCAGCACCTGACCGGGTGTGCAGGTGTAGCGCATGTCGTCAAGCAAGGTGCCGTAGTCGGGCTCGTCAATCTGGCTGGAGACTTGCATGGCGCGGCTGGTCAGCCCAATTTTGTGGCCAATCATGGTGCGCCCTTCGGCGAACTTGATCTGCATCCAGGCGCGGTTGATGCGGTAGCCGTCTTCGATGGTCATGCCCGGGTAGCGCTTGGAAAAGTGCTCGATTTGCACCCGGGATTTTTCGGACTGGTTGAGCTCGTGGGCGAGCTGCTGGATCAATGTGTCGTCAAACATGGTGTTTCCTGTCAGAGCGGCACCCTCGCCGCGATGCTTTCATTGACCTTGCCGGGGTTCATCGCCGCGAGGGCGCGGCTCCCACAACCAGGTCAGGACAAATCAGGTCTTGTTGAACAAAGGATGGATGTTGCTGTGCTTGGCGTCAAACACCTCGGGTCCCACGTCGATCTGCAGCGTGATGCCGATGTGGCGCCGCGCCATCACGGGCGCGAAGAAATCTTTGGCCACTGCAATCAGGGTCTGACCCGCGCGTTGTTGCACAGCCTCGCTGCGGCCCCGCCCCATGCGCACGTTCAGGTAGACAAAGGCGTAGTCGCCAGAACCCCCGTGGGGGTTTTGCTCATGCAGCCCTGCGGCTTTGCCCGCCGCGCCGCCATCGGCCACGGCGTAATGCGGCGCAGGATAAGCCAGCACACGCGTGCCGCCGGTCGGAAAGACCTGCTTGCCTGCTTCGTCTTGCACCGTGAGCATGGCGTCCGCCATCTGGCGGCACAAGGTGGTCATTTTGACCTCAGCGTCGAGCTGGCCGGTGTAGAGAATCACAAGATGGGGCATAGCGAGGTCTTTGTAGGTCGGACCTTCAGGTCCGACATTGTGGTTTGGCAAAGGTCCATGTCGGGGCTGAAGCCGCCGACCTACGGGGAAGGTTCATAACAAGGTGGTCATGTTGACCTCGCCATCGAGTTGGCCGGTGTAGAGAATCATAAGATGGGGCATGACCAGGTCTTTGTAGGTCGGACCTTCAGGTCCGACATGGGTGGTTTGGTAAAGGTCCATGTCGGGGCTAAAGCCGCCGACCTGCGGGGAAAGTTCATAGCCTGGTGCTCACAGCCGTGTAACCCGCCGCGCTGCTGGCCACGGCTGCCGGAATGTGCTGCCCGGTTTGCGGCGTCACATCAAAAATGGCGTTCAGTTGACCCGTGCCCGAGGCCCCAAAGTAAGGGGTCACCATGTCCACCGCGCCGTCGTAATCCGTCCAGCCCAATGCCCCCATCAGCATGGCGGTGTCGTGCATGAAACCTTCGCCATGGCCCTTGCTGGCGTATTCGGGCAGCATCTCGCAAAAGGCTTTCCACTCGCGCTGGTCCCACATGCGCAGCACCTGCTCGTCGAGTTTTTCGAGGAAGGGGCTCCAGATTTTGTGGGCGAACTCGGGGGCCAAACCGTTTTGCGCAAAACGGTGTGAGAGCGAGCCACTGGCCAAAAAAGCCACCTTGCCGTCGTAATGCTTTTCCACCGCCTCGCGCATGGCCCAACCCAGGCGGGCGCTGTCGGCCAAATAGTGCGAGGTGCACAAGGCCGAGACCGAGACCACCTTGAAGTGCTGGTCAGCGTTCATGTAACGCAGCGGCACCAGCGTGCCGTATTCGGGCTGCAAAGTAGTGGCGTCGTGCGCCAGTGTTTCCACGCCGTAGTCGTTGGCCACCTGGGCCAGCAAGTGCCCCAATGCCGGGTTACCGGGTGACTCAAACGCCATGTTGCTGATGAAGTGCGGCAACTCGTTGCTGGTGTACACGCCCTTGAAGTGCTGGCCACAGTTGATGTGGTAACTGGCGTTGACCAGCCAGTGCGTGTCAAACACCACCAAGGTGTCCACCCCCATGGCGCGGCAACGTCGGCTGATTTCATGGTGACCGTCGATGGCGCTTTGGCGCGTGCCAAAGCGTGGGCCGGGAATTTCACTCAGGTACATGCTGGGCACATGGGTGATTTTGGCGGCGAGGGCGAGTTGTCCCATGGGGGTGTCCTGTCTGTGCGTGTGGGGGATGGGTCAGGGACTGATCAGGTCAATGCCCGGAAAGTAGCTGCGGTAGCGCCCCGCATCGCGGGTGAGCAATGGATAGCCCTCGGCTTGGGCATGTGCCCCGATGAAAAAGTCGGGCAGGACGCCGGTTTTGGTGCCGCCGCGTTGGCGGTACTGACGAAAAGCCTGACCGGCCAGCTTTGCGGCAGGTCGGGACAGCTCTGCCAAGCGGATGCCCAGTGTGTCCAAAAAAGTATCCAGATGCGCAGGCTCTCCAGGGTGCCCAGCCAGCTCGGCATAGACCACCATGTTGGTGCCCAGTTTTCCGGCTTTGGCGCTGCGCAGTTGTTGCAAAGACCAGGGCATCCAGATCGGGTCGGCCTTGTAGATGTCGAGCAGGACGTTGGTGTCGACCAGGATCATGGCTTGTTCCAATCCTCGCCACGCGTGATGGCCATCCATTCGTCTGTGCTTGGGCCATCCTTGACGATGCCAATGAATTGACGGATCGGGTCATCGGGTGCCAAAAACGACAGGTCATGCTCCGGCGCTGCGTTGTGGCTGGAGGCCATTTTGGCCGCCACCAAATATTCGGCGAGGGCTTCTTGCACGACGTGCGACTTGCTCAGCTTGCGCGCAGCGCAATACTGGGTCAGTTCACGTTCAACGGTTTCAGGCAGGCGGACAGACAACATGGCTCACTCCTTGTCATACACATTCAAAATGAATGTATGACGTCAAGTATGACAGATGGCCGAGATTTGTCATACGCCCCAATGCGGGATGTGGTGACCGCCCAAGGACACCGCCACGTTTTTGGGTTCACAAAACACTTCGTAACTCCAGGTACCGCCTTCGCGGCCTGTACCGCTGGCCTTGGTGCCGCCAAAGGGTTGGCGCAGGTCGCGCACGTTCTGGCTGTTGACAAAGCACATGCCCGCTTCCACAGCTGCCGCCACGCGGTGGGCTTTGCCCAGGTTCTCGGTCCAGACGTAGCTGGACAGGCCATATTCGATGTCGTTGGCTTTTTCAATGGCGTCCGCTTCGTCCTTGAAGGGGATCAGGCAGGCCACGGGGCCAAAGATTTCTTCTTGCGCGATGCGCATGCGGTTGTCGACATCGGCAAACACGGTGGGCCAGACGAAGTTACCGCTCTTCACATGCGCAGGCAGGTCGGCGGCGTAGCCGGGTTGGTCCAGACCGCCGCACAGCAGGGTCGCGCCTTCTTTGGGGCCGAGTTCGATGTAGCTGCGCACCTTGGCCAGGTGGGCCTTGGAGATCATCGGGCCGACGATGGTTTTTTCATCGAGCGGGTCACCCACGGTGATGCGCTTGGCACGCTCGGCAAACTTGGCTGCAAAGTCGGCGTAGATGCTTTGCTGCACCAGGATGCGGCTGCCCGCAGTGCAACGCTCGCCGTTGTTGCTGAAGATCATGAAGATGGCCGCATCGAGTGCGCGGTCCAGGTCGGCGTCTTCGAAGATCACGAAGGGGCTCTTGCCGCCGAGTTCCATGCTGAACTTTTTAAGACCCGCGCTTTGCACGATGCGGTTGCCCGTGACAGTAGAGCCGGTGAAGCTGATGGCGCGCACATCGCGGTGCGACACCAGCGGCTCGCCCGCTTCCTTGCCGTAGCCGTGCACCAGGTTGAGCACGCCAGCGGGCACGCCCGCTTCGAGCGCCAGCTCGCCCAAACGCGCTGCGCTCAGGGGTGAGAGTTCGCTCATCTTGAGCACGGCCGTGTTGCCAAAAGCCAGGCACGGCGCGACTTTCCAGGTGGCGGTCATGAAGGGCACGTTCCAGGGGCTGATGAGCGCGCACACGCCCACCGGGTGGAACAGGGTGTAGTTCAGGTGCGTGGGCGTGGGGTAGGTGTGGCCGTCCACGCGGGTGCACATCTCGGCAAAGTAGTGGAAGTTGTCGGCCGCACGCGGCACCAGCTGCTTGCCGGTCTGGCTGATGGTCTGGCCGCAATCCTTGGTTTCGGTCTCGGCAATTTCAGGTACATGTTTTGTGATCAGGTCGCCCAGCTTGCGCATGATCTTGGCGCGCTCAGTCGCTGGCGTGTTGGCCCATTTCGGAAAAGCAGCTTTGGCGGCGGCGACAGCGGCGTTCACTTCCGCTTCGCCGCCAGAGGCGACTTCGGCCAGCACTTCTTGCGTGGCAGGGTTGATGGTCTCGAAATAGTCGCTGCCTACGACTTTTTGGCCATTGATGAGGTGGTCGATTTTCATGTCTGTCTTTCTGTGTTTTTGTAGGAGCCAGTCCTGCTGGCGATGGCTGTTTGACAGTCCAATCGCTTGCAGGGCAAGCTCCTACAAAGTCATGGTGTTGGTCAATGCCCCGATGCTTTCAATCTCGGTCACAACCACATCGCCCGGGTTCACGTTGACGATGCCGTCGGGCGTGCCCGTCAAGATCAGGTCGCCAGGGTTGAGCGTCATGAAGCTGCTGAAGTATTCGATCAGTGTCGGCACATCAAAAATCATGTCGGCCGTGCTGCCGCTTTGCGTGACTTGGCCGTTCACGGTGGTCTGCAATTTCAGCGCCATGGGATTGGGCACATCGGCCGCATCGACCAGCCAGGGGCCGATGGGTGTGCAGGTGTCGCGGTTTTTCACGCGCAAGTTGGGGCGGTACCAGTTTTCCAGGTAGTCGCGGATGGCGTAGTCGTTGGCCACGGTGTAACCCGCGATGAAGTCATAGGCATCGGCCTTTTTCACACGACGGGCAGTGCGGCCAATGACCACGGCCAGCTCGCATTCGTAATGCATGTACTTCACATCGGCGGGGCGCTTGGTGAAGGCCATGTGCCCGATCAGCGAGGCTTCGCCCTTCATGAAGGCCAGCGGCTCTTCGGGGGCCTTGAAGGCGAGTTCTTTGGCGTGGTCGGCGTAGTTCAGGCCCAGCGCGATCACGGTGCGCGCTTGCGGCACGGCTGCAAGCGGGGGCAACCAGACGACCTCGTCAAAAGCCACACGGTGGCCCTTGTGCGGGCCTTGGGTGATGAGCAACTGGCCGTCAGATTCCACGGCTTGCTGGATGGCGCCCGACCAGGCGATGCGTGCGTGTTTCATGCGGCCTCCGCTTGAACAGTTTGAACCCAAGGTGCGAAGCCTGGCACCATCAAGCAGACGGTATCGCCTGCACGGGCTCGAGGCCTTTGGCCTGACTCGAGCACATCGGTGCCCAGCATCAGCACATCGCCCGCTTGCAAGGTCATGAATTCGGCCACATCGGCCAGCAAACGGTCCATGGGCCGCACCACATCGGACAGGTGCACCGTCTGAACACGTTGCCCGTTGACCTGCACCGAAATGCTCAGTGATGCCAGGTCCAATGCCGACAGAGGCACGGGCGGCACACCGCAGCCCAAATAGCCGTCACGGCAGCGAAACTTGACCGGCGGACGGAAATAACTGCTGTGGGGCACCGACCAGTCATTGAGCAATACCACCCCCTCAACGAGCCCTTGCTCGCCCATGACCAGACCCAAGCAGGCCCCGATGTCCACCTCTTTGATCCCGTCTTGGAGCGTCAAAACTTTACCCGGGTTGAAAGTGTTGGCCGACTTGACATAAAGCACAGGGGCTTGCGGTGCCGCTTTGTGGGGGTCTTGCGTCATTTTCGGGACCCAAAAGTCCCATTCACGCCGAAAATTGAGCAAGGTGCCATACACCGTGCCCTGGGGTTGCCAATGGTTCATTCGTCCTCCTGGCCTTGCGGCCTTTGCTGTTCACATGCCGGGTCCACCTCCATGGCGATCACCGTGTCCAGCCACACATAAAGGTTTTGCAGGGCCTGTTTGCCCAGTTGTCGCTCCATCCAGTCGTAATGGGCTTCGATACTTTGCGACAACGCCTGAACCTTCTCCAGACCGGCAGCCGTGGCGCGAACCACGGTGCGGCGTGCGTCTTGTGGGCAAGGGCTTCGCTCAATCAAACCGTCCCTGGCCATGCGAGTCAGCACCCCCGTCAGACTGGGTCCGAGCAAAAAAGCCTCTTTGGCCACACGCCCGGTTTCCACGCCTTCCGGGTCTTGTGCATGCTCTCCCAACACACGCAAAACACGCCACTGCTGATCCGACAGACCGTGGGCTCGCAAACTGGGACGGGTGTGCGCCATCACGGCCTCACGCGCCTGTAAAAGCAAAAGTGGGAGATTGCGGTGAACAAACGGTAGAGTGGTCATTTATTTAACATGTTAAATGATTAAATCGATCCGCGTCCGAGGGTTTACCCGTGTTTTGGCGCTTGACGAAAGCGCCGCACCGCCCATCCGATCACGATCCCTTGATTTTTAAATATTTAACATGCATAAGAATAGAATTAATAATATTAAGAACTCTTTTGTTCTCAATAAAAAGGGTCAACAGCCCCCTTTGAGTCCACCTTGACGACCTGCAGGGCAAGCCCCCCGATGGCAAAACGACCGATGAAAAACCTCAGCATCAAACTCCAACTGTCCCTCAGTGCCATTGCCATGGTCATCCTCTTGCTGCTTGCACAGTTGGGTTTGCAGTTTTACGTGATGCGTGCAGACATCGTTCAAAGGATTGAAAAACACGAGTTTCGCTTGCTGTCAGATTTCGCCACACACCTGGACGAAAGACTGCAAGACAACATCAGCATGTTGGCCAATGTGGCCTTGAATGTGCCTGCTGAGTCGATGGGCCAGACCGCAACACTCGAACGCTTATTGCAAAACGAGCATGCCTTGCTCACCACCTACGACGACTTGTATGTTTTTGACGCCAAGGGTGTCTTGCTGGTGGATTGGCCCATCAAGCCCGGACGCAGAAACCTGGACATGTCGTCAAGGGACTACATCCAAGACGTCATCGCCAGCAAAGAGCCCGTCATCTCCAAGCCATTTTTGGGCAAAGCCACCAAACAACCCATCGTGGTGATCGCGGCGCCCATCTTGGGCAAAAACAACCAATTGATCGGGATCATGGGGGGCGTGCTCAATCTGTACAAACCCAATTTGTTGGGCTCCATCGCCAACCGAAAAAATGGCGAAACAGGGTACTTTTACTTGGTCACCAAGGACCGACTGCGCATTGCCCACCCCGACACAGAACTGATTTTCAAAAAAGTTCCCGAAGGCAGCATCAACGTCCCTTTTGAAAACGCCATGAACGGTTTTGAGGGCACCCAAGAAGGCTACACAACGCGGGGACTCAAAGGCTTGTTCACCTTCAAAAAGCTCACAACCACCGACTGGGTGGTGGCCTCGGTGGTTCCTTCGGCTGAGGCCTTTGCACCCATTGAAGATTTGTTTCAAAAAATGATCTGGATCAGCATTTTGCTGATGCTGGTGATGGTGCCGCTCATGTGGACCTTTGTGGGGCGATTGGTCCGACCTCTGGGTTTGCTGGCCAAAGCCATGCACGAGACGGCCTCCAAAATGCGCGATGGCCGCCTGGCCGCGCCCATTGGGGCGCTGGGGGGCAAAGAAATCAAAACCGTGGTGCACGCCTTCAATGAATTTGTGGAAGCGCGCATCCGCGCCGAAAACGACCTGTCCAAAGCGCGCGATGCCGCACAAGCGGCCAACGCCTCGAAAAGCCATTTTCTGGCCAACATGAGCCATGAAATCCGCACCCCCATGAATGGCATTCTGGGCATGACCGAGCTGTGCCTTCAGACCCGCATGACGGCCGAGCAACGCAGCTACTTGGACATGGTGTCCACCTCGGCCAACTCCTTGCTGGCCGTGATCAACGACATCCTCGATTTTTCCAAAATAGAAGCGCGCAAACTGAGCCTGGATCCTCACCTGTTTTCACTGCACAGCCTGGTCCGCCAGGCCACCCGCACCTTGTCCTTGCGCGCATCCGAGAAAGAGCTGGAACTGGTGTGCGACATGGCCTGCAAGGTGCCCGATCAGGTGATCGGCGACCCTCTGCGCTTGCAGCAGGTCATCACCAACTTGCTGGGCAACGCCATCAAATTCACGGCCCAAGGCGAGATCGTCCTCAGTGTCAAGCCCATGGCCCCCCCCCCGGGCAGCGAGGGCATCTGGCTGGAGTTTTCCATCAAAGACACGGGCATTGGCATCTCCCCTGACAAGCAAGCCATCATTTTTGACGTATTCACCCAGGCCGACTCCAGCACGGTGCGCCGTTTTGGCGGTTCAGGTCTGGGTCTGGCCATCAGTCGCAGCTTGGTTCAGATGATGGGCGGCGACATCAGCGTGAGCAGTCAATTGGGTCACGGCAGCACCTTCAGTTTTGGCGTGAACCTGCAGCAAGCCGTCAGTGCGCCCTTGAACCAAAACGAGATTCCGCGTCAACTGGCGGGTCAAACCCTGCTCGTGGTCGACGACAACGCCAGTTGCCGCAAGGTTCTGAGCCAACAATTGCAGACCATTGGCCTGCATGCGGCCGCCGTAGACGGCGCAGCACAAGCCTTGCACTCACCCCAGTTGGCGCAAGCGCGTTGCGCATTGATCGACGTCAACATGCCCGACATTGATGGCTACGCCCTGGTGTCTCAGTTGAGGCAGATTCGCACAGCCACCCAGATGCCCATCATCATGATGGGGGCCTTGAGCGAACAAACCAGCCAGGAACAACTGGACCCACTGGGGATCCAGGGGTTTTTGGTCAAACCCATCGACACCCATGAATTGGTGTCCATGCTCAACACCTTGACCTGTCCTTTGGCTGAGGGCAAGGAAGAACCTGCCCCGAGCTCAAACGCACCCGCGAGCCCTCAGCGGGTTTTACTGGTCGAGGACACGCCCATCAACCAAACGCTGGAAACCATTTTGTTGACCCGCATGGGCTATGAAGTCACCATTGCCAACAATGGCGTTGAAGCCATCGAGGCCTGCACGGCAAGCACCTTTGACCTGATCATGATGGACATCCAGATGCCCGAGATGGGCGGCATTGAGGCCACGCAGGCCATCCGCGCCATGGAACTGGGTCAAAAGATGCGACGCACCCCGATCATTGCCGTCACAGCCAACGCCCTCAAAGGGGACCGGGAGCGTTACATCGAGTCGGGCATGGACGGCTATGTGTCCAAACCCATTGCGGTGGAGGCCTTGCGCACCGAAATCAAACGTCTGCTCCCCCAACCGACAAGGCCCGGCGCTTGATACGGTCAAGTCTTTGCACGCCTTGGCCTTGACGCTAAAGTGCATGCATGCACGCTTTCTTCAAAACACTGGGGCTGTCGGCCCCGATCATTCAAGCCCCCATGGCGGGTGTCCAAAATCACGACTTGGCCATCGCCGTGTGCCAAGCCGGTAGCCTCGGCTCCTTGCCTGCCGCCATGCTCAACCCACCGGCCTTGCAGGCGCAATTGCAAGCCCTGAAATCGGCAACGAACGGTCCGTTCAACGTCAACTTCTTTTGCCACACCACGCCCACACCCGACCCGGTGATCCAGGCGCGCTGGCAAGAAATACTGGCCCCCTACCGCCGTGAACTCGGACTTGACACAAGGCCCCCCAGCACCGAGCCCGGCCGATTGCCGTTCAACCACGACAGCGCCGATGTGCTGGAGGCCTTTGCACCTGCGGTGGTGAGTTTTCACTTTGGCCTGCCCGCACCCGACTTGCTGACCCGGGTCAAAAGTTGGGGGTCCATGGTGCTGTCGAGCGCCACCACCGTGCAAGAAGCCCTGTGGCTCCAAGCACACGGTGTGGACGCCGTGATCGCGCAGGGACTGGAGGCCGGTGGACATCGCGGGATGTTTTTGACCCAAGACCTGAGCACTCAAATGGGCACCTTCGCCTTGTTGCCGCAAATCGTGCACGCCCTCGATGTGCCCGTCATTGCAGCAGGGGGCATTGGCAGTGCACAAAGCATTGCAGCCGCCAAAATGCTCGGCGCGCATGGCGTGCAAATCGGCACGGCTTATTTGTGCAGCCATGAAGCCACCACCAGCGCCTTGCACCGTGCCGCGCTCCAATCAGACGCCGCCCGACACACCGCCTTGACCCCGGTGTTCAGCGGCCGGCCGGCCCGAGGCATCGTCAACCGGGCCATGCGCGAACTCGGCCCCGTGAGCAGCGAAGCACCCGCCTTCCCGCTGGCCACGGCCGACATCACCCCCTTAAGAGCGGCCGCCGAAGCCTTGGGCAGGACCGACTTCACGCCTTTGTGGGCCGGACAAAATGCAAGTCTTGCACGGAGCCTGAGTGCCTCCGACATCACCCGCGAGTTTGTGCAGGCCTGGCTGGATGCGCCCGAAATGCCCAAGATCCACGCCACCGCCACACCAGCGCCACATGACCCCCTGAGGAACCACGACGCGGGCTAGAGCGCTGGCTTGGCCCGCCTGACCTCAAAGGCACAATCACCCCCATGGCCAAAGACAAATCGATATTCACCTGCACCGAATGCGGTGGCACCAGCGCCCGCTGGATGGGCAAATGCCCCAGTTGCAACGCCTGGAACACCCTGATCGAAGCAACCGCTGAACCCGCAGGCGGCAAAAACCGCTTTGGCTCGGTGCACGCCTCGCTGGCACCCACGTCTGAAGTGCTGCCCTTGGCACAAATCGAAGCGGCCGACTTTGAACGCCACCCCACGTGCATCGACGAGCTCGACCGGGTGTTGGGCGGCGGCATGGTTGAAGGCGGGGTGGTGCTGATCGGCGGCGACCCAGGCATTGGCAAATCCACCTTGCTGCTGCAGGCGGTGGACGCTTTGCAGCGCAGCGGCATGAACACCCTGTACGTGACGGGCGAAGAAAGTGGCGCGCAAGTGGCCATGCGCTCGCGCCGCTTGGGCCTACCGGACTCGCAAGTGCCGGTGCTGCCCGAAATTCAGCTCGAAAAAATCCTGCACACCCTGCAATCGCGCCAGCCGGGCATCGCCATCATCGACTCGATCCAGACGGTGTATTCGGACCAATTGACCAGCGCACCCGGCTCGGTGGCGCAGGTGCGTGAATGCGCGGCACACCTCACGCGCACCGCCAAATCCACCGGCACCACCATCGTGCTGGTGGGCCACGTCACCAAAGAAGGGGCTCTGGCTGGCCCCCGTGTGCTGGAACACATGGTGGACACGGTGCTTTACTTTGAAGGCGACACGCATTCCAACTTCCGCCTGATCCGCGCCATCAAGAACCGATTTGGTGCGGTGAACGAAATTGGCGTGTTTGCCATGACCGAAAAGGGCCTCAAGGGCGTGAGCAACCCCAGCGCCATCTTTTTGAGCCAACACACTGAGCCCGTGCCCGGTAGCTGCGTGATGGTCACGCTCGAAGGCACGCGACCTTTGCTGGTGGAGATTCAAGCCCTGGTGGACAGCGGTGGCCCTTCGCCCCGCCGTTTGAGCGTCGGCTTGGACCGCGACCGCCTGGCCATGCTGCTGGCCGTATTGCACCGCCATGCGGGCGTGGCCTGCATGGACCAAGACGTCTTTGTGAATGCGGTCGGCGGCGTGCGCATCAGCGAACCAGCGGCCGACTTGGCGGTGATGCTGGCCATCACCAGCAGCTTGCGCGGCAAAGCCTTGCCCAAAGGTTTTTTGGCTTTTGGCGAAGTCGGCCTGGCGGGCGAAGTACGCCCTGCACCGCGTGGGCAAGACCGCTTGAAAGAAGCGGCCAAACTGGGCTTCACGGCTGCGATCATCCCCAAAGCGAATGCACCCAAAAACCCCATCCAGGGCATGACTGTGCATGGGGTTGAAAGGATTGAGGAGGCCATGAGCCTCATCCGATCACTGACTTGATGGCAGCTGAAATCTTCCTGCGTGTGTCATCTGCGCATCACCATCAAGTGCCGCACCCCAAGACCGCCAAAAGGCGGTCTTGGGGGGTGAGGTGCCCCTGTCAGGCCATCAAGGTTTGGGCAGGATCACCTTGTCGATCGCGTGAATCACACCATTGCTGGCCAACACATCGGTGGCGGTGATGTTTGCACTGCGTGCTCTTTGATCGGTGATGGCCAAAGCGGCATTGACCGTGAAGGTGTCCTTTTGCACCGTGGTGATGGGACTGCCCACAGGCACTTGCGCTTTCAACACCAAACCGGGCACCACGTGGTAAGTCAACACTTTCGTCAAAAGGGGCTTGTCCGCCAGCAAAGCGGCCTTGGTCGTGCCAAGTTCGGTCAACAGTGCCGCAAAGGCTGCATTGTTCGGGGCAAAGACCGTGAACGGTCCGTCGCCACTCAAGGTGGTGACCAAGTCTGCCGCAACCACGGCCTCGACCAAAATGCTGAACTCAGGCTGAGCTTCTGTGCTCAAAGCGATGGCCGTTTGCAGCACGTTTTTGTTAGCGGGCAGCAAGACCTTGTCGATGGTGTGTACCACCCCATTTTGGGCCACCACGTCTGCAGTCACCACGTTGCTGACGCGGTTGCGCCCGTCCGTGATTGTCAAACTCCGGCCCAGAGTCCCGGCTTTGAAATAACCTTTTTGCACCGTGGTGATGGGTTGGCCCACAGGCACCGCGCTCGACACCACTTTGCTGCCCAAGACATGGTAGGTCAGCACCGAAGTCAGGAAGTCTTTGTTGGCCAGCAAGTCGGCTTTGCTCACCTTGAGTTCAGCCAACAAGTCAAGAAATGCCTGGTTGGTGGGGGCAAACACCGTGTAAGGCCCTGCTGCGCTCAATGTCGTTGCCAAACCTGCCGCATCGATGGCCTCGGCCAAAACGCTCAAGTTGGCATTGCTTTTGGCCAGTCTCACGACGTCCAAAGTTTCGTGCTCACCGCTACCGCCCCCTCCGCAAGCTGACAGCAGTGCTGCACTCGCTGTGATCAAAGTGGCCAACCATCTTTTGATGTTCCATTGCATGATGTTCTCCTTCGCTCTGAGGTTTGTTTGAAAAAACGGTATTTTTTATTACTATATAGTTTAAATTTAAAACCTATAAGTATTATTTTCAACACCTAAGAATTATTTTTTAAGCAAACGCCATCAAAACAAAGAACTTCAATGGTTTGAATCGGTCCAACAGAGTGGAAGAGATCCTTTGACCGCAGGTGATCACAAGGCACAATCGGCCCCCATGAATTTCAACAAAATACTGGCCCCGGCAGCCATCCTCATTTTCACCATCGGTGCCTGGCAAGCCTTTCAATGGGCAGGCATTGCCCTGGCACTGGGGGGCGTGGTCATGTGGATCTTGCTGCACTTCACCCGCATGGTCACCATCCTCAAGAAAGCTGCAGACCGTCCGATTGGGCATGTGGCCAGCGCTGTGATGCTGAATGCCAAACTCAAGAAGGGGGCCACCTTGATGCACGTCATCGCCATGACCCGCTCCTTGGGCGAATTGCTCAGCGAAAAGGACACCCAGCCCGAGGTGTACCGCTGGACAGACAACGGGCAATCGCATGTGACCTGTACCTTTGCAGGGGGCAAATTGAGCACCTGGACACTGCAGCGGCCCACCAGCGAAAGTGCCTCCGAAGACGCACAAGCACCGGCCACGGTCACTCCCCACTGATGCTGTGACCACCCACCCCCCTGGCGCGTCAGGGGTAGATGGCGTCAGCCCTTAAAATGCTTTTTTGCACTGTTTAATGCCTACTTCTTTAAAGGACACAAGATGAGCGTTGTCATTCCTTCGATGTCAGACCGTGACGGCAAAATCTGGATGGACGGCCAGATGGTCGACTGGCGCGATGCCAAGATCCACGTCCTGAGCCACACCCTGCACTACGGTTGCGGTGCTTTTGAAGGCGTGCGCGCTTACAAAACCGAGCAAGGCACCGCCATCTTCCGCCTGCAAGACCACACCGACCGCCTTTTCAACAGCGCCAAGATCCTGCGCATGGCGATACCGTTCACCAAAGAACAGGTCAACGAAGCCCAGCGTGCCGTGGTGCGCGAGAACAAGCTGGAAAGCGGCTACATCCGCCCCCTGACCTGGATTGGCGACAAGAAGCTGGGCGTCAGCCCCAAGGGCAACACCATCCACTTGATGGTGGCTGCCTGGACTTGGGGCGCGTACTTGGGCGAGGAAGGCATGAAGCGCGGTATCCGCGTCAAGACCTCCAGCTACACCCGCCACCACGTCAACATCACCATGACGCAAGCCAAAGCGGTGAGCAACTACACCAACTCCATTTTGGCCAATATGGAAGTGACCGACGAAGGTTACGACGAAGCCCTGTTGCTCGACACCTCGGGCTTTGTGTCCGAAGGCGCGGGTGAAAACATTTTTGTGGTCAAGGACGGCGTGATCTACACGCCAGACTTGTCGGCCGGCGCCCTGAACGGCATCACCCGCAACACGGTGTTTCACATCGCCAAAGACTTGGGTCTGGAGATTGTGCAAAAGCGCATCACCCGCGACGAGGTGTACATCGCTGACGAAGCCTTCTTCACCGGCACCGCCGCCGAAGTCACGCCGATTCGCGAACTCGACCGCATTGAACTGGGCAAAGACGATTACGTGGGCAGCCGCGGCCCCATCACCGAGAAGATCCAAAGCGCCTTCTTTGACATCGTCAACGGCCGCAACCCCAAGTACGCCCATTGGCTGACTTTGGTCTGAGGAGCACCGATGAGCACCCAAGCTGTTGAACTGCTGGCCACCGACCTGAACCCCCAAGGCGGTGTGTTTTGTCCCAGCCCCAAGGCCGACATGAAACTGTGGAACAGCCACCCCAAGGTTTATTTGGATGTGGCCAAAACCGGTGAGGCCAAGTGCCCCTATTGCGGCACGGTTTACAAACTGAAAGCGGGTGAAGTGGTGGCACACCACTGAAGTTCGCGCTCAGCCATCTTGCCGATGGCAGGGCCGCCCCGCGGCGAACACTCAGGTGTTCGCCGTTTTGCTTTGGGGCAAGCTCACTTCGAAACAAGCACCGCCACCCGGTCGGTCTGCGCACCGCACCCGCCCGCCGTGGCGCTCGGCAATTGACTTGACCAGCGACAGCCCCAAGCCCACGCCACCCACACGCTCGCTGGCCCCAGGCAAGCGGAAAAACGGCTCAAAAATCCGATCTCGGTATTCGAGGGGCACGCCAGGGCCACGGTCACCCACCGCAATCAGAACTTGTTGACCCAGGGTTTGCAAAGACAGCTCAATGCCACCGCCCTGCGTTGCATCCTGACAAATGGTCCCGTACCGCCCCGCGTTTTCCAGCAGGTTGCGCACCAAGCGCCGAAGCAGTTTGGACACGCCGGGCACTTCGAGCTGGGCCAGGCCCTCGGGAACCTCAAACCTCGCCCCCACCCGCGCACACTCTTCGGCGCACAAGCCCACCAAATCCACAGACTCCACGGTGCCGATGTTGGCCTCTTGGGCGTCCAGGCGGCTGGCCAGCAAGATCTCGTCGATCAATTGGTCCAGCTCGGCCATGTTGCGCAAGATTTCGGCGCGGCTGCGGGCCAAAGCGTCCGAATCGGTCGGGCTGTTCATCAGCTCCAGACCCATGCGGATGCGCGCCAGCGGCGAGCGCAACTCGTGTGAGGCGTTGGCCAGCAAAGACTTTTGCGAAGCCATGAGGCCTTCAATGCGCTCGGCCGCCGCGTTGAAGCGCTCGGACAGGTCGGCCACCTCGTCGTCGCCCTGCACCGGCACGCGCACCGACAAGTCGCCCTCACCCCAGCGCTGCACGCCGCGCTGCAGGCCTTCGAGGCGTTGCGTGAGCCTGCGCACCACCGGGTACAGGCCCAGCGCCACGGCCAGGCCAATGAGGCCCAGCATCCAGAAAAAACCCGAGGGCTTGGCCCACCAGGGCATGTCCTGGCGCAGGTGCGGCGGCAAACGACCCTCTGAACCGTGCCCTGTACCGGGCATGCCGTGCATCGCGGAGGCGCGGGGGTGCTCACCCGAGCGCTCGCCGCTGCGCTGCACTTGCAGCGGCAGGGTCTGGCCATCGGGCAAGGGCACCTCAAAGACCAAAGGCGCACCCGGCCCGGCCCGGGTGGTGCTGGCCAGCACATCGCCCTGGGCGTTCAGCACCAGCCATTCACGGGGTGCGGGCGGCGCAGCATGATGCTCGACCGTGGCCCGCCAGGCCCAGCCCACCACCAGCATGAGCAGCGCCACGCCCGCCACCACGGCCAACCAAATGCGCAGGTAAAGGTGGCGTGACCAGTGTCGTGACAGGCTGCGAATGGGCATGATTGGCGCTCAGTCTTGCTGGCGGGCAAACACATAGCCCACACCGCGCACGGTGAGGATGCGTTGTGGCGCTTTGGGGTCGGCCTCGATGGCGGCGCGGATGCGGCCCATGTGCACGTCAATCGAACGGTCGAAGGCTTCGAGTTCACGGCCCCGCACCGCCTCCATGATCTGGTCGCGTGTGAGCACACGCCCGGCCCGTTCGGCCAGCGCCACCAGCAGGTCGTATTGGTACGAGGTCAGCTCGCAGTCCTGCCCCTTGACGCTCACGCGGCGGGCATCGCGGTCAATCTCCAGCGAGCCAAACTGCATGAGCTGTGGGGGTGTGTCGTTCACCTTGTTTTTGCGTCGCAAAATGGCCTTGATGCGGGCCAGCAACTCGCGCGGCTCAAAGGGCTTGGGCAAGTAATCGTCGGCACCCATCTCCAGACCAATGATGCGGTCCATCGGGTCGCCTTTGGCCGTGAGCATGAGCACCGGCACTTGGCCCATGCTGCCGGGCAGTGCGCGGATGCGTTGGCACACCTGCAGGCCGTCCATGTCAGGCAGCATCAGGTCCAGGATCACCAGCTCAATGCCCGGTGTTTGCAAACGGTCCAAACCACTGCGGGCATCGGGCGCGTGGGCCACGGCAAAGCCGTTTTGCCCCAGATAGTCCGCCACCATGCCGGCCAGGCGCACATCGTCTTCGATCATCAAGAGTTGTTGCATGGGGTGATCATCCTCCAAGCCGAAGAGCCCAGGGTTTCGCTTTTGTAAAGCTGGGTAAATCCTGGACCCCACCTCACCGGCGGGCCATGGCTTCAAGCCTTGCGCGCATGCACCCTGGACGCCAGCGCCACCAGCAGCAGCACGGGCAAGCCCAACCAGGCCGTGGCCGTGAAGAAGCTGGCGTAGCCGTGGGCATCCACAAACTCCCCCGAAAACCCGGCGATGAACTTGGGCAGCAGCAGCATCATGGAGCTCAGCAGCGCGTATTGCGTGGCCGAATAGCTGATGTTGGTGAGCGAGGACAAGTAAGCAATGAAGGCCGCAGACGCAATGCCGCTGGCCAGGTTGTCGGCCGAGATGACCCAGACCAAGGCCTGCACATCGTGGCCCACGCCGCTGAGCCAGACAAACAGCAAATTGCTGGCCGCACTGAGCGCCGCGCCCAGCATGAGCACACGCATGACACCCAGCCGCGCCGACAGCACGCCGCCCACAAACGCGCCCACCAAAGTCATGATGACGCCGTAGACCTTGGTCACACTGGCCACTTCGCTTTTGGTGAAGCCCATGTCCACATAAAACGGGTTGGCCATGATGCCCATGACCACATCGGAGATGCGGTACACCGCGATCAGCGCCAGCAGCAGCACCGCTTGCCAGCGGTAGCGCAACCAAAAATCGGCAAAGGGATCGAGCACCGCGCCCTTGAGCCACTCGGCCAGGTTGCGCGCAGGCGCAAAAGGCGCGGGCACCGGCTCGGGCGAGGCCAGCACCACCCCCATGCCCGGCAGCATGCTCAGCGCCATGACCAGATAAGCCGCTTGCCAGGCCGATTGTGAGTAACCCGCAGCTTGTTCGCCTTGCGCCCAGGCCGCCACCCACAACACGCCCGCCCCAGCCCAGATCATGGCCAGGCGGTAACCCGTTTGGTAACTGGCCGCCAAGGCGGCTTGGGCATTCACCTCGGCCGACTCGATGCGGTAGGCGTCCAGCGCAATGTCTTGTGTGGCCGAAGCGATGGCCACCGCCAAAGCGCACGCCACCAAGGGGCCAAGCAGTTGCGAAGGGTCGTTCAGGGCCATGCCCACCAAGCCCAACGCAATCACCAACTGCGACACCAGCAGCCAGCTGCGCCTGCGCCCCAGCTGCCGTGTGAGCCAAGGAATGGGCATGCGGTCCACCAGCGGGGCCCACATCCATTTCACGCCATACGCGAGACCCACCCAGCTGAGGTAACCAATGGTGCTGCGGTCAATGCCCGCCTCGCGCAGCCGAAAACTGAGCGTGCCCAGCACCAGCAAAAGCGGCAAGCCCGCTGCAAAACCCAGCGCCAGCATGCGCAAGCTGGCGGGCTGCAAATACAGGCGCAGCGCCTCGCGCCAGGTGCGCACCGTTGGGGTTTGGGCAAGGTCAGCGGGGGGGAGAGTGGCGTTGGACATCTTGGAATTATCAGCGCCTGCGAGCCAAGTGACCCAGCCATGCCCACAGGGACACACGGTGGCTCGCTTGATTTCTGGCCATTCGTTATCATTTGCGAACTATGTGCTTTATTTGCAATTTCAAAACCCCTGCCGCCCACGACCCTCACGATGTCAAGGCCCCCCACCCTGCCCGGTGGCAAGCACGACGGGCATTCCTCCTGGCGGCAGGTGCCGGTGCCGCAGGGTCTGCCTTGGCACAAGTGGAAGTCGGCTCTTCATCTGGCCTTCGCAAACTGGTCCCCGCTGAAACCCTGGAAGCTTCAGCACGCCAGCAATACGCCCAGGTTTTGGCCGAAGCGCGTGCCAAGAATGCCTTGGCCCCTGAAGGACATCCACAATTGCAGCGTCTGCACGCCATTGCACAAAGACTCATCCCGCACGCCGCACCGTGGAACCCCCGTTCACGCGAATGGAAATGGCAAGTCAATCTGGTGGGCAGCAAACAAATCAATGCCTGGTGCATGCCAGGCGGCAAGATCGCTTTTTACACAGGCATCCTGGACCAACTCAAACTCAACGACGATGAAGTGGCCATGATCATGGGCCATGAAATGGCACACGCACTGCGCGAGCATGCCCGCGAGCGATTGGCCAAAACACAGGTGACCGGCATGGGCCTGTCCATTGCCTCACAACTGCTGGGCCTGGGCTCTTTGGGAGATGCTGCGGCCAATCTGGGCACACAGTTGTTGACCCTGAAATATGGCCGTGACGATGAAACCGAATCCGATCTGGTGGGCTTGGAGATGGCCGCGCGTGGCGGCTTCCGCCCCGAAGCCAGTGTCAGCTTGTGGCAGAAAATGTTGGCCGCCAATGGCAATGGCGGCCCATCCTTTTTGTCCACCCACCCCAGTGGCAGCAACCGCATTGAAGAATTGCAGGCCAACTTGCCCAAGGTTCAACACCTTTACGAACAAGCCCGCCGGGGCTGATGCACGCAGCACTTTGCCCCCCTCTGGGTGTGTGACCACCGAGCGGCTGGCAAACCGGCCACATCAGATGCGCCCATGGCGTACAGAACTGGGTTCAGGTTCCGCCCACATAGGGGTTGCTTTTGCGCTCACGGCCAAAGGTGCTTTCGGGGCCATGCCCGGGAATGAACACGGTGTCATTGCCCATGGGCCACAGGCGTTGGGTGATGCTGGCGATCAAATCGTCGTGATTGCCTTGCGGAAAATCCGTGCGGCCAATGCTGCCGGCAAACAACACATCCCCCACAAACGCCCGCTTGATCTCCGGTGAATAAAACACCACATGGCCCGGCGTGTGCCCCGGGCAATGGCGGACCTGCAAAGTGTGCGCCCCCAAACTCACCGTGTCGCCATCGGCCAGCCAACGGGTGGGATGAAAAACCCGGGCGGGGGGAAATCCATAAGCGGCGGCCGCCTGAGGCAGTCCGTCAATCCAAAACTGGTCTGCCGGGTGCGGCCCGATGATGGGCAAACCGCCCAGCTGCTCGGCCAAGTCGGCGGTGCCCGAAGCGTGGTCCAGGTGCCCGTGGGTGATCCAAATCTGCTCCAAACGCAGGCCATGGGTTTTGACGGCAGCCAATATCAATTCGAGATCGCCCCCCGGATCGACCACCGCCGCTTGGCGGCTTTGGTCGTCCCAAACAAGGGAGCAGTTTTGCTGAAAAGGCGTGACAGGGATGGTTTGGTATTGCAGCATGCTGCAAATTATCTACCATGCGCTCAAGGTGATGGGGTCCACAGAACCGGCCGATACGGGCGTGTACAGTCCAACGCAGCCAGCGCCTTTTGATTTTTGGCTTTTGCGCTGCAACGATTGTCTGTTTGCACACCACTTCACCCGGTTACTTGACCCAGCACCACAGCGTTGCCATTGCAGGGGCGGATAACCTGCTCATCCGCTCACTGCTGGACAACAACCAATTCCACGACCCGCTGGATGAGGCCCTGAACTTGGGCATCTCCTCGGCCACCTGGCCTTTGTTTGGCTTGCTTTGGCCTTCTGGCCAGCACATGGCCGATCGCATGGCCAAACGCCCGGTGTCCGTCGAGCGCATTTTGGAAATTGGCTGCGGTCTGGGGTTGGCCAGTCTGGTGGCGCATCGGCGAGGGGCCTCGGTCACCGCCAGTGATTGCCACCCCTTGGCGCACGCCTTTCTGGATGAAAACACGCGATTGAACGGTTTGCCCCCCATGGCTTACTGTCACGGCCTGTGGGGCAAGGCGGCATTGCGCGAAGATGGTTTGCCCGTCTTGACGACCGCCCAGGATGCCCTGCCCAGCGGCGTTTTTGACTTGATCATGGGCAGCGACATCTTGTATGAGCGCGACGAAGAGGGCACGCTGGCCAGCTTCATCCAGGCGCATGCCGCCAGCCGCTCGGAAATCTGGGTGGTCGATCCCAATCGGGGCAACCGTGCGGCTTTTCACAAGCAGATGGCCCGGCTGGGCTTTGCCCGTCATGAACAGGTGCTGGATCAGCCCGCCCACGAGGGTGTGGCCGCCTACAAAGGCCGCATGCTCACCTACACACGCGGCTGAAGCCTCAGCGCGGCAACCAGCCCAGCCCCTTGGCGTGCAGGCTGTGGATGTAGAGCCGGTCCGCTGTCTCGGTCACGCCCGTGCTCTCGGGGTAAAGGCCGCTGGGGTCTTGCAGGTCTTGAACGACTTGGCCGTCTTCGGTGAAGGCCATCACATGGCCGTAGGCTTTGGGAATGGGCCACAGGGCGCGGGGCAGGCGCAGCGTGACCTTGCGCATGAAAGGCTGGTCTGCCAGCTGGTCGATGGTCGGATTGCGCGGTTTGGCAAAGCCCAGCCAGATCTTGCCGTCCCGCCCCCGCATGAGGTTGTCCGGGTAACCCGGCAGGTTGTCGAACAACACGCGGACCTGTGCGCCGCCTTGGGCCACGTCCAGGTTCTGGGCGTTGACGTCGATTTTCCAGACGCGGTATTTGCCCGTCTCGTTCACAAACAGGTGTTTTTCATCTTGGCTCAGCGCCACACCGTTGGCAAAGCTCAGGCCCCGGGCCACCACACGGGTTTGGCCGCTGGCCGGGTCAAACTCCAACACCCGGCCCGTGGCCGCTTGCTCCAAGATGTCGAGCACGCTGGCCTCGAAGGTGCCGCCCCAGTCCTTGGGGGCAAAACGGGTGGACGCATCGCTCAGGTACATCTTGCCGTTTTGGGCCACCACCACCGCGTCGGCATAACGGATCGGGTCGGGCTGATCGTTCACCGCCACCTTGTCGGTCAGCAGCTGGATGGATTTGTCGGGCGCAATCGACAGCAAGCCCTTGACCGCATCGGCCGCGATCAGGTGGCCGCGGGCATCAAAGTCAAAACCCAGCACCCGGCCGCCTGTTTGGGCAAACACCTCTTGCTGCGAACCGTCAGGCTGCATGCGCAAAATGCGGCCACTCTCCACCGTGGTGTAGAGCTTGCCGTCAGGCCCCATGGCGATGTGCTCCGGCCCCGCCTCGGCACCCAGGTCGATCATGTTGAGCTTGGCCAGCTTGTGGTTAACCGCGTGCGGCCCGGCATAGCCCGGTGCAGCAGGCGCATGCCAGCTGACCGGCTCGATCGGGACTGGCCAAAGGCCAAAATAAGCCAGCCCTGCCAGCAACAGCACACCCAAAACACCGAACAGCTTTTTCACAGCGCCTCCTTGGTATGGCTCTTCACGGGCCAAGGCAGCCATTGAAACAGCTTCAGGTCATCAGGGCCTCAGAGCAAACCCTCGTAAGCGATGGTGATCGGCGCATGGTCGGAAAACTTTTCGCCCTTGTAGATGTGCTCAGTGCGGGCCTTTGCCGCCACGGCGGGCGTGGCCAAGTGGTAGTCCAAGCGCCAGCCCACATTCTTGGCATAGGCTTGGCCGCGGTTGCTCCACCAGGTGTAGCAATCGTCAGTGGTGTGCGGCTTGAGGTGGCGGTAGACGTCGACCACACCACCTTCAGTGGTCAGCTGCGTCATCCAGGCACGCTCTTCGGGCAAAAAGCCGCTGTTCTTGAGGTTGCCCTTCCAGTTTTTCAGGTCGGCTTGTTGGTGTGCGATGTTCACGTCGCTGCAGACGATGAAGTCGCGCTCAGCTTTGAGGGCCATCAAGTGGGGGTACATCTTATTCAAGAAGCGGAACTTGGCCTCTTGCCGCTCGGGTCCGGACGAGCCACTGGGAAAGTACACGCTGATGATGGACAACTTGCGCTGGGGTGTGTCGAAGCGTGTTTCCACATAACGGCCCTCGGCGTCGAATTCGCCGCCGTCAAATCCCACCACCACGTCACTCGGTTCGTGGCGGGTGTAGACACCCACGCCCGAATAACCCTTTTTCTCGGCAAAGTGAAAGTGACCTTTGAGGCCCGCGAGTTCCTCAAACTTGCCCGCCACATCGGGGGCCTGGGCTTTGACCTCTTGCACACAAATACAATCGGGTTTCTCTTGGGCCAGCCACGCGGCGACCCCTTTGGTCGTGGCCGAACGGATGCCGTTGAGGTTGAGGCTGGTGAGTTTGAACAAGGATTTCCCCATGGTGACAGGACAGGCAAGCAGCGCCGAAATGCAGGCGCTCGCTCAGGAATTTGTGCAGTTTGCAGTCGACTCGGGCGTATTGCGCTTTGGTGAATTCAAAACCAAAGCGGGCCGCATGAGCCCATACTTTTTTAACGCCGGCCTGTTTGACGATGGCGCCAAGCTCAGCCGACTGGCGCAATTTTATGCAAAAGCCCTGCTGGCCAGCGGCATCGAATTCGACATGATTTTTGGCCCCGCCTACAAGGGCATCCCCTTGGGCGCGGCGGTGGCTGTCGAGCTGGCCCGCTTGGGCAAGAACGTGCCCTTTGCCTACAACCGCAAAGAAGCCAAGGACCACGGTGAAGGCGGCTCGCTGGTGGGCGCTCCCCTCAAAGGGCGCGTGCTGATCGTGGACGACGTGATGAGCGCAGGCACCGCTGCACGCGAATCGATTGCGTTGATCAAGGCCGCTGGCGCCACGCCGCACGCGATTGCGATTGCGCTGGACCGCCAGGAAATGGCCACCGAAAAGCAGGCCGACGGCTCGGTCAAAGACGTGCCTCACAGCGCGGTTCAATATGTGCGCCATACCTTGGGCATGGGCGTGTGCTGCATCGCCCAGCTGTCCGACCTGCTGGCCTACCTGTCGGCGCAAAGCGGCCATGAGCTGGGCCAGCACCTGCCCAAGGTTCAGGCTTACCGCGACCGCTACGGCGTTTGACGCAACCCGGTCGCACTGGCCCCCGTTCTCTGGTGCGACTGCGGTCACAGCTTCTTGGTTTGAGATCGCAACTGGCTTTTCGACGGTTTCAGGTCATTTGCACACGACCAAAACATCAAAATCAAATTAATTTGATTTTTTTACAAATATCTACTTAAAAAAACAAAGCTGGCTTTGCCCTTCTTCCAGCAGCGTTTCCGGATCGGCCAAAGCACACCGATTCGCTTTTGTTTTTTCCAATTTTTCCTGTTTTCTCCTCTGAAAACACGCTGAACTCACCACACCACGCTGGTCGATTCAGCGCCTGCTTGCACACACCAGCAAACGCCAAATACGCTACTTTTTTTGTCTGAAATTTTTATTTCAGATGCACTTCGTGCTCGCTTGTACTCCATTTGGCGGATTCGCAACTTCTCTTTTTTCACGAGAATTTCAGTTTTAACGTAGCTGGTAATTCACCGCTCATGATTCATCTTGATTGCCAAAAATACTTTCTTCGTTCAACAACGAAGACAAAACCATCTCAAGGATTTTGGGCTGTGATGCAACGCGCCTGTCCTGGCCTCTTGCTGGCCAGCATGGGCCTGACCGTTCAGGCTCAAACCTTGACCGAAGTGGTCAATCAGGCCCTGCAAACATACCCATCTGTTTTGTCGGCTGCGGCCAAGGCCTCTGCTTCTCGTTCTGACATTGCGCGTGCCCGCAGCGCCCACTACCCACAGCTGGGCATGACCGCCACTGCCAATGCCTTTGCCTCTGGCGTTTATCCTGCAAGCACATCAAGAAGCTCGTTGTCTCCAACGGCCAAAGTGAACTTGTGGTCGGGCGGCAAAATTGAAGCAGAGGCGCAGCGTGCGCAGGCCTTGACGCAGGCGTCGGAATACCTGCAAGCCAGCACCTTGGATGAAGTGGCTCAGTTGGCCGCAGAGGCTTATCTCAATTGGGCGAAAACAGCCGATCTCTACCGCTTGGCCGTGCTCAACGTCAATGCCCACGAAGAAACATTGAGCGACATCCGAAAAATTGCCCAAGCTGACACCGGTCGTCGCGTGGACTATGAGCAGGCCTTGGTTCGTATGGAAAATGCCACACTGAGTCTGCAGCAACGCAAATCAGACTTCGCTCAAGCGATTCAGCGCGTCAGGCGCTTCTGGACTGCAGACATGGGCTCTCGGCCTGAAGGCCTTGAAGACGCCGTGACCGACTCGGGCGTTTTGGGCAAAATTCCGTCTTCTTTGGCTCAAGCGGTCGAGATGGTCTCGCTTGACCTCCCCGCCATTGCTCAAGCCCGAGCGCAAGTTGAGGCCGCACAAGCGGGTGTTCGTGTGGCCAAAAGCCAATTTTGGCCCACCGTGGATCTGTCAGTATCCAAACAAGCCAACACGGCCAATGGCCGCCAAGAGGCTTTTACACAACTCCAAGTCAATGCGCCTTTTTACAACGGTGGCGGAACAGCCGCTCTGGTTGAAGGAGCCGTCGGACAACTCAAAGCTGCCGAATTCGCCTTGGAAGAGGCCCAACTTCTGGCCCGTGAAAAGGCCGCATTGGCCTGGCAAGAATGGGCTTCTGCCCGCGCCAGGTCTGTCACGGGAGCCTCTCAATCCGATGTGGGTGACAAACTTGTGGATGCTTATCGCCAACAGTTTCGTGTGGCCCGACGCTCCTTGCTGGACCTGCTGAACATTCAGGCCGACGCCTTCAATTACCGCAGCTCTGCACGCGCGGCCTTCCACGACGAGCGCTTGGCCCGTGTGCGTCTTCTGGCCGTCACTGGCGACTTGGCCAAACGATTCACTGCCGAACCCGGTCGTGTCCTGACTCCCGCCCAGTGATCGATTTTTTTCAAAGTTCCCGACCATGGCTCAATTGATTCCCATGCCAACCGCAGTTGGCACAGCACCCAAACCCTCAGCGGGCCAGGACATCCAGGCTGACCCATTTTTGCTGTGCATGACCATGGTCGCCAAGCAGCTCGGACGTCCAGTGCACGCCCAAGTTTTGCGATCCGGTTTTGCACTCGATGCGCGTGGCCGTGTGCCCTTGGCAGCTTATCCCGACATGGCGCACAAAAATGGCTTGATGGCCGCTTGGTCGCGCGTGCGCTTGTCCGAGATTCCTCATTACGTGCTGCCCGTGTTGATGCCTTTGATGGATGGACGGGCCTGCGTGCTGCGCAGCATTGAGGGCAAGGAAGCGGTTGTCTGGTGGGCAGACAAAGGGATGGAGGACCACAAAATCGCGTTGCCAGAGCTGCAAAGTCTGGCCCGCCCCGAGGTGCTGGCCATCAAGCTCCCCCCCTCACGCCATGACCAAACTCTGGCCCCCATGGCAGGCTCTGCTTTCAACTGGTTTTGGGGCACTTTGTGGCGATTTCGCGCTTTTTATGTGGAATCGATGGTGGCCACGGTGGTTGCAAACTTGTTAACACTGGCCAGTGTGTTCTTCACCATGAACGTGTATGACCGGGTCGTTCCGACCGGTGCTTACACCTCGTTGTGGACACTGGCGATCGGCACCACAGTGGCCATTTTCATGGGCGGATTCAAAAGTGAAGTGCAACACCCTTTTTTCAGTGGATGAGAGTGGAGTGTTGCGGACTGTTCAGGAGCAGTTCCCTGTAAACAGACAGCGGTGATCGTACCCCCAAACCTTTGCGCGGGC
>NKIP01000029.1 GCA_002256145.1 Comamonadaceae bacterium PBBC1
GTGGTCGCCTTCAAGATCGTGGACCTGACCATCGGTCTGCGCGTCACCGAAGAAGAAGAGCGTGAAGGTCTGGACATCTCCTCGCACGGCGAGTCGGCCTACCACGGTTGATGTTGCAGGTGGCCTGCGGCCACCCTTTGGTCTCCACCCGCAAGGTTTTCGCCTTGCGGGTTTTTTTTTATGGATGCGTCCGGTTGGGCGCACAGAATTCAGGGTTAGCCCCCTGTGCGGGCAAGCACAAACCGAATTTAAAACGATTCAGGTCTGTGGCCAGTTCAGCTTGCACCCAAGCTGAAGTCCGTGTCACGCTATTTCAACCCGGTGCAGCACGGCGCATCACGCACCAATGAGAATGGCCTGTTGCCAGGCCATTGTGTTCGTACAAACAGCGTCGACTGGCTGCAAAGCCGGTCGACGTTTTGTGTTTTATGCGGTACGCAATGCGTCGGCCGTGATGGGCAGACTGCGCACGCGCTTGCCTGTCAAGGCGGCCACCGCGTTGGCAATGGCAGGTGCTGCCACCGCCGTGCCGGGCTCGCCAATGCCGCCGGGCTTTTCGGTGCTCTTGACCAGCACGATGTCGATCTGGGGCGATTCGTACATGCGCACAGGCTCGTAGCTGTTGTAGTTGGTCTCTTGCACGCGGCCATTGGCCATGGTGATCTGGTGCTTGAGTACCGCGCCCACACCAAACACAATGCTGGACTGCAACTGGGCTTCCACCGTGTCAGGGTTGACCATGTGGCCCACGTCGGCGGCCACCGTGACCTTGTGCACGCGAACGCTGCCGTCTTTGTTCAGGCTGACTTCGGCGACTTCGGCCAAGTAGCTGTCATAGCCTTCCATCACGGCAATGCCGTGGGCATGGCCCTTGGGCAAGGGTTTGCCCCAACCGGCTTTTTCGGCTGCCAGTTTCAGCACGTTGGCGTAGCGGGGTTTGCCAGCGAGCATCTTCATGCGGTACGCATAAGGGTCTTGGCCAGAAGATTTGGCCAGCTCGTCCACAAAGCTTTCGTTGGCGAAAGCGTTCATGCTGTGGCTCACGGCGCGCCAGTAACCGACGCGAACGCCGGTGTCATGGATCACCAGGTCATGTTGGGTATTGGGGATGTTGTAGCCGGTGACAGCGGCTTCAGCCATGAAGGGGTCCAGCGTTTCCTTGGGCAGGCCGAAGGCACGTTGCGTGACCGACTGCGAAGCCACCTTGAAGTGCATGGCCACGGGCATGCCGTTGGCGTCCAGACCGGCCTTGAGCTGGTTGATACCTGCAGGACGGTAGTAGTCGTGCATCATGTCTTCTTCGCGTGTCCACAAGAGCTTGACGGGTTTGCCCACGGCTTTGGAGATTTCTGCCGCCTGCACCACAAAGTCCAATTCCAGACGACGACCGAAGCCACCGCCCAGGTAAGTGGTTTTCAGGGTGATGTCTTCTGGCTTGGCCTTCAGGGCTGCCGCGACAGCACCTTGTGCGCCTTGCTGGAACTGCGTTGGCCCGATCAACAAGATCTTGTCGCCTTGCACATGGGCTGTGAAGTTCATCGGCTCCAAGGGCGAGTGCGATTGCATGGGGGAGACGTATTCGGCTTCGAGCACTTTGGCAGCGCCCTTGAGGGCGGTGGCCACATCGCCTTGAGGCTTGATGATTTCGATGACTTTGCCGGACTTGGCCGCTTGGCGTGTGCCGTCAATGACGGAGGCGGTGCTCAGGCTCGCGCCTGCGCCTTCGTCCCACTGCACTTTGACGGTTTCCATGGCCTTTTTGGCGCGCCACCAAGAGTCGGCCACCACGGCCACACCGTCGCTGATCTGCACCACGGCCTGCACGCCGGGCATGGTTTTGGCCTGAGCGGCATCAAAGCTCTTGACCTTGCCGCCAATCACTGGGCACTGCTGCACGGTGGCGTAGACCATGCCGGGCAACTTGACGTCGATACCGAATTCGGCCGTGCCGTTGGTCTTGGCTGGGGTGTCCACGCGCGGGGTGCGCTTGCCCACCAGACGGAAGTCCTTAGGGTCCTTGATGGCGGGTTTTTCGGGCACGGGCAGCTTGGAAGCAGCAGCCGCCAAAGAGCCATAGGTGGCTTTCTTGCCATTGGGGCCCAGCACCATGCCTTTGTCGGCCTTGAGCTGGCTGCGGTCCACGTTCCACTGGGCAGCGGCGGCCGAAATCAGCATCTCGCGCACCTGGGCACCAGCTATACGCAGTTTTTCCCAGCTGCCGCGCACCGAGGTTGATCCACCGGTAATCTGAGCACCCAGCAAGGCGTTCACATAGGCGGCACCGGGGGGCGCATCCACTACGCGGATTTGGTTCATCTCGACATTGAGCTCTTCTGCCACCAGCATGGGCATGGCGGTGTGCACACCTTGCCCCATTTCGGAGTGAGAGCTCAGGATGGTGATGCTGTTGTCGTCGGCAATGTGCACCCAGGCGTTGGGCGTGTGCAGGGTGCCTGCGGCCATGGCCTGGCCGAGCGTACCGGGCAGGTTGATGGCCATCAACAGACCACCTGTGGCTGCGGCGCTGGCTTTAAGGAACGAGCGGCGGCTTGTTTGTGTATCGGTCATGTGGGGTCTCCGTCAGTTCAGGCTTTGCGCATCGTGGCTGCGGCGTCTTTGATGGCCGCACGGATACGGGGGTAAGTGCCGCAACGGCAGATGTTGCCGCTCATCGCGTTGTCGATGTCGGTGTCGCTCGGGTTTTTGTTTTTGGCCAGCAAGGCGGCTGCGCTCATGAGCTGACCCGACTGGCAGTAACCGCACTGGGGCACGTCGTGTTTGATCCAGGCCACTTGCAGGGGGTGGGTGTTGTTCTTGGAAAGACCCTCGACGGTGGCGACTTTTTTGCCTGCAACGCTGCTCAAGGGAGTTTGGCAAGAGCGAACCGCGACACCGTTGACATGCACTGTGCAGGCACCACACAGGGCAGCGCCGCAACCAAACTTGGTGCCGGTCATGCCCAGTTCATCACGCAATACCCACAGAAGTGGGGTGTCGGTTTCGGCGTTGGCCCGGGCAGGCGTGCCGTTGACTTGAAAATTCACACTCATCTAGGGTCTCCTCAAAAATCGGTTGTCGTCCATGGTCGTAACTCACCACACGATCTAACAAACTCGTCTCATGTGTCATTCACGCAAACCCTGATAACCATCATTTTTTGCGACTTATTCGCAAAATAATCCACTTTTTTGTTGTTTTTCATTCCTATGAACTCTTTTGCATAAAGACGCATCGTGGTGTGAGCGCAGAGATTCGTTTGAGGTACGTTGTCTGAACTCAGGCGTGGGTCGGTGCAAAGGGCATGCAAAATGTTTGATCCTCCGAGATATGCACACAGGTAGCCCCCATGACCCTTATTGACGCGTCGCACTGGACCGCCCTCACCACGGTGCCCGATGGCTTGAGCGAATCGCCGTTTTGGCACCCCCAAGAAAACCGGCTGTATTGGGTGGATATTCCGGGTTGCAGGCTGGCGCGTCTGTCTGTTGACGGTCAGATGCAAGCACAAGGGGCTGTTGATTACTGGCCCATAGGGCAAGAGCCTGGTTGCATCGCTCCTGCGCAGGGTGGCGGTCTGGTCATGGCCTTGCGCGATGGCATTTACTTGGCGCGTGAGTGGGGCGGTGCGTTGCAACCACTGGTCGCAGCGCCCTACGACATCACCCGACTGCGTTTCAACGATGGCAAGTGTGACGCGCAAGGGCGCTTTTGGGCGGGCAGCCTTTACGAGCCCAAAGACCAGGCATTGGGCGTGTTGTACAAGCTGGACGAGCAAGGCCTACAGGCCATGATGTGCGGTGAGAAGGGCGGTGTGGTGACCGCCAATGGCCTGGCCTGGTCGCCCGATGGCCGAACCGCCTATTGGGCCGACACGGCCGCGCACCAGATTCGCGCTTTTGACTTTGATCTGGCCTCCGGCCAGCTGTCTGCAGGGCGCGTGTTCCACCAAATGCCCCCCAAACCCGCAGGCTGGGTCTGGGGCCATCCCACACCCCCTGCGGAATATGGCGGCCGCCCTGACGGTGCGGCGGTGGACAGCGAAGGCTGTTACTGGTCTGCCCAATACGAAGGCCATCGCTTGCTGCGCCTGTCGCCCTCAGGCGAAGTGTTGGCCGAAGTGGCCACGCCCGTGCCTTGCCCCACCATGCCCTGCTTGGGTGGGCCCGACCTGAAAACCCTGTTCATCACCACCTCCCGCCAAGGCCGCAGCCCGCAAGAGTTGGCGCAGTACCCGGCGGCAGGGTGTGTGTTTGCGACGCGGGTGGCGGTGGCGGGTTTGCCGGTGAATGGGTTTGCGGTCCGGCCCCGCTAAAAACTGGCGGATTTGGGTATCGAACCTCTGCCAGCAAGAGGGGTGCAAATCACCCATGAACTCATTGATCGTCTGCGGGATCAGTCAGGCATTTGATGCGGTGCATGTCTGGTGCACTTGCAAGCGGGACGATGGCCACGTCAACATTTGAACAATGCTTCAAATTGACCCTTTGCCGCAACTGCCTCTGCAGCGCCCACAAAGGCCAGATGCCGCAATTTCCCACAACCCCATCGTTCAAAAAATTCACGCGCCCTCACGGGGCCGGGCGTTACCATCTTGGCCCATGGATGCTCAACTCAATTCACTCATCGACGCCGTGCGTGCCGCCGCTGCCCAAGGCCGCACCTTGCGTTTGCGCGGCGGTGGCAGCAAAGATTTCTGGGGCCAGAGCCTCACGGGCGAGGTGCTGGACACCCGAATCTACCGGGGTATCGTCAGTTACGAGCCCAGCGAGCTGGTGGTCACCGTCCGGTGCGGCACGCCCTTGGCCGAACTGGAAGCTGCCTTAGCGGAGAAAGGGCAGTGCTTGGCTTTTGAGCCGCCACATTTTGGCCACAACTCGGAACAGCTTGCCACCGTGGGCGGCATGGTGGCCGCTGGCTTGAGTGGCCCGGCCCGCGCCACCGCTGGCGCTGTGCGTGACTACGTGCTCGGGGCCCGCTTCATCAACGGTCTGGGCGAGCACCTGACCTTTGGTGGCCAGGTCATGAAAAACGTGGCCGGTTACGACGTGAGCCGCCTCATGGCCGGCAGCTGGGGCACGCTGGGCCTGATCGCCGAGGTCAGTCTCAAGGTCTTGCCCGTGGCCCCGGCCGATGCCACGCTGATGATCGCGGGTCTGGCCCAAGGCCCGGCGCTGGATTTGCTGCACCGCTGGGGTGGGCAGCCCCTGCCCCTGAATGCCAGCGCTTGGGTGCGCGACACCACCGCCCAGCCGGTGGCCGACTATTTGTTTGTGCGTTTGCGCGGCGCGGTGGCGGCAGTGCAATCGGCTACCGTCAAAATGAGCGCCGATGCCGCTGCCCTGGGTGCGCAGGTTCAGACCATGGACAATGCCGAAGCTGCGTTGGACTGGCGTGCCAGCACCGAACAGACTTTGCCGTTTTTTGATGCGCCCAGCCCCGATGCCTGCCTGTGGCGTCTGTCGGTGCCGCAAACCGCACCGGTTTTGGACCTGCCTTATTCCACCTATGTGGAGTGGCAAGGTGCGCAGCGTTGGCTGTGGGCACCCGCATCGGCCGCGGTGACTTTGCGTGCGTTGGCCCAGCAGGTCGGTGGCCATGCCACGCTGTTCCGTGCCAGCGCCGCCCATGCCGCAACGGACAAAGCCGTGGGCGTGAACACGCCTTTGGAGCCGGTGCAGCAACGCATCCAGCAGCAATTGCAACAACAGTTCGACCCGAAAGGCGTGTTCGCCACCGGCCGCTTGCACCCCCTCTGAGGCGATTCGTCATGCAAACCAACCTCGCCCCCGAATACCAAAACACCCCCGACGGCATCGAAGCCGAAGCCATCTTGCGCAAGTGTGTGCACTGCGGCTTTTGCACCGCCACTTGCCCCACTTACCAGCTGCTGGGTGACGAGCTCGACGGCCCGCGTGGCCGCATCTACCTGATGAAGGCGGTGCTGGAAGGCGAAACCCCCACCCGCAAAACCCAGATGCACCTGGACAGGTGCCTGACCTGCCGCAACTGCGAAAGCACTTGCCCGAGCGGCGTGCAATACGGACACCTGGTGGACATCGGCCGCAAGCTGGTGGACGCCAAAGTCGAGCGCCCCGCCGGTGAAAAACTGGTCCGTTGGGCGCTCAAAGAAGGTTTGCCTTCGCCCCTGTTTGCCCCGGCCATGAAGATGGGCCAGATGGTGCGCGGCCTGCTGCCCGACAGCCTGAAAGCCAAAGTGCCCGCACCCCAAAACGCTGGGGCTTGGCCTACCCGCCAACACGCCCGCAAGGTGCTGATGTTGGCCGGTTGTGTACAGCCCAGCATGAGCCCCAACATCAACACCGCCACCGCCCGCGTATTGGACGCAGCAGGCATCCAAGCCGTGACAGCCCCCAAGGCCGGTTGCTGCGGTGCCGTCAAGTTCCACCTGAACGACCAGGGCGGCGGCAAAGACCACATGCGTGCCAACATCGACGCCTGGTGGCTGCTGGTCGAAAACGGCGAAGTCGAAGCCATCGTGATGAATGCTTCGGGCTGCGGCGTCATGGTCAAAGACTACGGCCATGTGCTCAAAGACGACCCGGTGTACGCCGACAAAGCTGCCCGCATCGGCGCTCTGACCCGCGACCTGAGCGAGTTGCTGCCTGAGTTGGTGCCGCTGCTCAAAAGCAAGCTGAAACCCGAAGCCCTGCAAGCCGCAGGCCTGCAGGCCTACCACCCGCCTTGCACGCTGCAACACGGCCAGCAACTCAAAGGCGGCGTCGAAAAGCATCTGGGCGATTTGGGCTTTCAGATCAAGGTCACCGCCAATGAATCGCACCTGTGCTGCGGCTCGGCGGGCACCTACAGCGTGCTCAATCCTGATCTGTCCAAGCAACTGCGCGACCGCAAATTGGGTCACCTGAATGCGCTGCAGCCGCAAGGTGTGATCAGCGCCAACATCGGCTGCATCACCCACCTGCAAAGTGGCAGCGGCCTGCCGGTGCGGCATTGGGTGGAGTTGTTGGATGAGGCGCTGCTGGCCGGGTGACGATCCCGTTGAGGTAAAACAAAATTGACATGGTTTGATTTCATGGTAAATTTTGTTTCATGTCGAAGCCTGCTCACGCCACAGAAATTCTGCCTGCTGCGGTTGCCCGCGCCCTGAAAGACCTGGGTGAAAATTTAGCGCTGGCCCGCCAGCGCCGCAAAGAAAGCCAGCGTACCTGGGCCACTCGCCTGTCGGTTTCGGTGCCCACACTCATCCGCATGGAAAAGGGCGACCCTTCGGTCGGCATGGGCGTCTACGCCACGGCCCTCTGGCTCATGGGCCGGCATGCTGCCTTGCCTGAGATGGCGGCACCTGCACAAGATCTGAATGCGCTGGAGCAAGACATTGAAGCCGTGCGCCAGCGCAGCAAGCGCTTGTCGCGCAAACCGGAGCCCTCACTGTGAGCCAGGCCTATGAACCCCAAGACAGCACGAGCCTGTGGTGGTTGGGTGATCCGCATGCGCCTCAGCGTATCGGTACCCTGAGCCTGCAAGACCAGCATGGTGTTGATGATCCTTCATCCTTGAAAATTTAACGTGTGACGTTCAGATTTCAAGGATGAATAGAAAAATCCTGGCTCCCTGAGCGTATTCAACCGAAGTTCAAAGTCCTTTTCCCCATCCGGCAAGGCCCGCGCCCGAGCACGCCCAAATGCCCAGCCGGGTAGGATTCAACACTGGATGGCAGACCGCGCTTGCAAAGCGCAAACAAAGGACAAAACGATGGCGATACCTTGGTTGATGGCGCTCAAAGTGATTCCCTGGGGCGATGTGATCGAACACGCGCCTTCGGTGCTCAAAGCCGCACGCAAGCTGATGGACCGCCAACCGCCTCAGCCGCCCGGTCAAGCAGGCGCGCCCGCTACAACGACCCCGGTCAGTGCCGTGCCCAGCCTGGGAGAACTCAAAAACGCCTTGATCGCCGCACAAGGCCAGATCGACCGGCAAGCCCAAACCCAGCGCGAGCTGACCGAAACCCTGGCCGAGTTGGCCGAACAAAATGCGCGTTTGGTCAGCGCCGTGGAAATGCTGCGCCTGCGCACACGGGTGTTGGTGTGGGGTGGCGTGGCGATGTTGGTTTGGTTGGTGGTGCTGACTTGGCGGGGTTGAATCAAGGAGCCGGAACGGGTTGGAAGCCCATCATGCAGAGCCGTTGGTCACGGCTGTCAGACCAACGGGCAGGGGGGTAACCGAGTCGTCTGATATCAAACCGCCCTCAATTTGATATCAAAACAACATCAAAACACCATCAAGCCGCCAGCGCCGCCTCAATGTCTTTGGCCATCTTCTCTGGTGAGTCCTGTGGCGCATAGCGCTTGATCACCCGCCCATCGCGCCCCACCAAAAACTTGGTGAAGTTCCATTTGATGGCCTTGCTGCCCAAAATGCCGGGGGCTTCGGCGGTGAGCCATTGGTACAAGGGGTGCGCCTCGTCGCCGTTCACCTTGACCTTGCTCATCATCTGAAAGCTCACGCCGTAGTTCTTCTGGCAAAAGTTGGCAATCTGTGCGTCGTCGCCTGGGTCCTGGCTGGCGAACTGGTTGCAGGGAAAGCCCAGCACGGCCAGGCCTTGTGCGCCGTATTGCTGGTGCAGTTTTTCCAGACCTGTGAACTGGGGCGTGAAGCCGCAGGCGCTGGCGGTGTTGACGATCAGCATCACCTGACCCTTGTAGCGCGACAGGGGCACGGTTTGGTGGTCGATGCTTTGGGCTTCGAGGTCGTACAGGCTCATGGGGTGCTTTCCGGTAGAAGTGGGCAAAAGGACATCATGCCAGCGACAGCCTATGGCTGTGCAAGCTGCGTCATTTGGCCTTGTGGCCCGGCCCCACGATGGACAGCAAAGCCGCCAGCAAAATCAAAGACCCGCCAATCAGGGTGCGGCTGTCCCAGCTGGAGGCCCCCAGCAGCACCGAGGACACGCTGGCAAACAGCACTTCGGACAGCATGACCAGCGCCGTGGTGTGGGCGGCCAGGCGGGCTGCGCCATATTGCAGCGCCAGGTTGCCCAACAAAAAAGAGAGGCACAGCAGGGCCACCAGGGGCAGCCAGCTCCAGGTGGGTGCCGCGCCGATGGCCACGACGCCCGTGGCCAAACCGGTCATGGCCGTCAGCGTGGCCATGACCGCGCCACCGCCAAACATGGCCAGGGTGCGCGAGGCGCTGGGCGTGTCTTTGAGTTTGAGCAGCAAGGCGTTGGTGATGGCAAACGTCAGGCCGCCCATCAGGGCCAGGCCATCGGCCAGGCTTTCGGGCACGGGCCAGGGCGTTTCGGGGGTCTTGAGCACGATGAACAAACCGGCCAGCGCCAGCAGCAAGCGCAGCAAGGCCATGGGGGTGGGTTTTTCACCCAGCAGCCACCAGGCCACCAGCACCGACCAGGCCGGCATCAAATAAAACAGCAGCACCACGCGCACCACGTCGCCCACCGTCACGGCCCAGTTGAAGCCGACATTGGTCAGCCCAGAGCTCAGCAGCAAAAGCCACAGCCCGGGGTGGCCGCGCCAGCTTTGCAGCTGCCCGCTGCGCCACAGCCACAAGGCGATGGACACAAAGACGAAGGCATAGACCAGCGCCGTGGCCCACAGCGGGTGCAGGCCTTGGGATTCGAGTTGTTTGAAGGGCCACCAGCACACGCCCCAGACAAAGGCGTTGAACAGGAGCCCGGCAACCGCCAGGCTTTTGGGGGAGGTGTGGCCCATGCGTGGGCGGCTTAAGAGGCGTCGCCAGAGGCTTTTGCCGCTGCCGTGGCCTGGCGCTTGCGCCACCAGCGCCAGCCCAGCCAGACGATGCCGATGCCCAGCAGGGCAAAGATGCCGTGTTGGAACTGGCGCAGCACGCCAAACATCCAGTCCCAGTTTTGCGCACCAAAGTAACCCAGGTACACCCAGATCGGCACGCTGATCAAGGCGGCAAAGCCGTCCATCAAAAACCAGGTGCCAAAGCTCACGCGCTGGCTCATGCCCGCCGAGAAAAATACGGGTGTGCGCAAGCCGGGCAAGAAGCGGGCCACGAACATGACCCATTTGCCGTATTTCTGAAAGGCATCTTGGGCGCTGGCAAAGCGCTCGGGTGTGAGGATTTTTCGAAAACCGGGCAGCTGAGAAATGCGCTGGCCGTACAAACGGCCCAAGGTGAACATGAGGCCGTCACCCACCAACACTCCCGCCATGCCCACGGCAAACATGGTGTTCACATCGGCGTGGCCCAGGCCAGCGATCACACCGCCCGTCACCAAGGTCACATCTTCGGGAACTGGAATTCCAAATCCACAGATCAAGAGCATCACAAATACGGCTAAGTAACCGTATTCAGTGAAGATGGGCATCAAAAACTGAAAAACTTCCATGGATGACAAGGTTCAGCCAGTGCCTGAACAGCTCAGGCAGATGACACGGGGTTAACAGGCTGCGGGCCAGTGTAAATCATTTGTAAGCCCCTTCCGGGCAGGGGAAAGACTGTGTTTACCCGGTGATTTGCGCGCTTGTGGATGACCGTTGAACCCTTGGTCCGGTTGACCTGTCTATCAAAAGCACGTGCATGCAACAAGAAGTGAGAGGGTGCAGCTGCACATCAGGCCAGCTGGATAGACCGGTTTTGGGATGGCAAAACATGGCTGGGAAGGGGCCTGTGGCCAGTCATGAGGCTGGCATACTTCATCAGTTTTTTTCACGTTTGCACCCATGCCCCGTCCTATACAAGCCACCATTCACACCGCCGCGCTGCGCCACAACCTGGCGCGAGCCCGCCAGGCCGCACCCGACGCCCAAGCTTGGGCCGTGGTCAAAGCCAATGCCTACGGACATGGCGTTGAACGGGTGTTTGAAGGCCTGCGCGGGGCCGATGGTTTTGCCTTGTTGGACCTGAACGAAGCCGAGTGCGTGCGTGCCTTGGGCTGGCGCGGCCCGATCTTGTTGCTGGAAGGCGCTTTTGAGGCGCGGGACCTGGAGTTGTGCTCGCGCCTGCACCTGTGGCACACGGTGCATTGCGACGAGCAAATCGACATGCTGGCCCTGCACAAGACGCACGAGCCGCACCGCGTTTTCCTCAAGATGAACTCGGGCATGAACCGGCTGGGCTTTGCACCGCAGCGCTTTCGTTCGGCCTGGACACGGCTGAACGCTTTGCCGCAGGTGGACGAGATCTCGCTCATGACCCATTTCAGTGACGCCGATGGCCCCAAAGGCATCGCCGAGCAGATGGCCCGCTTTGAAGAGGCCACGCGTGACCTGCCGGGCGAGCGCAGTGTCAGCAACAGTGCGGCCAGCTTGCGTCATGCGCAAGACTCGGCCGTGAAAGCCGACTGGATTCGCCCTGGCATCGCGGTCTATGGCAGCTCGCCCGACTTTCCCGAGCACAGCGTCGCGCACTGGGGTTTGTTGCCTGCCATGAGCCTGAATGCCCGCATCATTGCTGTGCAGCACCTGCAGGCGGGTAACAGCGTGGGTTATGGCTCCAGCTTTGTGGCCGATGCCCCCCTGCGCATCGGTGTGGTGGCCTGCGGCTATGCCGATGGTTACCCGCGCATCTGCCCCACCGGCACGCCCGTGCTGGTGGATGGTGAGCGGGGCCGCACGGTGGGCCGCGTGAGCATGGACATGCTCACGGTGGACCTGAGTCCCTTCCCCGATGCGGGCGTGGGCAGCATGGTCACGCTCTGGGGGCAGTCGGCGCAGGGCGCGGTGCTCAGCATCGACGAGGTGGCGCAAGCGGCGGGCACGGTGGGCTATGAGCTCATGTGTGCGTTGGCCGCGCGCGTGCCCGTGGTGGTGGTCTGAGAACCTGTCAACCCGCTCAAGGGGCCCTGTCGCCTGCGTGCAGGCCTGCCTGTCAAATGCCATTAGAGTGCACATGGCCTTGAGAAAATTGTTTTTCGGGGCGATCTCATCACAGGAGACATCGATTGCCCTCCATCGCTCAAAAAGACGCATTGGCCGCTTTGTATCTGTGCATGGCCCGCATTCGGGCGTTTGAAAATGCCGCCGAAATCCTGAGCCAGGGCGGTGTCAGCGCCTACAACAAAACCGCCGACGGCAGCGCCAAAGTTCGCGGCCCCTTGCACCTGTCTACCGGGCAAGAAGGCGTGGCCGCTGGCGTGTGCGCCCACCTCACCCCGCGCGACTACCTGACCTCCACGCACCGTGGCCATGGCCACACCCTGGCCAAGGGGGCTGACCTCAGCCGCATGATGTGCGAGCTGTATGGCAAGGCCACAGGGTTCAACGGGGGCAAAGGCGGCTCCATGCACATTGCCGATTTTTCCGTCGGCATGCTGGGGGCCAACGGCGTGGTGGCGGCGGGCCTGCCCATTGCCGTGGGCGCTGCCCACGCGCAAAAACTGCAGGGGCGTAGCGACATCACTGTTTGCTTTTTTGGTGACGGCGCCATCAACCGAGGGCCGTTTCTGGAAGCCCTCAACTGGGCGCAGGTGCACCAGTTGCCGGTGCTGTTTGTGTGCGAAGACAACCGATGGAGCGCCACCACTGCCAGTGGTCCCATGATCGCTGGCCTTGGTGCTTCGGCCCGCAGCGAAAGCCTGGGCATTGCAGCGACTCCGGTGGATGGCAACGATGTGTGGGCCGTTTATGAAAAAGCCGCCGAGCTGGTGCAGGCCATTCGCGCAGGCCAAGGGCCGCGGCTGTTGCATGCCCGCACCTACCGCGTCAAAGGCCATGTGTCGGTGGACCTGGCCGCTTACCGAGACCCCCGGGAAGTCGAAGAAGCCCTGAAAAACGACCCCATCCAGAACGCCCGCCGTGCGCTGCTGGCGCTGGGCAGCACCGATGCCGTGTGCGACCAGATGGACCAGCAAGCCCAGGCCGAAGTGCAGTCCGCCATGCAGGCAGCGGACCAAGCGCCATGGCCCGATGTGTCGGCGGCCTACACCGACATCCAGACCACAGGAGAAGGTCAATGGTTTTGAACACGATGAGCTACAGCCAGGCCGCCGTGCTGGCCGTGCAGCGCGAAATGGAAGCCGACGAGCGCGTGGTGGTGATGGGCGAAGACGTGGGTCGGGGCGGCATTTTTGGCCAGTACAAAGGCTTGCAACAGACCTTTGGCACGCACCGCATCATCGACACGCCCATCAGCGAAGCGGCCATCATGGGCGGCGGCGTGGGCATGGCGCTGGCAGGCATGCGCCCGGTGGTGGAGATGCGCGTGGTCGACTTTGCCCTGTGCGGCATGGACGAAATCATCAATCAGGCCGCCAAAAACCGTTACATGTTTGGCGGCCAGGGCCGCGTGCCCCTGGTGGCCCGCATGCCCATAGGCATCTGGGACGCCTCGGCGGCGCAGCATTCTCAGTCACTCGAAGCCTGGTTTGCCCACATGCCTGGCCTGGTGGTGGTGTGTCCGGGCTCGGTGCAAGACAACTACTCCTTGTTGCGCGCGGCCATGCAGTGCGGCGACCCGGTGGTCTACATGGAACACAAAACGCTCTGGGGCCTGGAAGGGCCGGTGGACGAAAGCGTGCAGGTGCCCTTGGGCCAAGCTGCGGTGCTGCGCCCGGGTGACCACCTGACGATGGTCAGTTGGAGCCGTCAGGTGCAGGTGTGCCAAACGGCTTGCGAACAATTGGCGGCATTGGGCGTTCAGGTGGAGCTGATCGATTTGCGCACCCTGTGGCCTTGGGATCGGGAAACGGTGCTCAAGTCGGCCGCCAAAACAGGCCATTTGCTGGTGGTGCACGAGGCGATCCAGGCCGCAGGCTTTGGCGCTGAAATTGCCGCCACCGTGGCCGAAACTCTGGGCGTGCGCGTCAAGCGCTTGGGGGCACCGCGCATCCCGGTGGGCTACGCCCCCGTGCTGGAAGCGGTGGCCCGTGTGTCGGCCGAGCAGATTGTGGCGGCAGCGCAAGGTTGCCTGAAATTCGTCACACCGTGAGGCTTTTTACCCTGCTTGGATGACCCCATGGCACTTGCATTCAACGGGCTTTTTGAGGGGGCATTCCTGTGTCCCCGGGGGCGCTTTGGGGCCTGCTCATGGAGCATTTGGCCAAGAGCGCCATGGTAAAGTGAATTTTAAATTTGGCTTGAGACCTATGACCCCATTGCACGAGCAAGCTCCCGCCCAAGTGGCCACGGCTGAAACCGATGAACAAACTGCTGTTCCTCTGAAAATCGAAGACTGGCTCACGGTGATCGTGATGGGCCTGTTGTCGCTCATCACCTTTGCCAATGTGCTGGTGCGCTATTTCACCGACCAGTCTTTTGCCTGGACCGAAGAGTTCTCGGTGTTCCTGATGATTGTGCTGGCGCTGGTGGCGGGCTCGGCCTCGGTGGCCCGCAACCGCCAAATCCGCATTGAATACTTTGCTGACAGTGGCCCTGAAAAACGCCAGCGGGCGCTGGCCCGCTTTGGTGCGCTGATGGTGTTTGTGTTGTTTGCGCTGATCGCGGTGCTCAGCGTGCGTGTGGTGTGGGACGACTTCCGCTTTGGCGAAACCTCGCCGGGCATTGGCGTGCCGCAGTGGTGGTACACCATTTGGCTGCCGGTCTTGTCGGTGGCCATTGCGGGTCGCGCCTTGGGCCTGTTCATCCGTCGGGGGCGCCAGCCATGATTCCAACCCTCTTGTTTGTGGCTTTTGTGGTCATGATGCTGATGGGCGTGCCGATTGGCGCGGCCCTGGGCCTGGCCGGTGCGGCCTGCATTGCCCTGGCCAACTCCGATGCGCAGTGGTTTGGCCTGCTGGCCGTGCCGCAAAACTTTTACGCCGGTCTGGGCAAGTACCCGCTGCTGGCCATTCCCATGTTTGTGCTGGTGGGCTCGATTTTTGACCGCTCGGGCGTGGCGCTGCGGCTGGTCAACTTTGCCGTGGCCATTGTGGGCCGTGGCCCGGGCATGTTGCCTTTGGTGGCGATTGTGGTGGCCATGTTTTTGGGCGGCATTTCCGGCTCAGGTCCTGCCAACGCAGCGGCGGTGGGGGCGGTCATGATCGCGGCCATGTCGCGGGCTGGGTACCCGGCGGCGTTTTCTGCCAGTGTGGTCGGAGCGGCTGCGGCCACGGACATTTTGATTCCGCCCTCGGTGGCCTTCATTGTGTATTCGGTGCTGGTACCCGGTGCTTCGGTGCCCGCCTTGTTTGCTGCCGGCATGATTCCCGGCATTTTGGCCGGTATTGCCCTGATCGTGCCTACCGTGTGGATGGCCCGCAAACACAAGATGGGGGCCCACGAGGCAAGCTTGCCACGCCCCGAGTTGTGGAAAAGCTTTGTGGAGGCCACCTGGGGCTTGGCTGCGCCGGTTTTGATTTTGGGCGGCATGCGCGCCGGTTGGTTCACGCCCACCGAGGCAGCGGTGGTGGCGGTGTTTTATGGCCTGTTTGTGGGCATGGTCATTTACCGCACGATCAAGGTGCGCGACCTGTTTGTCATCTTGCGCGAATCCGGCGAGTTGTCGGCCGTGATCTTGCTGGTGGTGTCTTTGGCCGGTATTTTTGCCTTTTCGCTGTCCACGCTGGGGGTGATCGATCCGGTGACCACCGCCATCGTCAACTCGGGCTTGGGCGAGTACGGCGTGCTGGCGCTGCTCATCCTCATGCTGATCACTGTGGGCATGTTCCTCGATGGCGTGTCCATCTTCTTGATTTTTGTGCCACTCTTGTGGCCCATCGTGCAGTTCTACAAATGGGACCCGGTCTGGTTTGGCGTGATCCTCACACTCAAAGTGGCGCTGGGTCAGTTCACGCCGCCTTTGGCTGTGAACCTGATGGTGTCTTGCCGCATTGCCGGGGTTCGCATGGAAGAAACCGTGCGCTGGGTCGGCTGGATGCTGTTTTCCATGTTCCTGGTCATGCTGGCCGTCATCGCCTGGCCCGAACTGGCCCTGTGGCTGCCGCGTTATCTGGGCTATTGAGCCCCCGCTTTCATTTTTCAACAAGGAGACAACCATGAAACTTCGTCGTCATTTGCTCAGCCTGCTGGCTGTAGCCGCTGGTTTGAGCGCTTTCACTGCCCCGGCCGTGGCCGCTGATTACAAGGCCGAATACCGCATGTCGTTGGTGCTGGGACCCCCCACACCCTGGGGCCAGGCCGGCAAGATGTGGGCCGACATGGTCAAGGAACGCACCCAGGGGCGCATCAACATCAAGCTCTACCCCGGTGTGTCCCTGATCCAGGGCGACCAGACCCGCGAATTCAGCGCACTGCGCCAGGGCGTGATCGACATGGCTGTGGGCTCGACCATCAACTGGTCGCCCCAGGTCAAAGAACTGAACTTGTTCTCGCTGCCCTTTTTAATGCCCGATTACGCTGCCATTGACGCGCTGACACAAGGCAGCGTGGGCCAGAAGATTTTCCAGACCCTGGACAAATCGGGTGTGGTGCCACTGGCCTGGGGTGAAAACGGTTTCCGCGAACTGACCAACTCCAAACGCCCCATCAAGTCGCCTGCTGACTTGAAGGGCATGAAAATCCGTGTGGTGGGCTCGCCCATTTACTCGGACATGTTCAGTGCCATGGGTGCCAACCCCACACAAATGAGCTGGGCCGATGCGCAGCCTGCGCTGTCCAGCGGCGCGGTGGATGGCCAGGAAAACCCCTTGTTTCTGTTCACCGTGCTGAAAATGCACACCGTGGGCCAGAAGTTCGTGACCACCTGGGGCTATGTGGCCGATCCGCTGATCTTTGTGGTCAACAAAGACATCTGGGCATCTTGGACACCGGCTGACCAGGCCATCGTGCGCCAGGCCGCAGTGGATGCAGGCAAAGCCGAAATTGCCATCGCCCGCAAAGGCTTGGTTGAAGCCGACAAGCCTGTGCTCAAGGATATCGCTGCCATGGGCGTGACGGTGACATCGCTGAGTGCCGACGAGCGCGAAGCCTTCGTCAAAGCCACCCGTCCGGTGTACGAGAAGTGGAAAAACACCGTGGGCCCTGCCTTGGTGAAAGAAGCCGAAGCTGCTGTCGCTGCTCGCAAAAAGTGATGTCAGACGTGGCCAGTCATGCATGGCTGGCCACTTATTTTTTTGAGGGTGTCAGCCTTTGAAGCCTGAAGGCTCACCATGAAAACCATGTCCCACAGCGCCCCACTGCACCGTCATGACCAGCTGGCCTTGCTCATCGCCTTGGTGTTGATTGTCATTTGGGGTGGCAACTTCACCCTGCAAAAGTACCTGTTCGACCTGATCACGCCCGGTGGCTTCTTGTGGGCGCGTTACCTCATCATGCCCGTGTGTGCGCTGCTGCTCATGCGCTGGCGTTTTGGTCGTTGGCTGCCGCTTTTGCCCCGCAAGGACGTGCTGCAGATGGCTTGGTTGGGTTTTATCGGCCACTCCTTGCATGTGGGATTGGTCACTTATGGCATCCATTGGTCCACGGCCTTTTCCAGTTCGGTAATTTTGGCGTGCGGGCCGATTTTGACCTTGTTGATCTTGCGCTATCAGGGTCTGGAGCGACTGACTGCCCCGCAAATGTCGGGTGTGGGACTGGCTTTTGGGGGCGTGTTGATGTTCCTGTCAGACAAGTTGCTGGGTGGCAATTGGCGGGCAGGCGGGGGTGATTTGGTTTTGCTGGTCGCGGCGGCTTTCTTTTCTTATTACACCGTGGCGGTCAAACCCGTGATGGAGAAACACGGACCGGTCTTGACCATGGGGTACGCCACCTTGCTGGGCGGTTTGCCCGTGATGCTTTTGTCGGTGCCCGCCGGCATGGCTGCCAATTGGGGGGCGCTTGATTTTTGGGCTTGGGTGGGCTTGTTTTGGTCGATCTTGGTGTCGGCCTTCATCGGTTGGCTGGCCTGGGGCTGGATCAACACGGTCCGCGGTGTGGCCCGAAGTGCGCCCCTGATGTACTTGATGCCGCCCATGGCGGGCTTGTTTGCCTGGGCATTGTCGGGCGAGCACTACAGTTGGGCCAAGATCGCAGGGGCTGGCGTGACCTTGCTGGGCGTGGCGCTGGCGCAGTATGCCGGGCAGATCAAATGGCGCAGGCGCTGAGCGCTTGTCAGCGCAGCCAAGTGTCGTAGGCGGTTTTGCAGATCAAGACCACCACCACCCCAATGAAGGCGTGTCGCACAAAACCCGCACCGTGCTTGAGGGCCAGGCGTGTACCGATCAAGCTGCCCAAAATGTTGGACACCGCCATGGCCAAAGCCAGGTGCCACCACACATGGCCCTGCAGGGTGAACAGCACCAAGGCTGAAAAATTGGTGGTCATGTTGATCAATTTGGCCGAAGCAGAGGCGTTCAAAAAGTCGTAACCCATTAGACGCACATAGGCAAAGACCAGAAAACTACCGGTGCCGGGCCCAAAAAAACCATCGTAAAAGCCAATGGTCAAGCCGATGGCTGCAGCCACCCAGGCTTCTTGGGCACCTGCAAACCGTGGTGCGTGATGACGGCCCATGTCCTTTTTGGCCAGGGTGTACAGCAGCAAGGCCAGCATCAAGATGGGCAAAATTTTGCGAAACACTCCGGGATCGACTTGGGAGACGGTCCACGCGCCCATCGGTGAGCCGATCAACCCAGCCCCCGCTGCAGGCAGCAAAGAGCGCCAGGTCATGACCACTTTGCGGCTGTATTGCACGGTTGCAAAGGCGGTGCCCCAGATTGAGGCGCTTTTGTTGGTGCCAAACAAGGTGGCCGGTGGCGCTTGGGGAAAGGTGGCAAACAGAACCGGGATCAAAATCAAGCCGCCGCCGCCCACAATCGAGTCGATCAGGCCGGCCAAAAATGAGGCCAGTGAAACAATCAGTAATTCCATGGGGGTGATTGTGCCGTGGCGTCATGTGGGGGCATGTCGTCATCGGCAGTTGCTTGTTTTGTCTTCAGCGCCAGGGCGATGGACAAAGCCAAAAAAAAGCGCCGCTTGCGCGACGCTTTGGAAATACATCTCGTTCGGATGTTGGTTGATGTTCGAATTTTTGGGGTTCGAGTTGTCTCCTCGGCCCTCGGGATGCAGATACTGCTTTGCATCGAGTGGCTGAACTGTAAGGGAACAAGACCCTGAATTTCCTCAGGGATTTCCCGATTTTCGGGAAATCCCTGAGTCCCACCGAGTTGAGTTGCGACAAAAGAAAGCATTTGGTCTGTTCGGGCCAGCCGTTTGGTCCTCAGACCGTCGCTGAGGACAATGCGTCTTCGGCGATCCACTGCGCGGCTTTTTCGGCAATCATCAAGGTTGGGCTGTTGGTATTGCCGCTGGTGATGGTGGGCATCACCCCCGCATCCACTACGCGCAGACCGGCCACGCCGCGCACCTGCAGGCGCGAGTTGACCACCGCCATCGGGTCGTCATCGCGCCCCATGCGGGTGGTGCCCACGGGGTGGAAGATGGTGCTGGCAATGTCGCCCGCCAGTTTGGCCAGTTCTTCGTCGGTCTGGTACTGCACGCCCGGCTTGAACTCTTCGGGTGCGAAGGGTGCCATGGCAGACTGCGACATGATGCGGCGCGTCACGCGCAGGCTGTCGGCGGCCACTTTGCGGTCGGCATCGGTGGCCAAGTAGTTGGGCGCAATGGCGGGGGCGTCTTCAAAACGGTTGGTTTTGATTTGCACCGAGCCCCGGCTGGTGGGGTTCAGGTTGCACACGCTGGCGGTGATGGCCGGGAAGCTGTGCAGCGGCTCGCCAAAGGCGTCCAGGCTCAGGGGTTGCACGTGGTACTGGATGTTGGCGTGCGGCTGCGACGGATCGCTTTTGGTGAACGCGCCCAGCTGGCTGGGGGCCATGCTCATGGGGCCGGTGCGCTTGAGCGCGTATTCCAGCCCGATCATGGCCTTGCCCAGCAAGCTATTGGCCATGGTGTTGAGCGTTTTCGTGCCCTTGACCTTGTAGACCGAGCGGATCTGCAAATGGTCTTGCAAGTTGGCACCCACGCCGGGCAGCTCGTGTGTGACTTCCACGCCTTTGCTCTTGAGCAAGTCGGCCGGCCCAATGCCCGACAGTTGCAGGATTTGCACCGAGCCAATGCTGCCCGCACTCAAGATCACTTCACGGGTGGCTTTGACCTCGACCATCTCCACGCCTGACCAGACGCGCACCCCGGTGCAGCGCTGGCTGCCGTCGGCTTGCGTTTCTAGCATCAGTTTGGCCACTTGCGCCTTGTTCCACAGCTCGAAGTTGGGGCGGGCGTAGCAAGTGGGGCGCAAAAAAGCCTTGGCAGTGTTCCAGCGCCAGCCGTTTTTCTGGTTGACCTCGAAGTAGCTCACGCCTTCGTTGTCGCCCCGGTTGAAGTCGTCGGTGGCCGGAATGCCCGCCTGCTGCGCCGCTTGTGCAAATGCATCGAGCACGTCCCAGCGCAGGCGCTGCTTTTCGATGCGCCATTCGCCACCCGCCACGCGACCGCGCAATGTGTGGAGGTAACTGCCTGGGGTCAAATCTGCGGGCGCCAGCAATTCAGACTTGCTGCCTTTGGCGCCGTGGAATCCGTTGGCCCCTTTGTAGTGGTCTTCGTGCAGTTTGAAGTAAGGAAGGGCCTCGTCCCAGCGCCAGCTGTTATCGCCGGTGATCTGCGCCCACTGCTCGTAGTCCCGCGACTGGCCGCGCATGTAGATCATGCCGTTGATGCTGGAGCACCCGCCCAGTACCTTGCCACGCGGGTAACGCAGGCTGCGGCCGTTCAGGCCTTCAGTTGGCTCGGTCTGGTACAGCCAGTCAGTGCGCGGGTTGCCAATGCAATACAGATAACCCACCGGGATGTGCACCCAGTGGTAATCGTCTTTTTTGCCTGCCTCCAGCAGCAGCACGCGCTTGCTGGCGTCGGCACTCAGGCGGTTGGCCAGCAGGCTGCCGGCTGTGCCGCCGCCGACGATGATGTAGTCAAAGGTGTTGTCGTTCATGTTGTACCCGGTCTCCTGAACAGGCGATTGTGCCTTTGCAATGGCCGTCTTTCCCGAACGGACGTAGTGTCCGAGACTCGGACGGGGTCGCGTGCCGCCCATTCATCAGCCGCATTGTGTCGGTCTTTCAACAAAAAGACTAGGTGCATAAGGGCGTAAAACAGGTCTTTACGACACTATATGTGTCGCATAAAATGGTTTGCGACACTTATTTGTCGCAAACCACCCAACACTTCAAAGCCCACCGAATGCCACGCCTGACCTCCACCGATGAGCTGGACAGCTTGGTCGAATTCATAGTCATCGCCCCTGATGGCGTGGGCATTGACACCATCGCGCAGCAATGGGGCACCCCGATCCACCGCCGCACCCTGCAGCGGCGCCTGGCTTTGCTGGTGGCGCAGCAACGCATCGAGATGCTGGGCGATCGCCGCACGGCGCGCTACCGCCGCGTTTCATCAGCCGCCGTCCGCGCACAAGAGCCAGAGGCCGCTTGGCGCGTCGCTCCGCCGCCTGACGACCTGCCCGTGTCGGTGGAAGGGGCCGAGGTCCGTGTCTACGTCACCCAGCCGCGCCACCTACGCAACCCAGTGGCTTACCGACAGTCGTTCCTGGAGCAATACCAGCCCAACCACACCGCGTACTTGCCGCTGGACTTGCGCGAGCAGCTGCACGCCATGGGCCGCTCGCCCGCCGCGCAAACCCCTGCGGGCACCTTCGCCCGTGACATGCTCAACCGCTTGCTGATCGACCTGTCTTGGGCCTCGTCGCACCTGGAGGGCAACACCTACAGCCGCCTAGACACCGAGCGGCTGATAGCCTTTGGCCAAGCCGCCGAAGGCAAGGACGCTTTTGAAACCCAGATGATCCTGAACCACAAACAGGCCATCGAATACCTGGTGCTCAGCCCCGACAACGCCCGTGTGCAGACCGACACCGTGATCGCGCTGCACGCTTTTTTGTCGGACGGCCTGATGGCCGACCCCAGTGCCGTCGGCCGCGTCCGCCGCCGCCCGGTGGAGATCGGTGGCAGCGTTTACCTGCCGCTGGCGCTGCCCCAACGGCTGGAGGAGCTGCTGGGCATCGTGGTGCAGATGGCCGCCGAAATTGCCGACCCGTTTGAGCAGGCCTTCTTTTTGATGGTGCACCTGCCCTACCTGCAGCCGTTTGAAGACGTGAACAAACGCGTCTCGCGGCTGGCTGCCAACATCCCGTTCATCCGCCACAACCTGTGCCCGCTGTCCTTCATCGACGTGCCGCAGCAAGCCTATGTGAACGCCATGCTGGGCGTGTACGAACTCAACCGCGTGGAGCTGCTGCGCGACGTGTTTGTGTGGGCCTATGAACGCTCATGCCAACAGTACGTGGCGATCCAGCAAACTCTGGTGCCGCCCGACATATTTCGGCTGCGCCACCGGCTGGCGCTGGCCGAAGTGGTCGCCGCCATCGTGCGCCAGGGCGAAGCCGCTACTGAGCAGGCGGTGAAAGGAAAGATTCCCGCCTCGGTGCCATGGGACGAGCACGCGCACTTCACCGCGCTGGTGCTGGCTGAATTTGCGTCGCTGCATGTGGGCAATGCGGTGCGGTTTGGGATTCGGCCGTTGGAGTATTCGGCTTGGCTCGGGCGATAGGTTGGTGCTCGCTGGACCGGTGCACCGGCGCGCCCTGCGTCGCTCATGTCCCCCGCCGGCCTGCGGCCGTCTCCTCCTTGACGTCGCTTTATAGGACACCCCGGCGCGCCGGTCTGGGAGTGGGTATGGATGGACTCGGTTATTCACCGTTCAGATGTGACCCGTCTGATATTGAGCGGATGCAAAAGGGGGCCGCCATCTTGTATATAGTGACTGCATGCGATCAAAACTATCCACAGAAAAGCTTCAGGAGCTCCTAGCCAGCAGGGATGTGATCGGCGCCAGCGTCGCCGTCGTCAGCCAAGGCAATGTTGACGTGGTTTCGGCTGGGCTGAGAGATATTGAGACGAACAGTCCGGTCACTACGGACACAGTTTTTGACGCTGCATCGCTGACCAAGCCTCTGATTTCATACGCAACTCTTCAACTCGTAGATGCTGGCGTCATTTCTCTTGACGAACCCCTTGCCTCATTTGTTCGACCAGTGGTTACCGACGACCCCAGAGCTCGAAGCATCACGGCCCGACACCTGTTGACGCACACTGCGGGCTTACAGAATTTGCGGGACAAAGATCCGATTCGAATGTTCTATGCACCCGGAAACTGGTTCAGTTACTCCAGCGTGGGCTTCATGTATCTGCAGACCGCTATCGAGGCAAGGACAGGCGAGCCTCTGGAGGCCACCATTCGGCGTTTGGTCTTTGACCCGCTTGGAATGGAGCTGTCCAGTTTGGAATGGCGTGGCGCTTTTTCCACAAACGAGGCTGTACCGCATGAATCTGGCGCACGCCTTTCAGGCCATCGGGCGCCATCTGCAAACGCCTCCTATTCGCTGAAAACAACGGCCACAGAATATGGCGCATTCTTGTCAGCCGTCCTCAGCGGAGCACGCCTGAAGAAGCAGACTTGGCAAGATTGGTTCTCGCCCGCAGTGATGCTCCCACAGGGCGCCCTCATTCAACTGGATGGCCCACCCCATGCCCAGGAGCCCAATATAGGTTGGGGGCTGGGTTGGGGACTTGAGCCTGAGTTTGCACGCTTCTTCCAATGGGGCAAGATGATCGGGATGCGGGCATTTGTCATGGGAAATTCAGAGTCCAACTCGGGCTTCGTGGTTTTTGCCAACTGCAACACCGGACTTCGCTTGATCCAGCCTCTCGCCGATATCTTGCTGCCTGGTGAGCATCCGGCAGTTCACTTGCTTCTTAAGGAAGTGACTGAGTAACAACAGAGCATCACGTTTTACCCCTAGGGTTGAAACGAGTTTTTCACGCCGCCCTAGTTCAGACCCGCCACACAAGCAGCCAAAGAAAAAGCCCCGCCACGCCAGAGCGCAACGAGGCCAGCAGAAAGATGGAAGCGAAGTTACTTCGCGGTGGGCATCACAAATTCAGCGCCTTTGCCAATCGACTCGGGCCAGCGCTGCATGATGGATTTTTGCTTGGTGTAAAAGCGCACACCTTCTTCGCCATAGGCGTGCATGTCGCCAAACAGCGAACGCTTCCAGCCACCAAAGCCGTGCCAAGCCATGGGCACCGGAATTGGCACGTTGATGCCGACCATGCCCACCTGGATGCGGCGCGAAAACTCGCGGGCCACATTGCCGTCGCGGGTGAAGCAGCTCACGCCGTTGCCGAACTCGTGGTCGTTGATGATTTGCACCGCCGTGCCAAAGTCGGGCACGCGCACGCAGCTCAAGACCGGGCCAAAGATCTCTTCCTTGTAGATCTTCATGTCGGTGGTCACGTTGTCAAACAGCGTGCCGCCGAGCCAGAAACCTTGTTCGCAACCAGCACCGGCCTTCGCGCCGTCAAACTCGCGGCCGTCCACCAGCAGTTGAGCACCTTCGGCCACGCCCGCGTCGATGTAGCCCTTGATGCGCTGACGCGCAGCGTCGGTCACGATGGGGCCCATTTCGGCGGCCAGGTTTTCGCCGTTGAGCACTTGCAGGGCTTTGGTGCGCTCGATCAGCTTGGGAAGGATCTTGTCGGCGACATCACCAACCAAGACCGCCACCGAAATCGCCATGCAGCGCTCGCCAGCCGAGCCGTAACCTGCGCCGATCAAGGCGTCGACGGTTTGGTCAATGTCGGCGTCGGGCATGACCACCAAGTGGTTCTTCGCGCCGCCCAGGGCCTGCACGCGCTTGCCGTGGTGGGCACCGGTTTCGTAGATGTAGTTGGCGATGGGCGTGGAGCCGACAAAGCTGATGGCTTTCACGTCGGGGTGCTCCAGCAGCGCGTCCACGGCTTCTTTGTCGCCTTGCACCACGTTGAACACGCCGTCGGGCAAACCGGCTTTTTTGAGCAACTCAGCGATGAACAGGGAAGGTGTCGGGTCGGTCGGGCTGGGCTTCAAGATGAAGGTGTTGCCCGCCGCAATCGCGACCGGGAACATCCACATGGGCACCATGACGGGGAAGTTGAAAGGCGTGATGCCCGCCACCACGCCCAAAGGCTGGCGCAGGGTCCAGTTGTCGATGCCTGTGGAGACTTGGTCGGTGAAGTCGCCCTTGAGCAGCTGCGGGATGCCTGTGGCGAATTCCACGATGTCGATGCCGCGCGAGACTTCGCCTTGCGCGTCGGTGAACACTTTGCCATGCTCGGCGGTGATCATGTGGGCCAGTTCGTCTTTGTGGGTGTTCAGCAGTTCGAGGAACTTGAACATCACGCGAGCGCGGCGCAGCGGTGGGGTGTCGGCCCAAGCAGGGAAAGCGGCTTGCGCGGCGGCCACAGCTTGGGCAACTTCGGCGCTGTTGGCCAAGGCCACGTTGCCGGTCACGGCGCCCGTGGCGGGGTTGGTGACGGGTTGGCTGCGGCCCGAAGTGCCTGCGGCGACTTGGCCGCCAATGTAATGACCGATGTTCGTGATGCTCATGGGGTGCTCCTTGTGGCTTGTGAATTTGTATTTTGTAGGAGCCCACCCCGTGGGCGATTCTCCGATCATGCGGTGACCGTTTGATCGCCCACAGGGGTTGGCTCCTACAAAAAATCGGGGCTTTGTATCCAGCTCTTGCCGATAAAAAGCGTCGAAAGAGCCTTGAGTGTAGGCACCCCCGACACCCCTCACAAGACCGCAAACCTGAATTGATTGTTCAAAATAATGAACAATGGCTGAATGGAAGAGCAAAAAATCAACACCCTCTGGACCCACCTGCACTGGCTCAGCGTGCTGGCGCAGCAGGGCAGTTACACGGCCGCTGCCGCCCGCCTGGGCGTGAGCAAGGCCGCCATGAGCCAACGCATCGCCGAGCTGGAACGTGCGGCCAAAGTCACTCTGGTGCAGCGCACCACCCGCAGCCTGCGCCTGACCGAGGCGGGGCAGCGGCTGGTGGATGACACCCGCGCCTCGTTTGAGCAGATCGAGCAGAGCTTTGCCCAAGTGCGCGACCTGGCCGAACAGCCCAGCGGTTTGCTGCGCGTCACGGCCCCGGTGGCGCTGGCCCGCCAGCAACTGGTGCCGCTGATGGCCGCTTTTTTGAAAGATTTTCCGGACGTGCGCATCGAACTCGACCTGTCTGACCGCCTCAGCGCCTTGGCCACCGAGGGTTACGACCTGGCCATTCGCCACACTGCCCGCACGCCCGATACCCATGTGGCTTGGGCCTTGTGTGCGACCGAATCGGTGCTGGTGGCCACTCGCGCTTACATCCGCCAACACGGCGAACCGCAAACCCCCACCGAGCTGCAGGCCCACAACTGCCTGCACTACCCCCGTTCGCAAGACACGCCCGCGTGGACCTTCGAGCCGCGTGAGCCTTCACAAGCGGGTGAACGCATCACGGTGCCTGTGAGTGGCCACTTCGCAGCCAACAACAGCGAGGCCTTGCGCGAAGCCGCGCTCACAGGTGCTGGCATCGCCCTCCTGCCCGACTTCAGCGCTCAAACCGAATTGCGCAAGGGGCAGTTGGTGTGCGTGCTGCCCGACTGGAAGCCCGTCGGGGCCTTTGCAGAAACCATTTACGCCATCCGCCCCTACGCACCGCATGTGCCCCGGGCCGTGGCGGCGCTGGTGTCGCATTTGAGGGCGGGGCTGGCGGTGGGGTTTGGGGTGTGATTTCCAGCCAGCGAAGAGACTTGGCACCGCTGCTTCAATGTCGCTAAGGTGAGCTCAATCGGATTCAGTTTGAAGCCAAGCCGGGATATCGCGCTGACCGTGCAGAACGCGCCAAACATCGATGTGGTCCGCTTTCTCGATGAAAAAAACACCATGTGGATAGCGGATCAGTGGCCAAAATCGAAGACCCGCCAGGTTCAATTCGTGGGCATAACGTGGCGATCCCGTGCCGGGGTGCCGACCGATGTGGGCATAGGCTTTTTCAAGCGCATCAATCAGACCGAGAGCAGCAGAGGGCGCACCCTCGTCTAAATAGTAGGCAACAGCTTGCTCAACATCCCGAAGGGCCAATTCTCGTGGGATGACTGGCTTTGTTTTCAACGGGTTGTATTGTTTGAGGTGGCCTGGTGAACCCGATCTCGCAGGTCATCAAAGTATGTGCCACTGACCGGTAGCGTGGGGGCGGAACCCGCGCCGATCAGGAGTTTTTCACGCAATTGAAGTCGATCTTGATCCTTGCGGATCAGTTCACGCACGTACTCGCTGCTGGTGCCGTAGCCGCGTTGGCTGACTTGCAGATCCACAAAGGTCTTTAATGTTTCAGGCAGGGAAATGTTCATGGTGCTCATGTGGAAAGCTTAGTGAGTTTGGCAAAAATTGGCAAGATGCGTGAAGACCCTTGGATCTTTGAACCCAAACTGAGCAAATGATGGGCCACTTCGTGTTTCATTGAATGAGGTGGTTGAAGCGGCGCGTGAGGTCAGATGCTGAGTTGGATCTGCCCATTAGCCAGCGCCCGTTTGGCATCGTCTTGCCCCAGCGCAAACGCATCGTCCACCGTGGTGCCCGGGCGGCAATCCCATGTGGACACGGGCACCTTGCGGCTGGGTTGCCAGTAGGTGCGTCCGTGCACCTCAAAGAGTGACGGTTTGTCGGGGTAGTGGCGCGTCAGCAAGACCAGGGTGGATGCTTTTTCACTGGCGGTTTGAGCCGGGATCGGCGCGTTGTCGGTGTATCCGCCGTCAAAAGCCCACCCACCTTGCAGAAGAACGCCGGATATGAACGGCGGTGCAGCGGCTGCGGCCTGCAGTGTGATTAGAGCTTCTTTTGCCGTTCTGCAGTCTTGTAGATCGAAAAATGCCTGTTTCAAACCCATGAACCGGGGCAGGGCCGGGTGGATGTTGTGAAACAGTTTTTTGTCCAACAGATAGGCCAAAGTGCCAGCCGCCACGCTGCCCGCCAAGCCAAGCCAAGCCAAGCCAAGCCAAGCCCTCGGGCCGGGCGCGTCACTGCCACCCGCAAACGGCTTGAGGCCGATTTGAGGGCTTTGAAATTGCCTTCGTTGACGAAAGCAGCCAGCCACGCGGGGTAAACCGTTTGGTGGGCGAAGTTCAGTTGAAGCCACATTAAGCCGTGCCAGTCAAACAGTTGGGCGTTGGCGGCATACAGCCGCTGACAGGCCTGAAGGGCTGTGGCTGTGGCTGTGCTGCCTGTCAAAAAAGACGCTGCAATCGCTGCCCCTGCGCTGGTGCCGACCAACGAGGCGGGCAAGCGTGCACCGTACACCTGCAATTGCGTCAGCAGACCGGCTTGCCACCAGCACCGGTTGCCGCCGCCCGCAAAAGCCAGGGTCTGGATGTTTGAAAAGTTCAGGGTTTGCATGCGTTTTAATTAAATAAATAAGTATTCTATGAAGCTGTCGTCCATCAGGCCTCACCCAGAAATTCTGGCGCATGGTGGCAGATGATTGGGTCCCTTTTTCCGTGAAGCGCAAATGGGTGCCTGACCGGTGGTTCACTTAGAAAAGGAGGGAGTGATGCGAATTCGTCATGCAGAGCCTGAAGATGCCAAGGCCGTGGCTGAAATCCATGTCGAGGCATGGCAGGTCGCCTATGTGGATATCTTTCCTGAAGAATTTTTGAAATCCTTGACGGTGGCGTCGCGGCAGGCATTCTGGGCACAGTTTCTGAAAGAGAAACAAGGTCATTTGCAAGTGGCCATCGACGGTGATCGCCTGTTGGGCTGGATCAATACCGGGCCTTGTCGTGATCCGGATGCAGCCAAGGGGGATGCCGAAATCTGGGCCTTGTATGCATCGCCTGCTGTCTGGTCTAGAGGTGTGGGGCGTCAGTTGTGGTGGGCGGCTCAAACCACCTTGCGTGAACAAGCTTTTCGCCGCTGTTGCTTGTGGGTTCTGGCACAAAACACCCGGGCGATGCGTTTTTACCAAGCGGCCGGGTTTGAGCGGGATGCGGTTCCTGCAAGAACGCTGGAGCTGGGCGGCGTGAAAGTGGAAGAAATCCGCCTATCCTGCAATCTGCAGGTTTAGAAACCCCCCAGAACAAGCGCTTGTTGAGCAAATCCTCCTGGCACTGACTTGCCAGGATTTGGCGTGCACTTGCGTGCGCGTCCATTTTGTAGGCCCATTTTGCGCACCATGGCCGCCTGCTTTGAGCCAGCCTGAATGCCATGAGCTACCGCGCCGAAACAAATGGCAGAACAATTTGAGTTCTTTGGACATAATTAATGATTCAAAGAACATCAAAGCAGCATGGATCAGGCTTCAAAGGCCGACGGTCATTCGCACGCTGCAAGGCTCAATCGGGGGAGGCGGAATGCGGCGGCGTGATTTTGTTCAAAAACTGGCAGCCTTGGGCCTGGGTTGCAGCCTGGGGGCGCCTGTCCTGACCAGGGGGGCAAACAGTCCAACACATGACCTGGAGGGGATTGAACTGGTGGTGCCTTTTGGTGCCAATGGCATCACCAGTCAGGTGGCCCGGTACTTCCAAGTGGCGCTGTCCAACATGACCGGTTTGCCTGTCCAAGTGGCGCACCAGCATGGGTATACCGGCATGAAGGCGGTGGAGTATGCCGAGCGTCACAGCCGTCCACAGCGCCCCAGTCTATTGATTGCAGGGGCGGTCGTCAGTACGGCGGGGGTGGTGGCCAGCCCGATGCACAACGTGCGAGCGGTCGATCAGTTCCGCTATGTGGCGTCTCTTTACCGTGATGATCCTGTCTTGATTGCGCGTCAAGAAACTGTCGCAACGCTGGATGATTTGAAGCGTGTGCCATTGGCCAGTCGAAAGTGCGGAATTTCGGGGGTGGGCGCTGCCGGGCATTTGTTTTCGGAAATGATTTCCCGATTGGCGCAGCCATTGGGCACCTACATGGTCACGCAGGGCGATGCCAATGCGATTGAGCGTGTGTTGAGTGGTGAGCTGACGACGGCGATGGTGGACAAAGGCTCGTGTCATCGCTATCTGGACCGAGGCCTGAGTTTTCTGGTCAACATTGGCGATGGGCCGGTGATGAACCACAGAAACCAAGCGGTTGTCACGCTCTCGCAGTTGCTGGGCAACAGACTGAAGGGCTCATTTTTTTACTATTCCTGGGATGCCGTTTTGGCACCAACCAATGTGCCGACGACACTGATTGAGTCCTTGGCATTGGATTTTCAAAAAATCATGGCCATGCAGGAATACCGCGCATTCAGAGGAGAGCGTGGTTTGGCAGCGTTGAATTTGTCGGAGCGGGATTTTTCGCGATTCGTTGCTCAGCAGAGAAAAGTGTGGGAGCAGGCGGTCGAGTTCTTTAACATCAACGCGGAAGAAGCTTTTAGCGGGTGAGCCCATAAAGAAAAGTACGAGCGTAGACGCAAATTCATGGCGCTGTGAGGTTTGATATCAGTAACTTGTAACATCGGTAGATGCTGACTTCTCTCAAAAACTGGGCACGCCGCATCAAGCGCGATGGCGTGATGTTGTGGTTCGCATGCCGTGATCCACGCACACCTTGGTGGCTCAAGGGGCTGGCTTTTTTGGTGGTGGCTTATGCACTCAGCCCGATTGATCTGGTGCCTGATTTCATTCCAGTGCTGGGTTTTGTGGACGATGTGATGTTGCTGCCTGTGTTGATTTGGCTCATCGTGCGCCACTTACCCGAGCACATCGCCAGCGATTGTCGTCAGCAGGCCGATGACTGGATGAGTGTGCGCAAGACCAAGCCGGTCAGCCAGGCGGGCATCGTGCTGGTCTTGCTGGTGTGGATTGGCGTGGCTTGGGGCTCATGGTGCTACTTTATGCCGCACTGATCGTTACACCCCCCGCGCCAGCACCGGAAACAGCTTGTGCAGGCCATCCGCCATCACCTCAACGGCCAGTGCGGCCAGAATCAAGCCCATCAGCCGGGTCATGACGTTGATGCCGGTTTTGCCCAAGATGCGGGCAATCGGGGTGGCCAAAGAAAAGCACACGGCGGTCGCCAGCGCAATCACCACGCCGTAGCCGACCAGGGTGCCGAGTTGGGCGAAATTCTTGGCCTTTTCGGCATAAATCACCACGGTGGACATGGTGGCCGGGCCGGTCAACAGGGGGATGGTCAGTGGCACCACGGCAATGCTGGCACCGACGGCCGCTTTGGCTTCGGCGTCGTGCACTTCGTCGGCGTTGGCGCGGGATTCAGCAGGTTGGGCGTTGAGCATCGACAAGGCGGACGTGAGCAAGAGCATGCCGCCGCCCACCTGGAAGCTGGCCAGCGAGATGCCGAAGAACTCCAGAATTTGCAGGCCCAGCAAGGCGCTGGCAGCGATCACCACAAAGGCAGAAAAGGACGACACCCAAATCGTTTTCTTGCGTTGTGCCCGACTGAAGCCCTGGGTGTAGTGAATGAAGAAAGGAACAATGGCCAGCGGGTTGACGATGGCCAGCAGGGTGATGAGTGGTTTGAAGTCCATCACCCGATTGTGCTCCGCCTCAGGCTGCCGGCGTACGCCTTCTGAACATGCCCCAGCCTTCCATGTGCAGCACTTTGTCGCCGTGCTGGTTGAACATCTCCCACAGGTTGCGCGTCATGCCCACATCCGGGCGCTTGCCCATGGGTTTGGTCTCCAGCATGGTGCTTTGCAGGCGCAAGGTGTCGCCGGGGTACACGGGTTTGAGCCACTTGATGCCTTCCAGGCCCGGTGAGCCCAGGCTGGAGGTTTCGCACAGGAAGTTGGTCACCATCAGCCGCATGGCCATCGAGCAGGTGTGCCAGCCACTGGCCGACAGAGCGCCAAACACCGAGGCCTGGGCCGCTTCGTCGTTCAGGTGAAAGGGTTGGGGGTCAAATTGGGTGGCAAAGGCGATGATTTCTTCTCGGGTGGGCGTGATGGTGCCCAGGTCGCGCACCTGACCGGGGGCGAAGTCTTCCCAGTAATACTTGATCTGTGCCATCAGCGGCCTCCCGAGATGTCCAGAAAGCTCATGGTGGTGTAGCTGGCGCTGTCTGACAAGAGCCACACAATCCCCTCGGCCACTTCTTGGGCGGTGCCACCACGTTGGGCGGGCACCAAGTGTTGCAGTTCTTTCACGCGGTTGGGCAGGCCGCCCGAGGCGTGGATCTCGGTTTCGATCAGGCCCGGGCGCACGGCGTTGACACGGATGCCTTCGGCGGCCACCTCTTTGGCCAAGCCGATGGTGAAGGCGTCGATCGCGCCCTTGGCGGCGGCGTAGTCCACGTACTGGCCAGGCGCTCCCAAGCGCGAGGCGGCACTCGACACGTTGACGATGCTGCCGCCTTCGCCGCCGTGTTGTGTGCTCATGCGGCGCACGGCTTCGCGGGCGCAAATCAGGCTGCCGATCACGTTGATGTCGAACATGCGCTTCCAGCGGGCCACGCTCATTTCGTCGACGCGGGCTTTGACGTCGACCACGCCTGCGTTGTTGACCAGACCGGTCAGGCGGCCGAATTTGGCGTCGATGTGCTCAAACATGCGCAGCACCTGGTCTTCTTCGGCCACGTCGGCTTGCACCGACATGGCTTGACCGCCCATGGCGCGGATCTGGCGCACCACTTCGTCGGCGGCCAGTGAGTTGGCGGTGTAGTTCACGGCCACTGACCAACCATTTTGGGCTGCCAAAAGGGCGGTGGCGGCCCCGATACCCCGGCTGCCGCCCGTCACCAACAAGACCTTGTTCATCGTGTGTCTCCTGCAAAAATAGTTTGTTGCGGTTACAACCGCATCTGCAAAGATTACACAACACACAAGGAGACAGCATGGGTCGCACAGTGGACTATTACCTCGCCCCCCAAAGCCCCTGGGCTTATTTGGGTCACCAACGTCTGGCCGACATCGTGCAGCGCACAGGAGCCACCGTGCGGGTGATGCCCATTGACTTGGGGGGCAAGGTGTTCCCGATTTCGGGCGGCTTGCCCTTGGGTCAACGTGCGCCGCAGCGTCAGGCTTACCGTTTGGTGGAGTTGCAGCGCTTCAGTGCACACCTGAATGCGCCGCTGAACCTCAAGCCAAAGTACTTCCCTGTTGGGGGCGATGATGCGGCCCGTCTCATCATTGCCGCGGAGCTGGCGCAAGGTGCCCCATCGGCCATGAAGGTGGCGGGGGCCATTTTGGCAGCTTGCTGGGCGCAAGAGCGCAACATTGCCGACGATAAAGTTTTGACCCAGTTGTTGAGCGAGCAGGGCTTGCCCGCCGCATTACTGGAGCAATCGCACAGCCAAGCCGTGCAAGAGCGTTACGAGACGTATACCCAGGCGGCCATTGATGTGGGCGTATTCGGTGCGCCAAGTTACGTGATCGACGGCGAGATTTTTTGGGGCCAGGATCGTCTCGACTTTGTCGAGCGCGTTTTGAGCCGTTGACAAGGACCCAGGGCGATGCGTGCGCAGGCCCATCACACAAACCGTTCAGTGCTCTTGAGCATGGACCGATTCCATTTGCAAAACTCACCAAGGAAAATTCATGGGAACGATGATTGAACTGCAAAGCGCAGACGGCACTGTGGTGCCTGCTTACGAAGCCTGGCCTGTCGGCACGCCCAGAGGGGCGGTGGTGGTGATTCAGGAGATTTTTGGCGTCAACAGCCACATCCGCGCAGTGGCCGATGGCTATGCGGCCGAGGGTTATGTGGCGGTGGCTCCAGCGGCTTTCCACCGCGTCAAGCCAGAGGTGGAGCTGGGCTACACCGATGCCGATATGGGTGAAGGTTTTGGCTACAAAACCGCGGTGGAGGCCTTGCCCGCCCCTGGTGTGATGCAGGATATTCAGGCGGCCATTGACCATGCAGCCCAAGTCTCAGATGGCAAGGTCGGCATCGTCGGTTATTGCTGGGGTGGTTTGCTGACTTGGCGAGCTGCTTGCACTTTGAGCGGTTTGAGCGCTGCGACGCCTTACTACGGGGGGGGTGTGACGACCGAGGCCGAAATTGCCCGCCAGCCTCGTGTGCCCGTGTTGGCGCACTTTGCGGACGAGGACAAATGGATTCCCTTGGACACGGTGGCCGCTTTCAAGATGGCACACTCCGAAGTCGAAGTGCACACTTATGCCGCGCACCATGGCTTCAACTGTGATCAGCGTGGTTCTTGGGATGCGGCTTCGGCCCAGCTGGCGCGGGAACGCACGCTGGCGTTTTTCAAGCAGCATTTGGGCTGATGGTGGGAGCCCCAGTCTCGGGGCGATGTCAATCGCCTGTGCGGGCCAGATAACGTTTGCGCCAAAAAACGAGGCCCATGGTCGTGGCAATGGCCCCCATGCCCCCCAGCGTCCACCAAAAACCACTGGCCTGATGCAGCCAAGGCATGAATTCAAAATTCATGCCGAACACGGCAGCGATCAAGTTCAGTGGCAGGAAGATCGCCGTCAGCGCAGTCAGGGTGCGCATGATGTCGTTGGTTCGGTTGCTTTGCACGTTGAAGTGCATCTGTACGGCGGTTTCTGTGTTGTGCTCCAAGCGCCGCACATGTTGCACCACCCGGTCGATGTGTTCGAGCACATCACGGCTACGGATTTTTAGCAATTCGTGTTCGTGCTCGGCACTGTGGCCTGGACCCAAGCCCCAGGTGTCCAACGATTCAGTCCAGCTTTGTACGGCGGTGCGCTGATCGTCACACAGGGTTTCGAGTTGGTGCAGTGCCAAACGGGCGTGAAGCAGGGCGTCCCAGCGATTGAAGCGGGTGCGTGGGTTGAGCAATTCGGCTTGCCAGTGGTCCAGCTGGCGACTGAGTTCTCGTCGTAAATCGAGGTAACTGTCCACCATGTGGCTGACGATGCGCAGCATCATGTCGGCCGGGCTGTTGGGCACTCCCCGAGCACCTGTCGAACGCAGGTCGGCCACTTCGGCCTCAGCCTGTGCATGCTGCGTTGTAGAGTCCCGGCTGCTGGCCAACAGGCGACTGGCGTAGGCATCGCGTACCGCGCAATCGCTGGGGTGAACACTCAAAAGAACCCGGTCAAATATCGCGAAGCCCACCGGGCTGGTATCGATGCGGTGCAGCACCGGTGGTCCTGTGCGTTTGACTGGGCGAATGGGGGGTGTTGCGTCTGCGCTTGTGGATTGGCTTTGGGCCAGTCGTCTGAACACCATCAGGTCGTAGTGCGAGCTGTAGTCAAAGTGAGAGGGCAATTGGGCGTTCAGCAAGTCCGAGACATGCAAATCCACCAAATTTTCGCCGCTCAGTTGTCGCAGCTTGATTTGAATTTGAACCAACTCGGACTGGAACTCCTCGCGTGTGCAAGCGATCCAGACATAGCCTTGTTCGGGCAGTTGCCCAGGCAGGTGCTGTAAGGTCTGAACCTGTACACCCGAAACGCTGAAAATCCGCATGCAAGCGGTCAAGCTTGACGTATCAAACGGGCTGCGTCACGCGCAAAGTAAGTCAGCACACCGTCGGCGCCCGCGCGTTTGAAGGCCAGCAGGCTTTCCATCATGACCAAGTCGTGGTCCAGCCAGCCGTTTTGAGCAGCGGCCTTGAGCATGGCGTATTCGCCAGACACTTGGTAAGCGAAGGTGGGCACCTTGAACTCATCTTTGACCCGGCGCACGATGTCCAGATAAGGCATGCCTGGTTTGACCATCACCATGTCCGCGCCTTCTGCCAGGTCCATGGCCACTTCGCGCAGGGCTTCGTCCGTGTTGCCGGGGTCCATCTGGTAGACCTTTTTGTTGCTCTTTCCCAAGTTGCTGGCCGAGCCGACCGCGTCGCGGAAGGGGCCGTAAAAGGCGCTGGCGTATTTGGCGCTGTAGGCCATGATGCGGGTGTGGATCAGTCCACGCGCTTCGAGCGCTTGGCGGATCGCGCCGATGCGTCCGTCCATCATGTCGCTGGGCGCGACCATGTCAACACCGGCTTCGGCTTGGGTCAGGGCTTGCTGCACCAGCACGGCCGTCGTTTCGTCGTTCAAGATGTAGCCGGTCTCGTCGAGCAGGCCGTCCTGGCCGTGGCTGGTGAAGGGGTCGAGCGCCACATCGGTCATCACGCCCAACTCGGGAAAGCGTTTTTTCAGCTCGCGCACCACGCGTGGCACCAGGCCGTCGGGGTTCATGGCTTCGCTGCCCGTCGGGTCCTTCAGGCTCGCGTCGATCACTGGGAACAGCGCCATCACCGGGATGCCGAGTTTCACGCAGTCTTCGGCCACAGGCAGCAGCAGGTCCAGGCTCAGGCGCTCGACACCGGGCATGGATCCCACGGTCTGGCGCTGGTTTTGCCCGTCCAGCACAAAGACCGGGTAGATCAGGTCGTGCGCTGTGACCCGGTGCTCACGCACCAGGTTGCGGGTGAATTCGTCACGGCGCAAGCGGCGTGGGCGGCTGGAGGGGAAGGGGGCGACGGGGTTCATAAGGAAAATTGTGCCTGAAGTCGCACCAAACACCAAAAACACAAGCGGGTGCTCAGTCTCCCTTGAGATAGGTGACGCTCTGAATGGCTGAATGTGTCAAAAATGACATGAAAAATAAATTTTTTCTTGTTATTGGTTTTGATATTTGATAAATTCAAAGTGGGCAGCATGCTGCCTCCCGCTTTTCCTCCCTGAGCGGGCGCCTTGATGTGTGACAGCAAAAAGGCTTCCCACCCTCGGCCATGGCCGGGGGTTTTTTTTGATCAAACCTTTCGGCATCTCCCCCGGACCCGTGAAGTGCTGACTACACTTGCCACATGCTCTGGATCAAAGCCTTACACATCGTCTTCATCGCCAGCTGGTTTGCGGGCTTGTTTTATTTGCCACGCATTTACGTCAATTTGGCCATGGTGGCGCCCGACTCGCTGGCTGAGCGAGCGCGTTTGCTTTTGATGGCCCAAAAGCTCTATCGCTTCATGACCATTTTGGCCATTCCTGCATTGGCGCTGGGTTTATGGTTGTGGTTGGTGGTTGGGATCGGGCGTGGTTCCGGGCAGGGCTGGATGCATGCAAAACTTGCGGTGGTGCTGCTTTTGATCGGTTACCACCACCGTTGTGGGGTGTTGTTGCGAAAATTTAAAAATGGACAAACACCACATGGACACGTTTGGTTCCGCTGGTTCAATGAGGCCCCTGTATTGATGATGTTGGTGGCCGTCATTTTGGTGGTAGTCAAGCCTTTTTAAAGGCTTGACCAGGCGCAAATCGCCATGCGCAAGACCGCAGCTTGGCCTTTGATGTGGATCTATGCGGTCCTGATTGTTTATGCCAGCCTTTATCCATTTGAAAACTGGCGTTTTCAAGGTATCGCACCTTGGTATTTTTTGACAGCACCTTGGCCCAAATATTGGACAGGTTTTGATGTGCTGTCGAACCTTTTGGGCTATGCGCCATTGGGTTTTTTAATGGCCTTGGCCTTGCATCGTTCGCGTCGACGTTGGCCAGCTATTGTCTTGGCTACGATGGCGGCGGCCATGCTTTCCTTGTGCATGGAGTCTTTGCAAACCCTTTTGCCTGTTCGGGTGCCCTCGAATGTCGATCTGACTTTGAATGTGTTGGGGGCATGGTTTGGTGCCTTGACATCGCGTGGACTGGTATGGTTGGGCTTGTTGGCGCGATGGCGACGTTTTCGGCATCGTTGGTTTGTGCCGGATGCCAGTGGTGCACTGGCTTTGTTGGCCTTGTGGCCCTTGGCCCTTTTGTTCCCAGCCCCCGTGCCTTTTGGTTTGGGGCAGGTCCTCGAAAGACTGGAGACGGCCTTGGTCGAGGTTTTGCAAGATACGCCTTGGCTGGAGTGGTGGCCTCTTCGAGAGGTGGAGTTGGAGCCTTTGCTTCCCATGACAGAGGTCTTGTGTGTGGCATTGGGTTTGTGCTTGCCTTGTTTGCTCATGTACGGCGTTGTGCGCCGTTGGCAGCAACGACTGGTCCTGGCGGTTTTATGCTTGCTGATGGGCTTGATGGCCAGCGCCCTTTCGGCTGCATTGACCTATGGTCCAGCACACGCTTGGGGTTGGGTCAGTCCCGAGGTGTTGATCGGTGTCTTGTTGGCTGTGCTTTTGGCCAGTGCTGTGTTGTGGAGTTCAGCGCGTTTTTGCTGGTCTGTGGCTTTGGCGGCCTTGTTGTTGCAGCTGAGTTTGCTCAACGATGCCTCGGCAGACGTTTACTTTGCCATGACCTTGCAGACTTGGGAGCAGGGGCGATTTATCCGTTTTCATGGACTGATTCAGTGGTTGGGTTGGTTGTGGCCTTATGCATTACTGGCCTATTTGGTCGAGGGCTTGACCCGTGAGCGCCCTTTGGGTCGCACGTGAAAGCGCTGGGGCCTAGAATCAAATCATGAGCAACGAAAACCAACCTCAGCCGTACTTCCAACGCCACATTTTCTTTTGCTTGAATGAGCGGAAAAACAATGAGGCATGTTGTGCGCAACAGAACGCCCAAGCGGCTTTTGATCACTGCAAGTCTCGTGTCAAATCCTTGGGGCTGGCGGGCCCCGGACAGGTTCGAGTCAACAAGGCGGGGTGCCTTGACCGCTGCTCAGCGGGTCCCGTAGCGGTGGTGTATCCAGAAGGCGTTTGGTACGCCTATGTGGACAACGATGACATTGATGAAATCGTGGATTCCCACCTCAAAAATGGCCAAGTGGTCGAACGCTTGGTGGCCCCGGAACATTTGGGGCGTTGATGAATTCGGCAACTCAGAACCTCACCTTGGAGGGCGAGGTGGGTGTGATCGAGGCTTTGCTGGATGTGCCTGCGGGTTTGCAAGTGCGGGGAACGGCCGTTATTGCCCATCCTCATCCTTTGTTTGGCGGCACCATGCACAACAAGGTGGTGCAAACACTGGGCAGGGCATTTGTTCAGTGTGGTTGGCAAGCTGTTCGTTTCAATTTTCGCGGTGTGGGAGCCAGTGCGGGTCAATACGATGAGGGCCGAGGAGAAGCCTTGGACATGGTGCGCGTGATCGCCCAAACCTCGGCATCAGGGCCACTGGCTTTGGCTGGTTTTTCTTTTGGGGCATTTGTCACCAGCCAAGTGGTGAACATGCTGGGCACAGAGCGAGCGCCAGAAAAACTGGTGTTGGTGGGGACGGCTGCTTCTCGTTTTGAGGTGGCACCAGTCTCGCAGGAACTTCATGAACGAACTTTGGTGCTCCACGGTGAGCAAGACGATACGGTCCCGCTGCAAAGCGTCTTCGATTGGGCCAGACCTCAATCCTTGCCCATCACAGTCATTCCCGGGGTTGCACATTTCTTTCACGGTCAATTGCCCTTGCTCAAATCCTTGGTTTCAAGGCATTTGCAGTCCTGATTTGTAAAAAGCCAGACATGAAACACTTGACAAAATTATGCTGGGTTGTTTTCTTGCTTACCCTTGTCATACAGGCTCGGGCTCAAATGCCGGCGCCTCCAGATATGGCGGTGAAAGCTTATTTGTTGATGGATGTGACGGCGAATCAAGTGTTGGCTGCCAAAGATCCAGACATGGCTGTTGAGCCAGCTTCGTTGACCAAATTGATGACGGCATATTTGGTATTTGATGCATTAAAGAGCAAAAAAATCAGCCTCAAGCAAACACTTCCAGTTTCAGAACGGGCTTGGAAAATGCCTGGATCAAAGATGTTCATTGATCCCAAAATGCAAGTCCCCGTAGAGGATTTGATCAAAGGGATGATTGTTCAATCAGGTAACGATGCCACTGTTGCGTTGGCTGAAGGCGTGGCTGGATCTGTAGAACGTTTCGTTCAGTTGATGAACGATCAAGCGGCAGTGCTGGGCATGAGAAGTACCTCCTATAAGAATCCGGAAGGTTTGACGGCCGCAGGTCACACGACCAGTGCACGAGATTTGGCGGCACTGGCAACGAGATTGATGCGTGATTTCCCTGAGTATGTGCCCTATTACGCTACTAAAAAATACAGGTATACGGGCACACCTGCGGCGAATGATTCAAATAGAAATTTGCTTTTATTTCGAGATCCAACGGTTGATGGTTTGAAGACTGGGCATACCCAAACAGCGGGTTATTGCTTGGTGGCATCGGCTAAGCGTGATTTTCCCAATGTAGGTTCGCGTCGATTGATCAGTGTTGTTTTGGGGGCCGACAGCGAAAACGCCAGAGCCAATGAAAGTCAAAAATTGCTTAATTGGGGATTTTCAGCTTTTGATGCTGTCAAATTGTTCGAAGCCCATCAACCTGTGGTTACGCCTGCCGTTTGGAAGGGGCAGACCCCATTGTTGAAGATCGGCTCGGCACAACCCTTGGTGGTGGCTGTACCTGCAGGCAGTGCGGGTCAACTGAAAACGCAGGTCGTTCGCCCCGATCCTTTGGTGGCACCTTTTGCAAAGGGGCAAATCGTAGGCAGTTTGAGAATTCTTCAAGGAGACAGGCCGTTGTTTGAAGTCCCTTTGGTTGCCTTGGAAGCGGTTGAGCAAGCGGGGGTATTAGGGCGAGCATGGGATGCCATCCGCCTGTGGATTAAGTGATTTGACGGGCGTGATGCCCTGGGTTTTGTAAAAGTTTGCTTGTAGCACGTCAGGCGGTTATACTGGCAGGCTTTTCCGCTTTTGGGGCGGGGAAGTTTCTTTTGTCTAAATTCAACGTTTAGGGACGTTACAAACAATGCCAACCATCAATCAATTGGTGCGTCAGGGGCGCGAGGTCGAAACGATCAAGTCCAAAAGCCCTGCGATGCAAAACTCTCCACAGCGTCGTGGTGTCTGCACCCGTGTGTACACCACAACGCCTAAAAAGCCTAACTCCGCTCTGCGTAAAGTTGCCAAAGTGCGCTTGACCAACGGTTTTGAGGTCATCTCCTACATCGGCGGTGAAGGCCACAACCTGCAAGAACACTCGGTGGTTCTGGTGCGCGGTGGTCGTGTCAAGGATTTGCCAGGTGTGCGTTACCACATCGTGCGCGGTTCTTTGGACTTGCAAGGCGTGAAAGACCGCAAGCAGTCTCGCTCCAAGTACGGTGCGAAGAAGCCAAAGGCCAAGTAAGCCCTTTCGGGTTGAAATTTTTCGGTGCTGTTTCCCGCGTGGCGCGGTGATGCAGCGAAGTGACCCGAAGCCCGGAATTGTCCAGGTGGGTCGAGTAAGTGAGTGTTTTGAATAACGCTCGCGGTGTCTGAAAAGACGCCAACTGAAGCAATATGAGGTGAAATATGCCACGTCGTCGCGAAGTCCCTAAACGTGAAATCCTGCCGGATCCCAAGTTCGGCAATGTCGAGTTGTCCAAGTTCATGAACGTGATCATGGAAGGCGGCAAAAAAGCGGTTGCTGAGCGCATCATTTATGGTGCCTTGGAAACCATGGAAAAGAAAACTGGCAAAGACCCTGTCGAGCTGTTCTCCATCGCCATCAACAACGTCAAGCCCATGGTGGAAGTCAAATCCCGCCGCGTGGGTGGTGCGAACTACCAGGTGCCTGTTGAAGTGCGCCCTGTTCGTCGCTTGGCCCTGTCGATGCGCTGGATCAAAGAAGCCGCACGCAAGCGCGGTGAGAAGTCGATGGCCCTGCGTTTGGCCAACGAATTGCTCGAGGCCAACGAAGGCCGTGGTGGTGCCATGAAAAAGCGTGACGAAGTTCACCGCATGGCCGAAGCCAACAAGGCGTTCTCGCACTTCCGCTTCTGATTCACAAGGGTTTCACAAAGAAGCCCGACACTGTCAGAAGCCAGCCCGCTGGCCCCAAAAGGGGTGGCGGGCTTTGGTACTTAATCATTGGAGAAATATATGGCTCGCATCACCCCCATCGAGCGTTATCGCAACATCGGTATTTCGGCGCACATTGACGCCGGCAAAACCACCACGACCGAACGTATTTTGTTTTACACCGGCGTGAACCACAAAATTGGTGAAGTGCACGACGGCGCTGCCACCATGGACTGGATGGAGCAAGAGCAAGAGCGTGGCATCACGATCACATCGGCTGCCACCACCTGCTTCTGGAAGGGCATGGACGGCTCTTTCGAAGACCACCGCATCAACATCATCGACACCCCCGGCCACGTTGACTTCACCATCGAAGTTGAGCGTTCCATGCGTGTTTTGGACGGTGCTTGCATGGTTTATTGCGCTGTGGGCGGCGTGCAGCCCCAGTCTGAAACCGTGTGGCGTCAGGCCAACAAATACAAGGTGCCACGTTTGGCCTTTGTGAACAAGATGGACCGTACCGGTGCCAACTTTTTCAAAGTTGTGGATCAAATGAAGTTGCGCCTGAAGGCCAACCCCGTGCCAATCGTCATTCCAATCGGCGCTGAAGAAAACTTCACCGGCGTGGTTGACCTGCGCAAGATGAAAGCCATCATTTGGGATGAAGCTTCCCAGGGCATGAAGTTCACCTTCGAAGAAATTCCTGCTGACTTGGTTGAAGTGGCCAAAGAGTGGCGCGAAAAGATGGTCGAAGCGGCTGCTGAAGCCTCCGAAGAGCTGATGAACAAGTACCTCGAAGAAGGCGACTTGAGCGAAGAAGAAATCACGCAAGGCTTGCGCGTTCGCACGATCAACAGCGAAATCCAGCCCATGCTGTGCGGCACAGCCTTCAAGAACAAAGGCGTTCAGCGCATGCTGGATGCCGTCTTGGAACTGATGCCTTCGCCTTTGGACGTGAAAGCCATCAAGGGTTTTGACGAAGACGAGCAAGAAATCATCCGCAAGGCCGACGACAACGAAAAGTTTTCGGCTTTGGCATTCAAGTTGATGACCGACCCCTTTGTGGGCCAGTTGACTTTTGTGCGTGTGTATTCTGGCGTGCTGAAAAAAGGCGACACCGTGTTCAACTCGGTGCGCGGCAAGAAAGAGCGCATTGGCCGTATCGTTCAGATGCACGCCAACAACCGTGAAGAAGTCGACGAGATCCGTGCGGGCGACATCGCCGCTTGTGTGGGCTTGAAAGACGTGACCACAGGCGAAACCTTGTGCGATCCAAACGCCGTGATCACCTTGGAGCGCATGGTGTTCCCTGACTCCGTGATTCGCCAAGCTGTTGAGCCCAAGACCAAAGCCGACCAGGAAAAAATGGGCATCGCTTTGTCACGTTTGGCTGCTGAAGATCCATCTTTCCGCGTGCAAACCGACGAAGAGTCTGGCCAGACCATCATTGGTGGTCAGGGCGAATTGCACCTGGAAATCATCGTGGACCGCATGAAGCGTGAATTCGGTGTGGAAGCCAACGTGGGCAAGCCTCAAGTGGCGTACCGCGAAACCATCCGCAAGACCGTCGAAGAAGCCGAAGGCAAGTTCGTGCGTCAGTCCGGTGGTAAGGGTCAATACGGCCACGTGGTTCTGAAGGTCGAGCCTCAGGAACCAGGCAAGGGCTTTGAATTCGTTGACGCCATCAAGGGCGGTGTGGTTCCTCGCGAATACATTCCTGCGGTCGAAAAAGGCGTGATCGAGGCTTTGGGTCAAGGCGTGTTGGCCGGCTACCCCGTGGTGGACGTCAAAGTCACACTGCACTTCGGTTCGTACCATGATGTGGACTCGAACGAAATGGCCTTCAAGATGGCTGCCATCTTTGGTTTCAAAGAAGGTTGCCGCAAAGCCCAGCCCGTGATTCTGGAGCCGATGATGGCTGTGGAAGTCGAGACACCTGAAGACTACGCCGGTAACGTGATGGGCGACTTGTCCTCACGCCGTGGCATGGTCCAAGGCATGGACGACATGGTCGGTGGTGGCAAGGCCATCAAGGCCGAAGTGCCCTTGTCCGAAATGTTCGGTTACTCGACCACACTGCGCTCGATGTCGCAAGGTCGCGCTACCTACACGATGGAATTTAAGCACTACGCTGAAGCGCCTCGCAACGTGGCTGAAGCCATTGTGGCTTCAAGAGCAAAGTAATCACAAGTGTGCCGGACCAAATTCGCCTGCGAATTTGCTCGGGCACCTCTGATTAAAACAAGCGTGACGGACCCAATTCGCCCCAGCGAATTTGCTCGGCCACCTCTGACTAAAGCCAAGCGAAAAGCAAGCGATAGTCAGAGCTGAAAGTTCAGAAACTGTCTGCGATCAAGTGCCACTCTGTGCCCGTGCGGAGTGATCATGCAACCTGATGCAAACATTAAACCAACACACGGGCATTGCTCTTTTTAAGGATTGAAAAATGGCTAAAGAAAAATTCGAACGGACCAAACCCCACGTCAACGTGGGCACCATCGGTCACGTTGACCACGGCAAAACCACCCTGACTGCCGCCATCACCACCGTGTTGGCTGCCAAGTTCGGCGGTGCCGCCAAAGCGT
>NKIP01000030.1 GCA_002256145.1 Comamonadaceae bacterium PBBC1
CGATTTACGCTCCACGCTTCCTTCCCACGCTCGGTCGCCCTCACGCAGTTGCGCAACACTCAAGCTCACTGTGACCAGCTCGCAGCGGGACTTGCACCCGCAGGTGTGCGCCCATGCTGGGCGCACACAACAAAAAACCCGCCTTGGCGGGTTTTTAAATTGCCTTGTTGACGAAAAATCAACGGAACTTGGATTGAGGCACGGTTTTGAGGTCGCCATCCAGAGAACCCACATAACCCGCCAAAGCTTTGAGTTCGGCATTGGAGAACTGTTTGGCGATACCACCCATCACGCCGTTATTGCGACCCCAAGTGGACTGGTTTTCAACCTTGTAGGACTTGAGCGCCACAAACAGAAAATCTTTGTGCTGACCGGCAATTTTGGGGTAGCTGGGGTCAATTGGCTTGGAGAAGTTGTCGCCGTGGCAAGAAATACAGGCACCTTTTTGCAGCAATGCAGCCACTTTGGCATCTGGTGTCTTGGGGGCTGTGGTCACGGGTTCAGCTTTGCCATGAAGTTCATAGTAGGCACCCAAATCAGCCATGTCTTGGTCTGTCAACGTGTCGGCAATGCCGCGCATGGTGGGGTGCTTGCGCTCGCCTTTTTTGTAGGCATTGAGTGCGGAAACAATGTACTTGGCATTTTGACCAGAAATCATCGGAACGCGATAAACCTCAGGAAAGCTCGCTTGGTAGCCTTTGATACCGTGGCAGCCAATGCACATGGCAATTTTTTGCTCAGCGGCTTTGGCGTCACCCTTGACTTCCTGGGCATGGGCGGAAATGGCGGTCACAGAGGCGACAGCCAAGGCAAACATCGAGGTCAACAGCTTGTTCATTTTGCTTACACAATCCAAATGATTGATAAAAATCAACTGCGGATTATATCGGGCTGGCCCTCATAATCCTGACAAGCTTCATTCCTGTTTCAAAGAACTCTTCATCATGAAATTCCAAGGTACCGAAAATTACGTCGCCACACCGGACCTGATGCTGGCTGTGAACGCCGCCATCACGCTCAAGCGTCCCCTTTTGGTCAAAGGAGAGCCTGGCACTGGCAAAACCATGTTGGCCGAAGAAGTGGCCGAGGCCTTGGGACTTCCCCTGCTGCAGTGGCACATCAAATCAACCACCAAAGCGCAGCAAGGCCTGTACGAATACGACGCCGTGAGCCGTCTGCGTGACAGTCAATTGGGGGAGGAAAAGGTCAAGGACATTGAAAACTACATCATCAAAGGCGTGCTCTGGCAAGCCTTCACGTCTGAAACCCCTGTGGCCATCCTGATCGACGAGATCGACAAGGCCGACATCGAATTCCCGAACGACCTGCTGCGCGAAATCGACCGCATGGAGTTTTATTGCTACGAGACGCGTCAGCTGATCAAGGCCAAGACCCGCCCGCTGGTCTTCATCACCTCGAACAACGAAAAAGAACTGCCAGACGCTTTCTTGCGCCGCTGCTTTTTCCACTACATCAAGTTCCCCGAAGCGGACACCATGCGCCAGATCGTGGATGTGCACTTTCCCACGCTCAAAAAAGACTTGCTGGCCCTGGCACTCAAGACTTTTTATGACGTGCGCAACCTGCCCGGCTTGAAGAAAAAGCCATCGACCAGCGAATTGCTCGATTGGCTCAAGCTGCTGGTGGCCGAAGACATTCCACTCGAAGCCCTGCAAAGCGCCGACCAAAAATTGTCAGTGCCGCCGCTGGTGGGTGCCTTACTCAAAAACGAGCAAGACGTGACTTTGTTTGAAAAGCTGGTGTTCATGAACCAGCGCAACCGCTGAAATCCTCTCCATGACGACCCCCAATCTATTCATGGAGGGCATCTCGGATGCCGTGGGATTTGTCGGTGGTGCGCTGGCCGGTTACTGGGCTGGCAAATGGTTAGGCCTGAATATTTTCAGTGCCGGTTACGACAACGCCAGCATTGGCGGTATTTTGCTGGTGGGTTTGGGCGGCGGTGCAGGTCTGCACTTGGCGCGCTATTGGCGCAACAAACAAAAAGCCAAAGACAAGGACACGGACGCATCATGAATCCCTGGATCTCTCCCGCTTCCTTATCGGGTCAACATGTTCAACTCGTCCCCTTGGCACACCTGCACCATGATGACCTGGTCCAGGCTGTGCGTGACGGCGAACTGTGGAACCACTGGTACACCGCCATCCCCACCCCAGAAGGCATGGCGGCTGAAATCACCCGTCGCCTGGACTTGCAGGCCAAGGGCAGCATGTGCCCGTTTGCCGTGATCGACCCGGCCACTGGCCAGGCCGTGGGCATGACCACTTACATGAACATCGACGCGGCCAACCGCCGGGTCGAAATCGGCTCGACCTGGTACCGCCAAAGCGTGCAGCGCAGTCCGCTCAACACTGAAGCCAAGCGCCTGCTGCTGGCTCACGCCTTTGAGCAACTGAACTGCATCGCGGTGGAGTTCCGCACGCATTTTTTCAACCAACAAAGCCGCCGCGCCATCGAGCGTTTGGGTGCCAAACTCGACGGCGTGCTGCGCAGCCACCAGATCAACCCGCATCCTTTGGGCGCTGGCGCACTGCGCGACACCTGCGTTTACAGCATCATTGCCAGCGAATGGCCCAATGTGAAAACGCACTTGGACTACCAACTCGCACGCGTGCGAGCCTGAGGACAGAAAGACGTCATGCTGATCGATTTTTTCTACACCCTTCGCGCTGCCAAATTGCCTGTGTCTGTGCGCGAATACCTGACGCTGCTCGAAGCACTGCAGGCCAATGTGGTGGGCCCGGCGTCTGATGCCTGCAGCATCGACGATTTTTACCACCTGGCCCGCACCGTGATGGTCAAGGACGAAAAGCACTTCGACAAGTTCGACAAGGCTTTCGGCGCTTACTTCAAGGGCGTGGAGATGCTGACCGACTTCACCAAAGACGTGCCGCTCGAATGGCTGGAAAAAATCCTGCAAAAGGAACTCACGCCCGAGCAAAAAGCCGCCATCGAGAAGATGGGCTGGGACGAGTTGATGGAGACCCTCAAGAAGCGCCTCGAAGAACAAAAGGAACGCCACGAGGGCGGCAACAAGTGGATCGGCACCGGGGGCACCTCGCCCTTTGGCAATGGCGGCTACAACCCACAAGGCATCCGCATCGGCGGCAAGGGTGGCAACAAAAGCGCGGTCAAGGTCTGGGACCAGCGGGCCTACAAAGACTATGACGACAGCCAAGAGCTGGGCACGCGCAACATCAAAGTGGCGCTGCGCCGCCTGCGCCGCTTTGCGCGTGAAGGCTCGGTGGAAGAACTCGATCTGGACGGCACCATCCGCAAAACCGCGGCCAACGCGGGTTACCTCGACATCTTGATGCGGCCAGAGCGCCACAACAATGTGAAAGTGCTGCTGCTCATGGACGTGGGCGGCACCATGGACGAGCACATTGCCCGTGTGGAAGAAATGTTCTCGGCCGTCAAGGCCGAGTTCAAGCACCTGGACTTTTATTACTTCCACAACTGCGTTTATGACTTCATGTGGAAGAACAACAAGCGCCGTTACGCCGAGAAGTTTCCAACCTGGGACATCTTGCGCAAGTACAACAAGGACTACAAGCTGATTTTCATTGGGGACGCCACCATGAGCCCCTATGAGATTTTGCAAAAAGGTGGCAGCGTTGAATACAACAACGAAGAAGCCGGGGCCGAATGGCTGCAACGCCTGACCCACACTTTCCCCAAGTTCGCCTGGATCAACCCCGAGCCGCAAGGCGTGTGGCAATACCGCCAAAGCATCTCCATCATCCAGCAGCTGATGAGCAACCGCATGTTTCCACTGACCCTCAAGGGCCTGGAAGATGCGATGCGCATGCTGAGCAAATGAAACGGCCAGCGTTGCTGGCCATCTTTTCAATGACCCCACGAGGTGGCCAGGCCTTCGGTCCGCGCAAGACAGGCCTCAGTCGTGCCTCCTGCACCTTGCTGTTTGGCCTGACATTGGCCACAGCCTGCGTGGCCGACACACCACCCACTCCTTCCCCACCAGCCTTTGAATTGGTGGTGAGCACCGAGGACAAAAGCATCCGCCTTTGGCTGGAGCAACATTTGGCCTTGCAACGCTATGCCAGTCTGAGTGACTTGGATGACACCGAGTTGTCCCGTTTGCTCCTGGATGCCGATGTGCAGGTGCGTGACTTGCTGGCGACTTTGGGTTTTTTCAACCCGCAAATCGCCTGGACACAAACACCTGCAGAAAGTGACACTGCGGCCAGACGGGTGCACTTGTCGGTGGTCACAGGTCCCGTTGCCCGCATCGCCCAAGTGCAGTGGCAGTGGCAAGGCGATATTGCTCAAAACGAGCAAGCCTTGACACAAAAACAAGAGATCGTTCAGGGATGGACTTTGCCTGAAGGGGAGCCCTTTACACAGGCCGACTGGACGCGTGCCAAAACGCAGGCACTGCGCCAACTGCTGGCCCAACGCTACCCATGGGGCCGCATGGTGGACAGTCAGGCCTTGGTGGATGCCACCAGCAACCAAGTCCAGCTGAGCCTGAGTTTCGATTCAGGGCCCTCGGTTTTGTTGGGGCCAACGAACATCAGCGGCACAGCACACTATGGCAGCGAACAGGTCCAACGATTGGCCCGCTTGCCCCTGGGCACCCTCTACAGCCAGAGCGCATTGCTCGAAGCGCAGCAGCGCTTGGTGACCAGCGGTTTCTATGACTCGGTGTTTGTCAGTCTTGACTCGGAAGGGCCTGCGCAAGCGGCCCCGGTGAAAATTGAACTGAAAGAGGCCATGAGACAAAAATGGGTCTTGGGTGTGGGCGTGCGAAGTGACAGTGGTGCACGCCTCACAGCGGAACACACCCACCACCAAGTTCCGGGTCTGGGCTGGCGCTCGGTCAGCAAATTGGCCTGGGACAAGCAGCTGCAAAGCGCAGGCCTGGACCTGTTGGCCCCCCCCGACAGCAGCCTTTGGCGTTGGAACACCTCACTCAAACTGGAGCAAGAAAAACTGACCGGTTTTCTGGTCAACAGCCAGCGCTGGCGTGCGGGTCGCACCCAATTGGGTGAGCGCATCGACCGCTCGTACTATGCCCAATACGATGCGGCAGAAATCAATCTAGATGGACTTGGGGGACAACAAGAGTCCATCAGCGGCAATTACGCCTGGACTTGGCGCAACTTTGACAGCCTGCCTTTTCCCAATCAGGGGCTGGGCTGGGGCGTTGAGTTGGGGGCTGGTTTCACCTTGGGCAACCAAAAAATTCCCTACGTTCGCTGGTTGTCCAAGGGATTGTTTTTGCAGCCCTTGGGGGACAAGGCGGGGCGCTTGTCGTTGAGGGCCGAACTGGGCGGTGTGGTGAGCAAGAACTCCAACGAGTTGCCATCGACCCAGCTGTTTTTGGCCGGTGGTGACCACAGTGTGCGGGGCTATGCGCCCGGCAGCATTGGCATCGAACAGGCCAATGGTTTGGTGCTGGCCGGTCGCTACTTGGCCACGGGCAGTCTGGAGTGGCAAAGGCCCATCACGGTGAATCACCAACGCAGCGAATGGGAGAGCGCTGTGTTTATCGATGCAGGCACCGTGACCAATGCCACCCAGCAGCTCAAAGCCCGAGTAGGCATGGGCGTGGGGGCCCGTTGGCGCAGCCCGGTGGGGCCGGTTCGCATTGATTTGGCTTATGGTCAATCCGTGCACAAATTGCGCTTGCACATGAATGTGGGATTCACATTTTGACGCCTCCTCCCACCCCCTCCCCGGCCCCACCGACCTTGCGACGGTTCGCCTTTTGGCGTGCGGGCTCAGCCATGGCCTTGTCGGCTTTGCTGGGCCCTTTGGTTTTGATGGGTTTGGCATGGGCTTTGTGGCTGTGGTCAGGCACCTCAGGCTCTTTGGGCGCTGTGATCAAAGGGGTGAACTGGGCGCTGCCCGCAGGTCAGCGCTTGCAAGCACTGGAAGTTTCGGGCAATTTGCAACAAGGCGGCCCGATTGGCCAACTCATCTGGGAAAAAAATGGCTTGCGGATCGAGCTGAACCAAGCCCATGTGCAACTTGATTGGTCCCGTTTTTGGCATCAACCTTGGCCCATCCAGTCCTTGCGTGTGGGCGCATTGCACCTCGACGACCAAAGCCCTGCGTCCTCCACTTCCGCCCTGAGTTCACTGACCTTGCCCATGCCTGTGCAATTGGACTGGCAAATCGACCGCATCACTTGGCACAACAAAGCACAAGCCGTGGCCACCGGTCTGCGCGGCCACTATGGCTACGACCAGCGCTTGCACACGCTCACCCTGGACGAAGGCCAAGTGGCCAAGGGGCGCTACAGCGGGACCGCACAATTGCAAGCGGTGGCCCCCATGGCTTTGGACATGCGCATCCAAGGACACATCCAACTAGCGGACCCGTGGGCTCAAAAGGCCGGTGTGCTGTCACTGGAGGCCTCGGTGCAAGGTCCGCTTTCTGGTGACAAGGCCGAGCTGACCGCGCAAGCCCAACTCGCCCCCTCCAAGCCCACCACCCGAAAAAATGCAAACGCGCCTCTCGAGGCCATGGCACTGCAAATGCAAGCCCGCCTTCAGCCCTGGCAAGCGCAACCTGTCGTGCAGGCGCTGCTGCAAGCCCAAGCCTTGGACTTGGCCCTCTTGTGGCCCGGTGCCCCCCAAACCCGACTGAGCGGACAAACCCAACTCACGCCCGATGGCCGGGGCTGGCACTTGGACACCGAATGGCAAAACACGCATGCAGGCCCCTGGGACCAGCAACGCTTGCCCGCGTCGCAACTCACGCTCCAAGCCGATTACCAACAAGGTCTTTGGACCGTGTCACAGGCCAAAGCACAGTTGGCGGGGGGGCAGTTGGCAGGTGCTGGACAACAAACCGCCAAAGGCTGGACTGGCCACATTGAGCTCCAAGCACTGACACCGGCCCAGTTGCACACCGCCTTGGCCGGCCCGCCCGTGCAAGGCCAGCTCAAAGCCAGCGACACCGGCACTGGCCCCATCGCCTTGTCGGCAGACCTGAGTGTGGTGCCCTCTTCACGGTCGGGCACACCCACCGCGCCCCCAAACAGCAGCAACCCACTGCAATGGCAGCATCTGCAACTTCAAGGTCAGTGGTCCCCGCAAGAATGGGACATCCGCAGCTTGAACTTGGAGGCCGCTCAAGCGCGGCTCAACGGCCAATTCAAATACCACCCCCAGCAGCAATCCTTGCAAGGCCAGGCACAGTTGAGCTTGCCTGGACTTCAAGCCCAAGTGCAGGGCCTTGGTGCGCCCAACCAGGGCCAAGGCCGGCTGGAGGTCGATGTCCAAGATGCCCAACAAAGCCTGGCCTGGCTGTTGCGTTTTCCTTTTTTGGCCCCCGCAATACAAGGCCTGCAGGCGTCCGGACGGGGTCAAATCAAAGCCGATTGGCAAGGTGGATTTGACCAGGCTGACACAGCTATCCAGGTCACCATGACCGCGCCGCGCCTGCAGTACAGCCCAGCCAAAGCGATGCCTTGGTTGCTGCGATCGGGGCAAATTCAAATCCAAGGCCATTTGAAAGAACTGCAGGCCCAAGCCGACTTGGGCTTGGCACATGGCAACGACACGCTCAACCTGAAAACCCAGATGTCGGTCAGCCGCAACGACCCCACGAGCCCAGATTGGCGCGGGCAGGTACAAGGTTTTCGCCTGGAGGCGGCGGTGCCATCGGGTTCTCGCCCATGGCGAGTGGAATTGCAAAAACCCTGGCTTTGGCAAGCCCGACTCGCCATGCCCCAAAGCCGTGTGCAGTGGGATGCAGCGCAATGGCAGGTGCAAGGCCCATCACCAGGCTTGGCCAAGCTGTTCCTGGAAGCGGGCTTGTGGCAATCGATGGGCTCAGGCGCAGCGGCGCAAACCCAAGCTGCAGCCCGATGGGAGGACGTGCCTTTGGCTTGGCTACCAGGACTGCTTGGGGCTGACCTGCAAAGTGATGTGCTGCTGCAAGGTCAATGGCAAATGCGCACCCAACCCCAATTGAGCATGAGCGCCCAAATTCAACGCAGCCGGGGTGACTTGCGCATCCTGACCGACAGCATGCCAGGCCAACGGCTGCCTGCGGGCCTGCGTGACGCCCGCTTGCAACTGAACCTCCATGGCTCGGCACTGGACACCACGCTGAACTGGGACAGTGAACACATGGGCACTGTCAAAGCCCAAGCCAGCACGCAATTGAATTGGTCGGATGCAGGTGTGCAGTGGTCACCACAAGCGCCCGTGCAGGGCTGGATCGAGGCCAATTTGCCACAAGTCGGGGCTTGGTCTTTGCTGGCCCCACCGGGCTGGCGGGTTCAAGGCACTTTGGCTTCACGCGTCGAGCTGTCGGGCACGCGCAGCGAGCCTCAGTGGCAGGGCCGCTTGCAAGCCGACAACCTGGCCGTTCGCTCAGCGGTGCAAGGCATCGAGTTCAGCCAAGGCCAACTCATTGCACGTTTGCAAGGGCAGCAACTGATTTTGGAGCGATTGAATCTGCGCGGTGCGGGCAATCAAGGCGGTGAGTTGCAGGCCCAAGGGCAGCTGGGTTGGCAAGCCAGCAATGCAGCTTTTGAGCTGGCCAACCCCATGGGCAATGCCAAACTGCTGCTGAAAATGCAAGCCAAGGGCCTGCGCGTGAGCAACCGGGCCGATCGGCGCTTGGCCGTCTCGGGTGAGGTCACAGCCGAAATGGACAAAGGGCAATGGCGCATGTCGGGTCTGGTGCAAGCAGACCAGGCCCTGTTCATCTTGCCCGAAGAAAGCACACCCAGCCTGAGCAGTGATGTGAAGGTGGTGCGAACCGAAATCACCCCTCCTGCCAAAATCCCTCACACCAGCGCCACATCCTGGTTGGGCACACCCGATGTCCAAATTCGCTTGGACTTGGGGTCGGACTTTCAGGTGCAAGGCCAAGGACTTCAATCGCGTCTGGCCGGGCAAGTCCTTCTGGTCAGCAACAGCACCACACGGGGACTGCCCAGGTTGACTGGCCAAGTGCGCACTGAAGGTGGCCGCTACAAAGCGTATGGCCAACAACTGGACATCGACACCGGGGTGCTGCGGTTCAATGGGGCCTATGACAACCCCGATCTGGACATCATAGCCCTGCGCCCCAACCTCTCTCAGCGTGTCGGTGTGCAGGTGTCTGGCACCGCCTTGCTGCCACGCATACGCCTTTACGCCGACCCCGAGATGCCCGATGCCGACAAGCTCGCTTGGCTTGTCTTAGGTCGCTCGGCGGCCAGCGGCGGGGCCGAATCGGCCGTTCTGCAACAAGCCGCTTTGGTCCTGTTGAGCGGCAACGGCAAGAGCCTGAGTGGTGAATTGGCCAACAGCCTGGGCCTGGACGAAATCTCACTGGCCAGCGGCAGCCGCTCAGACATCAATGCCACAGGCGCGGCTGTCACCCTGGGCAAGCGTCTGTCCAAAGACTTTTACATGGCGTATGAAAGCAGCCTGAGCGGCACGTTTGGCAGTCTGTACATTTTTTACGACCTGTCGCGGCGTCTGACACTGCGAGCGCAAGCGGGGCAGCAAAGTGCGCTGGACCTGATCTTTACTTTGCGCAAGGACTGATCTCCCTTGGCCTTGACGGGGCAGCCATAACCTTGACGCTTCGGCCTGCACAAGACTCGCGCATTGGCGCACCTTGCGCTGACAGCGCTATTCAATCAACCAATCTCTTAGATGTATGGCCCTATGGGGCTTGAATATTTCAAAAAAGTAAATCTAAAATGCTCTTTACAGCCACAAAGTGTCTGATCGCACCATGGCCCCAAGCGGAAAAATACATTGCAATCACAACAAAAGCCAAGCCATGACCCACGCCTACGTGATGACACTGACAACTTGGACCATGCTTCGTGCAAGGAGAGCACACCATGAATAAAACTCTGATATGGCGTACCGAGGAAGGCCAACTACTTCGGCAACTGAGAGAAAAATCAAAGACCGACAGCTTGGTCTTTGCTCGACTCAATGCCCTTTCGTTGGCACAGCTGCAAGAACTTGAAGGCCACGGTGCAGGCAGCTTCTACAACCCGCAAATCAAAGCCAATACAGGCCTCAAATTACTCAAAAAATTAGGCCATGAATGGGTACCTCCTGAAGCCCCCGTTCAAGCAAACCCAATTTTAGATAGCGCAACAGCAACCGCATTGACCCCAAGAACGGGCTCTGTGTGGGCTAAAAATCAAATCCACTTAGGCCTGATAGACCCACAAGCCCATGGACCCAACCTCAGCCATGTCACCTCGCTCAAAGCAGGCGTACTGCTGTTCATCGGAGGCCTGAGTTGGATGGCTTGGCACCTGTTGGGGCAAGCAACAACCGAACCCAGCCTACCGGGGTCTTTGATCGGCCAGAACACGCCACGGGTCCAGCTCAACTTTGCAGAAAACAACCGTCCAGCTAAGACTGGCGACGTTGACGGCTCTTCCGTGAATTTCAACGCCCTGCAACCCATCTCAACAACGCCAGCCCTTGTACCCTCATGGAGCAACAGCGCAACGCCAGAAGCCAGCGCCTGCGATGGCCAATTGCGGCAAGCCAGTTTTGCTTACGAACCCGTCAATCCGATCAAAGCAGGCAATTACATCCATTTTTTAGCTTCTCAAGACGTCAGTCTGTGCGTGCGTGATCAACAAAATCAGCTGACCAGCCTCAATCTTAAGGCTGGGTCATCTCGCAGTGTTTATGGCGATCCGCCATTTTTGGTGCACAGCCCCAAGTGGTCCAGCTTGCAGGTGTTTTTCCAAGGCCGCCCCGTCAGTGGCATTCCCGAAGACTCAGCCCATTGGCTTTTCAAAACACGGGCACTCTGAGCCGAAACGTTTGCGAGTCAATTTTTCAATTGATGGGCATCCTTGGGCGCAGACAAGTATCGCTGCACAACCGTCCACAATTGCTCAGAATCAAAAGGTTTTGCCAAATAGTCCGTCATGCCATCGGACTTCCACCGATCCTTCTCGTCCTCAAAACCAGTGGCAGTCAAGGCCACAATGGGAACGTTTTGCAAACGCTCCTGTTTTCGTATCCGGCGCGTGGCATCCATCCCCCCCATCACAGGCATTTGCAAATCCATCAACACCAAGTCATAAACAGTGCTTTCCAGCATCTCAACCGCCATCAAGCCATTTTCTGCTGCATCCACAGTGACCTGGGACAATTCCAAAACATGTCTGACAATATCCCTGATGGATCGGTGATCGTCGACCACCAAAATGCGAGTACCGGGCCAAGAACGTGTCAAGGGGTCTGGCGTCAAATCGACTGCAGCATCTGAAGTTTGAAGGCGAAGCTTCAAGCCCCAAACAGGTCCGCCATCCGCGTCGAGATCAGATTGCAGGTCGCCTCCCATGAGCAACGCCAGTTGTTTGCTGATGGCCAAATGCCAATCGATTGACCTTTGCTGCTCAAAAACTCCACACTGAGCTTGAATCTGGCCATCAGCGTTGCTTTGCACGCTGCAACCTTGCTCGGTAGGCTGAGCATAAACGGTCAAAAGCAGGTTTTCAAAGTCACGATCCCGCTCTAAGCGGGCCACATTCAACATCAAAGAGCCTTGACCTGAACATTGGACAGCGGCCCACAACAAATTCAGCATGGCTTGAACCAATCGCGAGGAATCACCCCAATAGTGATCGGGAACACCCGTGGCCACGTTGGTGATGATGCTGACGCCCGGCACAGGCCCCACATGCGCCCATGAAAGGTTCAATGCCTTGAAGACTTCAGACAATTGAAATGCCTCTCGCACCAATACCAAGTCCCCGCTCTCAAGACGGGTCAAATCCAAAATATCCTGGGACATGCTCCCTAAAAAATTCGCCGATTTCTGTGCCTTTTGAAACGACTGCAATGCCAACTCATCGCCACCTGAAAGCCTTGATTCGGTCTGGCTCAAATGCAACAAGAAGTCCTTGCTCGATGTTTGCAAAGCAAGGCCGATCTGGGACAAAAATCGGGACTTTGTTGTATTGGCCATTTCGGCCTGAGTACGGGCTTGCAAAAGGCATTCTTCGTAATATTTTCTTTCGCTGATGTCACGAGTCACACCCACGATTTCAACCAAATTGCCACTGGCGTCCATGAGTGGAAAAGACAAACACTCGGTCCAAAAAGTAGAGCCATCCTTGCGAAAATACTCCAATTCACCTTGAAAACTCTCGGGCGTTTTTCCACACTGTACAGCCTTGGCCACTTGCTGAAAGTAGGCAATACTGATCTCTGCAGATTCAGGTGTCAGTGTTTCATGAAGGGGCATTTTCATGGCTTCTGAAGGCGTTACGCCACGCAGCTTTTCAACTGCCGGACTGACATAGGTGATTTCACCCAAGGCACTCATGCTCCAGATGACATCACGGGCGCTGTCTGCCACCACGCGGTGCCGTTGCTCGCTGACCCTCAACTGAGTTTGCGCATCAATTTTGTCGGCAAGATCTTTGACGATGTAAATCCACAAAAGCTCATCTTGCGAATCTCTCATGGACGTCAAGCACGAAACCTCTCCCACGACGGATTTGCCGGGTTCCGTTAAAAAAGATTGCACCTAGGTATCGGGTGATGGCCGCGAATGATTTGGCCCTTGTTCTGCATAAACAGGTGTTTTTTGCAGCGCCAAAGGCGACAAGTCAGACCATCGCACACCCACCAGTTGATCAGCCGAACGCCCCATCAAGTTGGCAAAAACACCATTCACACGCTTGAAGCGGCCTGTTTTTGCTTCAACAAACACCACACCAAAGGGTGAATCTTCAAAATCCAAATCGCTGCGCTTTGGAGAACGTTCAAAACGATTTTGCAAAAGAGGAAGGACAAATTTGATCATTTTGAATTTTTTTCAAAGAGAATTTCAACGCATCTGATAATGGGCCACGCCTTTGTCGTCCAAGGTTTGACAGACCAAGCCTTGTGACACCAGATAGTTCAAACACGCCACACTTTCACCCGTGGCCAAATTCAGCAGACCCGCATCGGACTCGTCAATCCGCCGACCAAACAAAGTCGTAAAAACGTCCACCACCCGCCGAGGCTCTTTCAAGGTTTTGTGCAAGCGGTCTAGGGAACGCTTTTGAGAGGCCATCAAATAATCCAGCCGAGCGTGCAGCCCCCGAAAGCATTCATTGTGCGATGGCAAGACCAAGACATCGTCGGGCACTTCACGCCGCAATTTGGCCAGCGAAACCAACCAATCTTGCATGGGATTGGCATCGGGCTCTGTGGGGTGCACCGACACATTGGAAGAAATGCGGGGGAGCACCTGATCACCTGAAATCAGGAGTTTGAGATCGGGACAATACAAACAAGCATGCTCCGGTGAGTGCCCCGTCCCCACAATCACGCGCCACACATGTTCACCAATGCGAATTTCTTCACCATCTTGCATGCGCCGATAACTGTCAGGCATGGTGTGGATGTACTTTCCAAAATGACCAAACCGTGCCCGATAATTTTGAATGGCCACTTCGCCCCAACCGGCCCGTTGCAAAAACGAAATGGCATCGTCTGGCGCTTGTCGCCCCGTATCGGCCGCTAACACACGGCAATGCAGGTACTCCTGACGCGTCATCCACAAGCGACAATGGAATTGACGGGTCAAAGCGCCCGCCATGCCCACATGGTCAGGGTGCATGTGGGTCACCAGGACCCGCGTCAAGGGCTGTGGCTGCGGCAAACCAGTCAACAACCCCTGCCAAGCCGCGATGGTGGTTTCGTTGCGCATGCCAGTGTCGACCACTGCCCATCCCCCCTCGTCTTGTAAAGCCCAGACATTGATGTGGTCCAAGGCCATCGGCAAAGACAACCGCATCCAAAGCACCCCCGGCACGACCTCCAGCGACTGTCCCGGCTGCGGTGCAGATTCAAAAGGGTAAATCAGCGTCGGTTTTTCAACGCGATCAGGAATGGGCGTGTCCAAATTCATGGTCAACAGGCAAGGTGGAAATGTGACAAAACAAGCCTTTTGAAAGGCCAGTGACTCAATGGATCATATCCACCCACCACGCCCAGACTGAGTCGTGCACTGTACAGCCGATCTTTGCCCATCCACAGCCTGACCAGCCGACTGCCCTGGCCAGTCCATCCAGCGCGGTCTGCCTGGCCCCTGACAGATCTCTCGGCTTGCGCCGATTCAATCACCCTCTTTCGCCCGTAAAATAGTGAACTGGCCACCGTAGTTCAATGGATAGAACTCTCCCCTCCTAAGCGCTAGATGCTGGATCCCTCATAAATCACAGCAGCATAAAAACTATGCTTCAAGTCCCTATTTACAAGGGTTTCAGACCTACTCAATGCTTTTTCGCCTCTCAAAACCAGCATTAGAGTCTAAATTTTGGTGGGATATCAGTGGGATTTCTTAGGGCTAACATTTTGCTCCAAAATGTATCCATGAACAAGAGCGAATGGACTAGGGAACTAAGAAAGACCTTCAACGGTAAAGAAACACTTTTCCCTGAAGACTTGGCTCAAATTGTCGGAACAAACCACCATGTAGTGAAGTGCCTAAGAGCAGGTATGTCCATCCCACTGCCGACCATCAAAGAAGGTAGACGATGGGGGATCAAACTGCCTCATGTAGCGGAATGGATGGCATCAAGAAAATGCTCAACGGCGTCACCTGCTCTTGCCAACAAACGACTCCAATCACCAGCAAGGCAGCGGGCTAGTCTAGGTCGTTCTCTCTTGGAACTGAAGAGTCAATCTGAAGCCCTCCAGGCACACCTTGATTACATTGAAGAATTGATCAATGAAGTATCACTACTTGAGCATTTAGTAAACAGTCACTTTCAGGAACTTGCTTTGGTTGAATCGGATCTGAAGCAACCTGGTCCTAAAACACGACTTCGGTCAAAAACGACCAAGGAATAGATCAATGTCATACGACAATTTCCATGACGCTTCAGCGGACAGACTTGATAAAGATAAGAAGCGACGGAAGGGTCTTGGCTATGACGACTGAATTTTGGGTCGCTGCTCGAAAATAACATTCAAAGATCACTATGTTGATTATTCAAATTGCTCTTGGCATTGTCTTGGCAGTCGTCGTGCTGATGTTCTTGCCTCAGATCTTTTCACTTGGCATATGGGTTGCTCTTTTGGCGTTGGGTATAGCAGTAGTTGTAGGCTTGTTTTTTTTGGCAATGGAACATCTGGCGGTGACATTGGCCTTAGCGATAGTCATTGGAGCGGTTGTTATTGGAATAGTTGTATCTGGATCTAAAAAAAATTTGGAAGCAGATCAGAATCTAGTGAAGAAGCGCCGGAAGAGTCTTGGCTATGACGACTGAATCTTGCTTCACATTGTGAAGAAATCCCCCCCATAAAGGAACTCGCTGATGGACTACGAAACTGGAATTTTTTTTGCTTTTCTGGCTTGGGCCCATGGATTGACCATGATGGTTGTCTATGTAAACAGCCTGATGAACAAGAACCTACAGAAAATTGGTCTTCGAATAAGTTGGCTCAACTTTTCAATCAAACAATTGACTCACGAAGAACAGATTCGCCCGCTGTGGCGTTATGTATTGAAATTTTTTCTGATTGCCGCCATCGGCGTGCCATTCATTTTCTTGAGTTGGCTACAAGTTGCCATCTATGTCGGATTTATCATTTACAAGAAGTCCAAAGACAGTGGCGTGCCTATGGCGATGAAAGAGTACAGGTGGAAAATGAACAATCTTGACATGAGCCAAGATCAGGTCATCGAAGAATCGATGAAAGCACACGGAATACCACTTGAGAATTTTTCTGAGCACAAAGCGGAATTACTAGCGGACATGAGGCGACGAAATTTGATCATATGGGGCTAATCATTCAGCGACAAACATCATCGAGCGATTGCTTGAAAAGAACATCTCAGGCAGTTGCTTGTGCCGAAACTTGAATACGGACAAATACTTGATCGCCTGAGGGCGAGGCTTGACGAGCTCAGGCAAGGGAGAGATGTTGCTGCTCGGGACTTACGAGCACTGCTGACAAGTGAGCAAGTAGCGGCAATGGACTCAGCATGGGCTGAGCAGCAGGCGTTACGAAAAGGCAAACGAGCACGAACGAAAGAAGAAGAGGCAGCGCTGGGATGGAAGAGCAAGCGAGACATTCACATCGAAGCGTATGAGCGTGCTATCGAAGAATCTGATTCTGGAGAGCTAGAGGCACTGAAGCGAAAGGCGAGACAGGTAGAGGTTAGGCGGGCGAGGATATATCTAGACTCATATTTTGAGGCGCTGGCAGAACCTTTCGGCAACAGGGAAACAGCGGCAAAAAAGGCTAACAACGACTTGACGAGAGCCGGACTAAGGCGTTTTGACGAAGCAGACACGCTTCCGGATAAGCAGCTCGAACGAGATCGAGAAGTTCGAGAAATGGAGCTGGACATTCTGAGACAGATCAAAAGTGAGATGTCGCCGGATGAACTGGAGCAACTTCAGTTGCTAAAAGAGCACGAGAAAAGAGAGGCTGAGTTCTGGAAAAGGCGAGGCAAATAGGAAAGATAGGTTTGTCGGAAAGCATGGTTTTGTCAGAGATCAGTCGTGGCAAAAACAGTGCTTTTCAAAAAACTAGTGCTCTTTTGCTGCTTTGGGAGGCTTAGGAGTCGGCAAATCGGCAAAGGAAAGATAGGAAAGTCGGAAAAGTCCGGGATTTATGACAGGGAAGCGGCAAAACGGCTCAGGAGCGACTTTGTCTTGCTGGTTGGTATGTCGCTGTGTCTGGGCTGAATTTTGCTCTTGGTCGGCTCGGTAGACAGCTGGAATTGCTCTTTGAGGGCGGCATCGAGTGCTGAGTAGTGCTGAGCGAGTGTGTTCGGACTAAAAGCGTGTCGCTTCTGAGTGCTGAACAGGGGGTCACTGAAGCACTCAGCTGGCAGATCTTCAAGCGACTTGATCTTGTAGCGAGTCAACAGGTAGCGGGTTAGCTCTGTCTGAGTTGACGAATCGAGATCGAATCGTTTGCCGTCAGATGACTGAATGAATCGACGAATTGAACCGTCTAGATTTACGACGCTCGACACAGTCAGACTTGCCGTGTCACGAATTCTCAGACTCAATCTCAATGAGAAAACACATCGATCTCTGTTGCCGTGTCGTGGTGACTTCTGCTCAATAAATTCGAGTATTTCTGTGATTGATGTGTTCGTTGGTAGTTTGTTTAGCATCATTTTTGTCGGTCCTTCTGAAGAGTGTTTTCAGAGATATTTATCTGTTGAGCGTCACGAGCAATCAAATATTCTGAAATGATGTCTACTAGGTGGAGAGGCAGAATCAAATACCGATAAATAGTTGTATGAAGCACTACAACTACAAACACATATCGGAGATCGCTTTCATGACTGAGATGTTCATGACAGCAGTTGAGAAACGAATCGAATATTCAGACTCAGACATAGAAGCAGCAATTCACACCACCTGGTTGCCTTTATTCAAGACACGAGCGACGCTCGCTCTGGCAATCAATGCTGTGAGCACATCGATCAATGACGAATCAGTCAGCGGCTTGTGTGGCAGGTATCTGGATTGCTTGGAGGCATCGACATGAGAATCGATGAAGTCATTCGTGGTCTTCACCAGTTCATCGCTCGGGTTCGTGTCGGCGGATTGATCTGTGATCTAGGTCTTCAGAGTGCTACGGTTCAACAGGCTAGAGCACTCTTGGCTAAATCGTATGGTGCTCAAAACATCATCAGTTGTGTCGCTGTTCTGGACGAATCAGAGACGAGCTCAGAGTCAGCAAAGCCTATCAAACCGATTGAGCCTCTGAAGACAATCAAGCCTAAGTCAGCCGTCATCAAATCGATCAAGCCGCTGACGCCGAAGCAATACAACAAGAAGTCAGAAGCGGACTTGAACAATTGGAGGAAGAAGAAGCAGCGTCAGACTAAGGCTCAGAAGAAGATTCAGTCTGACTACGCTAAGTTAGCAGACATCAACAGAGGGCCTGCTTGATGTCTTATTCTTCGCTGTATTCAAAGATTTTTTCATCGTTAGAACGGTCAACAATCAAAATGACTTTTTCAATGTTTTTTGCTTCATAGGCGTAACTTGTTTTTTCACCTTCCATTTCAGTGACGATTTCTCTTTTCGTGAAATGAATGTAGTTGGACAATCGTTCTCCGTTGTAAGAAAAATCAAAAGTGATGTCGCCAGTTTCATCATCTTGATAAGCAATAAATTTGGCAGTGAGCGTCACGAATGAGGCATACATTTCGTCAGCGACATCTTTACGATGAGTCTCTTTCAGGATGCTAATAATCAGGTCTTGATCTGTCATGGATGACTCATTTCATTGTGTTGTTTTGAAGACTTCGTATTGTTTGGATTTCGCTATTTTTCGTCAAATTTTGGGCATAGTTCGACCATTGAGTGCTCTGTGAGAGTTCTCATTCGCTCATGTGTGGGAGCGTTGGTTGCCTGTGCTGAACGACGCTGAGCGTCAGGGACAACAGGGAATCAGGACTTGGGCAGCATCACAGCGTCAAACACTATGCTTTGACGGTCTGTGAAGACACTCTGCTTTGTGATGTAGCCGGACCATCCGAGGTTGTCGTGAGTGAGTCGTGTGTCTGTGTATCCGGCGAACGGTGTGGCAGCGGTCCAGGCGGCTGCTACTTTTTCTTCAAAGTCGGCTGAACGGTCATCAGGGACGCTGACAGCGATATGAATGTGTGGCGTCTTTGATTTCTGAAGTCCTTCAAAAACGGGGACCATGAGAATTGACTTGCTGTGTCGCTGAGCAGCATTGCCGAACAGAGAGCGATTGAGTGCTCGGCCAAAGCGTTTGAGTGCTTCGCTGTATTGCTCAAGCATCTCAGGGCTGTTCATCGTCAGTGACTGATTGAACTGATTCATGTAAGCACGGATAGGCGCTTTATTGAAAGTCAAGGTGACAGCATGAGTCACGCTGCTGATGTGCTGTTGTAGCCATGTCTCGTGCTCTTGTCGAACACGCTGGATTCGCTGCTGTTGCTCGGTGAGTAGTTGATCTTGGAGGGTTGTTCTGTTCATCCAGTATTTAGTCGAACAACCAAATACTTGATTTTTTTATCCTGCTTGAGTGTTGATCGACAGAATCGTGGCTCTGCTGACCTTGTAGTCACGAGCGACTGCTGACACTGTGGAACCCTGAGCGAGGCTCTGACGAATCTGCTGGCGCTGCTCCGTCGTTGTTTTCGGACGGCGACCGAGTGTTTTACCTTCGCTCTTGGCACGAGCGAGTCCTGCTTGAACACGCTCGACGATCAACTCACGCTCAAAGTCAGCGACCGCCGCCAACATCTTGACCATGAGGGCGCCTGAACTGGATGTCAGATCGAGGTTACCGAGTTGAAGCACGATGAGGCGAATGTCGTTCTTGCTGAACCATTCGACAGTGCTCTGGACATCGATGCTGTCACGACCAATCCTGTCCAACTTAGTGACGACGAGCGTGTCGCCTGACTCCAACTTGTCGATCAAACGCTTGAAGCCTGGACGCTGAAAAGCACAGACAGAGCCTGAGATCTGCTCTTCGATGAAGCGACCGTCTTTGATGTCGTAGCCAGCGCCAGCGATCTCGCCACGCTGATTGCTTGTCAGTTGCTCAGCAGTTGAAACACGGGCGTAAGCAAAAACTCGGGTCATGGCGTGCTCTCAGTGTTGGAAAAGTCTGTCGGTTTATCTTGATGTGTTAGAAATATTATACTCTATATTTCCAACAGTCAAAAGCCTAGTGTTGATATACGAGTGTTTTCCAACGCCTCAATCCATTTTTGAAACCAAATCGGAAGATCGAAGGTTGGCGTACCTTTGAAGAGTTGAATACTGGGTATGCCCAGTGATCTTCATGATCTCCATGTCAGAGAGCCTCCCTCGCTCAAAGAAGCGGCTTGTAGCTTCATGTCGTAAATCATGAAACTTCAAGTCTTGAATGTTGGCACGATGACAGATTCTTCGAAAGTGTTTCGAGAGATGTTGAGAATTTGAGAAAGATGAAAAAATTCTGTCAGTGACGCTCTTTCGGATCGCCATTTGCTCTCGAAGTATTTCTTTGGATCTCTTCGATAGAGGTATGTGTCGAGCAGTCGAAGTCTTAGTGTTGTCCTTGGGAATGAACAAAGTCCCGCTATCCAGGTTCAAGTCCGACCATGTGGCCAACAAGATTTCTTGAGCTCTCATCGCTGTTTCCAAAGCGAACCCGATAACTCGAATTGTTTCGGCCTTATGGTCATATCCCGCTTCAGCGGACATGTAAAGCAACAGCTCTTCACCGTCTTCGAGCCTTCTTGAACGAACACCAGCCCAAGCGCTAGGAATGGCCTGTCCATCAAATATGTGTGGGTCCAACTGATAGCTGTGCTCACGGCTATGCCACTCCAGAACCTTCTTCAACTGGTAGTAAGTTTTACGAACAGTGGCGGGAGCGTATGTTTTAGATTTGGCCCCTTGGTACAGCTTGTGGATTTTCTTTCGTCTTGGATCAGGAGGGATCTCAGTCACAAGCAATTTGCTTATGTATCTTTTGACGATTTCGTGAGTAAGGACAGCAACTGAATACTCACCGAGATCATGAACTAGCGTTTGAATTCTTTGACGCTCCGGTGTAGCTATGTGCTTTCCTGACTTCGGATCAATGTATGACTTAGCATAGGACTCACATACATCTGCCACCTTAGTCTTGCTTGCCTTTCGATCAACAGAAATGCCTCCGTCAATTTTTCCTTCAATCTCATTTGCCCAAGCACGAGCGTCGGCAAGTTGCCGAAATGATTTGGAGAGCGACGGATGTCCGCTACGATGGATCCTGACCTCGTATGAGACGCCCCTCTTCAACTCTTTTCGACGGATTTGTGCCAAGCAGTCTGACCTCAAGCTCAAAGACAAGAAATTAGTGGGATTCTAGTGGGATTTTCTTGTAGAATGTTCTGCCTAAGCGAGATTTGCCACCGTAGTTCAATGGATAGAACTCTCCCCTCCTAAGGGAGTGATACAGGTTCGATTCCTGTCGGGGGCACCATCAGGCCCTCATGGGGCCCACGGTCACCAGCCGCTCAATGGCTCGGCGCAAAGGTGCTGACTTGGCATCTTGAGGCATCGAACCCAATGTGTAGCGATGCCCCGCTGGCAGCATGTGCAACTGCACACCGAGCATTTCAATTGACTCCAGCGCTTCAATCTCGTCCACGTTCGACCGCATTTGTGTCGGATCAACCAAGGTCACACTGCCTTGACCCATCACTTCAATGCCTTGGCCTGGCTCAATCACCAAAGCAGTGTCCTCGTCAATGCCCACGCCCAGCAAATCCGGTCGAATCGCCAGTGTGGACAAGAGACGTGGCAAGCGTCTGCGTTCGGAAAAATGTTGGTCCACCACCGCCTGAGACAACAACCCCAATCCCATGTCGGTGTCCACCGCCTCTTTGCTGGGACGCAACACGGCCGGACCTTGCGCAATCATGTGACGCGACATGACCGCTGCACCCGCACTGGTACCACCAATACAACACACGTTGGCATGAAACGCCTGATGCAGGGATTGGTACGCCAAAGTACCCCACAAAATGGCCATGAGTTTAGACTGGTCACCACCGCTGATGAACAGGCCATCGGCTTGCAAAATCCCCGCCTGCACCTCGGGTGACTGAGCGCTGTCCCTGTCATACAAGGCCAGTGGCTGCACATCGTGCACACCCAAGGCATTGAAGGCCTGTTGGTAACTTTGCCAAACCCCTTGGGGGTCGCCACTGGCGGCGGTGATCAGGCGAATTTTGGCCATAGGGCCGCCGCAATATTCTGTGAATTTGCGCAAAATAAGGCGATCTCTCAATCGATCTTCTGCCCCTCCCACAATGACCAAGCGGGAAACTCTGGGCCTTTGCGCCAAGGCAGGCTTGGCCCACAGCGCCGACAGGCTCGCCATGGACAGGCCCTTCAATAAATAGCGTCGGTTCATCAGGACACTCTACCCCAGAAAACCGTCGGACTGAACGAGACAAAAAGCCATGGGGTGGATTCACAAAAGAGAGGGTGAACCCCAGCAAAACGCCTCACCACAAAGCTCAATGGGCAAGGCTTTTAAGAAGAAGGCCCAAAGTCCAAGTGATGACAGGCTTCGCATTCTTGTGTGAACAGGCCCATCTTGACCAACAGGGCATGTAACTCACAGCCAAGGCAATACCCGAGCACAGCCTCCAGCCACATGAAGCCCAAGCAAACCCAAACCATCACCAAGGGCAACCATCGGGCCAGGTATTGTTCGGTGGTGGGCAGCACTGGCGTTCGAAGCACAAAATTCACGGCGGCTGCGAACTTTTCTGGATGGAAAAAAATCAAACAAAAACTGATCATGCATGTGCCGATGGTCCATGCAAAGCGTTTAGGGGCCAAGGGCTTCCAAACCGCTTTCGACCTTCTGGCCAGCCAGCTGGACAGCCAAATGGTTGGCGACAGATAAGCCGTTTTGACACTCATGCCTGCCAGCATTTCAAACAAAGCATAAAACAAAATGCCTGTCTGCAAGGTGTAGTCATAAGTGCGTCTGACCGCCTCAACCATGTACAAAATGCGTCCGTCGAAATCGGTCTCAAACGTGTCAGTGATGACCTGACCCGTCACCACCCAGCGACTGCCAAAAACAATGTCCAACAAGGTGAACACCATGAACACAGGCACCGCCATCATGATCCCCGCTCGAATCCGAACCGCTGTGTCATTGATGAAGGGCGTCACATCATCGCGACTTCTGAACCAGAGCAAACCCATGGCTTGAACAGGCTGTTTTGCATTGAAATTTGTCATCTCCACCCCCCGAATTTTTATTTTGAATCACGGGACCTGGCCGTGCCCAGTCCATGCACAACGGTCATGACATCCGTGCAGATCGGCTCAAAACGCTTCTTTTTCAGCCTCAAGATACGCCAAGCTGATGTATTTGCCAATGTTGCCCTCAAACCCCTGCATGGACTTGGCTCGTGCCTGCACCCGAGCATCTTTGAGAACCATGCTGCGGGCATCGGCTTCACTCTTGCCTTCTTTGACGGCTTGCAAACAAGGCTCCCAGATGCCCGCCATGAACTCGCCATATGACTTGAGCAAATCCTTGCTGCCCAAGCCATGGCCAGGCACCCACATTTGTTCCCCCGTGGCCGCCATCAAGGCCTTGTAATACTTGAAAGTGCCCACGTACGAACCTTCGTCCATGTTGGCAATGCGGTTGGCCATGGCGATATCACCCACCGCTGTGAGTTTGTCTTGCACAACCTCGACACACAGGTCAGACGGTGTATGAGCCGTGCCATAGTGGTGCATGCGAAAGCTCACGTCACCGATCTGGATGACTTGGCCATGCTGCACCGGCGTGTTGGGCAAGACCACCTGGGTGCCCAAGGTGGACTGGTTGGTCCAGCGCTCCATCAGGCTGCGCCACAAGTTGCCTTCTGCGCCTTTGAGTTTTTCAATGGTGCTGGGCAGTGCGTAAATGGGCAGCTTGTCGCCGTAGGTTTTGACGAAGGCGTGGTTACCCAGCCAATGGTCACCGTGGTAGTGGCTGTTGAACACCGCCACCACGGGTTTATCGGTCACCTTGCGAATCATGCGAATGGCCATCTGGCCGATTTGCAGCGAAGCGCCCGAGTCGATCACCACCACACCGGCCGAGGTCACCACAAAGATGACGTTGGACATCATGCCCCGGTTTTCAACCGTCGGAAACCCATCCGGAGAGAACACCATCCACACATGCGGCGAGAGTTGTTTGGCCGGGATGTCGGCCACAGGCGGACCTTCAACGAAGTCTTGCGCTTGCTGGGCCAGCAAACGTGCTTCGGGCCACATGGCTGCGCCGCCAATGGCAGCGCTGGCCCACAACAGTTGTCTTCTTTTCATGGTGATTCCCCTGCTTTGATTCATACAGCGCCCTCAGGCGCTGCACACACACGTCAAGCCGCGTAACCCTTGTTGGGCAAAGCGCCCATGATCTTGGGGGCGTTGAGTTGGCGTGGCTTGATGCGACCGCCCTGGGCCTTGAGCCAGGTCTCGACCACATCCCACACCTGCTTGTTGCCTTGGTTGCGCGCCTCTTCGGCCACCGGAGCCCAGCCGGCCACTTTGTACTTTTTGCCCGACTCGATGAGCTGGCCCTTCAGGCGCAAATCACCAATGCGGTTGCCCATGGTGCCCACGGGGTTGCAGCTGTAGCTCAGGCCCCCCACGCGCACCATGTCGCCACCTTGCTGGTAATACGGATCGGGGTTGAACAGGTTGTCGGCCACGTCTTCCAACACGGTCTTGATGGTCTCGCCCGTCATCTCGGTCACAGTGGCGTACGAGTAGGTGGTGGCGGTCATGTCGAGCAGCCATTCGCGTGTGATGGCCTGGCCTGGCAGCAAAGTAGTGCCCCAGCGGAAACCGGGCGAGAACGCGATCTCGGCACCTTGCACATCCAGCAGCGCGTCAACCAGCAACTGGTCGCCCGTGCCGTTGAAGTTGCCACGGCGGTACAACAAGCCGTCGGTCACGGCCAGCTTTTCGGACAGCTTGGCTTCGTAAGGCGCACGGATCTTGGTGATCAAAGCGTCCATCTCTTTGTCGGCAGGCAGCATGTTCGAGAACACGGGCAGCAGCTTGTAGCGGAAATCGCTGACCTTTTTGTCTTTGACGTCAAAGTCGAGCACCCCCAGGAACTTGCCATTCGAGCCCGCATTGGTGACCAAGGTTTTGCCGCCCTTGTTGGAGACGATGGACGCGACCGGCATGCCGTCGTGCGTGTGACCACCCATGATGGCGTCGATGCCGCTGACACGGCTGGCCATTTTCAGGTCCACGTCCATGCCGTTGTGGCTGATGACGACGACGACCTGCGCGCCTTTGCCGCGGGCTTCGTTGACCATCTTCTGCATGTTCTCGTCTTGGATGCCAAAGGCCCAGTCGGCCACCATGTAACGCGGGTTGGCAATCGGGGTGTAGGGGAAGGCCTGACCGATGATGGCGCAAGGCACGCCATTGATCTCGCGGATCACATAGGGCTTGAAGACCGGGTCGCCAAAGTCGTTGGTCTTGACGTTTTGCGCCACAAAGTCCACTTTGCCTGCGAAGTCTTTTTCGACGATTTCCTTGACGCGTTCCATGCCCAGAGTGAATTCCCAGTGACCGGTCATCACGTCCACGCCCAACAGTTTGCAAGCATCGACCATGTCCTGGCCGTTGGTCCACAAGCTGGTGCCCGAGCCTTGCCAAGTGTCACCGCCGTCGAGCAGCAAAGCACCGGGGCGGCTGGCCTTCATGCGCTTGACCAAGGTGGCCAAGTGGGCAAAACCGCCCACTTTGCCGTACCGTTTGGCGGCTTTTTCGTAATCGAGGAAAGTCAGGGCGTGGGCCTCGGCCGTGCCTGGCCGAACCTTGGCTGCCTTGAGCAAATATTCACCCACCAAATGCGGCAAGTTGCCTGCCATGGAGCCAATGCCCATGTTGATGCTCGGCTCGCGGAAATAAATCGGCTTGAGCTGCGCGTGGCAATCGGTCATGTGCAAAAAGGACACATTGCCAAACTTGGGGATGTCGTACAAACCGTTGGAGGCCGTCGCCGCACTGGCTTCGGCAAACGAGCCCATGCTCATGCCGGCCATCGTGCCGGCGCCCATGACTTGGATAAATTCGCGTTTGGAGAGATTCATATTTGCAACCACTGATATATAGAAACTTTAAAAACCCGGGCCAGCCGGGTTTTCAAGCGATTACTGATTGACGGGCGATTTCGGATCGAGCAGCAGACCCACGATGTGGCGAACTTGCGTTTCGTTCAGGATGCCCATGTGACCTGCGCGAGGCATGTTGGAGCAAGCGTTGTAGGCCTTGGCGTTCCAGATCTTGCCCCAGGTGTACTCCACGATGGCCTTGCTGGCCGGATCGTTGGGGTTGGACACGCCACGAATCTTGCCGTAGTTGTACAAGCTAGGGCCGATGGTGCCGTAAGAAATTTCTTCCTTGCTGATTTGGTGGCAGTTGTAGCAATTGCCGCCGTTGACTGTTTTGACATCGTCTGTCCAAGTCAGGCCACGACCACTTTGGGCAATGGCTTCGCCTTGCTTCCAGTCGCCAATGAATTGGCCGTCCGAGGGCCATTTGATGGCTTTGAGGTTGGCTTCTTCGATGGCCTTGGCCGTTTTTTCGTCCAGGGGTTTGCCAGCCACATCGGCTTCGCTGCAAGCGCGGTTGGTGTCGTCGGTGGCGGTGATACGCTCGACTTTGACATGCGCCTCATCACGGAAAGAAGCCTTGACGATCTTGTCGGTCAGGGCATTGAGTTCGGCCACAGAAGGTGCGGATGCGCAGCCTGCAGCCACCAAAGCGGCCGCCAAGCTGGCCAAAACGAGTTGGGTCTTTTTGTTCATGGGGTTCTCCTGCTTGGGTCAGCGTTTGATGGCCGGTGCAACCGAAGCAGCGCCCTTGGCGTTCACACCCAAATATGTGGACAAAGCAACAGTGGCGTCACTGGCAAAACCGGGATAGGGGAAGCGTTGTTGCCGGTAACAATCGTTCAGACGCAGTTGCATGCTCCACATTTGACCGTTCGAAACGCGGTAGGCCGGCCAAGCGGCGAATCCCACGCCGTCCCCAGGGTTCTTGGTCAGGATGGGAAGGTCTTGCAAGCGGATGCGCTTGCCTTCTTCACCGTGGCAAGAGGCGCAGGAGAAGTCATGCGGGCCACCACGCTGGAAGAACAGGCGCTTGCCCACTTCATAAAAGGTTTTTTCCTGGGTGTGTGACTGAGACAGGTTGAACTTCAAACCCTTGGACTCAGCCGCAATCCAAGTGGCCAAAGCGGTGACGTTGGCCATTTCACCGCGACCAAACGGGGTCTTTGCAATGTCTGCGGCATTGAAACCCTGCAGGGTTTCCATGCAAGTGAGCAGGCGCGACTCCAAGTCTTGCATGCGTTGCGTGTCTGCAAAATAGCGAGGCAAGGTCACAAAAGCGCCTTTCACCACACCCGGGCCTTGACCCAGATCGCATTTTTCCAGCGAAGCATTTTTGGGGCCACGGGCTTTTTTCCAAAGGTCTTCCCCTTTGGCTTCAAAAAGATCAGCTGGATTGCCGTCTTGCAGCATGGCACGGTATTCGTCAATGCCTTGGCTGGCGGTTTTTTGGGCCAATGCTGGCAGTGCACACAAGGCCAAGGCTGCAGCCATGGCCAGGGTTGATTTTTTGTTCATGCTCACCTCGTCAGTATTTTCAAAAACGCAAAAAGGGTGAAGTTGTGGCTCCACCCTTTTCCAACTCAGCGGAAGATCACGACACCGTGGCTTCGTCGGTGCGGGTATCGCCCTTGCTGTCTTTCCAGGTCACTGCAATCTTGTCACCGGCTTTGGCACCTTTGATGGCAAATTGCAAAAACGGGTTTTTGGAAACTGCAGGACCCCACTCAGCGGCCAGCACTTGCTTGCCATTGAGATTGGCGGTGACTTCCTGGATGAACCAGGCAGGCACGGTTTTGCCGGATGCGTCTTTACGCTGGCCGGATTCCATTTCGTGGCTCATGAGCACACGAACAGTTGCTTTGTCGCCAGAGGCCTGGGCACGGATGCGCATTGGATCTGCCATGTTTTTCTCCTAAATCTTTCAATGAATCAATGTGAGGGCGTTGCATGCAGGGGCTTAGCCGCCACAACCACCCAAGGTGACTTTGACTTCTTTTTTGGCCCACAAAGCCTTGCCGTCGTTCATGATGGCCACGGCGTAGACATCGGAGGACTGGCCCATTTTGGCGCGGGTTGTGAAGTTGGCGTCCACAGAATCGCTGACATGGAACAGTGCCACCAGAGCTGCTGGGTTCTTTTCAACCATGATCAGCAATTGCTTGACGCCGGACAGCGAAGTGCTGGCACCCAAAGGCACCACTGCACCGTTTTCAGCAATGTCAGGACCCGTGATGGTCACATCTTTGCTTTCAGCCATGCTGGCGGCACCAGCGGCTTTGGCTGCGTCTTGCACCGACTTGGCGTCGAATGCGGCTTTGTTGAAAGCTGCGTGGGCGAACTGGGGAAAGCCAGCCGAAGCCAGCAAGCCAGCAACCACTGCGCTTTGCTTGAGTGTCTCGCGACGAGTTTGCATCTGAAATCTCCTTGATGATTGAGTGATGCTATTGAAACAGGTTCAGCAGTGCAACGGGTGTATCCCGAATTACTTGCTGGCCCCCTTGGAAATCCATTCGGCTATTTGTTTGGCGTCGGCATCAGGCAGCGACTGGGGTGGCATGGGGATTTGACCATACACACCGACACCACCTGCTTTGATTTTGCCTACCAAATAATCCACTTTGCCCGCTTGTTTTTTGGCCACTTCATTGAAGCCGGGACCCACGATTTTCTTGTCAACACCGTGACAAGCTGTGCAACTGTGTTTGTTCAAGAGCGCAATGGCAGCCTTGGCCTCGTTGTTTTCAGGCTTGGCTGCGACCACGGGGGCTGCTGCGGCCACTGGCATACCGGCTTTGGGCTCAGGTTTGGTGGTGTCAACACCACGCTGCTGGCCCACGCTGCGGTTTTGCTCTTGCAAGTTGCCGTGTGCATTGCGCGCAAAGTCTGGCAAGAACGACGCCACCTTCGGATCAGGCGTGCAGTCTTTCATGCACACCTTGTTGGCGGTGTCGGGGTTTTTAACACCCCCAAACTCCTTGCCTGGCCACATGGCATGCGCCGTGCTCATGCCGTTGCGGTTGGGCATGCGCGCTTGCACTTCGGCAATGTTCTTGTCTGACAACACATAGTTGTCAGGCACGATATTGGCCAAATTCAACAGGAACGCTGTGACCGAATACACCTCTTCCGTGCTCAGCGACTTGGGGTTGGTCCAAGGCATGGCACGGTTGATGTAATCCCACAATGTGGACACCGTGGCCACCTTCATGATGGTGGTGCGACCTGGATAATCCGAGCGATTGAGGTTGGCCACGCGTCCTGCCTTGATGTCTTCAGCTGTGGTGCCGCCAATCAAGGGGCTGAACACTTCACCCGATTCACCAAAAACGCCGTGGCAGTGGGCACACTTGCCCTCCCACACGTCCTGACCCTTGGCAACAGAACCCGAGCCTGCGGGCAAGCCCTTGAAGTCGGGGCGTACATCGATGTCCCACTTGGCGACTTCTTTGGGGGTAGCCATGCGGCCAACACCTGGGTACTGGGCGCTTTGAGCAGCTGCCACACCGGCCACAGCCAACAACGCGACCGTCAAAACGGCATTACGAAACCTGGACATTTTTCACCTCACCGTTTTCCTGCACCAACCACGACTGGATGGCATTGTTGTGATAGATCGATCGCGTGCCACGAACACCGCGCAACTGCTGGTATGTGGGCTGCACATGGCCCGTGTCGTCTTGCGCACGACTTTGGATGATGGCTGGCTTGCCATCCCACACCCAGTCCAGATTGAAGCGCGACAGGGCTTTGGACAAAACGGGGGTTTCCAATCGGGCTTGTCGCCAGTTGCGACCACCATCGGTGGACACATCCACACGCTTGATCTTGCCTTTGCCTGACCAGGCCAGTCCGGTGATGTTGTAAAAGCCTTTGTCCAGCAGCACTTGACCGCCAGAAGGTGTGGTCACCACGCTCTTGACTTCCTGCAAGTTGGTGTATTGACGGTGCAGGCCACCGGGCTGCAAGTCGATGTAGTGAATCGCTTCGTCTTTGGCAGCGTAAGGCTTGTCACCCACCTCCACACGGCGCAGGTACTTGACCCAGCTCACACCTTGCACGCCGGGCACCACCAAACGCAGCGGGTAGCCGTTTTCAGGGCGCAGCATTTCACCGTTTTGACCATAGGCCACGATGACCTCGCCGGAGGTGATCAGACTCATGGGGATGGTGCGGGTCATGGAAGAACCGTCACCGCCTTCGGCCAGCACAAACTTGCCATTTTTCAGGTCCGCGCCGGCGAGCTCCAACAACGTGATCAAAGGCACACCCGTGAACTCGCTGCAGGACAACATGCCATGGGTGTACTGCACGGTGGGCACCGCGACGTTGCCCCATTCGGTGGCGCTGTTGGCACCACATTCAATGAAGTGGAAACGCGAGACGGATGGCAAGCGCATGATCTCGTCCATGGTGAACACCATGTTCTTTTTGACCATGCCGTTGATCATGAAGCGGTGCTTGGACGGATCGATGTCCCACCAGCCCTGGTGATGCCGCTCGAAGTGCAAACCGCTGGGTGTGACGATGCCAAACAAGGACTGCAGTGGCGCGAACGACACCGAAGCTTGTGTGGTTTGTGTCAGGCCGGGGCTCTGACGACGCTGCAAGTTCGCTTCGAACTTGGAGGGCTTGCCGTAGCCCTCAACGGCCACGCCTTGACCCAAGCCCACAGCGTGCTCAGGCAATGTCAAGATGTTGGGGTCACCGCCTTCAACGGGCACCGGATTGCCTTGGGCCATGGCCATGGGGGCGGCGGCGCCTGCAGCCGCTGCTGCAAACGCGTTGCGGATGAAATCACGGCGGCCTTTTTTGCCTTCGGCAAAGACCTCCTTGATGCCACTTTGGGTCAGGAAGTTTTCAGGTGCTTTTTGCACCCTTCCTGAGTTGATGCTGTCTTCTTTCACACGAACTCCTCGTTTTGAGTTGTCAATTTACGGCTGTATCGATGGCCACTTGTGTGCACACTGCACGGCAAACCTTCGCTGCAGTTTCGTCTGCAATCCGATAAAACATTTGGGCACCGTCACGGCGCTTTCCCAAAATGCCCGATCTGTACATGATGTTCAAATGCTGTGACATGTTCGGTTGCGCAACACCAATGTTGCTCAAGAGCTGTCCTACATTTTTCTCACCCTGACACAGTTCACTGATGATGCGTAAACGAATCGGTGTTGAAAGTACAGCAAACAGTTCTGCTGCCTTGTCGTAGACCTGATCGCTTTCATCGCTCATGCACTACCTGCCATTAAGTTCTTATATTCGGATATGCGAATATATAGGATAAACAATGATCCTGAATCAAAGATTACAGAATCAGCACCATCAGATCCGGACAAACCCTGATCTGATGGTTTTTTCAAGGCTCAGAACTTCCAGCCGTACTGCACACCCAACGATTGTTGGGACATGCGGACGGTTTCGGTGATGCCAGATGCACCGGGCATCATGCCGTTGTACATCGATGGTCCAGTCACCGTGTTTTTAGGGGCGTACATGTACGCCCATGTCAATTCGGAATCTTTGGACAAAGCATAAGTACCACCCACGGTGACATGCTGGGTGATCACACCGGGCGCCAGGATGTTGAAGGTGATGTTTTCAGCCTTGACCGGGTTGGTGGACTGGTTGTAACCCGCACGCAAGACCATGGTCGATGTCGCCTGCCACTGAACGCCCAACTTCAACACGTTGACGTCAGACCAGCCAAATCCAGGACCATTGGCAGAACCCATCGGGTTACCCAGCATCAGGTTGCTCATCGGATTGCCAATGGACGGAACACCGCTGTAGTTGATGCGGCTGTAGTCCGCTGCCACTGACACGGCGGGGGTGACCTGCACGTTGATGCCCAAGGCGTAGTTTTCAGGAATGTCGAACGAACCCTCACCTGCAAACAAACCCGCGTACTTGTCGAATTTACTCATCTTGATTTTGGGCGAATAGGTCGCTCCAAATTTCAAGGTATCAGACAGCTGACCCAGATAGCCCAAACGCATACCCACGCCTGACGAACGGTCAGTGCCGGTGTCACTCACTTTGGTGGGGGCCATTGAAAAACCAGTGAACGCATCCAAACCTGTGGCCTTGAACTGTTGCATCACCAGCAAAGGCGAGACACCCACAGAGTGTTGTGCATCAAGCTTGTACGCGAAAGTGGGCGCAACGATGAGTTGCATCAAATCCACACCCAATTTGCCCTGACCACACAAGAGGTTGCCTTGATAAGGGTCGCCGGTGTTCGGATTCATGCACATCACGTTGGCACCGGGCATTTCTGTGTTCATGCCACCGTTGCCATAAACTGTGAGCCCCCAACTCATCCGATCATCGATCTTCTTGTTGTAGGCAAATTCCGGCACGGCAAAGGCACTGCCATCACTTTTTACATCGCCTTCAAGCATGCCGCCAAAGCCGGGAGCTGAGCGTGCCGCACTGCGCTTGGGCATAAAAATGTCCACCCCAATCTCGGCACGGTTGCCTGCCCACACCGAAGCGGCCGGGTTGTTGATGCCTGAAAAGGCGTTGTCGGTGACGGCCACGGCTGCCCCGCCCATGCCTTTGGATTTCATGCCAAAGCCATGCGGAAAATAACCGTCAGTCGCCCAAGCTGCAGAGCCTGTGACCAAAACAGCTGCCACCACGGTGGCACGCAAAGTGTTGATTTTTTTCATGGATGTCTCCTCGTGATGACCGGTCAAAACTCACCCTTGCTGCCGCGTTCCATCATTTCCCAGATGGTGTCGCGAACGGCTTTGGCTTCTTCTTTCAAGGGCGATGGCAGCTTGCGGCCCATCTTGACCATCATGTCCATGTTGAGGGTGTAAAGCCACAGGCCGTCTTCTTTTTCAACCATGGACACGCGGCAAGGCAGGTAAGCGGCCATGTGCGGGCTGAAATCCACCATGCGGCGGGCCGTGGCAGGCGAGCAGAACGAGTAAACGGTCAACAGCTTTTCTTTTTTGCCCGAACGGGCTTCGAGTTCTTTGGACAAGGGCAGCGTGCCCACATCACGCATGTTGCGCTCGGTGGCCACTTGCTTGAGGACTTGTTCCACCTCTTGGGCAGTCACACCCGCCTTGACCTTGCGCTCCCAGGTGGTGGCCACGGCAATGTCGCCTTCACCCTCGACCCAACGGTCCCACATGCGGCTGGCTTCTGAACCAGCGCCCGATTCAAGTTTGCCCAAAGTGCTGATGGTGCCGCAACCGGTCAACCAAATTGAGCTGGCCAAAACGGCCCATTTCAGCCATGTGAAAGATTTCTGCATTGTTTTCTCCATTGGACATGCATTGATGAACACCAAGCGAAGACAGTGTGTCTTGCCGGATTGACGTTGATCATCCATGACAGGAGAAAGTTTGGGTATTGGCAGATACCCTATACCCTATGGGGTAAGGTATTTAAAGCTTGGCTGATCTGCAGCGTCCAAACAATCATTTGAACTTGTAGTGGTCGCGGTTGAGCACGGCAGCCACTGATGACACATCCTCCGGAAACATGCCCAAGTTCAGCTCAGTATTGCACTGCTCCACCATGCCGCGCAGCAAAGAAGCGTTGTTGATGCGACCTTGTGGTTTGTAAATGGCGCTGCCGTTACCGCCCACCTTGGTCACATGGCAAGCGACGCATTTGCTTTCGGCGATCAATTTTTCGCCCAATTTGTAATCGGCATCCTTGAAGATTGCAGGCTGAGCCTGTGCCCCAAGGAAAAACCATGTACCCACCATCAAACCAAGCATCTTTGTGTGCAATTTCATAGGAATTACCCATTAAAAAAGCCGCTCAAGGGCGAACCCCTGAGCGGCAAACAAAAGCCACGAGTACCAATCGAGCTTTCTAAATCATTCAATTTTCATCAAGCCTGTCAAGGCTTGCGATCATTTGGCACCGGCCAAAATCCAGGTGGCCAAAGTCAGCGCGTCGGCGTCGCTCAAAGCCGCCTGTGCAGGCATGGGAACAGGACCCCACTTGCCCGAACCACCGGCCTTGATGCTCTTGGCCAAAGTCGCTGCGGCGTCTTTTTGGCCGCCATATTTCTTGGCCACGTCCTGGTAAGCAGGGCCGACCAGTTTCTTGTCCACCGCATGGCAAGCCATGCAGGCGTTTTTCTTGGCCATGTCCAGGTTGGCAAAAGCGGGGGAAGAAGCCAGCGCTGCGACAGCGGCAACAGCAAAAATCAATTTCATGAGAACTCCAAATGGGGGGTTTAAATATAACCAGACGCTAATTTAACCGAAATCAACTCGTCTTTGTGCTCAACCGAGGTGGTTTTGCGTTGGGGATTTTACTGAGTGCACCCCTGCAAAAACACCCCAAACATCTGCAAAGCCTTGCCGCTGACGCGGCCATCAGGCTCAACCAAAACTGGGTTCTTCAGGCTTGACCAGCGTTTTGCCTGCGGCAGCCCAGGCATCAAAACCACCCGCAATGGAGCTGACATTCAGGTAACCCATGGCTTGCATGGTTTGCGCGGCCAATGCAGCGCGGCCACTGGTTTTGCAGTAAAGCACCACCTTCAAGTCGCGCCCAGACAAGGCGGGCGTGCCGCTGAGCTTGAACTCCAGCAAGCCCCTGGGGACCAGCACTGCGCCGGGCAAATGGCCTGCGGAAAACTCATCCGCTTCACGAACGTCGATCAGCACATCGGCTTGGCGGATGGCCTCTTCGGCATCTGCCAAGCTGACTTCGTGAACAGTGGCTTTGGCCTGCATGACCAGATCTTGGGCGTTTTTCATGGGGTGTCTCCTTCGTTAAAAACTGGATATCAAGGCTGCAATTGTGCGTTCAGGGTTTGCAGGCTTTGCACCGACAGGCTGCCGGTCAAGGCATCGAGTTGCATGCGGGTACTGAGCAAGTCGGTTTGTGCACGCAACCAAGCCAATTCGGATTGGGCCGCGTCATTTTCAGCTTGCAACAGTTCGAGCGTGGTGCGGTCACCCACTTGCCGCCCCAGACGGGTCGCGTCCAGGCGGGCTGTGCTGGCTTTCCATGCCGCTTGCATGGCCGACAAACGGGACGGGCCTGTTTGCAGTGCCAGCCAGACAGAGCGGGCTTGTTGCTGCGCTTGTTGCAGGGCCATGTCGGCTTCAGCCGCCGCTTGGGCCTGCGCACTCAGCGCCTCTTGCAGTTTGGCGCTGCGCCAACCGCCTGTGTACAAAGGCACATTCAGGCTCAAGCCCAGCATTTGCTGGCTTTGCTTGTTGGACGATGTGCCAAAGTCACCCTCGCCGCTCAAACGGTCGCGTCCGACAGAAGCGACCAAGTCCAGCGTGACGCCACCACTGCGCGCGTGCTTTTGGAGCTCTTGGCGCGCCACATCGTGTTGCGCTTTTTTCAGCATCACGCCTGTGTTGGCTTGTTGCACTTGGGCCAGCACCTGCTCCAAAGAAGGCACAGCAGACGCTGGCGTCTCGGTTTTGGGCGCTTGCAGCTTCAAAGCATCTGCACTCAAGCGCGTGGAGTCGGCCAGCACGCTGCGGGCCATGTGCACTTCGTTGTCTGCGGCCAACAGTTGCGCTTGCAAACCGGCGGCACGGGCCGTGGCCTCGTGCGTATCGGTCACAGGCAAGTCGCCCAAGGCAAAACGGTCTTGCACTTCGGTCAGCGATCGGCGCACAGCCGCATGTTGGCTTTTCAACACCTGCTGCTGACGCTCGGCCAGCAGCAGATTGAAATACCGTTGCACCGTGAGCAGCATGAACTGTTGCTGGGCCAGGTCGGCACGCAGCTCGGCCACGCCCGCTGCGGTGTGCAATTGGGCTTGTTGAGCCTGACGCTCGGGGCTGTACAGCGGCTGCTTGGCCTGCAATGACCAACGGGTGGAGGTGGCGGCGTTGGCAGAGGTGGCAAAGTTCCCCGACATGGGTGATCCACCCATCGAAAACTGCGCACCCTGCGTGCTGGTATCCGCCGACATGCCACCCACCGTGGCGCTGCCCATCAGCACAGGCCGCCACAAGGCTTTGGCCTGATCTTCAAAGGCTTGAACCGATGAGCGTGTGGCCGCGACCACCTGCATTTGGGGGTCGTGCTGGCACGCTTGTTCCCAAGTTTGCAGCAGATCCAGGGCTTGTGCGGATGGGGCGGCCAACAAGGCCGCCAGCACCCAGCCGCTCAGGGGCCGGGGTTTGAACAAGGGCGAACGCATGGTGGGCATGACGGTCAGATCAGCAGCCGCACTCGACACCGAATTTGCGCAAGATGGTCTCCATCAAGCACCACTGGGTCAAGGCGCTTTGCAGCAGGTTAACGCCCACAAAAGCTGTGAAAGCCAACCACCACCCATTCACAAAAACGGGGCTGGCCTGTACGCCCAAAGCCAAAGACAACAAGACAAAAAAACCTGCGACCAAACGAACGATTTGCCAAGATTTCATGATGATTTACTCCAGTTGATGAAAGAAAAAACAAGTCAAGCGCCGTACTTTTTGCGGTACGCCACGTAATACAAAGTTGGAATGACGACCAGCGTCAGCACCGTGGACACAAAGATGCCAAAGATCAGCGAGATGGCCAGGCCGTTGAAGATCGGGTCATCCACAATGAAGAAGGCGCCGATCATGGCCGCCAGGCCCGTGAGCATGATGGGCTGGGCACGGGTGATGGCCGACTGCACAATCGCCCGCTTGAATTCCATGCCGCTGTTCACCTGCAGGTTGATGAAGTCCACCAGCAAGATCGAGTTGCGCACGATGATGCCCGCCAACGCGATCATGCCGATCATGCTGGTGGCGGTGTACTGCGCGTGCAGCAAGGCGTGGCCCGGCATCACCCCGATGATGGTCAGCGGGATCGGCGCCATGATGATCAGCGGCGTGAGGTAAGACCCAAACTGCGCCACCACCAGCAAATAGATCAGGATCAGACCCACCCCATAGGCCGCGCCCATGTCACGGAAAGTCTCATACGTGATTTGCGACTCGCCATCCCACTTGATGCTGTAGCCGCGCCAAGCGTCGTCAGGCTGGCTGATGAAGTACTCATCAATCCGCTCACCGTCCGGGCCTTTGATCTGGGCCACATCACCACGCATTTTGAACAGGCCGTACAAGGGGCTGTCCACTTTGCCGGCCATGTCGGCGTTGACAAAGTTCACGGGCAGCATGTCTTTGTGGATGACGGGCTGCTCACGCAGGGTGTCGCTCATCGTGACCAGCTCGCGCAGGGCCACCACCTTGCCTGTGGCGCTTTTCACGCCCAGCTGCAGCAAGGCGTCCAGATCGCCATGCAACTGCTCGGGCAGCTGAATCAAGGCGGGCACCGGGTACTTGCTGCCGTCGTGCAAATAGGTGACCGACTCGCCCGCCAAACCGGCACGCAAGGTGGTCACGATGGCTTGTTGCGACACACCCAACACGGCCGCTTTGCGGCGGTCCACCAGCAGCAGTTTGCGCGGTGCATCGGCAATCGAGCTGTCGTCGATGTCCACCACACCTTCGGTTTTTTCAAACACGGCACGCACTGATTTGGCGACTTGGCGGCGACCTTCGGCATCTGGACCATAAATCTCGGCCACGATGGGCGACATCACGGGCGGGCCAGGAGGCACTTCGACCACCTTGACGTTGGCACCGTGTTTGCGGCCAATCTCTTGCAAGGCCGGACGCACACGCGTGGCAATCACATGGCTCTTGTCGCTGCGCTCGGACTTGCGCACCAGATTCACCTGGATGTCGCCCAGCTCGGAACCTGCACGCAGGTAGTACTGGCGCACCAGACCGTTGAAGTTGATCGGCGAAGCCGTGCCCACGTAGGCTTGGTAATGCGTCACCTCGGGCACGGTGGCCAGGTGGCCGCCCAGTTCGCGCATCACGGCAGCGGTTTTCTCCAAGGGTGTGCCCGCAGGCATGTCCACCACCACCTGAAACTCCGACTTGTCGTCAAAGGGCAGCATCTTGAGCATGACCAGCCCAGTGACCGGCAGCACCAAGGACAAAGCGATCAAACCCGCGATGCCCAAGCCGAGCAGCTTCCGGTTGCGCCCACCCGATTGGGTGTCGAGCAAAGGCTTGAAGATTTTTTCGAACAGCGGTTCGAGCTTGGCGCTCAGACCACTGTGCCCGCCTGCCGCGTCATGCGCATGACCCGAAGACGGCTTCATCCACATGCCCGATAACCAGGGCGTGATGACAAAGGCAATGGCCAGCGACAGCAACATGCCCAAGCTGGCATTGATTGGGATCGGGCTCATGTAAGGACCCATCAGGCCGCTCACAAAAGCCATAGGCAACAGGGCCGCGATCACCGTAAAAGTGGCCAAGATGGTGGGGCCACCGACTTCGTCCACCGCCCCCGGAATGATCTCGCGGATGCTCTTGCCCGGGTAGAGCTGCTGGTGACGGTGGATGTTTTCCACCACCACGATCGCGTCGTCCACCAAAATGCCGATGGAAAAAATCAGGGCAAAAAGCGACACGCGGTTGAGCGTGAAACCCCAAGCCCATGAAGCGAACAAAGTCGCAGTCAGCGTCAAGATGACCGCCACGCCGACGATGGCGGATTCACGGCGACCCAGCGCCATGAACACCAGCGCCACCACCGAAGCGGTGGCAAACAGCAACTTCTGAATCAGTTTTTGCGCCTTGTCGTTGGCGGTTTCACCGTAGTTGCGGGTCTCCACCACCTGCACGTTGTCAGGGATCACCGTGCCCTGCAGCTTCTCGACGCGGCTCTTGACGCCATTGGCCACATCGATGGCGTTTTCGCCTGATTTTTTGGTGATCGACAGCGTCACGGCGGCAAACTCTTCGCCGCCATTTTTGTCGTTGTTGCCGTGCCAGACATAACGCTCGGCGGGCATGGGGCCGTCTTTCACGCTGGCCACGTCTTTCAAAAAGACGGGCTTGCCCTGCACCACCTGCACCACCAAGTCGGCCACGTCGCTGGCTTGCGCGAGATGTGGGCCGGCCTCGACGGCCACACTCTGGTTGGCCCCCAACAACTCACCCACGGGCAAGCCGAGGTTGGCCGACTGCAAGGCCATGCGCAAGTCGTGCACGGTGACGCCCGAACCATTCATGCGCTGCGGGTCGATCTGCACCAGCACCGCGCGGCGCGGGCCGCCAATGGTGACCACATCGCGCGTGCCGGGCACGCGCTTGATGTCGGCCTCGATGCTGTGCGCCACGCGCTCCAGATCAAAGGCGCTCACGTCTGCGGTTTTGCCGTGCAAGGTCAGGGACACGATGGGCACATCGTCGATGCCCTTGGGCTTGATCAAAGGCTCAGGCAGACCCAGGTTGCGGGGCAACCAGTCAGAATTTTCACGGATCGTGTCGTGCAACTTGACCAGCGCCTCGGTGCGCGGCACGCCCACCTTGAACTGCACCGTCAGGATGGCCACGCCGGGGCGCGAAACCGAATACACATGCTCGACACCCGCGATTTTGGAGAGCACCTGCTCGGCCGGGATCGCCACCATTTGTTCCACATCGCGCACCGATGCGCCTGGGAAAGGCGCGATCACATTGGCCATGGTCACGTTGATTTGTGGCTCTTCTTCACGGGGCGTCACCATCACGGCAAACACGCCCAGCAAAAACGCCACCAGCGCCAGCAAAGGCGTGATTTGTGCGCTCTGAAACATCGCCGCAATGCGGCCCGAAATGCCCATTTTTTGCTCGCTCATGGAGTTTGCTTTCAGAGTTTCTTGCCAAGGCTGGCGGGCTCGGTCACCACCTGCTCACCCGCGCTCACACCCGACAGCACCTCGACGTTCTGGCCCGTGGTGCGCCCCAAACGCACTTGGCGCAAACGCGGTTGGCCTTTTGCGTCCATCACGTACACACCAGTCATCTCGGCGCGGCGCACGATGGCTGTGAGCGGCAAGAAGACGCGGCCCGCTTGGGCTGCATCCTTGGTCCCGTTTTGGGCCGCAGCGTTGGCAGAGCTGCCAGGCACCCAAACCCGGGCGAACATGCCGGGCACCAAGCCCTCAACGCCCGCAGGCAAAGCCACGCGCAACTGCGCGGTGTGCGTCACCGGATCCACAGCGGGCAGCAGTTGTACGCTGGCCGCTGGCACGCTGGCATGGCCCGCGATCTCGTAGCGCACCGCCTTGAGTTGCTGACGCACGCCTTCAATCATCGACTGCGGTACGGCTGCACTCACGCGCAAAGCCGAGGGGTCGTGCAAAGTCACCAAGGGACGGCCCGGCATGGCCATGTCGCCCAAGGTGACGGGCACATCGGACACCACGCCGTTAAAAGGGGCACGCACACTGAAGAAACCGGTTTGGGTTTGGGCTGCGCGGGTTTGGGCTTGCTGGGCCTGCACCTGGGCCTGAGCGGCTTCGTACTGGGCTTGGGCGCGTTCAAGTGCGCCCTGGCTGATGTATTGCTTCTGGAACAGTTGCTTTTGGCGCTCCAGCTCTTTGCTGGCCACGCGCAAATTGGCCTGCGCGGCTTCGAGCTGGGCGCTGCTGCCGGCCACATTTTGCTGGGCAGCGCTGGCATCGATGCGCAGCAACTCTTGGCCGGCACGCACCCGGTCACCGGCCTTCACGTTCAAATTGACGATGGCACCAGGTACTTGGGCAGACAAGGTGGCCTGGCGCACCGCCTCGACCACGGCGTCCAGGCTGACCTCTTGAGCTCCTGCCGCACTGGCTTGGGCGGCCACACTTTTGACCGCTGCCACATCGGCATTGGCCCAAATCGGGGTGCTGGTCAAACCAGCCAGTGCCATGGCCGAGACCAATATCAATCGTCTGTTCATCAAAGCTTCTCCGTCAAACCGTTGGTTTTGCACATTTGGTTGTTTGCGTATATGCGCAATGATACAATCAATCGCAGCACCACGTCAAACACTCTCTTGGATTGTTTGAATTTGTTGTGTAATGGAGCGCTCATGAAAGATTTGCCAGCCAAAGCCCTCGAACAGATAGCCGCCTATTTCCAGGCGTTGTCGGAGCCCACACGCCTGAAAATCCTGAACCTGCTGCGCGACGCCGAGCACAACGTGGGTGAATTGGCCCAACTGTCGGGTTATTCATCGGCCAACGTGTCGCGCCACCTGTCTTACTTGGCGCAACACGGCATCGTCGCCCGCGAAAGCCGGGGTGCCAGCGTCTTTTACAAAGTGAGCGATCCCTCCATCTACGCCCTGTGCGATCTGGTCTGCGCCAACATCGCGCGGCAATACGAACAAACCTCCAGCGACCGGGCCTTGTTCACGCCGGGTTGAAATTCACGGCCGATCGAGTTTTGATCGCTTGCCCCTTCTCCAGTGGCACCTGATCAATTGCGTCAACTTCAAGCCCCATCGCAAATGGCTATCATGGCGCTCCAATGGCCCCACCCTTCGTCCAGGGGCCCCTCAGGAGACCTGCATGAGCCGCATCGTGAACGCCGAGAAGAAGAAAAACCTGTGTGCCCGCTTGGCCCGCATTGAAGGTCAGCTGCGCGGTTTGCAAAAACTGATCGAAGCCGATGCCGATTGCGAAAAAATCGCCCAGCAAATGGCTGCTGCCCGCAAGGCGCTGGACAAATCCTTTTTCGCCATGGTCGGCTGCATGATCGAGCAGGGCGATCAATCGCCTGAGCACGTGGCGGAAATGCTGACCAAATTCGCCTGAAGAACAGACTCAGCCAGTTTTGAGGCCGCTCAGGACTTGAGCACCACCCCATCGGCGTCGAGCACACGCACCAGAATCGGGATGCCCTGTCCCACGCTTTGGGTGACGGTGCAAAAGCCTTCAAACTGGCCCAACACACGTTCGAGCTGCTCAAGTTTGGCGGCGCTCACCCCCAGGTGCAAAGTAGCCATCATCTCCAGCACGCGCATGCGGCCGTCTGTGTTGCGGCCCACTTGGGCTTGCACCTCGCAGCGCAAAGGCTCGGGCGCTTGCTTGAATTTGCGCAAGGCAAACAACAGCGAATCGCTCAGGCAATTGCCCACCGCCCCACACAGCAATTGCACGGGCGACGGCCCCAGGCCCGTGCCCAAGGGCGCGGGCTCGTCGCTGGTCAGCAAGGGCATGTTGTCGTCAAAACGGATGTCGAAGCGGTAATCGTGCTGCTGGGTCAGCGTGACAGAGATCAGTTTTTCACTCATGGTTCAGCCCTGCGGCGCTTGCAGGTCATCCCAGGCCTTCACGGCTTCTGCGGCATACATCAAGGCCGGCCCGCCGCCCATGTACACACAGAAGGGGTATCCACTTAGCTCCAGTGAGGGCAGAATAGCTGGATGGATATCCAGACTTTAGCGCCAATGCCCGAAAAAGACTACCCGCAGACCTGGAACGAATTCCTCGACTGGTTTGGCACAGAA
>NKIP01000049.1 GCA_002256145.1 Comamonadaceae bacterium PBBC1
CGCGAGGTGTTTTGTGGCCTGACCGGCATCATCTGGCTGCACCGCAAGATCCAAGACGCCTTCTTTCTGGTGGTGGGCTCACGCACCTGCGCCCACCTGATCCAGTCGGCTGCGGGCGTGATGATCTTTGCCGAACCCCGCTTCGGCACCGCCATCATCGACGAACGCGACCTGGCCGGCTTGGCCGATGTGCATGAAGAACTCGACCGCGTGGTCGGCCAGTTGCTGGCCCGCCGCCCCGACATCCGTTTGTTGTTTTTGGTGGGTTCTTGCCCATCTGAAGTCATCAAGCTCGATTTGTCGCGCGCCGCCGAGCGCCAAAACCAAATCCACCACCCCAAGGTGCGCGTGCTCAACTACTCGGGCAGCGGCATCGAAACCACCTTCACACAAGGCGAAGACGCTTGCCTGGCGGCCATGGTCCCCGGCCTGCCCGCGAGCACCGACAGCGCGCCAGCCCTGATGGTGGTCGGCACCCTGGCCGATGTGGTCGAAGACCAGATGCGCAGCCTGTTTGATCGCATGGGTTTGCAGGTCAGCTTCTTCCCACCGCGCAACAGCCAGGCCATGCCAGTGGTCGGCCCGAACACCCGCTATTTGTTGGCCCAACCCTTCTTGGCCGATACCGCCCGCGCCCTGCAGTCGTGCGGTGCGCAGCATTTGCCCGCGCCCTTCCCGCTTGGCGTGGAAGGCACGACCGCTTGGTTGCAAGCGGCCGCCACCGAATTTGGTGTGGCCCCCGAGGTGTTTGAACAAGCCACCGCCGCGCCACGCCAACGCGCCGAAAAAGCCCTGGCGGTGCAACGCCAAATGCTGCAAGGCCAACGCATCTTCTTCTTCCCCGACTCGCAGCTCGAAATTCCGCTGGCCCGCTTTGTGCACCGCGAACTGGGCATGGACCTGGTGGAAGTGGGCACGCCCTATTTGCATCGCCAGCACATGGCCGCCGAACTCGCGCTCATCCCCGCAGGCACCCGCATCAGCGAAGGCCAGGACGTGGACCTGCAGCTCGACCGCTGCATCGCCGATGCGCCAGACCTCGTGGTGTGTGGCCTCGGTTTGGCAAACCCCTTGGAGGCGCAAGGCATCACCACCAAGTGGGCCATCGAATTGGTCTTCACCCCCATTCAAGGCTACGAACAAGCGGCCGATTTGGCCGGACTGTTCAGCCGCCCCCTCAAACGCCGCCTGAAGCTGGCGGCATAAGCGCAGGAACACCCCATGCAACTGACGCTCTGGACTTACGAAGGACCGCCCCATGTGGGCGCGATGCGCGTGGCCACCGCCATGACGGACGTGCACTACGTGCTGCACGCCCCACAAGGCGACACCTACGCCGACCTGCTGTTCACCATGATCGAGCGCCTGCCGCGCCGCCCGCCGGTGACCTATACCACCTTCCAAGCGCGTGATCTGGGCGGCGACACGGCCGAACTCTTCAAAGACGCGGCACGCCAAGCCATGGCGCGCTTCAATCCCGCTGCCATGTTGGTGGGTTCGTCCTGCACGGCGGAGTTGATTCAAGACGACCCGGGCGGCTTGGCACAAGCCCTGAAGCTGACCATTCCCGTCGTGGCGCTGGAGCTGCCCTCTTACCAGCGCAAGGAAAACTGGGGCGCGAGCGAAACCTTTTACCAACTGTGCCGCCACCTGGTGCACAATCCTGCCACCGCCTCCGAAACAGCCGACAAGCCCGCCAAGGCGCGGCCCACTTGCAACATCCTCGGCCCCAGCGCCCTGGGTTTTCGCCACCGCGACGACGTCAAGGAAATCACCCAGCTGCTGAACCAACTCGGCGTCGATGTCGCCGTCGTCGCCCCGTTGAGCGCCAGTGTGGCCGACGTGCAAAAGCTGGCCGAAGCCGACTTCAACGTGGTGCTTTACCCCGAAATTGGCCTGGCTGCTGCACAGTGGTTGCAGCGGCAGTTTGACCAGCCTTACACCAAGACCGTGCCCTTGGGCAGCCACGCCACACGCGACTTCATCGCCGAAGTCTGCACGCTGACCGGCCTGCCCCAGCCCGCACAAGACCCCAGCAACGCGCACGCCCACTGGTACGCCAAGTCGGTCGACTCGACCTACCTGACCGGCAAGCGCGTCTACATTTTTGGCGACGCCACGCATGTGGTGGCCGCCGCCCGCATCGCCAGCCAGGAGATGGGTTTTGAGGTGGTGGGCCTGGGCACATACAGCCGCGAATTTGCTCGCGAAGTGCGCGACTGCGCCAAACGCTACGGCGTCGAAGCCCTGATCACCGACGACTACCTGGAAGTCGAAACCCAGATCAACGCGCTGCAGCCCGAGTTGATCTTGGGCACACAAATGGAGCGCCACATCGCCAAGCGCCAGGGCATTCCTTGCGCGGTGATTTCGGCCCCGGTGCATGTGCAGGACTTCCCCGCCCGCTACGCGCCGCAGATGGGTTTTGAAGGCGCGAACGTGCTGTTTGACACCTGGGTGCACCCGCTGATGATGGGCCTGGAAGAACACCTGATCGGCATGTTCCGCGAAGACTTCGAATTCCACGCCGGTGCTGCGCCCTCGCACCTGGGCAGCACGCGGCCTGCAGCAGAAAACGTGGCTCCGGTTGTCGCTGCGCCTGTCAGTGCACCCGTCGCAACACCCGTTGCAGCAGTTGCTTTACCAACGGCACCCGCACCCACCAACACCCTGACCACCGACAGCGTTCAAAAGGTCGCCGCCCCCGCCCAAACCGCTTCGAACCAGGCCACCTGGAGCCCCGAAGCCGAAAAGGAGCTGGGCAAGATCCCGTTCTTTGTGCGGGGCAAAGCGCGCCGCAACACCGAGCGATTTGCCCAAGACCAGGGCGTGGCGACCATCACCGTGGAGAC
>NKIP01000031.1 GCA_002256145.1 Comamonadaceae bacterium PBBC1
AGAGGCGCTGGGGTAGTCGGGTTTTTCGCAGTTGGCCGAGTTGACCACGGCAGCCACGCGCACGGGGGGTGCAGGCGGTGCGGGCGCAGGTGCAGGGGCAGCCGGGGCCACTGCAGCGGGTGCAATCGGTGCCGCTTGCGTGGGTGCAGCCGCTGTGACGGCGGCAATGGCGTTGACCGGTGCGGGTGCGGTAACGGCCACATCCACTGGGGGCACGTAGGCCGGAGGCGGTGGGGGCAGGTTCTTGGGGAGTGGCGGTGGCGGTGGGGGTGGAATGTCTGGCTTGGCGTCCTCCAGCAAGACCGCCTCCACAGGCCCTTGAATCTTTTTGACCACTGCACGGGCCAGACCCGAGCTGATGGCCCAAAAGAGCAAGAGGTGCAACACCACCACCAGTCCCAGCCCCACAAGGTGCTTGGTCGGCTTTCTTTGCCGGCTGGCGTAGTCGTCCATGGTTTCGTTTCTCCTATTTGCTTTGCATCTTGATTTCCATGCAAAACCGCAACAGTTGCCTGAATTTTTATTTTGCGGTTATGCAATCGTTTGCATCATACTTTTTTCACCCATATTCCAACCTAGGGAAAACGCTAATTCATGGCCATTTTTTGGTGTTGCTACTTTTACACACTAGGGAAAACACTGAATTCATCTGGATTCCACAGTCAAGTTTCGGCTCAAAACCCCTTGAAATGGTTCAATTTTCTTGATCAGGTGGACATCATTTTTGTTCAGCTGTTGCAATCGTTTTCAAAACCATACAAAATTCGTTTCGTCCGATTTGCAATTTGTTACTGCTGATCAGGATTTCACACTTGGACGCCATGAGTCCTCTTTTTTTGCAAACGTTATCTGGAGACATCCCATGAAAACACATCAACCTCTAACACCCCACAAAGTTGCACTGGCCGCCGCACTCGCCGTTGCCCAAATCGGCATGGCCCATGCGCAAGCCAGCAACGACACACTCAAATTGGACGAAGTCGTGGTGACAGGTACGGCCACTGGAGCCAGCAAGATGAAGCAATCGAGCTCCATCTCCACAGTGGGCGCTGAGCAAATCCTGCAAAACCAGCCCACCAACGCTTCAGACATCTTGCGTTCCATTCCAGGTATTCGCGCCGAATCCAGTGGTGGTGGTGGCAATGCCAACGTGACTGTGCGTGGCTTGCCCATTTCTGCCGGTGGCTCACGTTACGTTCAGTTCCAGGAAGACGGACTGCCAGTGATGCTGTTTGGCGACATCGCTTTTAGCACCCCTGACATGTTTTTGCGTGCTGACAACAGTCTGGAGCGCGTGGAAGTCGTGCGTGGCGGCTCGGCTTCGACCCTGGCCACCAATGCACCTGGCGGCATCGTCAACTTTTTGAGCAAGACGGGCGACGAGCCCGGCGGCAGCATTGGCATCACCACAGGCATCGGGTACAAAGAAAAACGTTTGGACTTTGATTACAGCGGCAAGTTGAGCGACAAGACCCGCTTTTTCATCGGTGGTTACACCAACAACGGCGAGGGCCCACGCCACACCACTGGGAACAGCATCCAAGGCGGTCAACTCAAGGCCAACATCACACAAGAACTGGACAATGGTTTTGTTCGCTTGAACTTCAAGTCCTTGAACGAACAAAGCCCTCTGTTCATGCCTGTGCCGGTCAAGATTGCCAACGGCACCGTCAGCGAACTTCCGGGCATTGACCCGCGTATGGCCAGCATGTATTCGCCTTATTGGGTCAAGGACTTCACACTCAGCAAAAACAACACCTTGGTTGGCACCGATGTGAATGATGGTCTGCGCGTTAAACAGAATTCATTTGGCGTTGAGGCCGATCTGAAACTGGCTGGTGGCTGGAAGTTGAGCGAAAAATTCCGTCACTCCGCCATGTCCGGTCGCTTCGTCGGTTTGTTTCCGGCAGATGACGTGAAAGCGGCAGCCGTCGGCACCCAATACGCCACAGGCCCCAATGCAGGCCAACCTTACACGGGCAATGCGTTCACCAACACGGTGTTCAACACCTCCATGGACGACATGGGCAGCACCACCAATGATGTCAAGTTGAGCAAGTCATTTGCGCAAGCCGATGGCTCCAAGCTGAACACCACCTTTGGTTTGTTCATGAACGTTCAAAAAGTGGGTTTGACCTGGAACTTCAACCAGTACCTGATGCAGGCCACTGACAAAAATCCGGCTTTGCTGTCCAACGCATCCACCACGGCTTATGGTTCAACTGCTTTGGGTACCGATGTCTGGGGTGGTTGCTGCACACGCGCCATTGACGCCACTTACAACACCACATCACCCTATGCCGTCATTGGCTGGGAAAAGGGTGCCTGGTCGCTGGACGGCAGTCTGCGTCACGACCAACAAGTGGCAACGGGCTCGTACAACCAGGCCGTGGACAACACATTTGCACCAGGCAATGCCAAGACCATCAACTACACAAAGAACCACACTTCTTACTCGTTTGGAGGCAACTACCAACTGAACAAGGACTTGGCCTTTTTTGCACGCCTGAGCGAAGGTGTCGCGTTCAATGCCGACCGCATCATGTTCGGCTCTGCCGCCGTGCCCATGGCCGGTGGCGCAGGCGTGGTGCCCATCAACACCGTCAAGCAACTCGAAGGTGGCGTGAAATTGCGCAATGGCAACTTGAGCACCTTCGTGACCCTGTTCCAGGCCAAAACCGATGAAAGCAACTTTGACGCGACCACCCAAAAGAGTACCGCGAACAAATACGATGCCAAAGGCGTTGAAATTGAAGCCGGCTACAAGATGGGAGCCTTTCGCATCAATGGTGGCTTGACACTGACCGACGCCAAAATCGTCAGCAGCGGCTTGACACCTAACCGCCAAGCCAAAGTGGTCTATCAACTCAGCCCAACCTACACCTCGGGCGCCCTCACTGTGGGTGCTGCGGTGGTCGGCTCCACCAGTGCCAAGGATGCACAAGGCACACCTTACGAAGCCACATTGCCCGCCTACACTGTGGTCAACGGCTTTGCAAGCTACGCCATCAGCAAAGACTTGACAGCAACCTTCGGTGTTTACAACTTGACCAACACCCTGGGTTACACCGAAATCAACGACGGCCGCATGGCCGCACGTTCGATCAATGGCCGCTCTGCCAAAGTGGGTCTGAAGTACAACTTCTGATCCTCATCACACCAGACCCTCAAACGGGGTTTGGTGTTTTCAGTCCAGCTTGAAGACCGCCCTGATGGCGGTCTTTTTTTGTCGTTCGCACATTCAAATTTCAGCCTGAATTGAAGACCATAAAAAAAGCCGAAGTCAAACTCCGGCCAAGGTTTTGATTGGCGTGTATTGCTCAACACACGCCTGCAGACAAGGGCTACATCATCACGAACTTCTGCTCACCCACCACCGAGCTGTAGACCATCACCCCGGTTTTGGCATGCAGATTGACCTCCAAGCGGGCGTAGTCGACACCCGCTGTCCACAAGAGTGTCAGCAGATGATCCGCCGATGAGGCGTGACTGAAAACCCCGTTGAACGCAGCATGTTGATTGCGCAGGCGAATCAGGTCGATCAGCTTCGACACCACAGGTGCCTGAAGTGCACTGAGGACTTCTTCGCGATCGTAGTAGTGGCGGTTGATGTCACGTCCAACCTGTGTACGGGCCAGCAAATCCATGTCGTTGTGTCCTGCGAGCAGGCCCACGTAATACACCTGCGGCACGCCCGGCACAAAGAACTGAATGGCACGCGCCACCAGATAGGCGGCCTCGTTGCGCCCCATGGCGTCAAAGAAAGTGCAGTTCACCTGGTACAGATCCAGGTTGGAGGCCGCAGCCCCCGTTGCCTGACGGCTCTGGTTTTTTGAATTGCGATGCATGCGCTCGACCAATTCGTCAAGTTCTGCCGGTGGCACCAGCCCGGGGTTGTGGGCACGGTCGGCGGCATCTGCCCCTATGTCGATGATACCGATGCCGTCATGTGTATCGAGCACCGTGATGGCATTGTTGGGGCGCTGATCCAGCCAGGATCGCAAGGGGGCGCTGCGGCCAAACTCCATCGCGTGAAGCACCAGTGGCGGCAAGGCGAAGTCATAGACCCAGTCCACTTGCCGGGCAATCTCCATTTGGCGCTTGTAGTACGAGTGAATTTCCACCAACACTTCCAGCCCCAGTTCACGACCGCGTTTGGCAAAAGCTTTGATGAATTCGAAAGTCTCGGGCATCATGAAACAGTTGGTGCCAGCCTTCTTGATGGCATAACCCACCGCATCAAGCCGCACCATGGTCACACCACTTTGCGACAGTTTTTGCAAGATGGATTCAAGGTATGCCTGCCCAGCAGGCGTGTGCACATCGATGTCAATTTGTTGCGGTGTGAAGGTGGTCCACAGCAATCGCCTCTCTCCATTGGCCAGCGTGGTCATCGAGAAAGGCATGCCCGGACGTGGACGGTACACCGCCAACAAGTCTTGCTCGGTGGCTCCGTCTGGGAACACCGATTGCATGGTCAAGAAAAGTCCATCGTATTCAGAAGCGCTGCCCTTTTGGGAGTAGTCCAAAAATTGTGGTGATTCGCACGACATGTGGTTCACGATCACATCGGCCATCACATCTGCGGTGCCACTCAGTCGTTTGATGTCATCCCAATCACCCAGACGATCGTCCACACGGGTGTGGTCAATCGGGTCAAAACCGGCATCTGCGCCGTCAATTTTGTAAAAAAACGGCAAGAGATGAATCCCGCCAAATACACCGGCCAAAGGGCCATCCAGCAATTCTTGTAACTGGGGCAATGTCGTGCCGCCAAAGCGGTCAACGTAGGTGATCAATTGAACCTTGTTTTTCATACTTCAAACATTCACAAAACACAGACTGGGAAACACAGGCATAAGCAGCACATCAGTCGGGCACCTTGACCCGCAAGGTGGCCACTGCGGCGCAAATCATCAACACGCCAGCCGTCATCAACACATTGCGCGGATCACCGCCAAACACACCGTCGTACATCAGTGACATCAAACCAGCACCGATGAGCAAAGGAATCACGATGAACATGTTAAAAATGCCCATGTACACCCCGGTGCGCTCTGGGGGTACGCTGCGGGCCAACATGACATACGGGTTGCCCATGATGCTGGCCCAACCCAAACCCACGCCCACAGCCGGCAAAAAGAGCCACGCATACGAATCGATCTGCGGCAGGAACCACATCCCCAAACCCGACAGCGTCAAGCAAACAGCGTGTACTTTGGGCGCACCAAAGCGCTGCGTGTAACGCACCATGAGCAAAGCGGTTATGAATGAAACCAGGTTGTAGAAGGCGCCCACCTCTCCATTGACCAAAACGGCATCGCGGAATCCCGTGCTGGTCGGGTCGTTCGTGCCAAACAAGGAGCGGGCGATCGAATACGCCACATACTGCCAGTACCAGCCCATGGCCATCCACTGGAACAGCTTCATCCAGGCCATCTGGCGCATAGGCGTCGGCATCTCACGGATGGCATCCCATATTTCGATGAGCGTTGCTGACAGTCCTTGCTTTTGGGAGGCCAATTTGGCCTTTTGCTCGGAGGACAAGGGCAACTCTGGCACCCGCCAAATGGACCAAAACATGGTGGTAACCGAGATCAACGCACCAATCATGAAGGCAAAGAGCGTGATCTGCGGGATGTGGTTGTCACCAACTGCATCCTTGTTCATGCCCGACCAAACCAACAACGAAGGGGTGAGGTAAGCCAGCGTTTGAGCCAATCCAGTGAATGCACTTTGAATGATGAAACCATGCGCGTGTTGATCTTTGGGCAAGCGGTCCCCTACATAAGCCCGATAGGGTTCCATGGCGGTGTTGTTGGCCGCATCCAATATCCACAACAAGCTTGCCGCCATCCACAAGGCTTGGCTGTAAGGCATGACCAACAAGCACAATGAACACACAATGGCGCCAATCAAAAAGAAAGGCGTGCGTCGACCAAAACGCGATGTGCAGCGGTCACTCATGGCCCCCACGATGGGTTGCACCAGTAAACCCGTGACGGGTCCAGCCAAACTCAACAAAGGCAGCGCCGCTTCGTTGGCCCCCAAGTAGCTGTAAATCGGCCCCATGCTGCTTTGCTGCAATCCAAAGCTGAACTGCAGCCCCAGGAAACCGATGTTCATTTGCACGATCTGCCAGATCGTCAAACGGGGAAGTGACATGTTCAATGGAGTGGTCATCAAAATTGAATAGGTGGCGTGCAACGCATGCACTGGAACTGATTGTGGCAATTTACCCGCTATTGCAATCGATTGCAATAGGGTTTCACCTGATCACCCACCAACGCACCATGGTCCGAAGGGACTTGCTCGCGCCAATCAAAAAATAGCGCCGGTACTCACAAGCCAGACGCCCATCTGGCGCTGGCTTGCAAGCAGATCAACGGGCCAACAAACCCCACAAGCTGGCCAGCTCCATCGCCAGGGGATCACCCTGCACGGCTGCCAGTTGCTGACGTGCTGCGTCTTTTTGGCCCGCTTTGATCAGGCTGATCCCATAGTGCAAGCGCAGCTCATGTTCACGGCGCAAACTGCCCAAGACCAAGGCTTTCGCATAAGCCGAATTGGCCGCCGTCCAGTTTTGCTGTGATGCATACACATCCCCCACCCCGGCCCAAGAGGCACTGTCCTTGGCTGACTTTTCCAATTGCGCAAAAGTGAGCTCGTCCTCTTGCGCCTTCTTTTTCGCTTCTGTGCGCAGTTTGGCGTGAGCAGCACCGTCTGCGCCTTGCCCCAAAACACCCGCCTCAAACCCCTTGGCCAACACCCTCAGCGCCTCGGAAGGCAGGCCCGCTTTGAGCGCCTGTTGGGCCATATCGCTGTACTCAACAGCCTCTTCCAAGTTGTCAGTTTGCTCAAGCAATCGGTACAAATCAAGTTCTAGACGCGGGTTCAAATTGGGCTGCTGCGCCAGCCGCTGGATCACCTCGGCCCAATAAGCTTTCGAAGGATAGGCCTCCAGCAAACGGCGCAATGTGGCTTGGTAACCTGCGTTGTCCTTGAGCTGGCGGTAGCTCACCGCCAGCATGCGCAACTCCTGCTCGGGCGTCTTGACCCCGGCCGAAGCGTCAAGACGCAACTTTTCGAGCATCTCAGCCACCACCTGCTGGTGCTCACCCATGACCGACAGGGTCTGAATCATCACCACACGGATCACGGGTTTGGAGCCGCCACTTTCGATGTATTGACGAGCCCACTTGACCACCCGTGCATTGTCTTTCTTTTGCTGCCCAGCGTTCATCAGCGATTCGAGCATCGGCAACCGGTCAGCCACAGGCACGTCAGGTGACGCGACCAGAAACTCGAGTGACTCAATGGCCACATCCCAATTTTGGGCACGCAGCGCCACCACGGCCTGGGTACGCAACACAACAGCCCGCTCGGCAGGGGTGAGCTGCGCCACCGCCAACGCTTGACGAGTCAGATTCAAGGCCTGATCGGGCTGGTTGTTCTTGAGGGCTTCTTGGGCGGCTGCAAGAGGCTTGTGTACTTCGGATCTCAAAGTGACCGGGGCAGGTGTTTGCGCCTGCACTGACACCATGCAAAACAACAGGCCGGTCAACAAAACCAGTTGGTTAGCCCAGTGGGCTTGGCGGTAATTTTTGGTATTCATGGGGTTTGCTCCTGACCTTATTGTGATGAAAAATGCCAACGCTTTACTGGATGCAATCGCTTTTGGTAACCCAAATGAACCCCTTAAGCCATTTTCAGTGCAAGCACGAACACCCGGCATTCAACGACAAGACCAAGATCCACAGAGTTGTAATTTTGATACAAACCACTTGATGACATGATAATTAATCTAGCAAACAAACTTGCAATCGATTGTTTTTGATTAAAAAAGTAGCATTTAAGCACAAAAATATCAAAAGTACAGGGTTTTCACCAGTGTGAGCAACATCTAGTTTTACTACAAAATTCCAACGTGTTTACCTTTCAATGGGTAAGCGCCCTTCTTTACACATTTCCAAGGTTTACACATGAAACAAACAAACTCACAACGCGGCTTCAGGGTAAGTCCTGTCGCCGCGGGTTGCGCGATGCTGCTGATGGCAGCGGGTGCCGCACAAGCTCAACAAGCCGCTGACAATGTCATCGTGACCGGAATCAGAGCCTCCATCGAAAGTGCTATTTCGGTCAAGAAAAACGCTGAAGGCGTGGTCGAAGCCATCTCGGCTGAAGACATTGGCAAATTGCCAGACGCCACGGTGGCGGAGTCGATTGCCCGTTTGCCAGGCGTGACTGCCCAGCGTGACGCTGCGACAGGCCGCGCGAAAAACGTGAGCGTTCGTGGCATGTCGCCAGATTTCAACGGTGCTACTCTCAATGGCCGTGCACAAGCCTCAACAGGCGATAGCCGTGGTGTGGAATTCGACCAATTTCCGGCAGAACTGCTGGGCTCTATCGTCATTCACAAGACACCCAATGCTTCGTTGGTGGACCAGGGCTTGGCTTCGACCATCGACATGAAAACAGTTCGTCCACTGGACTTCAACAAGCGCACCATGGTGGTCAACCTGCGCAAACAAAGCACAGGTATTGACTCCGGTTCGCCAACAAACGGGACCGGAAATCGGCAATCGTTCTCTTATATTGACCAATTTGCCGACAGAACCATTGGTGTGGTGCTGGGCTACTCGAAGCAAAAAGACATTGGTGCCGCTCAATCTGACTTCGGAAGTTGGGGCACTGCCACCAAGTCTTACAACGGGCAAGATGTCGTGGTCCCTAACGGCTTCAACGATTTCAACAAGACCACCAGCGCCAACCGCGAAGGCCTGATGGCCACCATCCAATTCAAACCCAACAAGGACTTCGAAACTTCGTTGGACCTGTTCACCTCCAAGAACTCATTCAGCGCCAAAACAACAGGCATTCAGGGTGCACTTCCAGGGGGTGCAGGCGGCTACGATCCAGATGGTGTGCTGACGAACGCAACCATTGCCAACGGCGTGGCAACAGCAGGCACTTACAACAATTTCAAAGGTGTGGTCCGCAACGACAACACTCAGGGTGACGACAAACTCAACTCCATCGGCTGGAACACCAAGTTCAAGCTGGGTGAATGGAAGACCGTCGCTGATCTGGGCCGCTCAGAGGTCACACGCCAGCACACACGCTTCGAAACTACCGCAGGTCAGGCTGGCAACGCCACCGCACTGGACACCATCTCTTGGACCGGTTTTGATGGCAAAAATCTATCGGGTGCAAAGTACACCACCGGCTTCAACTACGCCGACCGAAATGTGGCCAAGCTGACCGACGTGGAAGGCTGGGGGGGTGGCCCATCCACCCCTCAAGCTGGCTACTACGCCTCGCCCACAACAAAAGACAGAGTTGACAACCTGCGATTCAGCGGTGTCCGCAATCTGGATATGGGCATGCTGACTGCCGTAGAAGTCGGTCTACATTTTTCTGACCGGGATAAAACCCGCAAAACAGCCGAAGGCGCAGTGGTCATTCCTGGAGGTGATCCCTATGGTGCAGTGACCATGCCCGGCACAGCCTCTGCCACAGCTTTGGCCACCGGCATCAATGTGGCCGCATTTGACCCCGTGGGCACCGTCGGCAGCGTGTACCAGTTGACGCCATGGACCAGCACCGCGATCCTGAACAAGAACTTCAAGATCAACGAAAAGGTCACCACCACCTACATCAAGGGCGACCTCGAGGGCAAACTCATGGGCCTGAGCTTTACAGGCAACGTGGGCGGCCAGTTGGTCAGCTCCAACCAGACATCGACCGGTTACAACATCGATGGCGTGGCCTGCGCGGGCGAGAAAAACCAGCCTTCGTGCACTTATTCCACCGTCATCCAAAAACACAAGTACAACGACTTCAACCCCAGTTTGAACTTGAATTTTGACGTAGGCAACGATCAGATGGTGCGCGTGGGTGCGGCCAAAGTGCTGTCGCGTGCCAACATGATCGACATGGCAGGCAACCTGGACTTGTCTTTCAATACCGGCGCAGACTCCAGCAAACCTGCAGGCTGGAACGGTTCGGGCGGCAACCCCAATTTGGAACCTTTCCGCGCCAAATCTTTGGATGTGTCGTATGAGAAATACTTCGGCAAAAAAGGTTATGTGAGCGTGGCCGGTTTCTACAAGGCCTTGGATACCTACATCGTGCGTCAAAGCACTGTGGTGGACTTCCGCAACTTCATCACCAACCCCTCGGCCTATGGCACCACTCTGGGCACCATGACCACCCCGGTCAACGGCTCCGGCGGCAGCATCTCGGGCGTGGAACTGTCATTGAACGTGCCCTTCAGCATGCTCGCACCCGCGATGGACGGTTTTGGTCTGATGGCCAACACCTCGGCCACCAACAGCGCCGTCAGTCTGCCACGTGCAGGTCTGACATCGGCAGACACCGACAAGGCCACCAACCTGCCCTTGCCCGGCCTGTCCAAGAGCGTGACCAATCTGCGCGCCTACTACGAGAAGAATGGCTTCTCAGTGTCTCTGGGTGCCAAAAAGCGTTCGGACTTCCTGGGTGAAATTCTGGACTACCAGGACAACCGTCAGCTGACATTTGTCAAGGGCGAAACCTTGGTGGATCTGCAAGCCAGTTACGAGTTCAACACCGGTTCGCTCAAAGGCCTGTCCATCTTGCTGCAAGGCAACAACCTGACCAACGCAGAGTTCATCCGCTATAACGGCACACCTGACAACGTGGTACAGCGCACCAAGTTCGGCAAGACCTACCAGATCGGCATGAACTACAAGTTCTGATCACACTGAAACCATCACCCTGGCATGCCGGGGTGATCTAATCAAAGGGGGCCCGGTGCCCCCTTTTTTGCAAATGAGTTCAACATGCAACAAGCAAACCTGATCCGATCCATTGTTATTGTGGGCGGCGGCACCGCAGGCTGGATGACCGCTGCCGCACTGGCCACCATGCTCAAGGGGCGCTACCCGATCCAGCTGATCGAGTCAGACGAGATCGGCATTGTGGGTGTGGGCGAGGCCACCATCCCCATGATCCAGCGGTTCAACAAAGTGCTGGGTATCGACGAAGCCGAATTCATGCGCGAGACCATGGGCAGCTTCAAGCTGGGCATCGAATTCGTCAACTGGGGCCGACAAGGTGAGCGTTACATGCACGGCTTCGGCAAAATTGGCCAGGACCTGTGGACCACCCGTTTTGACCAGTACTGGCGAAAAATGCGGCAACTCGGCAAAGCAGCACCACTAGAAAATTATTCGATCACCCGCATGGCCGCTCTGGCCAACAAGTTCATGCCCACCCCGGATGGTGTGCAAAACTCGCCCTTTAACGACATTGCCTACGCTTACCACTTTGATGCCAGCCTGTATGCCAAATACCTGCGCAAACTGGCCGAGCAGCGCGGCGTTGTTCGGACCGAAGGCAAGATCAACCAAGTCAGTCAGCGCCCTATCGACGAACACGTCGATGCCGTGGTGCTTGAGAACGGCAAGCGAATCGAAGGTGACCTGTTCATCGACTGCTCGGGTTTCAGGGGCCTGTTGATCGAGCAAACTCTGCATACCGGTTTTGAAGACTGGACACACTGGCTGCCCTGCGACCGCGCTTTGGCCGTGCCCTGCGCTTCAGCCTTCACATTCACACCCTACACCCGCTCGACAGCTCACCAGGCCGGTTGGCAATGGCGCATTCCACTGCAACACCGCACCGGCAATGGCCATGTGTATTGCAGCCAGTACATCAGCGACGACGAAGCAGCCGCGGTGCTGCTGGCCCACCTGGACGGCAAGGCCCTGGCCGATCCGCGCCCTATCCGCTTCACGACCGGCATGCGCCAAAAGGCATGGAACAAGAACGTGGTGGCCATCGGCCTGTCCAGCGGATTCTTGGAGCCCCTGGAGTCAACCAGCATCCACCTGATCCAGAACACGATCTCGCAGTTGGTGGAATTTTTCCCCAACCAAAGCTTCAACCCCACCCAGATCGCCGAATTCAACCGGCAAAACCGTTTCCAGATGGAGCGCCTGCGCGACTTCATCATCTTGCACTACCACATCAACCAGCGCGACGACTCGGCCTTCTGGCAAGCCTGCGCCCACATGGCCATTCCCGACACCTTGCAGCACAAGATCGACCTGTACAAGACCACTGGGCGTTTGCTGCGTGTGGACAACGAGTTGTTTGCCGAAGACGGCTGGCTGCAAGTCATGGAAGGGCAAAACCTGCCCACGGAAAGTTACCACCCGCTGGTGGATCTGCAATCCGAAAACAGCATCCACGAATATCTGGAGAGCGTGCGCGAAGTGATCGCCAAATGCGTGAGCGTGATGCCTGACCACGCGGACTTCATCGCACAGCATTGCGCGACACCCAAATGAACAGGTGAGTGAGTAAGTGAGTCAGGCCGGGCGCGAGCGGGCACAGATCTACCGCGCCTTTTTTCAATCAGGGAGGAAACATGAACCCATCGTTCAGGACATGGCGTCAGCGAGCGCTGCAACTGGCGGCCACACTACTGCCGCTTTGGGCCGTTGCACAGACGCCCCAAACCGTAAAAACAACCGAAACCACTCGGGCCACCCTACCGGTCGAAGCCTTTTTTAAGGAGCCGCAGTTTGCCGATGCCACCCTGTCGCCCGACGGGCAGAAGGTAGCCTTCAAACTCCGCGTCAAAGACAGCCGGGCCAAACTGGTCGTGATGGATCTGGCCACCCAAACTCCAACGGTGGTGGCGTCGTTCCAGCACGAATCGGTAGGCCTATTTGCATGGGTCAACAACCAGCGTCTGGTGTTCAATCTGGCGGCCTGGCTCAAACCTGCAGGGCAGCGCGACATCAATGCAGGGTTGTTTGCGGTGGACGCCAACGGCGAGCGTTACAGACAACTGGCTGAAACCATTGGCAGCCGGGTCAAAAACGGCGATGAAACCAAGTTACTGCCGCAGTGGACCCAGCTGCTCAGGACATCCACCCGACAAACCGGTGATGACATCTGGGTCACCGTGACCGAGGCCTACGACAAAAAATTCGGCGCTGATTACAACCGGGTACGCAAGCTCAACACCGTCAACGGGCGATGGGAGGATGTCGATGCCCCGCAGCATACGACGCACTGGGTCTTTGACGCTCAAGATGAGTTGCGTGCAGCCACCGAATCGCGCGATGGCCAACTGAAAATGTGGCTGCGCGAGCCGGGCCAGCCATGGAAAACAGCGGCCACCATGGACGCGCTGGCCCGCACCCTTTACCCCACCCACATGGATGCACAGGGCCAGCTGTACGTCATCAGCGACCAGGGGCAAAACACGGTGGGACTCTACACTTGGAACTTTGAAACGAACAATCCGAGCGACAAGCCAGTGCTGCACAGCCAGTCGTTCGACCTGTACCCAAGACCGGTGGTGAGGGATGGTCAGGTGCAAGGCTGGCGGTACACCGTCGATGCGCCCGTGACGCAATGGTTCCATCCACCAGCACAGGCTTTACAGGACGCCATCGACAAGGCCTTGCCACACACCGTGAATGTGCTGTCCACCGGGGTGAGCTCCGCATCTCCCCATGTGCTGGTCCACACCTTTTCTGACCGCACACCGGGCACCACGCTGGTCTTCAACCGGGACACTCAAAAGTTCATCCGCCTGGGTGATACGCGCCCCGAGCTGCGCGGGCAGGCCATGGCCAGCATGGATTTCGTTCATTACAGCGCCAGAGACGGCTTGAGCATACCTTCCTGGCTGAGCCTGCCTGCGGGCAGCACCAAAAAGAACCTACCCTTGTTGGTGTATGCCCATGGTGGGCCTTGGATGCGCGGACAAAGTTGGGGATGGCATGCCGATGTGCAGTTTCTCGCCTCACGCGGTTATGCCGTGCTCCAGCCCGAGTTTCGCGGCAGTGCGGGCTTCGGACGCATACACTTTATCGCGGGTTGGAAGCAATGGGGCCAGGCCATGCAAAACGACTTGGCCGACGGAGCAAAGTGGGCCATCGCACAAGGCATTGCCGACCCACAACGCATCTGCATCATGGGGGCCAGTTATGGCGGCTATGCAGCCCTGATGGGCCTGGTCAATGACCCAGCCCTTTTCCGTTGCGGCATCAATTGGGTGGGCGTGACCGACCCGCAACTGCTCTACAGTGTGAATTGGAGTGACACCACCGACCAGGCCAAGACCTATGGCCTGCCCCGCCTGATGGGCGATTCGGTCAAGGACGCCGACATGCTGCGGACTTACTCGCCCTTGCACCAGGCCGCCCGCATCAAGAGCCCGCTGCTCATGGCCTATGGCGGCAAGGACGAGCGCGTGCCCTTGGTGCATGGCGAAAAAATGCGCGATGCCCTCAGGGCCCACAACCCCCAAGTCGAGTGGGTGGATTACCCCGATGAAGGCCACGGCCTCGTGGACCTCAAGGCGCAATCGGACTTCTGGCAGCGTGTAGAGAAGTTTCTGAACAAAAATCTGAAACAACAACCCTGAAATGCTTTTCGCCAGGGTCATCGAAGCGTCCAAAAATCTTGATTGACGGCTTGAAGAGGGATCAAAGCCTGGCTGGTTCAGCCAGGCTCAGAAAACGCCATCACTTCATCCATGATTCCACCTTGACCTCGGGGGCATTTGCCTCATTGTGGGGCCAAGATTTGCCCAATCCGAATCAAGTTGCCATCCGCATCCACGAGAGCAAACTCTCGAAGACCCCATGCTTTGTTTTCAAGATTTTCCAAACGAGGAATCCCCATCGTTGGCAATAACAAGCTCAAACAGGCGCGGTAAAAAGAATCGACATCTCGGACCCTAATGTAACAACCTGCTGAGGACTCAAAAGGCCTCAGGGCCATGTGTTTAAAAAAATGGATTTCAATGCCCTGACGGCTCATGATGGCGTAGTCGCTATTGAACACGTGCGGTCCACCTTCAAAACCCAATTGGCCATAAAAGGCAACAGTGTCAAGAATTGAGCGACTCGGCAACACTGGAATCGCCACATCAACAAGAGACATGAAGGTGTTTTCCTTTCAAATGAATTCGAATTTTTGCTCAGTTTGGAAATAGAGCACCCCCGCCGACGACAACATCGACTCACAAGCTGCCTTGCACCATCTCCCAGGCCCAGCCCGCCAACACCCGCCCTTCGGGCAAGGTTTCAACCTGCCCTGTCAGGTTCACCGTCACCTGAATGCTGCGCCCGTCCTTGACACGTTGAAAACGAAACACGCCAGCATGGCCAGTGTCCATGATCTCGACAGGGCCGCCGTCGGCACCGTTTTTCAACGCAGGATGCGTTTTTTTCAGATGAAGCAAGCCCGCATAAAAATCAACGTGCACATACGTACCCCAGTCGATCTCATCTTTCTCGAAAAACGCCAACTGCTTGTGCAAACCCGACTCCTGGCCACTGTACACCAGCGGCATGCCAGGCAAAGTGGCGGCCAGCACGGCCATGGCGCGAAAGGCTGAGCCGTATTGCGCCCCATCGTGGCCGTGCCATGAATTGGTGTCGTGGTTGGCGGTGAAGGTCATGCGGTAGGCGTCTGCTGGATACAGCTTCTCGGGCTGCTCCAGATATGTGTGCAGGTCTCGGGCATCGCCTTCGCCCCGGGCGATTTTTTTGAGAACCTCGTAAAGCGACCAGTCATAGGTCATGTCGAACGCCTTAGCGTGCAAGCCCGGATCGGCCCACTCGGCCAGCATGAACACGGGTTTGATCTGTTCCATCTGCGTGCGCGCCTGCTCCCAAAAGAGCGTGGGCAGCAAACCCGCCACGTCGCAGCGAAAGCCATCCACATCGGCCTCACGCAGCCAGTAGAGCATGGCTTCGGTCATGGCAGGCCACAGCGCAGGCTGCTGGTAGTCGAGGCCACAGACATCGGACCAGTCTTCGATCTCGGTGCCGTTGTCGTACAGGTAGCTGTGGATGTCGCCCTGCGCGTTTTTGAGGTACCACTCGGGGTGCTGCTGTGTCCACACATGGTCCCAAGCGGTGTGGTTGGCCACCCAGTCCAGGATGACCTTCATGCCCAACGCATGGGCCTGCTGCACCAGGGCGCAAAAGTCGGCCATCGTGCCGAACTCGGGGTTGACCGCCGTGTAGTCACGGATGGCGTAGTAGCTGCCCAGAGTGCCCTTTCGCATGAGCAGGCCAATCGGCTGGATCGGCATGAACCACAAGATGCTCACCCCCATTTTTTGCAGGCGCGGCAAGTGCGTGGCCATCGCTGTCAGCGTGCCTTCGGGGGTGTATTGGCGGACATTGACTTCGTAAATGCTGGCATTGCGTGACCAGTCCACATGCGGAAAAAGGTTCATGGTGATTGTTTGAATGGATGACACATAGTGGCCACAGATTCCTTATCGCGTGCCCCAGACCCAGCCGCCCAAAGGCGGCACTGTCAGCGTCATTTGCGCGCCCTGCACCTGGACCGCCCCTGCACCCCACCACAGGGTCCCGTGCTTACCACGCAGGGCCGCAGGCAGATCGATCGTCACGGTCTGAGCCTGCCCGCTGTTGTTGTAGGCCATGAGGGCGGTTTGTGATCCATTTTGCCGGGCGAGCACCACCACATGCGGTGTGCTCACCAACGGGGCCTGCAAAACGCCACGGCGCAACACGGCTTGTTTTTGGCGCAATTGCAGCAAGGCCTTGAAGTCACTGCGCAAGGCCAAATCAGGTTGCCCACCCTGATCGGCCCAAGGGTAAGTCATGCGGTTGTACGGGTCATCGCCACCGCTTTGGCCCACCTCATCGCCGTAATACACCGTGGGCGAGCCGGGCAGCGTCATCTGCACCAAGGTGGCCAGTCGCAGTTTTTGTTTGGCCTGTTGAATGACTTCGGGCGTGGCACCGAGCGGGCCGCCCAGCACGTGCAGGGCACGCGCCTGGTCGTGGCTTGACAACAAATTCATCAGCGCATGAAAGGCCTGCCGGGGATAGGCCTCGCGCAAGTGCTCGATGTTGGACACCAGCTTGCGCGCATCGCTGCCGTTGGCAAAGTCCAGCACCGCATTGCGCAGCACATAGTTCATGGTCGAGTCAAACGTGTCACCCAGCAAGTATTTGGACGCATCGAACCAGGTCTCGGCGATCGTGATCGCGTCCGGCCGAGTCTGCTTGACCGCGTGCCGCCATTCACGCCAGAAGTCATCGGGCACCCAGGGGGCCACATCCATGCGCCAGCCTGCAGCCCCTTTGCGCAGCCAACTGCGGGTGACCGAGTCTTTGTCGCCATAGGCAAACTTGCGCCAACCGGGCATTGCCTTGTTCAACTCGGGCAAATCGCTCACACCCACCCAACCTTTGAACTGCATGTCGGGCTCGGCCTGCGTGGCATCGAAGCTGAACCAGTTGGCGTAGGGCGAGTCAGCCCGAATGCGGCCGTTGGCAAATGCGCCTTGGTCCTGTGTGCTGTAGTTGCCAAAGCGGTCAAAGTAGCGCGAGTCGGCCCCCACATGGTTGAGCGAAGCATCGGGGATGATGCGGATGCCGCGCTTGGCTGCTTCACGGGTCAGGCGGGTGAAATCGGCGTTCGTTCCAAAGGCCGGGTCAATCTGGTGGTAGTCGGCCGTGTCGTACTTGTGGTTGCTGGCGGCCTTGAACACGGGCGTCATGTAGATCGCATTGGCCCCCAGGTCGCGGATGTCGTCGAGCTTGTCGATGATGCCTTGCAGATCGCCGCCAAAGAAATCGTTGTTGTAATGTGCGTCCGAGCCGTCGCCCGTGCCGGGTTTGAAGGGCGTTTCGCCCCAACGGCCATGCACCTCAATGCCATGCTGGTGGTACTTGCGCTCACCGACTTTCGGGTCGTTGGCCGGGTTGCCGTTGCGAAAGCGTTCGGGAAAGATGTAGTAATACACCGCGTCCTGTGCCCAAGCGGGTACTTTGAAGGCCGGGTCGTGCACCGTGATGCGAAAGCGCCGCACACGCCGATCTTGTGCAATGGGCAAGCTCACCTGGCCCAAGCCGCCACTGCCTTTTTCTTGGGTCCAGTAAATCGGCTCGACATTGTTCTGATAGACGTACTTCACACCACCGATCAGGACTTCGAACCAGTAGCCGTAAATGGCTTTGTCTTTGAATCGGTAACGGGCCTTGAACAACTCATGCGCACCCGCTGACGTGCGCTGCATGTTGATGCGTGTCAGGTTGCGGTAGTCCAGCACCTCTTGGTTACCTTCGAGGCGGCGCACATCGAGCACCAACGTGGCCTGCTGCACACCGGGCAAGGCCTTGAGCGCCCAGTGCACGGTCTCGTTTTGCGGCACCGCGCCAAAGGGGCTGCGGTAAGCCAGATCCCGCGAGTCGTGGTGCAAACTGAGCGCCACCGGGTCGGTCACCGGCTGCTGGCGGGGGTCCACAAAATGCGGGGCCTGTACCTGCAGCTGCGCAGTCGCCCCCTGCCAAGTCAAACGCAAAGTGTGCGCGCCCGCAAAGCTGTGTTTGGCCCCCGGCACACCCGGCTTGTCGGGGGCCATAAGCAGCACCTCCTTGGCTGCACCCGACACCGCCATGGACCAGCTGCGCCCCGCGCTCCACTGCGCATCGGCCAGTTTGAATTCGTGCTCGCCCTGCAAGTTCACATTGAGGTAGTAGGCGTTGCAGTCCCAAAAAAACTCAAAGTCGTCTTGCGCCGTCCAGCCGTTCATGCTGCCACGCAAATACAGGGGCGGCATGCCCGCTGGTGCGGCGCTGCAGGTGGTGTTGCTGCCTTGGGCCAGGTTATCGGGCACGGCCGTTTGCGCCAAAGCACTGTGCACACAAGCTGCCGCCATCAGGGCCGCCAGGCCCACTCGATCAGACCACATCGTCATTTCTCCAAAGCAAACACATGCACCGACTGGGCAGGCACGGTGATTTGACCCAAGCGCAGCTGCTGCACACGCCCCGCAGGGTACAAAGGCCGCAGCTTGGCGTTGGCTGCCACACCTTCGATGGTCAGGGAGGCCGCTTGCTCGCCATAGTTGATGAGCACCAGGCTGTGCTCATGCCCAAAGCGGCGTTGGTAAGCCATGAGCGGGCCTTGTGCCTGTGCAAACTCGTAGCTGCCGCGTGCAATCGACACCCGGCTGTTGCGCAGCGCCAGCATGTCACGGTAAAAAGACCCGATCGAATGGGGGCTTTGCATCTGCCCCAAGACATGGTGTGTGGCCAGGTTGCTGGCCAGTGCCCGGTAGGGCTGGCCCGTGGTGAAACCCGCGTTTTTCGGGTCGGGTGTCCAGCTCAATGGTCCTCGAATTTTAGGGTCATCACTGAGGCCCTTGACCCCGCCCATGCCAATGTGCTCACCGTAATAAATGAAAGGCGTGCCCGGCAACAAAAGGTAGGTGGCGGCCGCCAATTTGTAGTGGGTCTCGTTGCCGCCCACCTGATCCCACAGGCGCTGACCGGCGAACTGGTCGTGGTTGGACACGAAGGTGGCCAGGGTGTGTGGTGCCTTCACAAAGTACTGCACCACCTCTTGAATGGCTTTGGCATCCCCTTTGGCGGCCGGGACGATTTTGTTCTCCAGTCCAAACGCAAACGAGCCGCCACAGACCTCTGGGTTGGCATAGGCGCGGGGCTGAGCCGTGGCTTCACACACCACATAACGGCCCGGGTAGGATTGAATCAGGCGCGTCAAATCGCCCGTCAACTGTCGGCTCTCGGGCTGGTCGTTCCAGTCCTTGGCGTTGTTTTCGATCAAGTGGGGCACCGCGTCCAGGCGCATGCCGTCCAGCCCCCGGTTGAGCCAAAAGCGCAGGCTGTCCTGGTGGTAGGCCACCACCTGAGGATGGCGCAAATTGAAGTCGGGCATGGGTGCGCCAAAGGTGGCCAAATAACTGCCCTTGGGGGTTTGAACCCAAGGATCGCGCCCCCAGATGTCCCAGCCTTGGGGGTGTTCCTGCCGCCACTCGTACCAAGCGCGGTAAGGCCCTTGGGGCTCACGCTGGCTCTGTACAAACAAGGGGTGTGTGTCTGCGCTGTGGTTGACCACATAGTCCATGATCACCCCGATGCCCCGCGCATGGGCTTCGCGGATCAGTTCATCAAAATCGGCCAAAGTACCGTAGGCCGGTTCGATGTCGCGGTAATCGGTGGTGGCGTAACCATGGTCCCCGTCGGCGCTGCGCGTGATGGGCATCAGCCAGATGCCCCGGATGCCCAGCTTTTGTAAATGGTCCAAGGACTGCGTCAAACCGCGCAAGTCACCAATACCATCGCCATTGCTGTCTCGCCAGCTGCGCACAAAAATTTCCATGAACGCACCGTGCTGCCAGCCCTCGGGCAAGGCACTGGGCCGCAGTTGTGCGGGCACAGGGCTCAGGTCCACCGGCGCTTGGGCCTGCACAGCGCCAGACAGCGCCAGCATCCAGGCGGCACAGGCCTTTCGGACCAAATGATTTGAAAACAATGAAGGCATGACTGGTTGTGCTCAGTGGTGTTGTCGGTACACGGTGACCGATTGGGGTGGCTGGCTCAGGGTGGCTGTGCCATCCAGACCGGCCACCAGCTCAGGCGCTGACGGGTACTCAGCGACCCACCGGGTCGCGGCACCCAGCGCATTCAGGGTGACGGGCTGCGCCATCAGCCCGTAGTTGTAAAGCACCAGGGTGCGCTCGCTGCCCCAGTTGCGCTGAAAACCCATGAGCGTCCCATGTGCCCAAGCCGCGCTGTAGTCGCCCCGCGCCAAAGAAGGCAAGCGTTGACGCAGGCCGATCAGGGTTTTGTAAAAACTGTGCAAACTGCCCTCGACCCCGTGTTGGGCTTGCACATGGTTGACCGCAATGTTGGCCGACGCGGCGCGAAACGGCACGCCCGATGTGAAGCCGCTGACCTGCCCCGTCCAGCTCATGGGCGTGCGCAAGGCCCAGTCCCCAGACAGGCCCGAGCCATTGGCCATGCCGATTTCTTCGCCGTAATAAATGAAGGGCGTGCCCGGCAAGAGCAGATAACTGGCAGCGGCCAGCTTGTACTGCGCCAAGTTGCCCGACAACTGGTTCCACACGCGCTCACCCGCAAAGCTGTCGTGATTGGCCAAAAACGTGGCCATGCCGGGCGGTGCCGTGAGAAAGTACTGGTTGAGCGAGGCGATGGCCGCGCTGTCCCCCCGAACTGCACGCAGGATGTGGTCCTTGAGGTCAAAAGCAAAGGCGCGGCCACACGAGGTCGTGGCCGCAAAAGCCTGGGGGGCCGCAGGCGCTTCACACACCATGAAACGCTTGTCGTAACTGTTCAACAGCGCCTGAACCTGCCCCATGATGCGGTGGTTCTCGGGTTGACTCTCCCAGGCCGTGGGGCCGTTTTCGACCAAATTGCCCACCGCATCAAAACGGAACCCGTCCACCCCCAGGTTCAACCAAAAGCGCAGATTGTCATGGTGAAAGGTCGTGACCTGCTCGTTTTTCCAGTTGAAGTCGGGCATGCCGGACCAAAAGGGTGCGTAGTAAACACCGTTGCCGCTGCTGTACCAAGGGTTTTGCCCCCACACACGCCAGCCCGAAGGTGCCGTGTCCTGCCAGACAAAATAGGGGCGCTGCGGGTTGCGTTTGGCCGAGGCGGCATTCAAAAACAAGGGATGCTGGCTGCTGGCATGGTTGATCACATGGTCCAGGATCACCCCCATGCCACGCTGGTGGGCTTGCGTCAGCAGTTGGCTCATGTCGGCCAAGCTGCCGTAATCGGCGTCAATGCTGCGGTAATGCGTGACCGCATAACCGTGGTCGTGATCTTCGCTCTGGGTCACGGGCATCAGCCACAGACCCTGAACACCCAAATCTTGCAAATAGTCCAGCTGCGAGATCAAGCCCTTGAGGTCGCCTTTACCGTCGCCATCGCTGTCTTTGTAGCCCCGCACATAAATTTGCATGAAGGCACCGTTCATCCAGCCATCGGGCAGCGAGCTGGCCCCCCCTTGGGCCTGCACAGCGCCCACATCGGGCACCGCCAAATTGCGGCCTGTGCCCGACTCCAGGTTCACAGACGCACTTGGCACCACCCCGCCTCCACCACCACAGGCCGCCAACAGCACAACGAGGGCCACAAACCCAAGCCCTTTCAGGCTGAATGCGCGAAGTGTTTTTGTCATGGGATATCTCAAATCAACAGGCCGCCGAAATGTAGGAAAGTTACAGATTCTCCCCACTCCAGCCCCATCACTGCTAAGTAATTACCCTAAATAGATGTCAAAAAGCCTGACTTTATGTAGTTTTATTACGATAATCAACTTGTCTGTGACCCACTTCCTTTGCGCATGACCAGTTTATTGACCCGTTCGGCTTTTCGATGGTTCACCTCGGTGTGCGCGGGCGCGTGCCTGCTCGTCCCGCTTGCCAAGGTGTCGGCCCACGCCGCACAACCCTCGCTCGCCGCACCGGTGGCAGACCTGTGCAACAGCACGGACCCCAGCACGGTGCTGCAGGCCAACCCACAGGCACTGCCCGCACAGGCGCACTGGCTGCACGGTGTACTGCTGCAGTGGCCCACTCACACCGCCCTGACCAATGGCCACCGTTTCAGCCTACTGGCTTCGCCAAAAAGCCGATTGCAAGTGCAGCTTGGCCGCCCCGCCGAAGGGGTTGAGCAGCGCTGGCCCCTGCGCATTTCCCCTGGTCCTCTATCGCCAGCTCTGCGCCAACGCTTTGACTTCCTCAAACCAGGTGTGTTGCTGCAGATGCCCCCTTTGCCTGGTGTTACGCAGCGCGACCTGCACACCCAACAAACCGTGCTGGTTGAAGAAGACGCACAAGGCCGGGTGGTGGCCGCCACACGCGTGCAGGCCGCAGGCGCGCTCGATGCGCTTTTTGCGCCCAGCGCACAAGCTGTGCACTTGGGTCCCAGCTTTCACGGCCAACAAGTGAAGTTGGCCCTGTGGGCTCCCACCGCGCAACAGGTGCAGCTGTGCCTGTACCCCGGGGCCACAACACCTGCCAGCCAAATGCAAGTGTTGCAGCGCGACGCCACCAGCGGCACCTGGTCGGCCACGCTGCCCGCCAAAGCCACTGGCGCGTATTACCGTTTTGCCGTGACCGTGCATGTGCCCGGTGTGGGTTTGGTGCGCAACCTTGTCACCGACCCTTACGCCGTCAGTTTGAGTGCCAATTCCCTGCGCAGCCAAATCCTAGACTTGAACGATACGGCCTTGCAGCCTGCGGACTGGATGCGTGACACGCCCCCGGCCATCGTCCGCCATACCACCGACATGGTGATTTACGAGCTGCATGTGCGGGACTTTTCAGTCAGCGACGACTCGGTGCCCGTGGCCGACCGGGGCAAATACCTGGCCTTCACGCATGGCCAGTCGCGGGGCATGCAGCACCTCAAAGCCCTGGCCCGTGCTGGCCTGACCGATGTGCATTTGTTGCCCGTGTTTGACCTGGCCAGCGTGCCCGAAACCTCGTGCCTGAGCCCACAGCCCTCGGGCAACGCCAACAGCGACAGCCAACAAGCCGCAGTGAAAGCCGTGGCCGCACAAGACTGCTTCAACTGGGGCTACGACCCCTTCCATTTCAATGCCCCCGAAGGCAGCTACGCCAGCGATGCACAAGACGGCACACGCCGCGTGATCGAGTTGCGCCAGATGGTGCAAGCCCTGCACCGCGCGGGGCTGCGCGTGGGCATGGACATGGTCTACAACCACACTTCAGCCTCGGGTCAGCACGCGCAATCGGTGCTCGACCGCATCGTCCCCGGCTACTACCAGCGGCTCAATGACCAAGGCGTGGTCAAGCGCTCCACCTGCTGCGACAACACCGCCACCGAGCATGTGATGATGGACAAGCTGATGTCCGACTCGGTGCTGCTGTGGGCGCGCCACTACAAAATGGACTCCTTCCGATTTGACCTGATGGGGCACCAACCCAAAAAGGCCATGGTGCGCATGCACCAGCGCATCGAGAAGGCCTTGGGACGGCGCATCGACTTCATTGGCGAAGGCTGGAACTTTGGCGAAGTGGCCAATGGAGCACGTTTTGTGCAGGCCTCGCAGCTGTCTTTGAACGGCACAGGCATCGGCACCTTCAATGACCGTTTGCGCGACGCCGTGCGTGGCGGCAGCGCCAGCGACACCCCCGAGCGCATTCAGGCCGACCAAGGCTACATCAGCGGCTTGGTGCTGCAGCCCAACGCCCAGGCCCGCGCTGGACAAAACCCACAAGACCTGATGAAAGTGGCCGACCAAGTGCGTGCCGGTTTGGCAGGATCACTGCGCACTTACCGCATGACCACCGCCACCGGTGAGCCACGCGCTTTGCAGGACATCCCCTACGGCACGCAGCCCACGGGCTATGTGCAAGAACCCAGCGAAGTGGTGAATTACACCGAAAACCACGACAACCTGACGCTCTGGGACAGCTTGGCCTTCAAACTGCCCCGCACCACCAGCGCAGCAGAACGCGCCCGGGTGCAAGTGCTGGGCGCGGCCCTGGTGGCCTTCAGCCAAGGCGTGGCCTACTTTCATGCGGGGCAGGACATCCTGCGCTCCAAGTCGCTTGACGGCAACAGCTACGACTCGGGCGACTGGTTCAACCGCTTGGACTGGACCTACCAAACCAACCACTTCGGCACAGGCTTGCCGCCCCAACAAGACAACGGGCACCTGTACCCCCTGATGTGTGATCTGCTGCCAGACCCGGCGCTGCAAGCGGCCCCTGCCGACATCGCTTTTGCGCGTGATGCGTTTCGCGACCTGCTGAAAATCCGCGCCAGCAGCACGCTGCTGCGCATGCCCACGGCGGCCGACATCCACCAGCGCCTGCGCTTTTTCAACGTCGGTCCCACACAAAACCCGGCCGTGATCGCCGCGCACCTGGATGGCCGAGGCCTGCGCGGAGCCCGCTTTGACGAGATGGTGCTGCTGCTCAATGTCGACGCCCGCCCCCACAGCCTGAGCGATGCGGCGCTGCAGGGCAAAGCCTTGCAACTGCACCCGGTGCACCGGGACCCGGCCGCCGCCGACACACGGCCAGCACAGCTGGCCCGCCACGACGCGGCCACCGGACGCTTTGAGGTGCCTGCGCGCACCGCTCTGGTTTATGTTTTGCCTGCCAGCACGTCTGACACCAAGCCCATGGATTCCCCAAAATGACTGCGATGAAACCACCTCTTCCAAACCTGCACCGCTGGATGTTGGGCATGGGCCTGGCCTTGGGCCTGGGCACCGCCGCTCAGGCCGTAGAGGTCACCATCACCTGCGGCCCCAGCGGCAGCGATGTGGAGTTCTGCCTGAAACACGCCCAAGCTTGGGCCACCAAAACCGGCCACACCATCAAGAACTTTTCGCCGCCCACCAGCCCCACTGAAAAACTGGCGCTCTACCGCCAGCTCTTTGCGGCCAAGTCTGGGGACATCGATGTGCTGCAAATCGACACCGCCTGGCCGGGCATCCTCAAAGACCACCTGCAAGACCTCAAGCCCTTCAGCAAAGGGCTAGAAAACCAGCACTTCCCCGCCATCGTGACCAACAACACGGTGGGCGGGCGTCTGCTGGCCATGCCGTGGTACACCGATGCGGGCCTGCTGTACTACCGAAAAGACTTGCTGGCCAAGTACAAACTGCCCGTGCCCACCACTTGGGAAGAGCTCACCGCCGCCGCGCAAAAAGTGCAAGCCGGGGAACGCGCCAAAGGCGACAATGATTTTCATGGCTTTGTGTTCCAGGCCAAGGCCTATGAAGGCCTGACCTGCAACGCGCTCGAATGGGTCAGCGGCAGCGGCGGCGGCACCGTGGTCGATGCGCAAGGCCAGATCACCATCAACAACGCACAGGCTGCACAAGCCCTGAACCGCGCCGCCCGCTGGATTGGCACCATCTCGCCCGTGGGCGTGCTCAACTACGAAGAAGAAGAGGCACGCGGCGTGTTCCAAAACGCCAACGCCTTGTTCATGCGCAACTGGCCTTATGCCTGGTCCTTGCTGCAAAAGGACGACAGCTTGGTCAAGGGCAAGGTGGGCATTGCCAAACTGCCAGGCACCCCCAGCGCCGCCACCTTGGGTGGCTGGCACTTGGGTGTGTCCAAGTACAGCAAAAACGCCGCCATTGCCGCTGACTTGGTGATGTACATGACCAGCGCCCAGGTGCAAAAAGCCCGCGCCATGGGCGGCTCCTTCAACCCCACGCTGCCTGCGCTGTACCAAGACAAAGACATCATCACCGCCAACGATTTCATGTCGAGTTTGGCCGATGTGTTTGCCAACAGCGTGGCCCGCCCCACCACCGCCACCGGCCTGAAGTACCCGCAGGTCAGCCAAAGTTTTTACAACGCGGCGCACGAGGTCATGTCCCAACGCGCCACCGGGGAAGAGGCGGTCAAAAAACTTGAATCCCGCCTCAAACAAATCCGCCGCAAACACTGGTAAGCCCCCATGAACTCCAGAATCCGCACCGCCTGGCTTTTCCTCACCCCCATGATCGTGCTCATGCTGATCGTGGCAGTGTGGCCCTTGGCCCGCTCCATTTGGTTCAGTTTCACCGACACCAACATCAACGACATCGCCGCAGGCCAGTTTGTGGGCCTGGAAAACTACTTCGGTGAATACGGCCTGTTCTTCAACCCCAACGACGAAGAAGGTTTTTGGGCTGGGGACTGGGGCGTGTCGATCCGCAACACCTTCAGCTTTGCGGTGGTCTCGGTCATCCTCGAAACCCTGACGGGTTTGGGTTTGGCGCTGCTGCTCAACCAAGAGTTCAAGGGCCGCGCCTTTGTGCGCACCGCCGTGCTGGTGCCTTGGGCCATCCCGACCATCGTGTCGGCCAAAATGTGGGGCTGGATGCTCAACGACCAGTTTGGTGTGATCAACACCCTGCTGCTGGACGCCGGGCTGATCAGCCAAAAAATCGCTTGGACCGCCGAGCCCAGCTACGCGCTGTGGACGGTGGTCATGGTCGATGTGTGGAAGACCACACCCTTCATGGCCTTGTTGATTTTGGCCGCGCTGCAAACCGTGCCCAAGGACTGCTACGAAGCCGCCCGCGTGGACGGCGTGCACCCGCTGCGCGTGTTCTGGAAGATCACACTGCCCCTGATCCGGCAGCCACTTTTGGTGGCCATTGTGTTTCGCCTGCTTGACTCGCTGCGGGTGTTTGACCTGATTTATGTGCTGACCGCCAATGGCAGCACCACCATCAGCATGTCCGGCTTTGTGCGCCGCGAAATGGTGGAGTACGGCAACATGGGTTTTGGCTCAGCGGCGTCAACCTCGCTGTTCCTCATCATCATGCTGACCGCCATCCTTTTCCTGCGCTTGGCCCGCGTGAAACTTGCCGAGAACGCCCAATGAACCACCGCTCCAAACTGGCCACAGCCCTGCTGTACCTGATCTCCGCCATCGTGGTGGTCTTGTCGGTCTACCCCTTCATCTACGCCATTTCGACCTCGCTCAAAACCGGCACCGCCCTGTTCAATTCGCAGCTGATCCCCAGCAACGCCGACTTGCGCAACTACGTGGCCTTGTTTGAAGGCGTGCAGCCCTTTGGCAAAAGCCTGCTCAACTCGATCATGGTGGCGGTGCTCACCGTGGGCTTTGCCATGCTGATGGGCGTGACCGCCGCTTATGCGCTGGGCCGCATCCGTTTCAAGGGCAAGGGCCTGCTTTTGGTCTGCATTTTGGGCGTGTCCATGTTTCCGCAGGTGGCGGTACTTTCGGGCATGTTCGAGCTGATCCAGTCGCTGGGCCTGTACAACAAGGCTCTGGGCCTGGTGCTGCCCTACACCATCTTTACGCTGCCCTTCACCGTGTGGATTCTCACCACCTTCATGCGCGAGCTGCCCGGCGAACTCGAAGAAGCCGCCATCATGGACGGGTGCGGTCCGATCCGCATCATCTTCCAAGTCTTCATGCCGCTTTTGTGGCCCGCGCTGGTGTCCACCGGGCTGCTGGCCTTCATCGGGGCTTGGAACGAATTCATGTTTGCGCTGACCTTTGTGGTGAGCGACACCGAGCGCACCGTGCCGGTGGCCATCTCGCTGATCGCGGGGGCCACGGCGTTTGAAATTCCCTGGGGCACCATCATGGCCGGTTCGGTGATCGTCACCGTGCCGCTGCTGCTCTTGGTCTTCGTTTTCCAAAAACGCATCGTGTCGGGCCTGACCGCGGGCGCGGTCAAAGGTTGAACTTTTTTCGATTGCAAACACCATGAACAAAGCACCCAACAACCACTGGTGGCGCGGTGGCGTCATTTACCAAATCTATCCCCGCTCTTTTGCCGACAGCAACAGCGACGGCGTGGGCGACTTGCCGGGCATCACCGCCAAGCTGGACTATGTGGCCAGCCTGGGCGTGGACGCGATCTGGCTCTCGCCTTTTTTCAAAAGCCCAATGAAGGATTTCGGCTACGACGTGAGCGACTACTGCGACGTCGACCCGCTGTTTGGCACGCTGGACGATTTCCGCACCTTGGTGCAAAGCGCACACGCCAAGGGCCTCAAAGTGGTGATCGACCAGGTGCTCTCGCACACCTCGGACCAGCACCCCTGGTTTGAGGAAAGTCGCGCCTCCAAAACCAACCCCAAAGCCGACTGGTATGTGTGGGCCGATGCCAAGGACGATGGCAACCCGCCCAACAACTGGCTGAGTGTGTTCGGTGGCAGCTCCTGGCAATGGGACACCCGCCGCAAGCAGTACTACCTGCACAATTTTTTGGCCAGCCAACCTGACCTGAACTTCCACAACCCTGAAGTGGTCGAGGCCATTTTGGGCACCGTCAAGTTCTGGCTGGAGCTGGGCGTGGACGGTTACCGCTTGGACACCGCACCGTTCTACTTCCACGACAAGGAACTGCGCAACAACCCGGGCCGGGGCGGGGCCAAGGAGGGCGACAACACCGTGTCCGACGTCAACCCCTACGGCTGGCAGTGGCATGTGTACGACAAAGAGCGCCCCGAGAACCTTGAATTTTTCAAGAAACTGCGCGCCTTGGTCGACCAGTACCCCAACACCACCATGGTCGGCGAGATCGGCACCGACGACAGCATTGCCACCATGGCCGCCTACACCAGCGACGGTGACAAGCTGCACATGGCCTACAGCTTTGACTTGCTGGGCAAGGATTCGAGCGCGCCCTATTTGCACGGCCTGATGCAAAAATTCGCCGAAAAAAGCCAGGGCGGCTGGCCGTCCTGGGCACTGGCCAACCACGATGTGGAGCGGGTCGGCTCGCGCTGGGGCGGCCCCGAGCGCAACTTGCAAAAACTGCGCTTGGCCGCCGCTTTTCAGATGTGCCTGCGCGGCTCGCCCTGCCTGTACCAGGGCGACGAACTCGGCCTGCCCGAGGCCGACATCGCCTTTGAAGACCTGCAAGACCCGCCCGGCATCGCCATGTGGCCCGAATACAAAGGCCGCGACGGCTGCCGCACGCCCATGCCCTGGGTGAGCCAAGCGGCTGACATCGGCTTTGGCGATGGCAAGACCAAAGCCTGGCTGCCCTACACCGAGGCCTACCGCCCACTGGCCGCCGATGTGCAAGAGCGCGATGCGGCGTCGCACCTGAACTTTTATCGCCAACTGCTGCAGTGGCGTCGCACACAACCCGCCCTCATCCACGGCGAACAAGCATTGCTGCCCGTGCACCCGCAGGTCATGGCCTTTGTGCGCGAGCACGAGGGCCAACGCGTGCTGTGCGCTTTCAACTTCAGCGCGCAAGCGGCCAGCCTGCCCCTGTCGTCCGACATGCAGGCACTGCACACCATAACGCTGCCCGGCCTGAGTGGCGGCTGCTTGTCGGGCCACGCTTTGGCCTTTGAGCCCTTTGGTGGCCTCATCGTTCAATTGGCCTGAATTGACCTGAATAGGCCCGAACCGGCCCCACCGAAACCTACACCGCGCTGGAGTACACCCCATGTCCCGCATCGAATTCAAGAACATCTGCAAGCGCTACGCACCGCATTTGCCGATGACCATCCACAACGCCAACCTGACCATCGAGCACGGCGAATTTTGTGTCTTTGTTGGCCCCTCGGGCTGCGGCAAATCCACCCTGCTGCGCATGGTGGCCGGTCTGGAAGACATCAGCTCCGGCGATTTGCTGATCGGCGACCAACGCGTGAACGACCTGCCCCCAGCCAAGCGCGGCGTGGCCATGGTGTTCCAGAGTTACGCGCTTTACCCGCACATGACCGTGGGTGAAAACATGGCCTTTGGTCTGCGCGTGTTGGGCTCGAACAAAGCCGAGATCGACCGCAAGGTGAAAGAGGCCGCAGACATTTTGCAGCTGACCCCGCTGCTGGACCGCCTGCCCAAAGCCCTGTCGGGCGGGCAGCGCCAGCGCGTGGCGATTGGCCGCGCCATCGTCAAGCAACCCAAGGTGTTTTTGTTTGACGAACCCCTGTCCAACTTGGATGCGGCTTTGCGCGTGCAGACCCGGCTGGAGATCGCCAAGCTGCACAAAGACATGGGCTCAGCCAGCATGATCTATGTGACGCACGACCAGGTCGAGGCCATGACCCTGGCCAACAAAATCGTGCTGCTGCACACCGGTGCACTGATCCAGGAGCGCGGCAGCGTGGCGCAGGTGGGCTCGCCCATGAACCTGTACCACCGCCCGGCCAGCCTGTTCGTGGCCGAATTCATCGGCTCGCCCAAGATGAACCTGCTCAAAGGCACGCTGCAAAGTGCCGAGGCCACACACGCCACGGTGGACGTGGGCGGCCACACGCTCACGGTGGCGGTGGACGCCCGCCATTTAAAAGCCGGTGAAGCGGTGCAAGTGGGCATTCGCCCCGAGCACATTCCTTTGGGTGCCGAAGGTGCAGGCACCGCCGTGACCGCCAGCTTGCAACACATCGAACGCCTGGGCGATGCGTCGCTGCTGTATGTGCAAATCCCGGGCCAACCCATGGCCACCGTCAAGGTCGAGGGCAGCGCCGCGCTGGCCGCGGGCTCGGCCCTCACGCTGCGCCTGATGCCCGATCAGCTGCACCTGTTTGACCGCCAAGGCATCGCCTGCCACCGCACCGTGGAACTGCCCGAATAAGCCCCTGCTTTTTTCATTGCGTATTGGCCCCCGTCATGAACTCATCCGATCAAGCCTGGTGGAAAAGCAGCGCCGTCTACCAAATCTACCCCCGCAGCTTTTGTGACAGCAACGGTGACGGCATCGGCGACATCCCGGGCATCACGAGCAAGCTGGACCATCTGAAAACGCTGGGCGTGGACGTGGTCTGGCTCTCGCCGGTGTACGAATCGCCCAACGACGACAACGGTTACGACATCAGCAACTACCGCGCCATCATGGGCGAGTTTGGCAGCATGGCCGACTTTGATGCCATGCTGGCGGGCATGAGCGAGCGCGGCATAGCGCTCATGATGGACCTGGTGGTCAACCACACCTCAGACGAGCACGTATGGTTCCGCCAAGCGCGCTCTTCGCGTGACAACCCGTACCACGATTACTACATCTGGCAAGAACCCGTGGAAGGCCGCGAACCCACCAATTGGGAATCGGCCTTCAGCGGCTCGGCCTGGAGCTTGAACGAGGCCACGGGCGAGTACTACCTGCACATGTTCTCGCCCAAGCAGCCTGACCTGAACTGGGAGAACCCCAAGGTGCGTGCCGAGGTCTATGACCTGATGCACTTTTGGTTCAAAAAAGGCGTGCGCGGTTTTCGCATGGACGTGATCAACCTGATCTCCAAGCCCTGGCGAGCGGACGGCAGCCTGCCCGATGCGCCCGTGGTGCAGCGGGGGTTTTTGCAGCCCGCTTTCGAGATGGTCAAACACGGCCCGTGCTTTATGAAATTCATGCGCGAGATGCGCCACGAAGTGCTGGACCATTACAACAGCCTCACCGTGGGCGAATCACCCTGCGCCACCGTGGAAGAAGCCGCCGAGATCACCCACCCCGACACCGGGGCCTTGAACATGGTGTTCCAGTTTGAACACATGGACCTGGACAGCCAAGCGGGCAAAGGCAAATGGGCGCTCAAAGCCCTGCACTTGCCCGACCTCAAAGCCAGCCTGAGCCGCTGGCAAAACGGCCTGCATGGCCGAGGCTGGAACAGCCTGTACTGGAACAACCACGACCAACCGCGCATCGTCTCACGCTTGGGCGACGACGGCCCCCAATACCGCGAACGCTCGGCCAAAATGCTGGCCACTTGCCTGCACTTGATGCAAGGCACGCCCTATGTCTACCAAGGCGAAGAACTGGGCATGACCAATGTGGCCTGGCCCGACATCACGCACTACCAAGACATCGAAACCCGCAACATGTACCGCGTGGCCACCCAAGAAAAAGGCCAGTCCCCCGACAAAGTGCTGCGCAGCATCCACGCCAAAGGCCGCGACAACGCCCGCACCCCCATGCAGTGGACCGCACAGGCCCATGGCGGCTTCACCACCGGCACCCCATGGCTGGCGGTGCACAAAAACCACGACCACATCAACGCCGAGGCGGCGCTGGCCCAGCCCGACTCGGTGTTTCACCACTACCGCCAACTGTTGGCCCTGCGCAAGCAATGGCCCGTGCTGGTGCATGGCCGCTACACACTGCTGCTGCCCGCACACCCCCATGTGTTTGCCTACCTGCGCTCGGACGAACAACACAGCGTGGTGGTGCTGTGCAATTTCAGCGGCCAGTTCCAGCGCCTGCCGCTGACGGAACTGCCCGATCTGCGCACAGCCACCCCCCTGATCGGCAACCTGCCCTTTGAAGAATGGCCCATGGCCCCCGACACCCTGGCCGCCTGGGAAGTCCGGGCTTACCTGCTGCCCGGTGCAGCTTTAACACACAACGCTTGAGTCCTCCATGACACACCACCGCCGTTGGCAACGCACCGCACTCTGGCTGGGTCTTGCCCCCCTCACCCTGCTGTCCGCTCAGGCCATTTCAGCAAGCTCGGTCTACGATGCCCGAGAAAAAGACTGGCGCAATGGCGCTGTGGTCTACCAAATCTTGGTGGACCGTTTTGTGCCTTCGGCCAATCTGGCCGCCAAAAAGCACCTCTACCCGGCCCCCAAAGTGCTGCACGACTGGCACGAAGTGCCGCAGCGCGGTGTGGATCTGCCCGATCAAAAACTCAACAGCCAAGAGCTGGCCTTTTGGGGCGGCGACCTGCAAAGCGCCCGTTCGCGGCTAGACCATGTGCAGCAACTCGGGGCCACGGCGGTCTACCTCAACCCCATCCACCTGGCCTGGACCAACCACAAATACGACGCCCTCGACTTCAAGGCCATCTCCCCCGAATTCGGCACCCGCGAAGACTTCAAACAATTTGCCCGCGAAGCGCACCAGCGCGGCATGAAAGTGGTGCTGGACGGTGTGTTCAACCACATGGGCCGCAACAGCCCGGCCTTCAAAGAAGCCATGGCCAAGCCGAGCAGCCCTTGGCGCCACTGGTTTGCCATTGGCCCGCAATACAAAGGCGGGGCACGGGTCTGGACCGGTTACCAAAACCTGCCCGAACTCAACCTGGAACACCCGCCCGTGCGCCAGTACCTGTATGAAGCGCCCGACTCGGTGCTGCGCGGCTACCTGCGCGACGGGGCCGACGGCTGGCGTCTGGACACGGCGTTTGAGTTGGGCCACCGTTACCTGCAAGACCTGCGCCATGCAGCCCGCCAAGAGAAAAAAGACGCACTCATCGTGGGCGAGATCGTCAACTACCCCGACCAATGGCTGCAATCGATGGACGGGGTGATGAACTTCACGCTGCGGCAAATCATCCTCGGCCTGGCCCAAGGCGAACTGAGCACGGCCGCCGCCACCCGCATGACCGAACGCCTGGTGCGTGACGCAGGCATCGAGCCGCTGCTCAAGTCTTGGAACGTGATCGACAACCACGACATTCCCCGCATCCACACCCAACTGCCCGACACGCGCCTGCGCCGCTTGGTGCAAGCGCTGCAATTCACCCTGCCGGGCTCGCCCAATGTGTATTACGGCAGCGAAGTCGGCATGACCGGCGGCGGCGACCCGGAAAACCGAGGCCCCATGCGCTGGGACCAAGTGCAGGCCGACCAAGCCGAACTGGTCTGGATGAAACGGCTGATTGCCCTGCAGCAAGGGCACCGGGCCCTGCGCGTGGGCGACTACCGCCGCATCGAGGCTGAGCGCCTGTTCGCCTTTGAACGCCACACCGACAAAGCACTGGACACGCGCATCGTGCTGGCCAACCCGAGCCACACACCCGTGACCGAAAAAATCATGGTGGCCAACGCCGCCCTGATGGACGACACCCCCCTGGTGAACCTGCTGGCCGACGCCCCCCGCCAAACCGTGACCACCATGGGCCCCGGCCTGATCACCGTCACCGTGCCCGCACAAAGCGTGATGGTGCTGCAACCCGTGGAACGCGATTTGGGTGGGTACAGTCGGTACAAGCGGGTGCGGTGAAGTTTGCAAAATGTCAGGCTCATGTGAATCCAATCGGAATGCAGATTGCATCTAAGTGGTTTTCAACTCGGAGAACGACATGGACAAAAACTTCTGGCCCCCGATCTTGGCTTTGGCGATTCCGCTGCTGGCTTTGCTGATCCCGATTGCTTACATTGTTTTTCGCTTTGTGCTGCAAAGCCGCAAGGCCCAGCTGATGCATGAGACCCTTCGCCATTTTGCGCAACTGGGGCAGCCCATTCCGCCTGAATTGTTGCAACAAGAGCCACCCAGCGCCGCCTTGGCTGCCCCCACACCGGAGCAAAAAGCCGAGCGCGTGGCCAGCTTGCTGCGCAAGTCGGTGTTGGCCATGTGTTCGGGCTTGGGGCTGGGCTTGGTGGTGTATTGGGTCAACCTCGATCACGGTGAGTTCAACGGTTTCCACGGCTGGGCCTGGGGCTTGTTGCCCTTCATCTTGGGCTTGGGCTGGCTGTTTCTTTGGGTGGCCGAATCTCGGCAGCTGCGGCATGAACAGGCACTGGCGCGTGGCGAGTCGGACTGAGTGTGTCCGCCCCCTCTTTGGCGCAGGAGCGCGAGTGGCTGCGCTTGGCGCAGCACCATCGCGATCCACAGGCCTTCGGGCAGCTGGTGGCCCTTCACCAGGGGCGTGTGCGTGCGGTGCTGCGCAAGCTCACCCGGGGCCAGCGGGCCCTGGCCGATGAGTTGGCGCAAGAAACTTTCATCAAAGCTTGGCGGGCCTTGCCCACGTTCCGGCACGGGGCGCAGTGGAGCACTTGGCTGCACCGCATTGCTTACCTCGAATTTTTGCAGCACCAAAGGCGCTGGGCCGATGAGCACGGCAACACCGCATCTCCCGAGCATCAGGCCATCGAAGCCACGCACTCGGCCCACGATTTGCGCCTAGACTTGGAGAAGGCCTTGGCACAATTGCACCCTTTGGAAAACGCCGCCATCGTGTACTGTTACCACGGCGGTTTGAGCCATGCTGAGGCGGCGCAAGTTTTGGACTTGCCTTTGGGCACCGTCAAAAGCCATGTCTTGCGCGGGCGCGCCAAACTGCAAACGTTGCTGGCCGCATGGAAGCCCACAGACACTCAGGAGTCACCATGAACAAAACCACCGCTGACACCTCGCATGCCGATGACTGGCTGACGCCTTTGTTGTTGCAGGACGCGCATGGGGACCCAAGCCCACAACAGGACGCAGCTTTTGTGGCGCAAGTCTTGACCCGCTTGGATGCGCCGCTCGCTGCCCACGTTAAGCCCGGCATACCCAAGGTCCATAACGCATTGAACCAAGAGCGTGGTTTGTTGCTCGGGTTTCAGATGCTGGTGGTTGTTTTTATATTCTTATCCGCACCTGCTGGCGTGCAAGCCTGGCTGCAGGTTGCTCAAGCCCCTATGAACATGTTAGCGTGGTATGACCACAATCTGTGGAGCTTGGCTCTGGGTCTGGGAATGATGGTTTATGGGGCAATTAAATTGCTGAATATGCCTGAAGAGGCTATGGTCCTTGAAATCGACTCAACCAAATTTCTTATCTGAGCGCCAATTCAGATTGACCCTTTGCTGATCGCAAAATGTTCGATATCAACCGATAAGCCCAAGCTTTTGACGTCGCATTCGTGCATGAGCAGCTCGGGCATGAGGCACCCAGCCCTGCGTGAGCCAACGCCGCCACATCAACAAACCACGTATCCACTCATCGGCCGCGTAGGCCAGCCAGACCCCCATCAACCCCCAACCCCAGTGCACTCCCAGCAGCCAACTGCCGCCCGCGAGCACCACCGCCATGGAGCCCGCCCCGGCATAAAACGGATACCGGGCATCGCCCGTGGCCCTCAACGCCGAAATCACGATCAAATTGAAGGTGCGGCCCGTCTCCAGCAGGACAGACAGCCACATCAGCTGGCTGCCTACCCGCAAAATGGCCGGGTCTTGCGTGAACAAACCCAGCAACCAAGTGCCCAGCAAGGCCTGCACACAGGCCACGACCAACGTCACGGCAAAGCCGATTTTCTGGGCCTTGCGCACCAGATCGTGCGCCTGCCTGAACTGGCGTGCCCCAACCATGTGGCCGACCACCATTTCAACGGTGATGCCAATCGCCACGGCGCTGATCAATATCCACATGTTGAACTGCAAGACATAGGTCTGGGTGGCCAACGCCTGCGTTCCCATGAGGCCAACAGCGGCCACGCTGACCATGAAGGCCGCCTCCCATGACAAGTTTTCTGCCGCACCGGGCAGGCCGATGTGCAGCACAGGCTTCAATTGGATCCAACGCACCCGCCACCAGTCTGTCCACTGTGGACGCAGCCCAAGCCGCAGCCGCCACAAATACAGGTGCAAGGCCATGCCCACCAAACGGCTGATGACGACTGCCACAGCAAAACCCGGCAAACCCAAAGCCGACAACGGCCCCCAACCGGTCATCAAGGGCCAGGCCAGCGCCAAGTGGGTGGCGTGCATGACGATCATCACGGCCAGCGTGTCGCGGTTGCGCAGGTGTGCCCGCATGACCCCGGCCATACAGGCGTTCCAGGCGTCCAGCACCAGTGCGAGCGCCAGTGATTGCAAAAACGGCGCGGCCAGCAGCAAAACATCAGCGGGCGCATTGAGCATCTTCAGCATGGGGCGTGCGCACAACAGGGCCAGCATGGCTGCCAACCCGCCCATCCAGGTGCCCGAGGCCAGCGCGGCGCGTGCAACCCGGTCGGCCTCCGGGCGATGCCCGGCCCCAAGGTTTTGCGTGATGACCACACTCACCCCCGCCCCCACCAGACGGAAGACCATGAACAACAGGCCAAACACGTGGTGCGACAGCGCAAAAGCGCCTCCCGCCGCGTCAGACATTCGCGCCGCCAGCGCCGTGCCGACCATGCCGACCACCAATCCGAGCGACAGTTCAATGAACAGCGGCAAGACCAGCGTTGCGATGGCCGGCTGAGGCTTCAGATTTCCGGTTTTCACGGGTAAGGATTTCATAAAAGTCGAGAACGCCAAGCCGCGCTGTATGGGCGAAATTGACAACACCCTGCCGTAGCATTACTACACAGCTTCGGCGACATTGGGCCTAGAATGCAAAAGGCTTGGTCTTGATGCTGGTCATTGTGATGCGCTTAGCCACACTAACAGCGGTTAAACGGATCAACCGGGTTACCAAAATGCTGTCGCGCTCCAAAATAGCAACGTAATTGAATTACAGGCCTGAGCCATTAAACGCCTCACAAACGAGACTTTTCCTGACATGATTGCCCTTGAGTCCCCACGCCTCATCGCTGACATTGGCCGCATTTATGCCCGCTTCGCCTTAGAACTCGAACGCGACCAGTTCAGCCACCAAGCCTCTTTACGATGCGCCGATCACCCCAGCTTGGAACACGCGATCAGCACTTACTTGGAGTCGCTTCACCCCATTAAGGTAGAACATGCCGCCATCGCGATTGCAACCCCAGTCGACGGCGATCAGGTGCGCATGACCAATTACCACTGGCAGTTTTCAATTGAGCAAACACGCCAAGCCCTGGGTCTGGACACCCTGGTGGTCGTTAATGACTTTACTGCCTTGGCGATGGCCCTGCCAAGGCTTGGGGCCGAGGCTGTGCGCCAAGTGGGAGGTGGGCAACCTGTCAAAAGCAGTGTGATCGGCTTGCTTGGCGCTGGCACAGGTCTGGGAGTTTCGGGTCTAATCCCTTCGGGAGAAGGCTGGTTTTCGTTAGGGTCAGAAGGTGGTCACACCAGTTTTTCTCCACGCGATGATCATGAAATTACTGTTTTACAGCATGCCCTTCAACTGTTTGATCATGTCTCCTTTGAGCGACTGGTTTCAGGATCGGGTTTGGAGTTGATTTATCAGGCCTTGTCTAAAGCAAAAGGACTGCCAAGCACTTATTTGAGCGCCACTGAAATCACACGCCAAGCTCTGGATGACAAGCACCCTTTGTGCTGCAGCACTTTAAATGTGTTTTGCAACATGTTGGGGACCGCTGCAAGTAATCTTGCTGTCACGTTGGGCGCTACAGGGGGGGTTTACATTGGGGGCTCAATCGTGCCTCGTTTGGGGGCGTATTTTGATCAATCCGGTTTTCGCCAACGCTTTGAAGACAAGGGACGATTCCGACAATACGTAGAAAACATTCCAACTTACGTTATCACCGCTGACAACCCTACTTTTATGGGTGTATCGGCCATTTTGGAGACTCAACTTAAGAGCCTCCACAATTCGGCAGGATCGGCCATACTGTCTCAGATCCGCCGATTGCGAACACAACTATCACCCGCTGAACAACGGGTCGCCGAATTGGTGTTAGCACAGCCTCGATCAGTACTCAACGATCCCATCCATGACATTGCACTGGCTGCTCAAGTTAGCCAACCCACCGTCATCCGATTTTGCCGCTCAGTTGGTTGCAAAGGTCTGTCTGACTTCAAACTTCGCTTGGCATCGGGCCTGAGCGTATCCGTTCCCATCACGCACTCTCAAGTCACACAAGAAGATTCACTGCTCGAATTAGGCTCTAAAGTGCTGGGCAATACCGCCAATGCGGTTTTGCAATTGCGCAACGAATTACAACGTGAGCCGATCGACAAAGCGATTGACCTTGTGATGAATGCCAAACGAGTCGAGATTTTTGCTGTGGGCAACTACGCTTCAGTTGCACAAGATGCTCAAATGAAGTTTTTGCGCTTGGGTATTCCTTGTGGTGCACACACCGACCCGCATTTGCAACAACTTGTGAGCAAATTAGTCGACCATGACACAACCACTATTTTTATCAGCAGCGGGGGCAACCTCCCTGAGTTGATGGATTTGCAAAACAAAGTCAACGAGCTGGGATCTCCAGTGATTGCCATCACAGCCAACCAGTCGTTGTTGGCAAAAAAGGCCGATGCCGCCTTGGTCGCAGAGCACAACGAACATGCCACCACCCACCTGCCCATGATCAGTCGGGTACTCCATCTTTTGCTGATCGATATCTTGGTAGTTGGACTTGAAATGCGACTAACCGATGAAGGTCGCAAAAGCAAAGCAATGGCGCTCGTGAACAAACCGGAAGCTTCCCGGACCCTGCCCATTCTTGGTGTTCGCACCGCCACCCCCATCCGACCATCAATTTCCCACAGTCAATAAAGACAAAGTCAAGGGATTACCCTCATGTAGTTTTGTTTCTTCACTCTTTGAAATTCATGTAACCAAATTACAATTCACTGGCCTTTCATGCATCATGTGAAAGTTTCAACAATGAGGAATCGAACCATGGACGACTACGCCAGCCGGCAAAGAAAGCCGACCAAGCACCTTGTGGGGCTGGGACTGGTGGTGGTGTTGCACCTCTTGCTCTTTTGGGCCATCAGCTCGGGCCTGGCCCGTGCAGTGGTCAAAAAGATTCAAGGGCCTGTGGAGGCGGTCTTGCTGGAGGACACCAAGCCAGACATTCCCCCACCGCCGCCACCGCCGCCGCCCAAGAACCTGCCCCCACCGCCCCCGGCCTACGTGCCCCCAGTGGATGTGGCCGTTACCGCGCCCGCACCGGTCAACGCCATTGCCGCCGTCACAGCGGCTGCACCCACGCAAGCGGCACCGATTGCGCCCGCTGCAGTGGCCCCGGCTGCCCCTGCACCTGCGCCCGCACCGCCTGCACCCCCCGTGCGCGTGGCTGCCGTGGTCAACTCGGCCAACTGCGAGAAACCCGACTACCCCAGCGCCTCG
>NKIP01000032.1 GCA_002256145.1 Comamonadaceae bacterium PBBC1
TGGGTTTGGCCGAGGAAATGATCGTTTTGACCATCCGCGCCCTGGTCTTAATCCCCTGATTTACGGGGCTTGGGTTTGGCCGCTCAAATCCACTTGGCCAAGACGTTGTGCGGTCTTAATCCCCTGATTTACGGGGCTTGGGTTTGGCGCTATCGCTATAGATGAATCCGCTTTCTAACCGTCTTAATCCCCTGATTTACGGGGCTTGGGTTTGGCGGTGGCCGAGTACGCCCCCGGTGCCAAGGCCTGGTCTTAATCCCCTGATTTACGGGGCTTGGGTTTGGCGCCTCACGCCAAAAAAGTCAATGACATCAAGCACTTGCGTGGTGGTTTGCCAAAGAATTCGGGTCTTCAAAAGCTGAGCCTTTGCTTGTCTGATCGGGGGCTGGGCTGGGTGGCTGGGTCAAAGTTGTGCAGTTTAGCCATTCAATGAAACGCTCTCTGTGGTGGTGCCGAGTTGGTAGCGGCCCAGGCCCATGACGGTTTCTTTGCCGATGTGCAGTTGCTCGCCGATTTGCAGCAAGGGCATCAGGCTTTGCAATGCGTCCACTGGGCCACTCAACGTAGCGCTGCCAATCAAGCCACCCAAGGGCAATTTTTGATTTTGGGTGCCCGAGTGCCTTTGAATGTCGTGCCACTGCAGGTTGCGTGTGTCGAGCGTGCACGCTTGGGCATAGTGCAGTGCGTCCTGTGGTGCTGTTGACGCAGGGGCTGCATCAGTTGCTGGATGTGTGATGTGGTGTGTGAGTTGTTGCCATTGCATTTGTCGGCGCAGCAGGGCACGTACCAAGCTGTGCGCGTCGAGCAGTTGAGCTTTGAACACGGGTTTGCCATGGTGCTGCAGTCGCAAGGGGGTGAGCCAGCGCAGGGTGATGTGGGCTGTGGCCTGGCGGGTACGTGGGGGCGTTGTGGTGGGGAGAACTGAATGCGTGCACACGGTGTTGTGGCTGACCTGTGTGCTCAGCAGCTTGAATAGGCCGGGTGCAAAGAGTTCTTTTTCGACGGCGTTGCGCAGGGTGTGTTCGATCAGGCCGTGGTGTGCTTGAGTGCCGGGCAAGAGCAGCACATCAAAGCTTTGGGTTTGCCCGGCGGTCAGTTGGCAAGCCCCCAGCGCTGGGGGCTGGACCAAGTAGCGCGGCAGGCCGTCTCTGAACGAGGGGTGCAGCGGCTGGGTGGGTGCGGCGGGGTCAAACACCACGCCATAGGCGCAGCTGTTGCGCAGGGGGCAGCCGGTGCATTGGTTTTGGCCTGTGATGCAGGCGGCACGGCGCAGGGCCCGGCCAAATGCGCCGCGCAGTGTGCTGCCCGCAAAGTGGGGCCAGGCCACGGTTTGTGTGGCTTGCAAGGTGGTGGTGATGCGGGTGATGCTGTGCATGGGCTAGGGGTGTGCTTGGCTTTTTTGGGGGTCAGGCTTTGGGTTTGACCCATTGTTTGAGGCGTTCGCCCAGGCGGTTCAGGTCGCGGCCGGCCACGACTTCGATGTTCAGGGCTTTGGCCAAGCGTTGCTCTGATTCGCGCAGGGGGCGGTAGGTGGCCAGCATGCCGCGTGTGCCCAGGCCGCCGATGCGGCGGCAGTTTTCGGCCAGTTTGTACAGGGTGTCGTTGGCCTTGAGGTCACCTTCGTTGTTCATGCGGGCGGTTTTGCACTCGACCATGAACAGGCGGTTGCGGGCCATGAAGGCGACGTCGATTTCGTTGGGCTGGCCGCTGTCGCCCAGCACTTGCAGGTTGGCCGCTTTGTCGCGGATGGCCAGGTCGCCCGTGACTTGGCTCACGCTTTGGTAGACGTGGTGCTCGATCCAGCCGCCGTTGGCAAAGCTGCGGGCGGCTTCGGTGGCAAAGACGAGCGTGTCGCCTTGGCGTTTGAGGACTTGGGCTTGCTCGAACTTGCGCAGCAGCGCGTCCAGGCCGTGGTGCTCGCGCTGGCGCGGGCTGAGGGTGACGCGCAGGCTGCGTTGGGCTTCTTGGCTCAGGTGGTTGAGTTGGCCGATGGCTTCTTCGAGCGAGCCGACGTTGATGATCAGGTCTTGCAGCAGGGTTTGCCAAGCGGCGTTGGGCTGGGGCCGTTCGATGCCTTCGGCCAGGGTGAAGCCGTAGCCGCGCAGGTAGTGGCGCAGGCGCAGTTGCTGGGTCAGGGCTTGGGCGGGGCGGGTTTTGTCGAGCCAGAAGATTTGGTCGGTGTCCACATCGACATAAAAAGCGGGCCAGCCTGCGGCCTGGGCCACGGCTTGGGCGGCCAAGGCCATGAGTTTGTTGCCGCCGGTCACGTTGAGGGCCATGGATTGGCCGTCGCGCTGGGTGGCCACGTCCATCAGGATGCTTTCGAGCGCGGCCATGTTGTGCTCGTCGGGCAGGGGCACGCTCTGGGTTTTGATGCCCGACTCTTGCAGCACAGCTTGCAGCGCCTGGGCGCGGTGCGCCATTTTTTGACTGACCAGCAGCACGGCTTCACGGGGTTTCATGGCCGGGTCCAGCGCGGGCAGCAGGTTGGGTGCGGCTTGCTCGGACACGAGCATGAGTTGGATTTGGGCGGGGGTGGTCATGGTGCTTTGGTCAATTCGGGCAATGGGCTGGGCGAGACGTGAAAAGCTTCAAGCCGTGCATGGCACTGGCGCAGTTCGTCGGCGCTGAGTTCGCGTCCGCGCCAGTGGGCGGGCAGGTCCAGGCTGAGGTTGAAAAAACGGGCGCCTTGGCTGCAGACACTTGCAGCCAAGTGCACGGGCAGGGTGCCGATGACGGTGTCGCCGCACTGGATGAGTGCGGTGTTCAGGTGCGTCAGGTGTTGGTCTATGCGCAGGCCTTGCTCTGTAGCCCATGCCTTGGCACCTGGGTGGCGGCTGATGAAATAGGTGGTCATGGGCTCAGGCTTCGCCCCGCAGCACGGCGAGCTTGAGCTTTTTGCGCTCGTCTTTCATGTCCACTTCCACGACCTGGGGGAGCCATTCGCCCAGCGCCTCGGCGGCGGCACGCTTTTCTTCGGCGGTCCAGTCGGCACCCTCAAGGGCGGCTTTGGACAGGGCGCGGGCTTTGGCGTGCAGCTCGGTGTTGGGTTTGTCTTTTTTGCCGTTGGCACCCATGGCAACGAGCTTTTGTTGGCAGGTTTGCACAAAGGTCTCGACCTGGCGGGCGTTGTCGCTCAGGCGGGCCATTTTGTTGGCTTGCTCGGCGGCGGCCTGTGCTTGCGCTTGGGCGTTGGCCAGTTTGGCTTCGGCCTTGGTGTCGCGGTCCATGGCCCCGTAGCCCACCGAGGTTTTGGCACCAAAGCCCAGCCAAGCAAAGGCGTGTTCAAAGGCTTCGGTCAGCAGTGCTTTCCAGCGGTCCTTGTGGGCCAAGTCGGGGGCCAGGTGTGCCAAGCGGGCGCTGTCGCACACCACATGGAAGGCAAATTGTGACTTGGGCGGCACCGTTAAAAAGCTGATGGGGTTGGGCGAGCCGCTGTCGTGCGGGTTGGTGCTGCCTGCAACGTCTTTGCCTTGGTAGTAGTGGCTTTGGTGCGGCGTCATGATTTCGACCATGAGGCTGTTGCCCTCGATTTGCGGGATCACGTCCCAAAAGCTGAGCACGCCGCGCAGGTGGTTTTCTCCGTCGAGAGCTTCGCTGCCAAAGAGCACGTCCAGGTCGCTGGCATCAAACAGGCGCTGGCCTTGTGTGTTGTGCACTTCGTGGCGCGGGTCTTCGGCGTGTTGCCATTCTTGGCTGTCCCATTGGCCGCTGGCCAGTTCTTTGGCGGCGGTGCGCAGCACGCCTTTGACCCCGCTGCCTGCCAAATAAGGCAGGCCGTAGGGGTTGAGGAAGGCAAAACCGTTTTCGAGTGGATGCTCATTGCCCAGCCCGGTGGTGAACGGGGCCACGGCGGTGGCGTGCAGGCGCAGGCCTTGGGCAGGGGGCATGTGGTCAAAGATTTGGTTTTGACGCTGGAACATGGCTTTGCCGATGTGCTTGTCGGCGGCGCTGAGTGCACAGGCCTGTTGCAAGGCGGCGACTTTGTTTTCTTTTTTGACTTCGCGCTCTTGCTGCTGCTGGCCACGCACTTCGTAGGCGATGTCGTGGGTGCTCCAGAGCAGTTCTTTGCTGCGCTGGTTGGTGCCCCAAAGGGGCAGGTACATGCCAAAGCGCAAGCCGGGTGAGGCTTGGCTGAAATCTTTGCCCAAGTATTCGGGTACGGCGGCAATGGGCATGTCAGGCTTTCGGGTCTTGCTTCACGCGGGCTGAAGACATTTGGCGCATCCAGCGCAGCCAGGCGAAGGCTTCGGTGGTGATGGCTTGATAGTCGGCGGGGTTGGCCTTGAGCAGCGATTGCATGAACAGCTCAAAACCGGGGTCGCGGGCGACACCGTTGAAGCGTTGGTTGAGCCAGGTGCGCAGGTGGGTCGCTACCAATTCATTGGCTTTGCCTTTTTCATGGCAAAAGGCCAGCACTTGCATGAGGCCGCTGTTCATGATGAGGGCGGGCAGGCCCTTGGCGATGTTGACGTGTTCTTTCTCGTACTTTTCGCATTGGTTCCATGCGTCTTGCGCACGTTGCTGCTCCAGCGTGAGGGGGGCGCTGGGCTGGGTGCTTGCTCTTGGCGTTGGGACAGTGCCGCTGGTTTTGCTGCCAAGGCTCAGGGTTTTGGGGGTGTTCATGTTTGGGCTCCTTGGGCTTAAGCGGTGAGCACCGTGGCCGCTACCAGGCCGCGCCCGGTGGTGGCGTCGCCGCCTACTTGCAGCAGTTGGCTGTGCAGCACGGCTTTCATGTGGGCCATGACGATTTGGGCGTCGAGCTTTTCTTCTTTGGCGCTGCGGGTTTGGCTGGCCAAGAGGGGGGCAATGAGCAGCGCTTCGGGCGGCAGGTTTTCGGTGTAGAACAGGCCGCCATCGCTGGCGGTGCCGGTGGTGTCGTCGATGCGCACATGGGGCTCGATCAGCATGGCGTGTTGGCTGAAGTAGTCAAAGTCGCTGTCGCTGAGCACGACCAGGTCTTTGGCCATTTTTTCGCGGAAAAATGCATAGCCGTCGCCTGCGGGCATGGCAGCGTTTGCCAGATCTTGGGCGATGGTTTGCAGGGCGGCGCAGGCTTTGTCGGCGGCGGCGTATTCAAAGGCTTCGAGGTGCAGTTGGTTGCCGCTGCTGCCGCCGAGTTGGGTGGCGTGGACGGTGAGGCAGCTGCCTTGTGCCACTTCGGGCAGGGCTGGCCATTGGCGTGCCAGGCCCAAGTGGGCCAGCAGGCGCTGGGCGCGGGCGATGGCTTGCGGGCAGGTGGCATAGACAAAGCCGCCTTTTAAGCTGCGCACGGGCAGGGCGACGATTTGGGCGTCGCCAAAGCTGACGGCTCCGGCGTGCAGCTCGGCGCTGCCCGATTCGGGACCAAACAGGCGGGTGATGTGCTGGGCGTCACCACCCAGGCTTTTGAAACTGTGGCGCACCGCGCCTTTGATGCCGCTGCCTGCAAAGCAGGGGTGGCCGGTGTGGCGTTCGCGCTGGATGGGGTTGTCGATGACGCCAATGGCTTGGCCTGCGCCCATGTGCACGGGGCTGACGGCGTACAGAAAAACGGCGGCTTTTTGTTCAAACATGAGAAGTCCTTGGAGCTTGAAATGAGGGTGTTGGGTGTTGCGGGTGTGGCAGGTGTTGGGCGGTCAGATGCAGTCGTAGGTGGCAAAGGCAAAGCGGTTGAAGCCTTCGGCGCGGCGGTGCGTATCTTCACAGGCATCCGACCAAAAGCCGCTGTCGGCAAGCTTGCCGAGCGCTTCGGGTGTGGCCTGCAGTTGGTCGAGCCAATAGACACTGCCGCTGGGGGCGCTGCGCAGGGCGGCTTTGGGTTGCCCTTTTCCGTTGTTAGCGGCCAGGTCCCAGCCCGAGATGGTCTCTGAGCGCGGCACGGTGGCGCAGACCAAGCGGGCGCGCACGCCGTGCAGGTTTAACCAGTGGTGGCCGTCGGCTTCGCGTTGAAAGCCGTTGGGCAGCCAGCCTTGGGCAAACAAGCCGGGGGTGGTCAGCACGACGCGGCAGCGGCCTTGGGTGGCGATGGCGTGCAGGTCGGCCTTCGGGGCTTGGTGGTCCACGCTTTGGCTGCTGGCGGCGCGGCCGTCACCGCCTAAGCGCAGGCTGCCCTGGGCGGGCAAGGTGGCACCGCGCACGCTGGCCAAAAAGCCCACACCGGGTTGGAAGGCTACGGCTTGGGTGGTGAAGAGTTTGCCGTCGTCGGCGCTGCGGGTGTCGGCGTTCAGGCCAATGCCCACGCGCGAGTCGATGGCCCACAGCTCGCTGGTTTTGACGAGGTCGTGTTCGGCGTTGGGCAACTGGCCGTTCAGGTAGCGTTGCCATCCTGCTTGGCTGAGCCACAGGCCGCTGGCGGCTTTGCGCCGTTCGGTTTCGGCCAGCACGGGCACTTGGGCAAAGCCGCTGGAGCTGAGCAGGCCGGTGTGCGGCGCTTGGGGGCGCAGGCTTTGGATGTGTTTTTTGTCACCGTCTTTGTCGGTCACGACCAGGTCGGCGGGCAGGGCGTGCAGGGTTTGCAGCGAGCCATCGTCACACTGGCGGGCAAGGGTGAAGGCGGTGAGCGCAAAAGGGCCGGGTGCAGCGGGTGTGCCAAGGCTGGGGTGGGTGATTTGGCCTTTGGCAAAGGCGGCCAGGTCGGTGCCGTCTTGCGCCAGCAGGTGGCTGCGCAATGCGCCTGCAGCGGCCGATGGCCATGGGGGCACCAGCGATTCGCCGTGGCTGCCGGGGTCGCCAAAGAGTTTGTTGCCGCGCAAAAAGAGCACGTCGAGTGGCTCGATGAAGCGGTGTTCGGTGCTGTCTGATGGAGGGTGCTCGTTGGAGCGGGGGATGGCGGCGCTCATGCGTTGGTTTCTGTGGATTTGGTGGTGGTGTGGGTGTTGGCCGTGCTGGTGCCTGTGCGGGTTTCCCGGGCCAAAAATTCGGCCACGCCCATGAAGTTGGCGAGCCAGTTCAGGCCTTTGCTTTTTTGTTCATAGCTGAGTTGGGCCAAGCGCTGAGCCAGTTCGGGCGCTTGTGCGTTCGCACCGCCTTTCGCTTGGCGGTCGAGTTGGTAGGCCAACAAACTGGCCAGCATCTCGGTTGTGGCCGAGTCGGTGGGTTCGGGCAGGTCGCGCATCCACTCCAGGCTGTTGTAGACGGCACGGCGGCTGGTGCCGTCGGCGCGCAAAAAGCCGATCAGGTCTTGCAGCAGGTCAACGGGTTTGCCCCATTTTTCGGTCAAGTAGAGCGCACCGCCGGAGCGTTTGACGATGGTGATGGAGAAAGCATTTCTGCCGCCCTCGTTTTTGGCGCGTTTTTCGGCGGCCCGCAACTCCTGCAGCACAGCACCCAGCGGGGCTTGGTGGTGGGCCACGATGGCGCCGGTCGACGCGGTGGCGTGTTCGCCCATCATGCGCATGAGTCGGCCGTTGAGCCAGGCAAAGCCTTTGTTGAGCACCAGCCGCTCACGCACATCGCCTTGGCGGTCGCGCACCATGCCCCAGTCGGTTTGGGCGTCTTGCGGGGCGCTGCCGCTGTAGGCGTGGCGCAGGCGCTGCATGGTGCTGAGCAGGTCGGCCGTTGGCAGCATGGCCAGCACGTCGTCACCCCCGGCGTAAATCACGCGGCCCAGGTGCTCTTGTTCCACCACATGGCGCACCACGATTTGCGAGAAGTCGTTGAGTGCGCCCGAGATGGTCAGGTGGCGGTTGGGGCTGATGGCGCGGGGCTGGTCGCCATAGGCCTTTAGGGCTTTGTGTTTTGCCGCTTGCGCGTCAAAGCCTTTTTGCACGTTGGGGTGAAAGCTGTCGCGGTAGGGAATGGCGGTGTGTGTGGCCGTGTCGCCCGAGAGGATGGCGCCCATGCGGTCGCCGTCCATCATGATCAGGCTGTAGTAGGTTTCGAGTCTGTCCACGCCCAAAGTGTTGCGAACCACATCTTGTGTTTTGGCGTAAGCCGTTTCGTCGTCGCTGTCGCGTGCGGCTTCGAGCAAGCCGGGCAAGACTTTGGCGTCGGCAACATGGTTGTGGTCGTGGCGCATGAGGCGGCGTGGCAGGGCCACCGATTCAGGGCCCAGCTCTTTGCAGGCCTGCGAAAAATCTTGCTGCGCGGGGGCTCCTGTGGCGAGCCATTGCTCCAGGTGGCTGGCCAGTGCCATGGTGTGTGTGCTGACCACAAAACGCCCGCAAGCCTTGCCCGTGGCTTTGCTGACCTGGTCGGCAAACACGGTAGGCCACAGGCGTTTGAGCGCTGACAAGCCGCCCAGGTGTTCACCGGCTTTGGCCCAGGATTTTTTGGTCTGGTGGACCTTGGCCCAGAGGGTGTCTTTTTGCTGGCGGTAAGACTTTTGCAATTGCGCTGGGTCAGTGGTCAGCCATTCGCTTTCGCCCGTGAGGGAGCAGCGCCATCCGTGTTGTGGCAGTTGCGCAAAGGTGCGCGAGGCTTTGGCGGCGGCTAGGGCGCGTTCGGCCAAGTCAAACACCGCCGGGTAGAGCGTGCCGGGGTTGGGCGACCAGAAGGTGGTTTTGTTGTCCCAAGCCATGTCGTCTTTGAGCACCTGCCAAGCGGGGCTGGCCAGAAAGCCGCTGGGCTGGTCGAGTGCCACACCAAAGAAGGGGGCCATGGCCGCACTCAGCTGGGTGGTGTCGAGGTCGTTTTGTTTGTCGGCGTTGCGCGGGTGGATGAGTGAGAAGGGCACAGCGGCCCAATGCACTTCGGGAAAGCCCGCAAGTTGCTCGCGCATTTGTTGGTGGCAGTGTTGCTCGGCCCCGGTGTTCAGGCCTGCGGCTTCGAGCAGGCGGTTGACCACGTCTTGTCCGGTGGATTGCAGCCAGTCTCGCACGGCTTGTTCGCACTGCTGGGCGATGGCTTGTGCTTGTGATGCGGGCACCACGGCCACAAAGCGGTTGGGCAGGGCGGCACTGAACAGGGGGTTGGCGTCGGTGGCCCCCTTTTGCCATTCGCAGTCTTTGAACAGGTCTGCTGGCAGGTGCATTTGGTCGCGCAGCCACAGGTCCACTTGCGGGATGCCGCGCAGGCGGGGAAACAGCACGGCGTCAGGCCCGAGCGCTTCGCACAGGGGGCGCATGCATTCCCAAGCCAGGCGCGAGAGCAGGTGCGATCCGGCCCACAGGTCGCTGGTGGAGCGTGCGGCGGCGATGAAGCTTTGCACAGGGCCGAGTGAGACGGTGAGCAAAGCGACTTCTTGTTGGGGGTCGGCCGCAAAGGCACCGGCAAAGGCGCTGGTCAGGTCCAGGTGGTCCCAGATGCTGTGGTCGGGGACGCGGGTGTCGGCGGGCAGCTGGTGCCACAGGGCACCCAAAGTGCCGTTGTCTTGTTCTTCGCTCAACTCGGGGGCAAAGCGCCACAGGGCCAGCAGGGTGCGGCGCATGTCGTGCGGCTGGTCGCCCTGAATGCCCAGCGCTTTGAGCAAGCCCAGGTGGTGGTCCAGGCTGCGGTCTTTGATGTCCGCCACTTCGGTGTCTTTGAGCTGGCCGAGGTTGATTTGTTGGCCAGTCAGCGGGTGAATCAGCACGGGTTGGCTGCTGAAACGCACTTGTGAGCCAGGGGCCACTTTGAGGGTGACTTCTTTGCCCGTCTTCGTGGTGACGTCCAGCGCTTGCATGGGCCATTGCGGGCGGTCTGCGGCGGCAGCCCACCAGTCGGCGCGCTGCACGGTTTTGTACATGCCCGTGGGCAGGCTGGCTTTGAACAGCAGGGCGCTGAGCGTGCGTTGATCGGCGGCGTCGGTTTCGCTGTAGTTGCGAAGGCCCATGAGGCGGCTGAGCGCCAGCGAGGTGCCGTTTTCGTGGCCGGCCGGGTCGCGCATGAGGACCAGCGCTTTTTCGGCCGGGTCGTGGATGCGGGCGGCAATTTTGGTGTGCCAGACGTTGTCTGGTGTGGTGGGGTGGGTCATGGTGTTCAGGCGGCGATGCGTTTCAAGGTGGCGGTTTGGTCCAGGTGGTTGTGGACTTGTCGCCAGATGCATTCGAGGGTTTGGGGGCTGGAGCCGAATTCAGCGGGCGGCTTGTGTGGCATGTGGAAGATGACTCCGACCAATTGCCCGTCGGATTTAGGGCGCACTTTGAAGCGCAGGCTGTTGGGCAGGCGGGCGTTGTTGCCCCAGCTGGTGACGGTGTGGTTGGTGACGGGGTAGCTCAGCCAATGGCGGTCTTCCGGGTTTTGTGTTTTGCCGGTCGTGAACACAAATTGGGTGCGCAATGCGATCTTGATTTGGGCCAGTGTTTTCATCAGGCCAGCCCAGTCCTTGAGGGGCTGCGTTTGCCAAATCAACGTACCTTGGCTGTCTGTACCCAAGGCATGAGGCCAGTCCTCGCTCAGACATTTGGCGAGGGCTTGGCCAGGTGTTTCGATGTTGGGCATGGTCTGGCCGTCGGTGCGATGCAGGCTGTAAGCGCCCCAGCCGTTGCGGCTGCGCCCGCCCACGGTGCCGTACAGGTTCATGAGCTGGAGAGCTTGGTCCAGTGTGATGGCGTGCTCGTCCGGGAAAGCGATGGACAGTTGGGCTTGCTCATTGGCTTGTATGGCCGCACGCGCCTTCAGGGCGGTGCCCCTGTCAAAGATCAGGGGGCCAAAGCCCATGTAAAGCTGTGCACCTACAGGTTTTTGTCTGCCGTCTCTGTCGTGCACGTTCGGGTGTTGCACCAGCGGGTCTTGTCCTGCCCATTGTGTTTCTTGCCCTTCACTCCATTGGTTCAGGCGAATGCGCACCAGGCTTTTGCGTGCGGCGACTTTGTTGTTGTCTTCGTCCCGGTCGTCTTCCAGCCAAGCATGCCCAAACAGACGCCCTTCGATGTCGCGCATTTCTCGTACGTTGACCGCGAACTGTTGCTGCGCCGCATAGGCCACGCGCCACCACTGACGCAACTGGGCTTTGAAGGGCGGGGTGCGCCAGCGGCCGCTTTGGGTGGCATCGCCCAGAAACGCGGGGGTGTGGAACTGAATTTGAAGGTGCCGTGTCTGCATTTTTTTTAGAAACTATTGAATTAACTCAATTGACTATAAGTTAATAAATTGGTGTTTTTCGGGTTCGGTAAGCTTGCCGTTGCACGATCAGGGTTTGGTGATGCGCACGCGATCGGCTTGCAGGTTCAGGCTGTAGCCTTGTTGGCGGTTTCGGGTACCGATGTTGGAGCGGGCAATCAGGCCGCTGAGGGGCAACGCGCCGCTGTTGGCCAGTGTCTTTTCCATCTTGGAGAGTTGTTCACTGACCGTGCCGCCCATGGGTTTGCTTTGGTGCAGGCGCTTTTCCAGGCTGTCCGGGATGTTCATTTCGCCCAGTGCGAGGCTGAGTTCGCGGTGAACCATGGCCCGCCATTCGGGGTCGTCCACTTCTTTGAGGGGCGCGCGCAGTGGTGGCAGTTGTTGTTGGCAACGCCAGACCAACAAGCTGAGCAGAGCCAGTTGCATGGGGGGCAGTGCGATGCTTTGCTGATTGATGCGCACGCAGGATTGGGCGATGTCGACTTCAAGCTCGACTTGGTCCAGCGCCCGGTTGGCGGCCGTCACGGCTTGGGCAAAGCCGCTGTGTTGGGCTTTGATGCTGGCAGGCAGCAGATTGCGAAGGCGCACAAAGGGAATGTCACCCAGCCAGACTTTGGCGGTGCTGGCGTCCAAGGGGTCTTGGCCCGGGGCGCGTGCCGGGATGACGTGAGGTGTGGGCGTGGGATAAAAAAATTCGGGCCGCGATTCAAAAGGGGCCGAGATCAACACATGTGAGAGCTTGTCCTGCGGGCGGCCCCACAGGCTCATGGCGTAGCCCATGAAAAAGCCCATGGTTTTGCGCCCGCCTGCAATCGAGGCGTGGATTTCGGTGTTGTCGTCTTCCGTCATGCGGCGCACCAGGTCGGCAATGCCGTCGGCAGCACGTTGGTTGTCTTGGTCGTCGCGGATGTCTTCCAGCGGCTTGCCGTGAGCGTCTTGCAGCACTTCGATGTGCGAAGCGTCAAAGGCAATGGGTGGCAGTTGCCAGTCGCGGCACAGGCGGTGGAACCAGCCGGGGTTGTCCGACAGCAGGGTCAGGCGAGCGTTGTCTGCGCCACGCTGCGTGGTGATGAGGCGGATTTCGTCGGGTATCCAGCGCGGTGTTTGGCTCACGCACAGGGCAAAGAGGGTTTCCGTGACGATTTGGGGGGACAGGCCCGTCACGCAGATCAGGATGCGGCGTTTGGGCTGGCTGGCTGTTTCGAGTGTTTTTTTGTATTTAAATTCATTCATGCGCTGAGTATGCGCAATATTTTGAATTCTTTAGTACTTGGCAAGCTTGCCGAAATTTGGTGCATTCGCCCAAACGGCGTTCCTGCAAACTTCGATGGGTTTCAGGCCTGTGCTGGGCGAAGCAACAAGCGTTGGTGCAGCAGGGTGGAGGTTGTGGTGTATTGCAAGAGCTGTTTTTCGGCTGGCCGCAGCAAGGCCACCGCGCCGAAAGCGGCCAGTGTGGCTTCGTGGAAGCCGCAGAGGATGAGTTTCTTTTTGCCGGGGTAGGTGTTGATGTCGCCCACGGCAAAGATGCCCGGCTCGGAGGTGCCAAAGTTTTCGGTGTTGACCACCAGTTGCTTGCGCTCCATGGCTAGGCCCCATTGCGCCACGGGGCCTAGTTTGGGCGACAGGCCCAGACAGGCTTGCAGCACATCCAGGCTCAGCCATTCGGTGTCGCCTTTCGGGTTGAGCAGTTCCAGCGCTTGCAGGCGGCCCTGTTCTACCTTCAGGCCGGTGGGCTGACCGGCCACAAAGCGCATGCGGCCTTGGGCGCAGGCTTGGCGCATTTGCTCGGTCAACTCGGGTGTGGCGCTGAACTGGTCGCGCCGGTGCAGCAGCGTGACGCTGGCGGCCGCTTGGGGGCCTTGGGCTGCGTCCAGGCAGGTTTGCAAGGCGGTGTCGCCGTCGCCGGCCACCACCAAGTGGCGTCCTGCCCAGCGCTCGGGCGCGGGGTGTTCGGCAAACACCTGCGTGCCTTCAAAAGCGCTCAGGCCATCGAGCACCATGCGGCGCGGCACAAAAGCGCCCACACCCGCCGCAATGAACAAGGTGGAGGTGAGAAAGTGTTGTCCCGCATCGGTGCTGATGGCCAGGCGCTGGTCGGCTTGGCGTTCGATGTGGGTGACTTGTTGGCCCAGGTGCAGCGTGGCTTTGAAGGGGGTAATTTGCTGCTGCAAGCGCTCGACCAGCTCTTGGCCAGTGCAAAACGGGATGCCCGGGATGTCGTAAATCGGTTTACCCGCATACAACTCGGCGCATTGCCCACCGACATGGGGCAGGGCGTCGATCACTTGGCAGTGAATGCCTTGCAGGCCCAGCTGAAACACCTGAAACAGGCCCACGGGGCCTGCGCCTATGACCAGTGCTTCGGTCTCGATGGGGGCCTGGGTCATGGCAAAGGGTTGGAACAAAAATGGCCGAAAAATCGGCCCCGTGTGATCGGGGCCGGGCAAACGATCAGCGTTGGGGCGCTGGCGCTCAGCGGATCAATTCGGCCAGCTTGCCGGTTTTGTCTTTCCAGGCATCGGCGTCGGCCATGGGGGCTTTGCGCTTGGTGATGCTTTTCCAGCCGGGCAACAGGGCCAGCTCGGCGTTCAGCTTCGTCATGTGTTGTTGGTCGGCCGGCAGGTCTTCTTCGGCGTAAATGGCGTTGACGGGGCATTCGGGGATGCACACGGCGCAGTCGATGCACTCATCGGGGTCGATGGTCAAGAAGTTAGGGCCTTCGCGGAAGCAGTCCACAGGGCAAACGTCCACACAGTCGGTGTATTTGCACTGGATACAGGATTCGGAAACAACGTGGGTCATGATGGACTCGGAAAAAAAGGGGTCCGCGCTGTCAGATAGGCACGGAAGTCTGGATTTTAAAGGAGATCGTTGGCCTCCCTCTGGAAGCGAACCCCTGCTCACAACAGGGGTGATGGTGAATCCAACGCATGGGCGATGCGGACCGATTTGTCGGGGCTGAAGCCACCGACCTACAAATTCATGGTGTCATCCGGTGGTTTGAGCCCCGACATGTCGACTCAGTTCACCAACACCGCCCCCGAGGTCTTGTGGCTGGCCGTGTCCACCAGCACCAGCGCACCCAAAATGCGCGACTGGGCAAAGGGCAAGGTGGCCAGCGGCTCTTGCAGGGCCAGCGTCACATGGCCAATGGCGTTGGGGGGCAACTCGGTGGCCTCTTCCTCGGCCAGAGTGTTCACGTTCAGGCGGTGCACCACACGCTGCACTTTCACCTTGACCCAGCGGTGGCCATGCAGCGCCCAGTACAAGCGGCCCGCTACCAGCGGCTCGTCGTCCATCCAGGCGATGGTGGTGCTCAGCTGGCGCTGGCCCTCAGGAGCACCTTCGGCCGCGAGCAGCCAGTCGCCACGCGACACATCCACCTCGCGGTCGAGCACGATGCCGGCGCTGTGGCCTGCGGCTTTGTTTTGCGGCTGGCGGGTGGCCGACAGCACTTGGGACACCACGGCGGTTTGGCCGCTGGGGAAGACCTTGACGGTCTGGCCTGGCGCGACGCTGCCGGTGGCCACGCGGCCCCAGAACACGCGGCGGCCTTGGGTGGTCACGCCGGAGTCATGGAACTTTTCGACCCACTGCACCGGGAAGCTGAAGGCCACATCGGTCTCGGCGGGCGTGACCGGCAGGTCTTCGAGGATGCTGAGCAGGCTGGGGCCGGTGTAGCCGCACCAGTCGGCTTGGTCATTGTTCTCGGTGGTCACCACATTCCAGCCCTTGAGCGCCGACACGGGCACCATGGCGGTGACGGTGATGCCCGCCTCTTGGGCGAACTTGTTCAATGCCCGCGCAATGTTTTGGTAGGCCACAGTGGCATCGGCCACGGCGTCAAGCTTGTTGATGGCGAACACGATGGACGGCACGCGCAGCAGGTTCACCAGCAGCGAGTGGCGGCGTGTTTGCGGCAGCAGTTGCAAGTTGGGGTTGGCCCAGTCGAGCTTGATGGCGTCGACAAGCACCACGGCGGCGTCGGCGCTCGATGCGGCGGTGACCATGTTGCGGGTGTACTGCTCGTGGCCGGGCGCGTCACCGATGATGAACTTGCGTGCTTCGGTGTTGAAGTAGCGGTAAGCCACGTCGATGGTGATGCCTTGCTCACGCTCGGCGCTCAGGCCGTCGGTCAGCAGAGCCAAGTCGGTTTCACCCGAGCGCTGCACGCCCGCCAAGTGGTCTTGCAGCACGGCCTTGGTGTCGACCAGCAGGCGGCCAATCAGCGTGCTTTTGCCGTCGTCGACCGAGCCGCAGGTGATGAATTTGAGGGCGGAGAAATGTTTGTCGTTGTGCATGGTTCGTGTTTCTTCGGTGTTCTGTAGGAGCGAGCCCTGCTCGCGAAGGGTTTGGCTGTGACCGATGATTCGGACGCAGGACGAGCAATTCAGGCTTTGCGGGTGTTCAGAAATACCCATCCTTCTTGCGCTTCTCCATGGAAGCCTCGGACGTCTTGTCGTCCATGCGCGTGGCCCCGCGCTCGCTCACATCGGCTGCCAGCGTTTCGATCACGATCTGCTCAGGCGTGGCGGCTGTGCTCTCCACCGGGCAGGTGCAGGTGATGTCGCCCACGGTGCGAAAACGCACGTCGCGCACCACCACTTCTTCGCCGTCTTTGGGCGGTGTCAGCTCGGTCACCGGCACCAAGAGGCCCCGGCGGTCCACCACTTCGCGCTTGTGCGTGTAGTAGATCGATGGCAACGCAATGTTTTCGCGGGCGATGTATTGCCACACGTCCAGCTCGGTCCAGTTGCTGATGGGGAACACGCGAAAGTGCTCGCCGGGCTGTAATTTGTGGTTGAACAGCGTCCACAGCTCGGGGCGCTGCGCCTTGGGCTGCCACTGGCCAAAGCTGTCGCGGTGAGAAAAGATGCGCTCTTTGGCGCGGGCCTTTTCTTCGTCGCGGCGGGCACCGCCGATCAGCGCATCAAAGCGGAACTCTTCAATCGCTTCGAGCAGCGTGACCGACTGGTGCACGTTGCGGCTCTCGCCGGGGTGGGCCAGGCGCACGGTGCCTTTTTTCATGGAGTCTTCGACGCTGCGCACGATCAGCTCGGCGCCCAGTTCTTTGGCACGCGCGTCGCGGAAGTCGGTCACTTCGGTGAAGTTGTGGCCGGTGTCGATCATGAGCAGGGGGTAGGGGATGCGGCCTGCGCCAAAAGCCTTTTCGGCGCACTTGAGCATGACCAGCGAATCCTTGCCGCCCGAAAACAGCAGGGTGGGGCGCTCGAAGGCGGCGGCGACTTCGCGCAGGATGAAGATGGTTTCTTCTTCCAGTGCGTCCAGGTGGGCGTTGCTCAGGGTGTGCAGTTCGGTGGGGTTGAAGGCGGTCATGTTGGGCTTTTCGTAATGGTCTTTGTAGGTCGGTGGCTTTAGCCCCGACGTCGTCTGTTATCCAAGCTTGCATGTCGGAGCTAAAGCTGCCGACCTACGGGGGTCCATGCATGTCGGGGCTGAAGCCACCGACCTGCGAGCGATTCATTTCTTGACGTGCAGGCCACATTCCTTGGCCGCCTCGTCCTCCCACCACCAGCGCCCGGCGCGGAACTCTTCGCCCAGGCTGATGGCGCGGGTGCAAGGGGCGCAGCCGATGCTCGGAAAAAACTGGTCGTGCAGCGGGTTGTAGTCCACCTCGTTTGTGGCGATGTAGTGCCACACGTCGCCCCAGGTCCACCTGGCCAGCGGGTTGAACTTGTACAAAGCCTTGGTGGCCACTTCGCTCTCGTCGAGCAAAGGCACCTCGGCGCGGGCCGTGGATTGTTCTTGGCGCAGACCTGTTATCCAGGCGCGTTGACCTGTCAAGGCGCGAGTCAGCGGCTCCATTTTGCGAATACCGCAGCAGGCCTTGCGCAAGTCCATGCTCTGGTACATCGCGTCTTGACCTTTTTCACGCACAAACTGGATGACCGATTCGGACACAGGGCGGTACACCACGATGGGTGCTTGCGAATGCGCTTGGGTGCGCTCCAGCAGTGCCAGGGTCTCGGTGTGCAGCGCACCGGTTTCCAGCACAAAAACCGGAATGTCGAGCTGCAGACTGTTGATCAGGTGCGTGATCACCACGTCTTCAGCACCCAGGCTGGAGGCTTGGGTCACGGGCGCAAATTCGGCGGCAGCGCGTTGCAGCAGCGCCTGCGTTTGGGCCAGCTTGGCTGCAAACTCGGGGCTCGCCTTGACATGCAGATCGGTGGCCTTGGTCGAAGGGGTGCGAGAGGAGATGAGGCTAGAGGTCATGGTGTTTTTGGTAGGCACCCACCCCGAGGGCGACGGTGGGTGGTCCTTCGCAGGGGACATCGCCCACGGGGTGGGCTCCTGCAGGGATGTGTGTCTGCGGTTTGGTTTTGTTGATATTCCTGTGGCCACTGACCTCAGGCGGCTTTGGCAAAGTGCGGTTGCGTTTCGACCGCCGAGCCTTGGTAGAACCCGGCAAAGCGCTCAAACTGGCGCTGCGCTGCCGAGGCGTCCACGCCCTCGCGCAGCACGGCCACGTCAAAACCCGTGCGCTGCATTTGCACCAGCTGATCAATCAGCACATCGCCGGTGGCGCGCAATTCGCCTGCAAAGCCCAAACGGCGGCGCAGCAAAAAGGCCTGACTGTAGGCGCGGCCGTCGGTGAATTTGGGGAACTGCAGATCGATGCGGGTCACGCCGTTCAGGTCGAGTGTGCGCGGGTCGGCGTCGTTGGCCAGTGTGAGGACCACAGGCGATTCAACAGCTTGGTGTTCTTGGGCGGAAATGATTTTCATGGTCGTTTTGTCTTGATGTAGGAGCCCACCCTGTGGGCGATGGTTTCGCAAAATCGCCCACGGGGTGGGCTCCTACAAGGGGCTTCAGATGGTGGTTTCCTCGGCGGGGTGGCGGGCGGCGTTGGCGGCTGCCTTGAACGGGTCTTGCCCCACGCGGCGCAGGGTGTCGATGAAGGCTTCGGCCTTGTGGCCTTGGCTGGTGCGCAAGGTCTTGTAGGTGTCCAAAATCGCTTCGATCACATCAGGCACTTCAAACGATGAAAACGAAGGTCCGACCACCTTGCCGGCCACGGTGGGGCCCGACAAGTCTTTGCCGTCCGAGCCGCCCAGCGTGACCTGGTACCACTCCTTGCCGTCTTTGTCCACGCCCAAAATGCCGATGTGACCGCTGTGGTGGTGACCGCAGGAGTTGATGCAGCCGCTGATGTGAAAGTCGATGTGGCCCAGGTCGTTCAGCTCGTCCAGGTCTTGGTAGCGTTCGGTGATGGCGGCGGCCAAGGGCAGTGAGCGGGCATTGGCCAGGGCGCAGTAGTCGCCGCCGGGGCAGGCGATCATGTCGGTCAAGAGGCCAATGTTGGGCTGGGCCAGGCCCAGGGCTTTGGCTTCGAGCCACAGGGCGTGCAGCTGGTCCAAGCGCACCCAGGGCAGCACCAGGTTTTGGGTGTGGCTCACTCGGGCTTCGCCTGCGGAGTATTTGGCCACCAGCGCGGCTGCAGCGTCCAGCTGGTCGGCGGTGGCGTCACCGGGGGCCTGGCCCACGCGCTTGAAAGACAGGCTCACGGCGCGCAGTGCCGGGTTTTGGTGCGGCTTGACGTTTTGCACGATCCAGCGGGCAAAGGCGGGCGTTTTGGCGGCTTCGATGCTGACGTCGGCTTCGGCTTTGGCTGCCCACTCGGCAGTGGCGGCAGGCAGGTTCAGCGCAGGCGCGGCAAAGCAGGCGGCCACGCGGTCAAATTCGGCTTGCGGGATGGTGTGCAGGCCGCCGTCCTTGACCAAAATGTCTTGGTACTCGGCTTCGACTTCGTCAAAGTAGCGCTGGCCTTCGGCTTTCACCAAAATTTTGATGCGCGCCTTGTACAGGTTGTCACGGCGGCCCCAGCGGTTGTACACGCGGATCACGGCTTCGAGGTAATTCATGATCTGGTTCCAGGGCAGGAACTCGCGAATCTGCGAGCCCACCACCGGGGTGCGGCCCATGCCACCACCCACCAGCACCTTGAAGCCCACTTCGCCCGCCGCGTTCTTCACCATCTGCAGGCCCACGTCGTGCCAGCCAATGGCGGCGCGGTCTTCTTGGGCACCCGTGATGGCGATCTTGAATTTGCGTGGCAAAAAGGCGAATTCGGGGTGCAGCGTGCTCCACTGGCGGATCAGCTCTGCATAGGGGCGTGGGTCGACCACTTCGTCCACCGCCACACCGGCCAGCTGGTCGGTGGTGGTGTTGCGGATGCAGTTGCCGCTGGTCTGGATGCCGTGCAGGTTCACGCTGGCCAAGAGGTCCATCACGTCGGCCGATTTGGACAGGGGAATCCAGTTGAACTGCACGTTTTGGCGGGTGGTGAAGTGGCCGTAGTTGGTGGTCAGCTTGGGGGCCAAGCCTGCAATTTTGTCTTGTGTGGCCTGGGCTTCGGCCAGCAGGGCGGCGTCGGGGGTGTCGTAGTCGCGAGCGATTTGGGCCAGCACTTTGAGCTGAGGGGCCGAGATTTCGCCATAAGGCACGGCCACGCGCAGCATGGGCGCGTAGCGCTGCACGTACCAGCCGTTTTGCAGGCGCAGGGGCTTGAATTCATCGCCGCTGAGTTGCCCGGCTTCAAAGCGCTCGAGTTGGTCGCGGTGTTGTGCAGCGCGGGCACGCACGAACTGTTTGTCAAATTCGGTGTATTGGTACATGAGGGGACTTCTTCAGATCAAAACGAGTTTGGTGCCAGCCCAAGCCAGCAAGACGGAAAGCAATGAACGGATCACGCGGTCGGGCGTGTGGTGGGTCAGGCGTGAGCCCAGCCAGATGCCGGGGAGCGAGCCCGCCAGCAGCTTGGCCAGCAACGGCCAGTCGACAGACCCCAATGAGGCATGGCCCAAGCCCGCCACCAGCGTCAGCGGCACGGCATAAGCGATGTCGGCGGCCACGATGCGCGGCAGGGGCAGCATGGGGTAAAGCAAGAGCAGCACCGTGACGCCAATCGCACCCGCGCCGACCGAGGTGAGGGTGACCAAGGTGCCGATCAGGGCGCCGAACACCACCGGCAGGCTCCAGTGGCGTGGGGTGCTGGCATGGGCTTCGTCGCTTGCGGCCAAGTGGCGAGGCACTTGCTTGCCATGCACCGCCTTGTAGAGCATGGCTGCCGCTGTCAGCAGCAGGGCCACGCCCAGAGTGGTGGTCATCAGCGACTGCACCTCAGGGGAGGCCGGTCCCACCCAGTGCAAAAAGCCCAGGGTTGCCAAGCAGGCCGGGATGCTGCCTGCACTGAGCAAGCCCACGACACGCCACGGCACGATGCGCTGGCGGGCAAAGCTGATGGTGCCGCCCAGTTTGGTGAAAGCCGCAAACAGCAAGTCGGTGCCTACGGCCATGTAGGGCTTGACGCCAAAGAAAAAAATCAAGAGCGGCGTCATCAAGGAGCCGCCACCCACCCCCGTCAAGCCCACGATGGTACCGACGAAGAAACCTGCAAAGACATAAGCCAAATCAACCATGATGGCGACTGTAAGGGGGCTTTATGCCTAAACAAACGATTTTTTAGTTGGGTATATATTCTTTAGGCTTATAAGAGGATGTCGGACTCTGGCTCAGTGCTTGCTGCGTTGGAAGGTTCGAAAGGGGTTGAATCCGGTGAGCAATGCCGAAGCGATCAAGATGAGCAGCACACCCGGTAGCAGGCCGGGTGTGAGGGGTTCGTCCAAAAACAGGGCCCCCCAGGACACACCAAAAAGGGGAATCAAAAAAGCCGACGAGGTGGAAGCGCTGGCCGGGATGTCCCGCATCAAGCGCATGCTGATCCAGTAAGTGAAGCCCGAGGTGACTGCGCCCAGCACCAACAAAGCCATCAGCGCGGGCAGGCCCACCGCTTGGCTGGGGGCGGTGGCTGCCGCTGCGGGCACCAGCACCAGAGCGCTGGTCAAGTGCACCACCGCCGAGGCGGGCAGCGCTTGGTGGGCCAGGGTGGCACGCTTCATGAAGATGGCCCCAAAGCCATAACAGGCCGCGGCCACCACGCAGGCCAAGGTGGCCAGCAGCACCTTCAGATCAGGGTTCACAGGCCCCAAGCCCAACAACAGCGTCACACCCAGCAGACCGATGCCACAGCCCAGCAGTTTGCTGGGGGTGAACCGTTCCTGGGCCAACATGACCCCTGCCAGGACCCCAAACATGGGGGCGGTGGCGTTGAGCACAGCCGAATACCCTGCTGGCAAAACCAGACCGGCCCAGTTGTACAAAACAAAGGGCACCACCAGCGTCAAGATGCCCAGCCCAGTGAGCGAGCGCCAGTGTTGGCGTGTTGGCCAGGCCTGGCGCGTCCAGCGCATGATGGCGCTGAGCACCAGCGCCGCCAGGGCACAACGCAGACAAGCCATGGTGATGGGGCCAAAAGCCGGGGCGGCCACGCGGATGAGCGGAAACGAGCCGCCCCAAACGGCGGACAAAAGAACAAGTTGGGTGAATTGGCGTCCGTTCATGGCCAATCCATTATCAGCGGGGGGGCTGAGCGGGCCCGCTTTTTTTGATGGACGCCCCCTGTTTGATAAATGTCCCATAAGCGACAGACTTATGGGCGGCTGTTACAGTCGCTTTTTTTGCTCCCTTGACCCTAGGACCCGACGATGAAACGCCTGATTGCCACTGGCTTGCTGAGTGCAGCCGCCACCACTGTTTTGGCCCAAACCCCTATCAAAATTGGCGAAATCAACAGCTACTCCGCCATTCCGCAGTTCACCCAGCCCTACAAGCAGGGCTGGCAATTGGCGGTTGAAGAAATCAATGCCCAAGGTGGTTTGCTCGGGCGTAAGGTCGAAGTCATTGCCCGAGACGACTCTGGCAAGCCCGAAGAAGCCTTGCGCCATGCCATTGAGCTGACGTCCAAAGAAAAAGTGGATGTGTTGGCCGGTGGCTTTTTGTCCAACGTGGGGCTGGCCCTGGCCGACCATGCCGCCAAAAACAAGCGACTGTTTGTGGCCAGCGAGCCGCTCACGGATGCCATCGTTTGGGATAAAGGCAACCGCTACACCTTCCGCCTGCGCCCCAGCACTTACATGCAAGCGGCCATGCTGGTCGAGGAAGCGGCCAAATTGCCGGCCAAGCGTTGGGCCACCATCGCGCCCAATTACGAATACGGCCAAAGCGCTGTGGCCAGCTTCAAAGAGCTGCTCAAAGCCCAGCGTCCCGATGTGGAGTTTGTCAGCGAGCAGTGGCCCGCCCAAGGCAAGATCGACGCGGGCAGCACCCTGACGGCCACCATGGCCAGCAAGCCTGACGCGATTTTTAACGTGACCTTTGGCGCCGACCTGGCCAAGCTGGTGCGCGAAGGCAACCAGCGCAATGTTTTCCCTAAAACGCCGGTGGTGTCGCTGCTGTCGGGCGAACCTGAGTACCTGGAAGTGCTGAAAGACGAAACGCCCAAAGGCTGGATCGTGACTGGCTACCCCTGGGACCAGCTCGACAGCAAAGAGCACGCCAGCTTTGCGGCCAATTACTACAAGAAGTTCAACGAGAACCCCAAAGTCGGCTCGGTGGTGGGTTATGCCGCCATGCAGTCGATTTTTGCGGGCATCAAAAAGGCCGGCAGTGTGGACAACGAGAAGTTGGTCATCGCCATGCGGGGCCTGAAATTCAGCACCCCCTTTGGCCCGGCCGAGTACCGTGCGATTGACCAGCAGTCGACCATGGGGGCTTATGTGGGCAAGCTCGATCAGCGCGGTGGCAAGGGCACCATGGTGCAGTGGCGTTATGCCGATGGCAAAAACTACCAGCCGACCGATGCGTACGTGAAGGCTCGCCGCCCGGCGCAAGCGATGAAGTAAAGGGCTTCAGCCTGCTTTGGCTTTGGGCACTGGTCGGCTGCGCTTGAGCACGTCACCGGCTTCCAAAATCAGTGTGGACACGGGCAGGTTTTGACGGAGTCTGAAGTTTTCTGCCCGCTCTTGTGAGCGAAACGGCCCAGTGACCACCCAAAAACGTGTGCTTTCTGTGTCGGTGGGCTTGAGCATGATCATGCGGGCGTTGACCAACTCGGCTTTGGCGTCGATTTGTCGTTTGGCTTGTGCGGCGCTGCTGTGGCTGCCGTGCAGGATCAGAAAATAGTCTTTGGGGATGGCGGCCAGCCAGCGGTAACCGCGCTGCGCTGCCTCGGGCACAGGGGGCAGTGGTGTGGCCGCGGCGCTGGGTTCAGAGGCGGCGGCCACGGCGGCACTGGATGGCGCTGCGCTGGTGGATTCGGGGCCAGAGGCGGATGTGGGTGTGGATGAGGCTGTGGGTGCCGCAGCAGATGGCACTTGTGTGGCCATAGAGGGGGCAGCTTGGTTTTCTCCAGCCGCTTGGGCGCTGCTTTCACCCAAGCCGCGTGCCTCTGGTGCGGCACTGGCGATTGAGGCGTCTGGGCTGGCTGGGCTGGTTTGGGCCAAACCAGGCGATGTGGGCGCAGCGGGGGCTGTGGCCGGGCGTTGCGAGACCACGGCAGCAGCCAGCACAGCCAGGCCCAACAAGCCCGCCAACCACAGCTTGCCCGATGGGGCAGGGCGGGGCGCGGCGGCAGGCGCGGCGGGGCTGTGCATTTGCCAAATCATCAGGTTTTTGCTGGGCGCATTCAAAACAGCGCTGAGCTTTTCTGAAGTGTCCAGGGTGGTTTTGAACAACAACACCAAACCGAGGCGCCAGCCGGGAAATCCGTCGATGATGCCTTGCAAGAGCAGCAGTTCGGAGGCGGTCAAACACTCTGCATCGTGCACCACACACAGCTTTTGCAAGGGTGTGCAGTCTTGGGTTTGCATGGCCAGGTGCAGGGGTCGTTCGGCCAGCGTGGCATTGACCAGCCCCAACAAGCCCGCACTGTGGCGACCGCTGCAGTGCTCTAAAAGCACCATGGGCGCATGGGTGCGCCACAGCGATTGAAGGTTGTCACTGAGCGTATCCAATTCTTCGGACGAAGACCGCACCACCATCAGGCTTTTGCCTTGGTCTGTGACCGCTTGGGCAAAGCGCGTCAGCTCGGACGGGGCCGCGTTGTGCGGCAAGCTGTCAAGGTCGAGGGTGGCGGGGGCAGTCCAGGAGTTCATGGCACGGTGCAGACAATTCAATACGAAGTGAGCGGATTAGACACCATGAAGATTTCTAAAGTGATCTTTTTGAGCCTGCCGGGGCGGTTTGTAAAGAAAATCGCTCGGCCATCAGGTGCCGGGCCAGACTGGGTGCCAAGGGCAGTGGTTCGTTTTCGAGCCATGCCGCGCAGAGTTCTCCGGCCATGACGGCCAGGCTGATGCCCCGAGCCCCCATGCCCGAGACCATCCACAGCCCGGGCCAACGCTGGGGGTTGATCGGCCCCACCGCAGGCAGGCGGTCGGGCAAGGTGCAGCGCAAACCTGCCCAGCCCTGCACCTGCCCGGGTGCAAACTGGTCTTGCAGGCTGGCCCCCAGATGTGGCAACAAGGTGGACAAACGCTGCTGGTTGGCGGCGTTGTCTTCTTCTCGCACCGGGGCCTTGACGCATTGGCGCTCGAAGGTCGAGCCGATGAACCAGCCGGCTTGCCCGGTGAGTGTGGGCACGCCGCTGATGAAGCTGCCGTGGCCATTGACCGGAAAAGGCGGCAGTTGCGCACGTTGCGAAGCCGACAGCGCCTGCATCTCTCCTGCACTGATCTGCCCGCGCAAGGGGTTCAGTGGGACAGGCGGTTTTTCGCCATCGGCGCACAGGGCTTGCAACAGGGGGTGGGTGTCATAGGCGCTGGCCAAAACCACCAGGCTGGCACGGGCCAGCTCTTGGCCTTGGGGGTCCAGCACTTGCCATGTTGTTTCGCCGTCTTCGGTGTGGCCTGGGCCAATTTGCACGCGGGCCGCTGTTTGCCCCCACATGACCCGAATGCCGGGTGTTTGCAATTGGGCGCTCACCAGTTGTCGCGGCCTGATCCAGCCAGCCAGGCCATGCCACAGTGCGGGTGAGCCGGGCGGCAAGCCTGCAGCGGCGATGAGTTCGGCGCTGGCAGGGGTGCTCCATTCGTGGGCGCTGTCGGGCCAGCTTGGACCTGCAGGTAGACTGCGTTTGCCCTCCACACGGTGCTCCAGCACGCCCGTGGGGGCCCAATCGGTGTCGGCAGTCAGCAGTGTTTGTGCCCTTTGCAAAGTGGCCCTCACACCCGCGCGGGTGATGCGCGACAACACGCTGTCATCGGGTGAAACATGGGGGGCCGCCAGTCCCACGGGCAAGCCAGACGCACCGGCACCCACACCCGTGCCTTGCTCAATCACCGTGACCTGCCACCCCCTCAGGGCCAGGCTGTGCGCCACGGCCGAGCCCGACAAGCCAGCGCCAATGACCACCACCTCGCGGCGGGTGGGCGGCTTGGCCTGCCTCAGGTGTTGCCGGCTGCGGCGGGTGTTGTAAAACGGGTGCTCGATAGGTTTGGCCCAGGCCGGGGTCAGGTGTTCAGCACCCATCAGCACTTGGTCGGCAGGCACATCGAGTTCACGCCCAAGCTTGTCGGCAGGGCCTGCATGCACGGTCAAATGGACGTGCCCACCCCCCAACACCAGGCGGTGGGTGCCCGGTGACATGCCTTGCCACGCGGCCAGCCACTCGTCTTTGAAGGTTTGCAGTGCAGGCTCTACCGGCCAAGCTTGCAAGGCCGACCGAGACGGCAAAGGCTGGTCGGTCACCACCGTGAAAAACAAGTGGCGAGGGCGGTGAGGGTCGCGCTGCGAATTGGCCGAGTTTGCCGAGGTGGCCCAGGAGGCCCAAGTGGCCAAAAAATGCTGGCCTTGGTCAAACCCGGTTTGCAGCACATGCCAGTGCTGCCGGGGTGGCGCGTTCAGGTTCGGGCTCAGGCTGCAGGGGGCACGTAGCCTTGCGCGGCATCGGCACCCGCACCAAAGAAATGGTTTTCCATCTGGCGGGCCAAATATTGGCGGGCGCGCAAATCGGCCAGGTTCAGGCGGTTTTCATTGACCAGCATGGTCTGGTGCTTGAGCCAGTCGGCCCAGGCTTGTTTGCTCACGCCTTCCCAAATGCGTTTGCCCAAATCGCCGGGGTAGGGCGGAAAATCCAGACCTTCGGCTTCTTTGCCGAGTTTGATGCATTGAACGGTGCGTGCCATGGTGTTGTCGAGCCTTGATGTATCTTAAGAAGCGCTGGTTATACGGATATAAAATTTCAGTATTTCCAGTTGTGAACGAATCGCACGAAAATACGCGTTGTTGCCCAGCGGCCGCGACATCTTCGTGTTCTTGCAGGCCGCAACTGTAGCAAGCTTTCAGCATCCCTCAGCGGCATTGGGGCTCTGGCCCCAACCCAAACCAACACAAATCAAATGAGTGCATTTCTCGAAGAACGCGTTTTGAGCGTTCACCACTGGACAGACCGCTTGTTCAGCTTCACCACCACCCGCGATCAGGCCCTGCGTTTTTCGAACGGCCACTTCACCATGATTGGCCTGCGCCAGGAAAGCGGCAAACCGCTTTTGCGTGCGTATTCGATTGCCAGCGCCAACTACGAAGAACACCTCGAATTTTTGAGCATCAAGGTGCCCGATGGCCCGCTGACCTCCAAGCTGCAACACATCCAGGTGGGCGACACCATCGTCGTGGGCCGCAAGCCCACAGGCACCTTGCTGTGCGACTACCTGCTGCCCGGCAAAAACCTTTACCTCATGGGCACCGGCACGGGCCTGGCCCCGTTCATGAGCATCATTCGCGACCCCGAAACCTACGAGCGTTTCGAAAAAGTCATCCTGGTGCACGGCGTGCGCCAAGTCAATGAATTGGCTTACCACGACTACATCACCCAAGAACTGCCTGCCAACGAGTTTCTGGGCGAGATGGTGACAAAGCAGTTGCTGTATTACCCCACCGTGACCCGCGAGCCCTATAAAAACCAGGGCCGGGTGACCGATTTGATGGAAAACGGCAAACTCTTTGCCGACCTGGGCCTGCCCCCGCTCAACCCCGAGACCGACCGCGTCATGATCTGTGGCTCCCCTGAAATGCTGCGCGACTTGAAACGCATCTGCGAAGAACGCGGCCTGAAGGAAGGCAACACCAGCACGCCGGGCGCCTTTGTGATTGAGCGGGCTTTTGCCGACGCCTGATGCACGGCACTGGGCCCTGCAATGCCTGATGGGGCTGGGGCCATGTGATCGGCCTCACCCAGCCAGTCACCCCACGGGCGCACAATGCGCCCGTTCGCTTTTGTAACCCCCTTGCCCATGAACATGAACAACATCACCCCCCCACGCTGGTTGGCCCTGATCGCCTTGTCGGGCATCGGCATGCTGGCTTTTGGTCTGTATTTGCAGCATGTGGTGGGCCTGAACCCTTGTCCCATGTGCATCGTGCAGCGTTATGCCCTGATCGGTGTGGTGGTGTTGGGGGCTGTGGGCTGGCGTTTGCGCGGCTGGGGCCTTGCGGTGTCAAGTTTGTTGCTGGCGCTGGTGGCGGGTTTTGGTGCTTTTACGGCTGCCCGCCAAAGCTGGCTGCAGTGGTATCCCCCTGAAGTCGTCAGCTGTGGGCGTGACTTTTACGGCATGGTCGAAAATTTCCCTATCAACCGCGCCATTCCCATGATCTTCAAAGGCAGTGGCGACTGCACCAAGATCGACTGGACCTTTTTGGGTGGCTCGATCGCCAACTGGTCGTTTGTGGCCTTTGTGGTGTTTGCGCTGTTGGGCCTTTGGGTGGCTGCCACAGTGCGCTCCGGACGCTCTCTTGTGGGTGCGGCGCCCTCGCCGCGATAGAGCCTGGACGCACCAAAGTCCACCCCCTCATTGTTGAGGCCTTGTGGTGTGGTGCTGAGCCCCTCGCGTCAGAACCTGATCGCCCACATGCAGCAGTTGGCCGCTTGTCCTTGAAACCGTTCGGCTACCATTTACGCCATGTGTGCCCACTACGAATCCCCCCACAACAAGGCCCTGCTTCAAAAGCATTTTGGCGTTGACTTGCCCAGCGAGTTGGCGCGGCGCGATGTGTGGCCAGGCTACAAAAGCACCTTCATTCGCCGTCACCCCCACGCCGATGTGGGCGATGACGCCGTGCCTGCGCGTGAAGCGCTGCTGGGCAGTTTTGGGCTGATTCCGCACTGGGCCAAAGACGACAAAATTGCCCGCCACACCTACAACGCCCGCAGCGAAACCGTGGCCGAAAAACCCAGCTTTCGCGATGCCTGGCGGCGTGGGCAGCACTGCATCATCCCGGTCAGCGCCATCTTTGAGCCCGATTGGCGCAGCGGCAAAGCCGTGCCCACCCGCATCACCTTGGCCCGTGGCGAGCCCATGGGTCTGGCCGGTTTGTGGGCGCAATGGCGCTCACCCGCAGGCGAGACGGTGCACAGCTTCACGATGCTGACCATCAACGCCGATGCACACCCTTTCATGCGCAATTTTCACAAGCCGCAGGATGAAAAACGCTCGGTGGTGATCTTGCCGCCCGAGCGCTACGACGACTGGCTGCAGGCCAATGCGGCCGAGAGTGCGGCGTTTTTGCAAGCCTGGCCAGCGGATGACTGGCTGGCCGATGCGCCGGTGCAGGCGGCTTTGATTTGATCGCTTGAGGTGTGTGCCTTTTCAGTGAGCCATCGCTTGGTGGGCTTTCACTATTGATCTGACACGCTGAAACCTGAAACGCTGATCAGGCACTTGGCGCATGTTGAATACTTTTATTTATAGATGAGAGCACCGCCCTTGGGGAGATGAGGCTTAGTTCAGCCAGGCTAGATGGCGGCGGGAAATCCTCTATTACAAGCCGAGGGTTCCGATTGAAAAATCGGTTGCATAAGGACATCTAAGCAACTGGGTCTCAGGCCTTTCCCCTTTTGGGGTGTGTCTGCAAAAATCAGCCTTGTGATGGCCTGATCTCAGACAGTTGAAGTATGAAACAAATGAGCCTAGTTTCCACTTGTTTCGTGCTGGCCAACAAGCGCACTCCCAAGCGGACATTTATCGATGAAATGAACTTGATGATCCCGTGGTCTGAGTTGTGGGCGCTGATCGCACCTCATGCGTCTGCGGTCAAGACCGCTCGGCCACCGTTCGCCACAGAAGTCATGTTGCGTATTCACCTGCTTCAGCAGTTTTTTGGTCATACCGACTCCGCCATCGAAGAGGTGCTGCACGGCACATTTTGTACCAAGAATTTGCCCGCCTGGACGCAGGAATGAGCCGCTTGCTCGACGAGAGCACCATCTTGCTGTTTCGCCACATGCCCGAAGCGCATGGGCTGGGCCAGCAGATTTTGGTCACCGTCAACGCCAAGCTGATCGAACGCGGGCTGATGCTCAAGACCAGCACCTTGGTGGACGCGACGCTTATTGCTGGACCCAGCTCAACCAAGAACGACAAGGGTGGGCGAGAGCCAGAGATGCATCAAACCAACAAGGGCAACCGGTGCAACTTTTTCATGAATGCCCACATTGGCGTGGATGCTGAATCGGGGCTGGTGCACACCGTCACGACTACAGCGGCCAATGCACACGTCGTGACGCAAGCACATGCGCTGCTGTACGGTGAGGAATAGCTTGTGTTTGCCGGCTGGGGTTACCGGGGCCTAGAAAAGTGCGAAGAGATCAAGGAGCCGCACCCGGATGTGGATGGGCAAATGGCCATGATGCCGGGCAAGCGAAAGCGCTGAACAAAACCAAACTTAGCCACGCCCTGCGTGACAAGCTGGAAAAGATCAAGGCCAGCATTCGGGCCAAGGTGGAGTATCCGTTTCGGGTGATGAAGTGCCAGTTTGGGCATCGCAAGACACGTTGCCGGGGCTTGGCCAAGAACACCAGCCAGTTGCTGGTGATGTTTGCGCTATGGAATTTGTGAATGGTGCGCAAACGGATTTTGTAGGAGCTCCAGGCATGAGTCCGTTTGCAGAACGGGCAACATAGCCCGAAAACTTGACCAAATGGGCCAAATGGGCCAAATGGGCCAAATGGGCCAAATGGGCCAAATGGGCCAAAAGGGCCAAAAGGGCCAAAAGGGCCAAAAGGGCCAAAAGGGCCAAAAGGAGTAGAAATCTGCAGCGAATTCAACGCTGGTTTCACCATGTAAAGGTTCACCCTATTACTCGCGTCTTTGCGCGGGTTATGTAGACCATCCCTGGTAGTTTGCAAATTTGTACCTTTTTTGTAATGTAAATAATTATTATTGTGATTATCATAAAATTGTTAAAATCAATAATTACTTCGAACCAGAAGCCTAACTTGCTGTTCCCCCGTTTGCCACAGTTGTGCTGATTTGTTGACTTGATTCCTGACACCCCAATACAGAAAGCTGGCCATGGCGCTTCAAAACTTTTTCTTTATCGATTCACGCGTTGAGAACTACCAAGCCTTTGTTGCCGGCTTGCAAGCAACAGACACTTGGGTACTGCTCGAAGCAGACCAAGAGGGTTTGGGTCAAATGGTTCAGGCCTTGGGCGGTGTCAAAGACCTGGCCTCCATACACATCATCAGCCACGGGGCCGAAGAATCATTGACGCTGGGCAGTACGGTATTGAATTTGGAGACTCTACGAAATCACCAATTGCAGTTGGCTGCGATCGGTGCGAGTTTGAATGCACTAGGCGACATTCAGATCTATGGGTGCAATGTGGCGCAGGGAGCCAAGGGTGAACAATTTGTGCAAGCCATTGCCCAATTAACCCAAGCCGATGTGGCTGCCTCCAAAGACCTGACTGGTGCCGCTGCGGCAGGCGGCAACTGGACGCTGGAATACGCCGTGGGTCAAATCGACACCAGCGTTTTGGTAAACACCAACTACAGCAACACATTGGAAATTACCACCAATGCAGCAGGCACGACACCAAGCATCAGCATTGACACCACCGTCCCCACAGTCACTACCTTCTCCCCGGCCGACGAGGCCACGGCCGTGGCTGTTGGCGCCGACATAGTATTGACCTTCAACGAGGCCATCCAGCGCGGCGCAGGCTCCATTTTGCTCAAGACAGCAGCTGGCACCACAGTGGCAACTTATGACGCAGCCACCAGCAGCAACCTGAGCATCTCGGGCAATACCCTGACGATCAATCCTTCTCTGGATCTGGCCTCTATGACGGGGTACTCAGTGGTCCTGGCCAGCGGTACGGTCAAGGATCTTGCAGGGAATTTGTATGCAGGCACCTCAGACTACAACTTCACCACCTCCGCTTCCCCTAGCATGCTAAGTCTGGGTACGGTGGCTGGTGTGGACTTAAATCTTATCCATTCCTACACGTCTGCGAACGGGAAGACCTACTATCTGCTCGACATCAACGGGGACGGTCTAAGCACGAGTGCAGACTTCATTGGTCACGACAAGACGGATCTTCTGTTCAATGGGGGGGGAGACACCTATGACACGCAGCCCAATGGCGCGGTAGCAGGCGTGGACGATGCGCGAACGCTCTTGGTGGGCGGATACACGCTGGTTCTGCCTACCAATGCCGAGATTTTTGCGCTTCGTACCGCACTCAATTACACATTTCCAACGGGTTGGCAGCCACTGGACTACGACTCGCCAAACATTCCGTCCGCAAGCAGAGTGTCGAACAATGTTCACTACAACGTTTCGTTCAAGTCCACCAACATTTACACGAATCTGTACGATGGGTACGGCTACAACGGCTCGCTCTTTCTTCAGGTGCTGGGTGAGGCCGCTGACACCACCGCCCCCACAGTCACCACCTTCTCCCCGGCCGACGAGGCCACGGCCGTGGCTGTGGGCGCCGACATCGTATTGACCTTCAACGAAGCCATCAAGGCCGGCACCGGCAATCTGGTGCTGACCAACACCGCCAACGCTGGCGATACCCGCACCATCAGTGTGTCGGACGCCAGTCAAGTCAGTTTTGCCGACTCTAAGGTTACAGTTAACCCCACATCAAACCTTCTTTGGGATGCCCACTATGCATTAACAATGAGTGCGGGCGTGGTGCAGGATCTGACGGGTAATGCATATACCGGAATCAGTTCAGCCACTACGCTGAACTTCAGCACAGCGCTCAACAGTTATCAAGGGCGGTTGTATGTCAGCGGCGATGATTCCTACGAAGTCTATGTCAACGGCACTTTTGTTGGACAGGACAATGGTGACGGGTTTCCCACAGCGGAGAATTGGCTACTCAATCTGCACGAAGGTAAAAACGTTATCGCAATCATTGGAAGAAATAATGCCAACGGTACACATCCCGGTGCGGTGATTGCAGAACTCGCTGTTGGCACGCAAAGAATAGTCAGCGACGCCAGTTGGAGCCTCTCGAAAACTCTGAGCACTGGGTGGAATGCTGAAGAGTTTTCAACTTCAAATTGGTCGGGGGCGCTGGTGTATGGTGACATAAGTTCATCTGTATGGTGGAACCGTGGACCCGGTGACTCCTCTGGTGTCAGCATTGAGCAAAGTGGATTTCCAACAGATTCATCGGCACAGTGGATCTGGAGCGATGGTTTCACGACGGATGCTACGGTCTATTTTCGAAAAGAGTTCACTCTTCCATCAGGCGCAGTTGCCCCTACGCTTGCCATTACCAGCAATGTCAGTGCAGTTACAGCAGGCGAGACCGCCACAATCACCTTCACCTTCAGCGAAGCACCCACAGGGTTTGACGCAAGCGACATTTCTGTCATTGGCGGCACCCTGGGTGCCATAAGCGGCACAGGTTTAACCCGCACCGCCACCTTCACGCCCACGGCCAACACTGCTTCAGGCAATGCCAGCATCACGGTCGCCTCTGGCAGCTACACCGACGCTGCAGGTTACATCGGGGCGGCAGGCACGACACCAAGCATCAGCATTGACACCACTGCCCCCACAGTCACCACCTTCTCTCCGGCCGACGAGGCCACGGCTGTGGCTGTCGGTGCCGACATCGTCCTGACTTTCAACGAGGCCATCCAGTGCGGCGCAGGTTCCATCTTGCTCAAGACAGCAGCTGGCACCACAGTGGCAACTTATGACGCAGCCACCAGCAGCAACCTGAGCATCTCGGGAAAAACGCTGACGATCAATCCGAGCCTAGATTTAATGCAGGGTACGGTATACAAGGTAGAAATGAGCTCCGGGTCGATCAAAGATTTAGCAGGCAATGGCTTTGCAGGCGCAACAGACTATAACTTTATGACTGCCGCAAACGGTGCAACTGTAGAACTTCATTTGCGAGCTTTGATTGATGGACGTGATCGACTGATAGTAGATGACGGAAAGCTACGGTGGGAGCATTTCGACAATGTAGTAGTCGGGTGGTGGAACGGCACCGCATATGTAAATGAACCAACTTATGTGGATGTTCTGGTAGACGGATCTACGGTAGCTTCATACTCTTGGGTTCCCACCTGGCCGACACTTAGTCCAGATCCCCTGCGTTCTTATGGGCTGTCTAGCGTTCTTGATTTGAGTGAATTTGGGGATTTCAGCAAGGACGCTACGACCACATTAACCCGTACGAGTGCGCGCAACTCAGTCAACGTGGTTCAGCTAGCATCCTCTGATAACCAATGGGCATCCATAACTGAGTTTGACGACAACCCCCAAGGCGCCTCTGCTTGGTATGACGTTAAGCTTACTTTCTCGAAGCAGGTAGATTATGGCGCTCCCACAGTCACCACCTTCTCCCCGGCCGATGAGGCCACGGCCGTGGATGTGGGCGCCGACATCGTCCTGACCTTCAACGAGGCCATCCAGCGCGGCACAGGTTCCATTTTGCTCAAGACAGCAGCTGGCACCACAGTGGCAACTTATGACGCAGCCACCAGCAGCAACCTGAGCATCTCGGGCAATACCCTGACGATCAATCCTGCTTTGGATCTGGCCACTATGACGGGGTACTCCGTGGTCCTGGCCAGCGGTACGGTCAAGGATCTTGCGGGGAATTTGTATGCTGGCACGTCAGACTACAACTTCACCACCTCCGCTTCCCCTAGCATGCTAAGTCTGGGTACGGTGGCTGGTGTGGACTTAAATCTGATCCATTCCTACACGTCTGCGACCGGAAAGACCTACTACCTGCTCGACATCAACGGGGACGGTGAAAGCACGAGTGCAGACTTCATTGGTCACGACAAGACGGATCTTCTGTTCAATGGGGGTGAAGACACCTATGACACGCAGCCCAATGGTGCGGTAGCAGGCGTGGACGATGCGCGAACGCTCTTGGTGGGCGGATACACGCTGGTTTTGCCTACCAATGATGAGATTTTTGCGCTACGCACCGCGCTCAATTACACATTTCCAACGGGTTGGCAGCCACTGGACTACGACTCGCCAAACATTGCGTCCGCAAGCAGAGTGTCGAACAATGTTCACTACAACGTCTCGTTCAAGTCCACCAACATTTACACGAATCTGTACGATGGGTACGGCTATAACGGCTCGCTGTTTCTTCAGGTGCTGGGTGAGGCCGCTGACACCACCGCCCCCACAGTCACCACCTTCTCCCCGGCCGACGAAGCCACGGCCGTGGCTGTGGGCGCCGACATCGTCCTGACCTTCAACGAAGCCATCCAGCGCGGCGCAGGCTCCATCGTGCTCAAGACAGCAGCTGGCTCCACAGTGGCAACTTATGACGCAGCCACCAGCAGCAACCTGAGCATCTCGGGCAATACCCTGACGATCAATCCTACTCTGGATCTGGCCTCTATGACGGGGTACTCCATGGTCCTGGCCAGCGGTACGGTCAAGGATCTTGCAGGGAATTTGTATGCTGGCACCTCAGATTACAACTTCACCACCTCCGCTTCCACTGCTGAAAAAATTTATGGAGCTGTGACAGCACAGTTGGCATACAGCGGAGATACGCCTGTCGTTTATGAGGCCTGGAGTCAGCGAAGTTCTATGCCCTTGACTAGGGAGACGCTCACCTGGAATGAAGGCCGCTCTATCACCGACAAAGTGACCATTCGTTATTCGGATTATTCCTTGGCAGGCATTCACTTTGATATAGCAAGTGGTGCTGCGCTCGAGTTGGCGGGCATGACTGTAGACGTCCAAGGATGGATCGCCCCTTGGATGGGCTTTAGCTTTACATATGAGCAAACGGCTCAGTCGGTCATCATTACTAAGGCTTGGGCAGCAGACTATTCCAGCGATCTCCCTACCGTTGCTGCGGTAAATGAGCCCGGGCCTTATATCACTCAAGCGATGAACAGCCTTCCCATTGGCGAGGTCTCATTGGTGGGTAAGAACACACCGGGAACGACTCTGACTTTGACAGAGAACATCACTGACGCAGAAGGAATTTCGTTAAAGCGGTACTTCTGGGAAGGCTCCAAAGCTGTTGAGGGCCTGAGCTACACGCTCAGCAATACCGATGTAGGCCAATACGTCAGTGCATGGGTGGAGTACACAGACAATGAAGGGCAGACACAGCGCGTTCGCAGCGAGCTGATGATGGTCGTTGCAACGCCCTCGAATGCGCCTCCTGTGTTGGTCACTCCAGCAGCCATTACCTATACCGATACCGCAGGTAACGACACGTTTGCCAACAAAACAGGTAATCTGTCCGCCACCGATGCAGACAATGACACGCTGACGTATGGCGTGAGCGGCGGCACGGTGGCCAACGGCATTTCCAGCATGGTGGGCACTTACGGCACATTGAGTGTGAACACCAGCACGGGCGCTTACACCTTTGCACCCAACGACGCAGCCATTGAAGGCATCAAGACCAACACCAGCGAAACTTTCACCACCACAGTCGGGGATGGCACGTCTTCGGCAAACGCCACGTTGAGCCTTAACCTGTCAGGTGCCAACGATACACCCACTGGCACTGTCACCATCAGCGGCACGGCCACTCAAGGCCAGACCCTGACGGCTGCCAATACATTGGCCGACCTGGATGGACTTGGCACCATCAGTTACCAATGGCTGGCCGATGGCCTGGCGATCGGCGGTGCTACCGGCTCTACCCTGACCTTGGGCTTAGCGCAGGTTGGCAAAGCCATCAGTGTGCGGGCCGGCTACACAGACAACTCTGGGACTGCTGAGAGCCTGAGCAGTTCCCCCACTGATGTAATAGCTGTCGTTAGCCCACCCACCTTCCCCACCCTGACCTCCAAATACTTTGTGCTTTCCGGCTCGGGTGCGAACTTTACTGACTACTTGCTCAATGCAGGCAGCCTGAATCTGCAAGGCCAAGCTTTCAGCCAAGCTGGTACCACCGGCGTGGACGCCATCCGGGTGCGCGCAGGCACAGCGGTGGACTTTACTTTGAGCGGGGCGAGCGCTGACAAGGTGTATTTGGATGGCAACTACAGTGACTATGCTGCCTCCCTCTCAGGCTCAGTGATGACTCTGGTGCGCGGCAGCGGCGATACCCAAGAGATGGTCCGTGTCACGCGCAGCACCAACTTGGCCAGCAGCGACGTACTGGTGTTTGCCAACGGCAGCGTGAGCACCTGGAACCTCTACAGCCTGCTGAGCGCTGGCACCGCCTTGCCTGCGCTGGGAACAGAGACCAGCACCGCCCCGCTGGCACCGGCAGCTGCGGGCAGCACCCTGTCAGCCAGCATCAAAGCCTTTGCAATTGACAGCACTGGGGAGGTCTTTGCCCCAAGCAAGCCCGGCGTCAACTTCACCGCGGTGGGCAGTGTTGGCGTGGACAGCGTCTACGTGGGCAGCGGCAGCACGGTGGACGCCACCTTGCTGGGCTCAAGCAGCGACCTGGTCTACTTTAGGGGCACCTGGGCAGACTACAGCAAGACCGTGGCCGGTAGCGTCATCACCTTTAGCCGCAGTATCGACGGCGCGCAGGAGTCGGTGCGGGTGGTGGGCGGCAATGCTGCGCTCAACGACAAGCTGGTGTTTGCAGATGGTGCGGTCATGTCATCAAACGCCAAAACTGCGCTTGCCATCAACACCGGTGTGGCCATCAACACCATCACCACCTTTGACGCAAACACCACCACACCGGGCCTCAACCCCACACTGCTGGGCAGTGCTCTGGACAACGTGAGCAACTTTGATGTCAGCTCTAACCTGGTGCTCAATTACAGCGAAAGCGTCACGGCGGTATCGGGCAAGTTCATCCGCATCGTCAATGATGGCAATGGCGGCACAGTGACAGGCTTTAGAGGTGAGAGCAGCACACATACCCTGAGCATTGCGGCCAACGACACAAGCCAAGTGAGCATCATCGGCGGGAGGGTCACCTTGAACCCCACGTTCGATCTGGACCTGGCCAACAACTATCACATTGAAATTGACGCCGGTGCCTTTGTGGGGGCCACATCGAACCTGGCCAGCGCCGCTTACGACGGCAATGCCAGCCTGAACTTCCAAACCGTCACGCCCGGCACCACGGCACTGGCCAATGCAGCGGCGTCGCAGAAGATGGCCGCAGACGGCAGCATGACGGTGAGCTACCAGTGGCTCGATATTGAGGGGATTGGCTCGCCGTCGGGCAGTGCTACTGCGCTGGACCTGTCGGGTGGCAACTACTCGCTCGTGGCCAAGGACTACGACACAGCGGGCGGTAATGCGGATAGTGGCTATGACGGCATACAAGTGGGTGACCTGAACGTGGCGCTCATCAAGTTTGGGCTGGGCGATCTGATTTACATCGACGACCAGGGTAATAACCTCAATGTGCTGAATGATCTAACGCTCACAGCTGTGTTGGACCAGGGCGTAGCCCCGACGCCCATCCAGTTCGCCGGTACCAGCTTGGGCGGCTTCATGCAGGTTAGCCTGTTGAACAGTACCGTCAGCTTTGACTCAATCAATGTATTGAACCAACTGGTCGGCGGCACAGCGGTTATTTCGGCTTGAGCCAGCTTGAAGAAGAACACGGCACAGCTGACGACCTTGTTTGCATTGTTAAACCTTTGGAAGATGCGCGGAAAATTGATGTAAATGCAGGGATGAGTGCGCCTGAAAACGAGGCAAAGTGCTTGAAAGGGTAAAAAAGCCAAAGAGATGAAGCCAAGAGCGGCGGTTTGCCCACCTGGATGCAGGCATGAGCCGTCTGCCCCACGAGAGCACCATCTTGCAGTTTCGTCACATGCTCCAAGCGCATGGTTTAGGGCAGCAGATTTTGGCTACCGTCAACGCCAAACTGATTGATCGTGACCTGATGCTCAAGACAGGCACGGTGTTGGACGCGAAGCTGATTGCTGGACCCAGCTCAACCAAGAACGACAAGGGTGGGCGAGAGCCAGAGATGCATCAAACCAAGAAGTGCAACCAGTGTCACTTTGGCATGAAGGCCCACATTGGCGTGGATGCTGAATCGGGCCTGGTGCACACCGTCACGACCACAGCTGCCAAGGCAGACAACGTGACGCAAGCACATGCGCTGCTGCACGTTGAGGAAGAGCTTGTGTTTGCCGACTCGGGTTACCGGGGTGTAGAAAAGTGCGAAGAGATCAAGGAGCAGCACCCGTATGTGGATTGGCAAATAGCCATGATGTCGGATGAGCGCAAAGCGCTGAACAAAACCAAACCCAGCCATGCGCTGCGTGACAAGCTGGAAAAACTCAAGACCAGCGACCGGTTCAATGCGACGCATCCGTTTCAGGTGATCAAGTGCCAGTTCGTGCATCTCAAAACGCGATACCGGGGTTTGGCCAAGAACACCAGCCAGTTGCTGGTGATGTTTGCGCTTTCGAACTTGTGGATGGTGCGCAAACGAATATTGCAGGGCGCGCAGGCATGAGTGCGCCTGCAGAGCGGGCAAAGGCCCTGATGGCCAGTCCAAATTCCCCCACCCGTGGCCACCCCAAATTCCCCCAGGCAGCGCCTTCAGATTATGACCCGTCAGCTTGGATGGCCAAGCGTGCTGCCGCCTCTTTGAGCCTGTAGCTCTTGTCCTCAAACTCCAACATCACGCAGCGGTGCATCAGCCTGTCCAAAATCGTGCTGGCCATCGTGGCATCCCCCAGATACTTGCCCCAGTCCTGCACCACCCGGTTCGATGTCACCACCAGGGCTCGGCGCAGCTTGTAGCGCTGGTGCACGATGGCCTGCAACGCCTCTGCTGCCTCCGCCGTGATCCGCCTGGCCAGAAACAAATCGTCCACGATCAGCAAATCCGGCTTGACCCACTCTTTGAGCATGTTCGCCCTGTCTTGGCTGCCCGCCAGCGCATAACGCGCAAACTCGGTGTCCGTCTCCAAATACCGCACGTCATAGCCCTGCAGCGTGGCCTGGTACGCCAGAGCCTTGGCCACATGGCTCTTGCCCGTGCCCGGCTTGCCCACGATCAAGGCATTGGCGCCTTGTGCGATGAACTTCAATGTGTGCAACTCAAAACACGCGGCGCGGGGTATCTTGGGATTAAAGCGCCAGTCCAAATCCGCCAATGAAGCCTTCTCATCGAGTCCCGAGCGCTTGTAGCGGCGCTCCATCAGGACGGAGCTGCGCCGCTCCAACTCGTCTTGCAGCAAGGCGGCAAATGTCTCCAGAAACGGCTCTTGGCTGGCCTGGGCCTGCATCGCCCGGGTGGAAAGGGTTTGCTGCATGCCCGACAGGCGCAACTGACGCAAAGCGTTGTCGATCTCGGTCATGTTCATGCCTGGCCTCCTGCTTTCTCATCCATGGCCTTGGCCACCACAGCGCTGGCAACCAGGGCTGCGTGGGTGAACAAATCTGCATACTCGTCGGTCTGGCGGATCAGCTCGTGCTGCTGAACCAAAGTGCCCTCAAGGGCCATGGTGTCGGCGTGCACTGCGCAGGCCATGTTGGATGCCTCGTCCATGGCCGCCATGGCATCGGCAAACAAGCGCTCGGCCAAGGCCTTGACATGTTTGTAGCTATAGACCCCTTGCGCCAAGGCTTGGGCACAGGCGCCGTCAATGCAAACAGCCGGGTAGCGTTTGGTCAAACCCACGATGCCCCAAAGCTTTCTTTGGCCCACCCGACCTTCGGCTGCAAACATCAGCTCACACAGGCGACTGGCGTGCTCGCCAATTTCTTGGGCCTGGCCAAGGATCAACCGCGTCTCGCGCGATGGGTTGAACACCCGCTCATCCGCAGGCAGCACCACCGAGCCTGGCCGCTCGGCTTTGGCATGTGTGCGCAGCAAAGCGCCTTGCACATCCCGGATCTCGATGCGCCGCTCAAAGATGCGCACCAGCACTTTGGAGCCGATGGCCGCAGGGCGTGCGGCGTAGCTGCTGTGATCGACCCGCACGCAGCTGTCGTCGCACACGGTGCGCACGCCT
>NKIP01000057.1 GCA_002256145.1 Comamonadaceae bacterium PBBC1
GCGGTCACGATACCCGTTTGCAAAATGAACAGGAAAGTCAATGAAATCAACGATCTACCCAGACCACCCCCGCGCCAGTGCTAGCTTTGCGTACCGTCACTTATTGCACTGAAAACGAGGGGACCCCACTGGGCACAGGCCGGTGCCACCGCTGCAGGCCAACGCAACTTGACGGACAGATCAGCTCGCTGGATTTCAACGTGCACGCTGTCGGCGGCGACAACAGCTGGGGCTATCGGCTCGGTGATGGGCAACTCGATGAAGGCGGGCACCGCCTTGTGGGTCGTTTGAGGCAAGCGGGCAGGAGCCGGATCGGGCAGTTCACGCATCCAGCGGTGCAGGATGTTGTGATTGATGCCATGGTTTCGAGCCACAGAGGCGACCGACATGCCGGGAATGCGGCAAGCGGCAACCAGCTGGGCTTTGAACTCGGGGCTGTAGGTGCGGCGGCCACGGCCGGGCTGGGGGAGTTGGTTGTTGGTGTGCATGTGTCCACGATCTATGAAGTGGACACGATGCTCTTAGATCTGAGGTGTAGAAGCCAGATGGGATGGCCGGACGCTTACGACTGCATACAGCCTCGAACTGACATTGCCTCTTGGCTGGCCGAAGTGCAGCGGATGCAGCCGTTCAGGGATCCGTGCACGCAGGACTCCGTTCCAGACAAGCGCGGAATCTGATCTGCACAGACGCACTTATTTGCCCTTCAAAACAAAATGAAATATTTACGACAAATTCTTATTTTATGTAAAATGGTTGCGACAGATTACGTGTTCCACGCGCAAACCTGATCAAAGAAAACAACATGAGTTCCCATTTTATTTATAAAATAACGACAAAACAAATGTCAAAAACAAATAAAAATAACATTTAAGCGCCAACCACAGCCCCAGCACAAAAAATGCCGACACCCGACCACTCCCTCTTGCTGTACGCTGAGCTCTCTCCAGCTCAAATCAGAGCGACACAGCGTCGGTTGCGTGAAGGGACCCTCAAGCGCATTGCTGCGGGCGTGGTGACCAGTCTTCCCGAGGAAGCATGGCCTGCCTTGATTGCCCGCGAACGCATTCGTGTCCTGGCAGCGCTCTACCCTAAAGCTGTCATGGGGCCGCGCAGCGCATTCCACGGCGGGGTGCCAAGCGATAACGTGATGTACCTCACGTACTCTTATACAAAGAGGGTGGATCTGCCCGGCATGACCGTCCAGTTGGTTGCTGGTCAGGGCCCCACGCAAGGCGACACACCGATGATGGGCAGAGAGTTGTACTTTCCTTCAATGCCTCGGGTCCTGTTGGAGAACCTGACCATCTCACGTGGCAAAGTGCAGAAGTCAGTCGGGACGGCTGATGTCGAACAGCGCCTCATCGACACCTGTGAAGCCCGAGGCGAGGAAGCGCTCAACACCCTGCGTGACCAGGCTCGCGCGCTGGCACCATCGTTAGGCCTGGAGCGCGAGTTGACCATCCTTGATGGCCTCATTGGTGCAGTCCTTGGAACGAGAAAGGCAGCAATGTCCACTGCCACCGGTAAAGCGATGATGGCCCACATTCCCTACGATGCCAATCGACTTGCTCTATTTGAAAAATTCGCAACACAGTTGCGTTCGGTACCACTGAAGCAACCTCCCGCAGTGGCAAAGAGCGAACGAGCTCGCCTGAATTTCGCTTTCCTGGAGTCGTACTTCAGCAACTTCATCGAGGGCACCGAATTCGATGTCACCGAGGCTCGGGGCTTCGTTCTTGAAGGCAAGCCCATCACGGAACGCCCCAAAGACTCTCACGACATCATCGGTGTCTTCCGGCAGGCCATTAATCCAGGATGGGCGAACCAGACGCTCGGCTCAGGTGAGTCTGTCCTGACTCAGCTGCGTGAGCGCCATGCCGACCAGATGAAGGAGCGGCCAGAGGTAGGGCCTGGAGAATTCAAGACGCTGGCCAATCGTGCTGGCAATACGGAATTCGTGGCCCCGAGATTTGTTCGAGGCACCTTGGTCGAAGGCTCGAAGCTCCTTCCATCCGTTCCCCCGGGCACGGCCAGAGCGCTGATGGCGATGTTCCTCGTCTCCGAAGTTCACCCCTTCACCGATGGCAACGGACGCCTGGCTAGGCTTGTGATGAATGCGGAACTTTCGGTCGTCAACAGTTGCCGAATCATCGTGCCAACGCTTTTCAGGGAAGAGTACCTGGACTGTCTTCGTGTCCTGACACGCGAAGGTAATCCCAGCCCCTTTCTGGACGCCATGCAATGGATTTGTCAGTGGACCGCTGCCTTTGACTACGAGGACCTGGACAAGGTCATCGCAGATATGCAACTGTGCAATGCATTCGAAAAATCACGCGTTCAGCACAAGTTGCTTTTTCCACCGAAGGCTTGAGCGGCCAATGTCAGTGACGCAGCGTTTGCTGTCAGTCGTTCTAGCTAGGCTGACTAACTGACTCGTCAGTAAGCGGTCACCGAGCGCGATGATGCATCACGAATCGATTTGCCAGCATGACCTTGCCCCCGAAAAACGTACTCCATAGCTGATGGGTAAAAATCAGTAACAGGAGTGAGAGATGAGCGAAACGAAACGACGGGCGCGGTACACGCTGGAATTCAAGCTGGAGGCTGTGCGACTGGTCAAAGGTGGTCAAGTGGCCGCTGTTACGGCCAAGATACTTGGCATCCCCAAGCAGACGCTGGAGAACTGGGTTCGCCTGGATGGCAAAGGGCAACTCAAGGGGGCGGGAGACAAGCCGG
>NKIP01000033.1 GCA_002256145.1 Comamonadaceae bacterium PBBC1
CCGGCTTGTCTCCCGCCCCCTTGAGTTGCCCTTTGCCATCCAGGCGAACCCAGTTCTCCAGCGTCTGCTTGGGGATGCCAAGTATCTTGGCCGTAACAGCGGCCACTTGACCACCTTTGACCAGTCGTACAGCCTCCAGCTTGAATTCCAGCGTGTACCGCGCCCGTCGTTTCGTTTCGCTCATCTCTCACTCCTGTTACTGATTTTTACCCATCAGCTATGGAGTACGTTTTTCGGGGGCAAGGTCAGGCCGCACCACGTACATCTTGGGGTAGCGGTGCGACACATCGACGATGCCGCTGTTGTACAACTCGCCTTACGGTTCATGCAGCGGCTCCAGCAGGGACACCAGCACCGCGTACTCGCACGCCTTTTCCGTGCGGTCTTTGTCCAGCTCTTTCAGAAAACCCTCGTTCCGCTTCTTGGTGGCCGTTTCGTCGCTTTCGTTCTTCATCTCAAACATGATGGAGACGATCTCGGCACCCGACTCGTCTGAGTCGCGAAAAATATAGTCGCCCTTGCTGCCGGTGCGGGCGTCGTTGTCTTTCTCAAAATGCGCCCGCTGGAAGGCGGCTGCACGGATGCGGTTGAACTCGATCTCGCAGTGCTGCTCCAGGGTTTCACCCACCATCTTGGTCGACAGCCGCGCCTTCATGTCCCGCAGGCGCGCAATCTCGCCATCACGGTCGCGCAGCTGCAAGGCGAATTGCTCCTTGATGGCTTTCTCTTCCAGCTGGTTCTTCACGGCGATGAGGTTGAGGTCATTTTTCAAGTCATCGCGCTCTCTGGCAACCACCCCCACGGCTTCATTCACAGCCAATTGGCGCGCTGTCTCGGTGGCCGCCAGCTTGGCTTGCAGCGCCTGAATTTCGGCGTCCTTTTTGGCGGGTTCGGCCTGCAGCGCATGGGCCAGCTTGGCCTCGGCCAACTGGGCTGCGGCTTGGCTGCTGTTGCGCGCTCTCTCCTGCTCGGTCTTCAGCTCGTTGGCCAACTGATCGCGCTCTTTGCTCACCGTGCCCAAAGCCTCCGTCACCGCCAGCTTGCGCGCCACCTCGCCCGCGTCGAGCTGGGCTTTCAGCGCCTGAATCTCCGTGTCTTTGGCCGCCGCTGTTTTTTGCAGCGCATTGGTGACATTGGCCTAGGCCAAGGCAATCGCGCCCTGCTTTTCCCGCTCGGCCAACTCCAGCCGCTCGTGCAACTGTTTTTCAAAATCGCCATCGCGCACCTGCTTGAGGATGTCGGCGTACCCCGCCTCGTCGATCTTGAAGGCTTTGTGGCAGTGGGGGCAGATGATTTCGTGCATGGGGAATAAACCTTTTCTTGTTAATTGGGCTGGCATCAAATACCCAGCAAGCACCAGAAGATCTATAAACCATTGATTTATATATATTTTTTCAAAAATGCTTGATCGCCAAGACCTATTCCATCAAATACCCAGCAAGTAAATTCAGGCCCAGCTTGGCAGGTAACGCCGAGTCTTTGGCGGCGCAGTCGGGTCTTGCAAGCGGATAACACCGGCCCCCAATGCCTCTTTGATCAGCCTTGACGCGGTAGCGCTGTTTTTGGCGTCGATGCCAAAGCGATCCCTCAAGGTTGTGTTGGTCATGAACTCACGCTCTACGTAGCGCAAGCAGGCATGCAAGTACACCGCCCGCACGCGGTCGGCTTGCTCCATCTTCGTCAAGGTCCGAGGCGCAAACAAGGTGCTTCGAGTGGAGTCGCCCGTTACCTCAAAAGCCGGTGCAGGCAATTGGTAAAACTCGGCCTGAAACACCACCTTGTCTACCCCGCTGCCGCGCTCTTCGCAAATGCCCATGCGCCGCATCAGCGAGGCCAGCCGCTCATTACGCGACCGGGGCGGGCTGTCCAGCATGCGCGAGGTATCCACCAAGGGCACGCCGGGGTTGGTAATCTCCATGCGGTCGTCGAAGATTTCGACCATGGGCCCGCTGCCGCTGACAGACAAGTCTTGGTGAATCAGCGCATTGGCCACCAGCTCGCGTATGGCCAGCTCGGGGTACACCGGCACAGCCTTACGCAAGGCCCGCCCAATGACCTCGTTCACGGGCAGCAAATTGTTGATAAAACCCACCAAACCTTCAAACCCACTGGCGTAGCCCTTGGCACCCACTTGCTCGCGCAGGGTTTCCACCCGGCCCTTGCCTTTGTAAACCACGACCCGCACCGCCTTGCGCTGCAAGCGGCCAAAGTCTGACAACTGCTTGGCCAACAAAATGGCACCCACGTTCAGCACATTCCAGTGGCCGCCGCCGACTGCCTCTATCAATCGATCAGCCGCCAAGGCCTCCAAAATGGCGCTGTGCCCATCGGGCAAAGCCCGCCCCACCAAATCAAAATAACTGGGGTAGTCCAGCAACCGCAACACCTCGTCGCCCATGAGCTTTTCGGCAGCAGGCAGGCGCTCAAATGGCGTGGCATCCAGCGCCCGCCAAAGCGCCCGTTCCTTCTCTGGAAAGTCTTTCAAACGCTTTTTGTAAGAGCCTACGCGTATGAATTCAGCCCCTGCAAACTGCACAGGGTGCCGCGTTGCGCAGTCAATCTGCAACAGCACCAGCCTTGTGCCGTTCACATCTAAAGGGATGAACTGAAAACCCAGCTTGGGCGAAAGCTGGCGCAGCAGCCAACTCTCAAGCTCTTCATTGCCCACACGCTTGCTGAACGGGTCAAAAGATGTGCCCAGCAAGGCATGGGTAACGTCCTCCACACCCCACAGCAGGTAGGCATGGGCTTTGCCCTCCAGCGCGCAAGCATTGGCCAGTGCAGAAATGTATTCACCAATCTCCTGAGGCTCAGCATTGTTGTGCTTGAACTCCACCCAGCCCGCCTCGTGCGGCATGGCGCACAGCTCTTGCACCAAGCTGGCCCAGTACTGTGCATCACGCATAAGGTACCTCCTTCGGTTTGACACTGCGCAGCGACCGCACAGCCGGATCTATGCATGCGCTGTGGATTTTGCCTGCGAAACTGGTGGGATTCATAGGGCTTCAACGGTTCCCTGCTTGCCCCTGCATCAGCAGATCAAACACAATCCGCGCAAAGTTGGCGGCTTTGCTGGGGTCGGCCAGTAGCTGCATCATCTGGTTCTGGTGGGCTTCGCTGCTGTCCATGATCGCGTCGTCAATGGCCTTTGAGAAGTCACCCAGCAGGGCCTGCTCGGGCGAGTTGTTCTCGATCTGCTTCATAACCAAGATGTTCTCGCCCACCTTGTCGCGGATCGTGTAGGCGTAGTTCACCATGTCCTTGTCGGTGAGCTGGTCGGTCACAAACACCTCGTTCAAGCGGTTGATGATCTGCGACAAATACTCTTCCTTCTTGTCCTTTGGCTTGGCCGTACCCAGGCCTTCGCCGGGCACCAGCTTGTGGTTCTCGCTATTTTCTTGAAGGACCAAATCCTGCTGTCGTATCTTGGCCACTCGGTAGTGGCTCAGCACCACGTTGCCCAGGTCGATGTCGTCTTCGTCCAGCAAGGTTTCGCGCAACATAGGCCGCAGGTTGCGGGCGTACAGGCTGAGCTTTTCCAGGTCGGTGTCGTCGTAATCCACGATCTGCGACATGAACTCATAAAAGCGCACAAAGGTGCCCAGGTCTTTCTTGAAGATTTCCAGCGCGTCTTTTTCCTTCTGGCATTCCTTCAGGCTTTTCTCGGCGTTCGCAATCAGCACCGCATCACCCGTTTTCTGGGTGCGCTCAAACATCTCCTTGGCGAGCTTGAAAGCCTCCACCGCCGATTTGTAGCGCAGCTGCCAGCGTTGCACCGCTGGTTTGCAGATATTGGCAATCGCCGCATTGCTCTTGTTCTTCACATAAAACGCGGCACAGAACTGCTCCACTTCCTGCCAAGTAAAAATGCCAGCGGCACGCAGCTTGTCTTGCAGCGCAAAGATCAGGTTGGGGTCGGACACATCCAGCAGCTCAGCCGTCTGGAAATACGGCTGAAACGCTTCCAGAATCTCGTCCGGCTCATTGAAGAAGTCCAGCACAAAAGTGCCCGTCTCGGCCTTGTTAGGGTAAGTGCGGTTCAGGCGCGACAGCGTTTGCACGCACTCCACCCCGGCCAGCTTCTTGTCCACATACATGGCACACAGCTTGGGCTGGTCAAAGCCCGTCTGGAATTTGTTGGCGACGATCATCACCTGGTAGTCGTCCGAATCAAAAGCCTTGCGCATATCGCGGCCCTTGAGGTTCGGGTTCATATGGCTTTCGGTGAACTTCTCGCCGATCAGGCCCGCCGTATTCGGGTCTCTCTCGGTGAACTCCACCTCACCCGAAAACGCCACCATGGCGCGAATCTTCTGGTATCCCTTTTCCGCGATGTACTTGTCAAAGCACTGCTTGTAGCGAACCGCTTCCTTGCGCGAACTGGTGACCACCATGGCCTTGGCCTGCCCACCCAACAAGCCCATCACGTTGTCCTTGAAGTGCTCCACGATCACCATCACCTTCTGGGCAATGTTGTGGTCGTGCAGGCGCACCCATTGGTTCAGCTTCACTTTCGCTCGCTTGCTTTCCACTTCTGCGTCGGCATCTTGCACCTTCAGCGCCAGCTTGTAGGCCACCTTGTAGTTGGTGTAGTTCTTCAGCACATCGAGGATGAAACCCTCCTCAATCGCCTGGCGCATGCTGTACACATGAAACGCTGCGGGCTTGTTGGTGGCTGAGGCCACCTCGTCCGGGCGCGGCACGCGGCCAAACAGCTCCAGCGTCTTGGGCTTGGGCGTGGCGGTAAAGGCAAAGTAGCTCAGGTTGCCCGATGCGCGGCGTGCAGCCACCGTGGCGGCGATGATGTCGTCGCTGTCCAGCTCTTCGGCGTCGTCCCCTGCTTCCTTCATCAGCACTTCTTTGAGCTGCCGCGCCGTCGATCCGCTTTGCGACGAATGCGCCTCGTCGGCAATGATGGCGTAGCTGCGGTCTTTCAAGCTCACACTGTTTTCAATCGCCTTCAACACATGGGGAAAGGTCTGGATGGTGACGATGATGATGGGCTGGGCCGACTCTAGGGCGGCGGCCAACTTATCGGACTTGGAGCCATCGCCTTCCTTGTTGTTGATGCGCCCCACCACGCCATCGGTGTGTTCAAACTGGTAGATGGTGTCTTGCAACTGCGCATCCAGCACGGTGCGGTCGGTCACCACAATGACCGAGTCAAACTGCTTCTTGCCATCAAACTTGTACAGCGATGAGAGCTGATGAGCCAGCCAGGCAATCGAGTTCGACTTGCCCGAGCCCGCGCTGTGCTGAATCAGGTACTTATGCCCCGGCCCCTCAATGCGCACCGCCGCCAGCAGACTGCCCACCACATCCCACTGGTGGTAGCGCGGAAAGATCAGGCTTTCCTTCTTGTACTTGCGGCCTTCCCAGTCTTCCTTGTCCTCAATCTGCAAATGCACAAAGCGGGCCAGGATGTTGAGCAGGTTGTCCGGCAGCAGCACCTCGTTCCACAGGTAATCGGTGGCGTAGCGGTTGATGTCGTACGGCACAGCATTACCCGCGCCGCCATCGTGTGTGCCTTTGTTGAAGGGCAGAAAGTAGGTGCCCTCCCCCTCCAGTTTGGTGGCCATGTGCACCTCGTACTGGCTCACCGCAAAGTGCACCAGCGCACCGCGCTTGAAGGTCAGCAGCGGCTCGGTTTTTTTAGCCACCGGGTCTACAGGCAGGCGCGTGGTCTTGTACTGCCGAATGGCGCGGTCCACCGCCTGCTTAAATTCACTCTTCAGCTCCAACGTGGCAACCGGCACGCCATTCACAAACAGCACCAGGTCGATGCGCCATGCCTTGGCCTTTTTTGCGTCACTGTTTCCCGTCTCCTGCAGGTGCGCATCCGTCGCCCACGGGCTGTACACCAGCTCCGGCACCACACGCAGGCGGTTTTTGGCATAGCGGGCCAGTGTGTCCGGGTTCAGGTCGTGCTCGGGCTTGAACTGGCACAGCGACAAACGCGCATTGCGGTCACGCAGCTCGTGGCGCAGCACGCCCAGCGTGCCAAAGGTGCGGCTGTCCTTGTGCGTGGCATTCGGGTCGGCCTTGCCGAGCTGTGCGGCAACCAGTTGCAAAAACTTCTGCTCTGCATCCTTGGGGTGGTTGGCGCAAAACTTTTGCCACTGCGCGTCTTGCGTCTCTTGCACAAAACCCAGCGCATCCTCGGGGTACAAGGCCAGTTCGCGGTTGTACTTGTCCGGCGAGCCGAGCAGCCAGCAATTGGCCAGCAGCTGGCGAATGATGTCGTCTTGAAAGATGCGTTCGGTGGCTTGGTCGCTCATGCTTGTCCTTGTCTTTAGCCTTGCATTTTGGTTTTGTACCAACCGGCCATGCTTTCGTCCTCAAGTGCATAGTCACCATAGGCGGCCCGCCAAACCAATCCCTTTTCACGCAATGTGTCCAGCGCAGCCTGAACCGATGGAACCGATACTTTTTCTTGCTGCACCAAGTTGGCATAAGCGCGCATCGACGCCTCGGAGAAAGGAACGTAATTTTTGCCCTGATCGATGATCGTCTCCAGCACCGCCCGCTGAATGTCGGGCAAACCGGCGAACTCACTCTCCATCGCTCCCCACATTCTTTCCTTGATTTCTTCCGCACCATTCTTCAGCGCTTCGCCAAGGTGGTCCGCGCCGGCATCCAAGGCAATCTCGCCGACGATGCTGCGCAGCATTTCGGGGCGATGCCCAACCAACTTGAAGGCCTCAAACATATCCTCGTGACGGAACTGGTTGTCATTGGCCAGCAAGGGGTTCACGAAGTCCGTATAAGCGTCTGTAAAGTCCTTGGTCAGCAAGGGGAAACGCGTCACCTGGGAGCCAAAAAAAGGCTGGGTGCGTTTCAACACCAAGTGGGCCAGCTTGTCACGGTTGGAACCCGTTAAAACAATAAACAGGCCTTGCTGCCCACTGCCTTGGTTCAAGTGATCGCGTGCTGCCTTGAGGGCAAACATGGCATCCACGCCAGCCTGGGTAGAGAGCGCATGCTGTGCTTCGTCAATGACGATGGCGACTGGCGCCTTTCCAGCTTCAACCAACGCCTCCAGAGCATCCGCCAGCGTCAGTCCCGTTGGCAGTTCCAGGGAATCGAGGTTGAGGCTCAGAGCGCCAAACACGTTCACTTTTTCCAGCCCGGTCGACTTGGCCATCTTGGCGATGACACCCGCAAAAGTACCGATTTTTGCTTTGACGGCGCTGGTGATGAGCAAAGCCGGGTCTTTGGATTTGTCTGCCCACAGGTCCACATAGATCGTGGTCCAGCCGCGCTTTTGCATGGCGGGCAGCATGTCTTCACGCAAGAAAGTGCTTTTTCCCGTGCGTCTTGGCGCTGCCAGGAACAAGCCGGAGCGACTGTCCGCCAAGCCGTGGCCCCCAAGGCTTTCGCAATAACTCTCCGCCAGACTTGGGCGGTGAAAGGTAAATGGCTTGATCGCACTCATCTTGGACTCCGACTTATGGCAACTTATGGAAAAAAGTATAACTTATGGTTTTCGACATAAGTCGGGATAAGTTGGCTCAACAGTCGACGCCGACACCCTCTTGAACAGCGACGGCTTGCCAATCGCGCACGTCGATCTTGCCGGTGACGGCGGCGGAGATCAGGGCGGTGCGGCGTTCTTGCGATAGTTTGATCAACGTTTCAGCATTGAGCAGCCAAGCGCTCCATTCCTCAGATGCCCGACAGCACCGCATCCATCGCCGCCACCAGTGCGCTGGCATGCGCAGCCACGTTGTCCACCGGGCTCCGTAGCAGTTTGGCGGGCAGTGGCGCGGTGTAGTGCGCCAGTGCGTGGAGGCGCTGCCCGTTCACATGGATGGTTGGGCACAGCACGGTGGGCACTTTGACCATGGTATCGGGCTGAGCGAGGGGCATGGTCAAGCGAGTGGCCAAGCCATCGAGCAAGTCGCTCTGGACCACCACCACATACGGAATACCCTCCGCCCCGCTGCGGCTTGGATTGGGAAACACGTCGTACTGCGCCATGGGCCACTTACCAAGGGCGAAGGTCAGCGCCCGGAATGCCGTGGGCTTCGACCCGGGCGTTCTGCGCAGCGATCCAGTCGCCAAATTCGGCCTCAAACGCCTGTTTGCGCGAAGCCCGGCTGGCCTTGTCGTGCCCTGCCTGCAGCGCCTGGTACTGCTCGGCGGACAGAATGACCGAGTCGAGCTGACCGGCTTTCTCCACAAACACGGGCTCGCGCTTGGCCTGAGCGCAGAGGCTGCCAAAACGGTTCTTGGCTTCGGTGGCGGTGACACGCATGGTGGACTCCTGAATCGATTAGCCATTTTAGCCATTCGTCAGCGTGCCAGTCACAAAAAAGCCCCGGACAGTTTCCCGTCCGGGGCTTTTGCTTCGTGCAGCGCTGAAGCCGATTATTTCTTGCTCGGCAGTAAGTCCGTGCAGCTGCCGTGCGCCACTTCCGCCGCCATGCCGATGCTTTCGCCCAGCGTGGGGTGTGGGTGGATCGTTTTGCCGATGTCCACAGCGTCTGCGCCCATCTCGATGGCCAAAGCGATCTCGCCAATCATGTCGCCCGCATGCGTGCCCACCATGCCGCCGCCCAGGATCTTGCCGTGGCCGTGCGCTTCGGGTGAATCGTCAAACAGCAGTTTGGTCACGCCTTCGTCGCGGCCGTTGGCAATGGCGCGGCCCGAGGCGGTCCAAGGGAACAAGCCCTTTTTCACCTTGATGCCTTGCGCTTTGGCTTGGTCTTCGGTCAGGCCCACCCATGCCACTTCGGGGTCGGTGTAGGCCACGCTTGGAATGACGCGCGCGTTAAACGCAGCGGCTGCCAACTCTTTGTTGCCTTGCAGCTCGCCCGCAATTACCTCGGCCGCCACGTGTGCTTCATGCACCGCTTTGTGCGCCAACATGGGCTGGCCCACGATGTCGCCGATGGCGAAGATGTGCGGCACGTTGGTGCGCATTTGGATGTCGACGTTGATGAAGCCACGGTCGGTCACAGCAACGCCAGCTTTTTCAGCGGCGAGTTTTTTGCCGTTGGGCGTGCGGCCCACGGCTTGCAACACGAGGTCGTACACCTGCGGCGCGGGGGCTGTGCCGCCCTCTTCTGCCGGTGCAAACGTGACCTCAATACCTTCGGGCAAGGCGCGTGCGGACACGGTCTTGGTCTTGAGCATGATGTTGTCAAAGCGCTTGGCGTTCATCTTTTGCCAGATCTTCACCAAGTCGCGGTCAGCGCCTTGCATGAGGCCGTCCATCATTTCCACCACGTCCAGGCGTGCGCCCAACGTGCTGTAGACGGTGCCCATCTCCAGGCCGATGATGCCGCCACCCAAGATGAGCATGCGCTTGGGCACTTCTTTGAGTTCCAAAGCACCGGTGCTGTCGACCACGCGTGGGTCGTTGGGCATAAAAGGCAAACGCACGGCTTGAGAGCCTGCAGCGATGATGGCGCGTTTGAAGGCGATCACTTTTTTGCTGCCGTTTTGTTCTTGTGCAGTGCCGGTGGTTTCCGACACTTCAAGGTGATGTGCCCCCACGAATTGGCCCAAGCCGCGCACGGTGGTGACCTTGCGCATCTTGGCCATGGCAGCCAAGCCACCTGCGAGTTTGCCAATGACTTTTTCTTTGTGGCCGCGCAGCTTGTCGATGTTGACCACCGGCTTGCCGAAGTCCACACCCAAGTCGGCCATGTGGCTGACTTCGTCCATCACGGCTGCAACATGCAGCAGCGCTTTAGACGGGATGCAACCCACGTTCAGGCACACTCCACCCAAGGTGGCGTAGCGCTCAACGATGACGACGTTCAATCCGAGGTCCGCCGCGCGGAAGGCTGCCGAATAGCCGCCTGGGCCACCGCCCAACACGAGCACATCGCACTCGATGTCGGCAGAGCCGCCAAAGCTGGAGCTCTTTCATGTTAGTTTTTGCAACGCTTCGATCGCAATCTGTTCGCCAAATTCCTGCACAAAATGTCCGCCTTTTGGAATGCGCAATGGCTCAGGGCAATTACGTATGCAGGAACGCAATTCCTCCATGACTTGGGGAGTAAAAACCGGATCTTTTTCGCCTATCGCCATCATTGAGTAACCAGACCAACCGTGAGCCCAAAAATGTTTCGCTCGACGCGACACGTCAACACCGTCCGCACCCATATGGTCTGGCAGCATTTCCGGAAATGCAAGCGTGCCCGCGCGGTAACTGGGATCAGGAAAGGGGGCATCGTAAGCCGCGCATTCTGCGGAAGCCATATGAGGATTACCGCGAGAGAAGAGCCGGCCAATTGAAAAATCAGGACGATTCCGGCACATGTTTCTCCACTCAACAAATCCATCTGGCAAAGAGCCTTCGGCTGTCGCTAGGTAAGTGTTCATCACCAACAAGCCACGGTATCGCGTTGGAGCTTCCATAGGCAAAGTCAACCCCAGCAACCCGCCCCAGTCCTGCACCACCAAATTGACATTTTTCAAATCTAATTCTTCAACAAATTCCAACAGCACTTGACGATGCCAACTGAAGGTATGTTGTTGTATTGCCATGGGCTTGTCGCTTTTTCCAAAGCCCGGCAAGTCGGGGGCGATAACCCGATGACCTGCCGCTAAAAAAATCGGAATCATGCGACGGTACAGGTAACTCCAAGCCGGATTGCCATGCAAACACAGCCAAGTTACAGGTGCGTTGCGCGGACCTTCATCAAGATAATGCATTCGCAAACCATCCAGCGCTGGTAATTTATTGGTGTATGCAGCCTGCCATGGGTATCCTGGCAAATCGAGAAAGCAATCATCTGGTGTTCTTTGGTAAGGGATTGAAGGCATGTCGTACGAATTTGAGTGAAGAATGACCATTTAAATTTTTAGCGCTTTATCAAAGTTTTGTGCCCAGTTGCTGTTGCAGACGGACTTTCGCCGTAGTAGTTTTTGTACAACCCTGCAAACCGCCCCAGATGCCAAAAGCCGTGGCCCATGGCGATTTCGGTCACGCTGGCGTTTTGGGTCAGCAACGCACGCCGTGCCTTGGCCAGGCGCTGCAGGGTGATCAAGCGCTGCGGGGCCATGCCATAGGTGTGCTGGAAAGCACGCTCCAACTCCCACACGGGCACGCCCATGTCTTGGCACAGCGCGTCGATGCGCAGCGGCGCGGCGCTGTGGTCTTCGCACCAGTTTTGCACCGACTCGACCAAGCGCTCACGCGTTTGCAACTGTGTGATGCTGTTCGGCGTGGGGTGGTGCCAGCGGCGGGCCAGTTCGTGCCAGATGACTTGCACCAGTTGTTCGTGGGCCTGCTCCATGGCCGCGCTGCCCGGCGCTTGCAGGCGGTCGGGGCCTAGCACGCACGACAGCTCGGCCAGCCGGGTGGCCGACTCAGCAGACAGCTCGCCCGGCAGGTGCAAGGCGCTCAGGCCCTGCGGCATCTCGAAACCCAGCGCCTGCAGTCGCGCCATCGGAATTTGCACGCCCATCCACTGCGCCTGCGGCGGCAAGCTGATGCACATGTCGCTGCCCGGGGCGTACACCACCAAGTCGCCATTGCGCAGTGCCTTGCCTTGCACGCGCCAGCTGTCTTGGCCTTGCAGAAAAATGCCCACCGATAACCATTGGCGCGACAGGTCGCCACGGGCCAGCAAGGCCAAGTTGTACTGCCCCCAGTCGGTCCGGCATTGGGTGCTGATGCTGTGCACGATCTGCCCGCCAAAGCGCCCGGGTTGCAGCTGCACATGCTCCAAGAAGCCCTCTTGCAAAGCCAGCACCAACGCCTGCGGATCGAAGGCGTTCAGCTGGGTCACAAAACCGGCAGAAGTAGGAGTGGGCAAAGACATGGTGTGTGCAGGCAAGCTGAAATTGGATGCTTTGGTGCAACTTCTGTCAATCCGCCATGACCCGCATGTGGCGGCCTGCACCACCCCGCCATGCAAGGGTAAACACCCAGCGCGCAGCACCCTATTTGCCGAAATCTGGATAGTCAGCCGCCTGGCCGATTTCTAGACTGCAAGGGTCTTTCATCGATAAAAAACAGGAGACCCTGATGAGCACTGAATTCGATTACATCGTGGTGGGCGGCGGCTCCGCTGGCTGCGTGGTAGCCTCGCGCCTGAGCGAAGACCCGAACGTCAGCGTGTGCCTGCTGGAAGTGGGCGGCCCGGACAAAAGCATCTTCATCCACGCCCCTGCTGGTGTCGTGGCCATGCTGCCGATTCCGTTCAACAACTGGGCCTTCAAAACCGTGCCGCAAAAGGGCCTGAACGGTCGCCAGGGTTACCAGCCACGCGGCAAGGTGCTGGGCGGCTCCAGCTCCATCAACGCCATGCTATATGTGCGGGGCGGCCGCCAAGACTACGACCACTGGGCCGAGCTGGGCAACACCGGCTGGTCTTACCAGGATGTGCTGCCTTACTTCAAAAAAGCCGAGCACAACGAGACCCACACCGATAGCGAATACCACGGCACGGGCGGCCCGCAAAACGTGGCCGAGCTGCGCAGCCCCAGCGCGGTCAACAAAATGTTCCTGGACGCCTGCGCCATGAACGGCATTCCGTACAACCCTGACTACAACGGCGCGGAGCAGTTTGGTGCGTTCATGTACCAGGTCTTCCACAAAAACGGTGAACGCCACAGCGCGGCCAAGGCCTACATCACGCCTCATCTGTCGCGCCCCAACCTGAGAGTCAAGACAAACACCGTCACCACCCAAATCCTGTTTGAAGGCACGCGCGCGGTGGGCGTGCGCATTGACCAAGGCGGCCAGGTGAGCGAACTGCGCGCACGCCGCGAAGTGATTGTGTCGGCCGGGGCCTTTGGCTCGCCGCAACTGCTCATGGCCTCCGGCGTGGGGCCAGCGGCCGAGCTGCAGCGCCACGGCATTCCGGTGGTGCATGCGCTTGAAGGCGTGGGCAAAAACCTGCACGACCACATCGACCATGTGCAGACCTGGCGTGCGCCCAGCAGCTCCGAGACCTTTGGCGTGTCGGCCACGGGCACCGTCAAAGTCACCAAGGCCATGGGCGAATGGAAGAAACAACGCACCGGCCTGGTGACCAGCACCTTTGCCGAGTCGGGCGCGTTTTTGCGTTCATCGCCCGAGGTGCAAGCGCCCGATTTGCAGCTGGTGTTTGTGGTCGGCATCGTGGACGACCACAGCCGCAAAATGCACCTGGGCCACGGCTTTTCTTGCCACGTCGACGTGATCCGCCCGCACAGCCGGGGCACCGTGACACTGAACAGCCCGGACGTGCGCCAGGCCCCGGTCATCGACCCCAACTTTTTGGGCGACGAGCGCGACCTCGACCTGCTGGTCAAAGGCGTGCAGATGCAACAAGCCATCATCGAGTCCAAGCCCTTTGACAGCATTCGCGGCAAGATGCTTTACCCGGTGGACAAGAGCGACAAGGCCACCATTGCGGCCGACATCCGCCGCCGCGCCGACACGCAATACCACCCGGTGGGCACCTGCAAGATGGGGCCAGCCAGTGACCCGCTGGCCGTGGTCGATGCCCAGCTGCGCGTGCACGGACTGCAAGGCCTGCGCGTGGTGGACGCGTCCATCATGCCCACCGTGTCCAGCGGCAACACCAATGCGCCCACCATCATGATCGGCGAAAAAGCCGCCGATCTGATTCGCGCATCTTTCTAAAAAATTTCATCTCAACCCATAACTTCAACGGAGACGCTTTATGAAAAAGTCACATCAAATTCTTTTTATTATTTCCGGCTTAGCTGCAAGCAGCTCATTTGCGCAGCAAAGTGGAGAAATGCTGATCAATTTTGGAATTGCTCATGTTTTACCTCAAGCCGAGCTGAAGTCAATTTCAAGTACTGAGCCTATTGTCCACGGTGCATTACAGGGATCATCAATCATCAGTTCAAGCAGTGACACTTTGAGCTTCGGCGTAAGCTACATGATGACGGATAACGTGGCTGCTGAATTGGCATTTGGCATCCCACCCAAGCTGAGGTTGAGCCTGAATTCCCCCTCCGGAAACCACCCTAATGCAATCAATACAACTGTTGTTTTTCCAGCTCTATTAGCAAACTACTATTTTGGAGAACCAAGTAGCGCATTTCGCCCGTTCGTAGGCGCTGGCGTTTCATACATCAAATTCACAAAAAATGGCCACAACACAACTGACCCGGTCGTCAACGGATTAACCAATGAATCAATCACCATCAACTCTGCATGGAGTCCCGTCTACAAAATCGGGGCGACCTACCGAATTAATGAAAAATGGCTGATGAACGGTGCTGTCTTGATGATGCCCCTAAACATTAAGGCTCGCATAGCAGGACCTGGTATTGGAGCCGGACCGGCCACAACAGACTTGTCCATGAAGCTCAATACGAGTGTCTACATGATCACCTTGAGCCGAGAATTTTGAATAATTAATAATTTATCAGCTCAAAATTAAATAGATTTACTAATCAACCTCAAAATCAACGACATCAAAAGGATAAAATCATGATCAACCCAAAGATAGTTCGCAGAAAAGTTTTTCCAGCACAAAGTGTTAATAATGTATTTTTAACTCCAACCACATCTCCAGAAAACAGTAATATTGGATTGACCGCCAATAACTGGTCTAACGTTCATTTGGATGCGTACTCCTCAGATTCGACAGACCTTACAGGCCCGCTTGGTATTTCAGTCTCTCCGCAAGTCACTCATTTAATCGAAGTTCAGCAATATGAAAACAAGTACAATGGTATGCTTGTAATTGCGTGTACAAGCAAAGGTGTTTTACTTGGCACCGCCGTAGACTTTACTACTGGCGAAACAGTACTGACAGCCTATAGTAGAATACATATGGGTTTGATTGGATTCAAAAGGCTTGGGTTATTGCCACCAACTAGTTTTCGCGGCGGATATTTCTTTCTTGACAGAGACGACAATGTATTGGTTATTAATAACGACTCAACACTGAGTCTATTTAAAACCAGTTCATTGACAGAAAATGACTCTGCATTAGACGAAGCAAATCCAATTGAAAACATTAATTTAATTTGGAAAACCACAAAAATTATAATTCCAGGCCAGCAAAGTACTCAAGAATTATATGGCGCAGTCCCAGTAGGCAGTCCAGATATCAACACCGATAACACTATTTATTGGGTAATGACAACTAGCGACTTCAACCCAACAAATCAAAATCAATATGGAACCAGCGTAGCAATAATTAGAATCAATGGAACCGGCACAGTAACTCCAGAGTTTGGAAATCAAATTGGAATAAAACATTATCTTAACGAGTGGAACAATAACACACTTACAGCCTGTCAAGATGGTTTATACTTTATCACCAATAGCTCTGGAAGTACTAATTCAACAAATCTTACCGGTTATGTACATGCATTAAATGCACAGCCGGGGCTTATTGCTGTTGAGCGCTGGGCAAATCCAATTACTTACACCCACACGGGATATATGAAACGTGGAGATACCAATACAGGAAGTGGCACAACGGTTACTTTAATGGATGATCCAAAATCACTGGACAAGATGTTGATCTTTGCTGACAACTCAGAACCAAAAATGAAAATCCGTGTTTTTAAAGATCGTCTATCTAACAATCCAGTAGAAATTGGTGGTACTACTCCAGTAGGAGGAGGTATTGGAGGAGGTATTGAAATATTTAAAAATCGACGAAGCGGGACAGAAGCATCCATGGCTGCATATGGTGGCTATATTTTTGTTGGTTCACACTTTGGTCACACAATTGATCCAGGAAGGCCACAACTCGTTCCAACTGAGCCAGGCATTGTATGTTTAAAAGTAGACCCGACCGACGGAAATCAGGGTTCAATTAAGGAGATATGGTTTGCCGATAGACCAATTAATGTACAACTTGGCATATCCATATTAGCTCGAACCAATGGTGTTCTCTATGTTTGCGGTGCGGAATGGCCAGTCGACCGTTTTAGTTTAACTGAAGGAGAGGACAATACAAATTCCTCAGAGCCTGAATACTTTGTTGCTGCCTACGACACATGGGATGGTCGAATTATTTGGAAGTTACCGATTGGTAGTGGGTGGAAAGGTGCGCACGAATACAGTGGCGCTGCTTACTTTGACCGCAATGGTTCAGCATCAAGCAACTCTTTGTATATAGGCACAAATGGTTATCTTGTAAAGATTACGGCTGATACGGCAGGTTTTTTCGACAACGCCGTTAAAAAATAATGTTGAGGTCCATCAAATGAACCATGCCCCTTGGTTAAAGACCTACGCAGCCAACAACATCCCCGCTTCCATCAACGCTGACGCCTACCCCTCGGTGGTGCACATGATGGAAGAGGCCATGGCGCAATACGCCGATCAGCCCGCCTTCTGCGCCTTTGGCCAGACCCTGAGTTATGCCGATGTGGACCGCCAATCGGCCGCCTTCGCGGCCTGGCTGCAACAGCGCCTGGGCGTCCAAAAAGGCGATCGCATCGCGGTCATGGTGCCCAACTTCATCGCCTTCCCCATTGTGTTTTTGGGTATTGCGCGGGCTGGGGCGGTGCAAGTCAATGTGAACCCCCTCTACACCCCGCGTGAACTGGCCCACCAGCTCAAAGACTCGGGCAGCGAGACCATCGTTATCTTCAACGGGGCCACGCCTATCCTGGCCGAAGCCATGGCCGCGACCGACATCCGCAACGTGGTCACCGTGTCCCCAAGCGACGGAACCCCTGCGGCGCTGCCTTCACCGGCCGTAGATGCGCGTTTGACTCACACCACTTCGCTGGCCGACGCCCTCGCCCAGGGCGCCAGCGTGCAACGCACCCCCGTGAGCTTGACGGGTCAGGACTTGCTGTTTTTGCAATACACCGGAGGCACCACGGGTCTCTCCAAAGGCGCGGCGCTCACGCACCGCAACTTGGTGGCCAACGTAGCGCAGTACAAAGCCATCGTGCCCTCGGCCGTGCGACCTGGCCAGGAGGTGGTGGTCACGGCCATTCCGCTTTATCACATCTTCGCCTTGATGGTGAACTTCCTGACTTACTTCACCGTGGGGGCCAAAAACTGGCTCGTGGCCAACCCACGCGACATGGACGGTTTTGTCGAAGTGCTCAAGCAATCTCGACCCAGCGTATTCATGGGCGTGAACACTTTGTACGCGGGCCTGAGCATGCACCCCCGCATTGGCGAGGTGGACTTCTCTAACTTGCGTCTGTCCGGCGGTGGTGGTGCGGCCGTGCTGGGGCCCACCTCAGACCGATGGAAGGCCATCACCGGAACGTTCATTCGTGAAGGCTATGGTCTGTCCGAGACCAGTCCGATCGTGTCGTTCAACCCCGCCAGCATTCAGGATTTCAGCGGCACCACAGGCCCGCCCTTGCCGGACACGGACGTGAAGCTGTTGGACGAATCGGGCCAAGAGGTGGCGCTGGGTGAGTCGGGCGAAGTCTGTGTCAAAGGCCCACAGGTCATGCAGGGTTACTGGAACCAGCCCGAGGCCAACGCGGCTGCGTTCACGCCCGACGGCTACTTCCGCACGGGCGATGTAGGCGTGATCACCCCGGAGGGATTTTTGCGCATCGTGGACCGCAAGAAGGACATGGTCATCGTCTCGGGCTTCAATGTGTTCCCCAACGAAATCGAGGCCGTGGCCACCGGCTGTCCTGGCGTGGCCGAATGCGCCTGCGTGGGCGTGCCCGACGAAAAAACAGGCGAAGCCCTGAAGCTGTTTGTGGTCCGCGCACCAGGTTCCAGCCTCACCAGCGATGCACTGGTGGCCCACTGCCGCGCCGCCCTGACCGCTTACAAAGTGCCCAAATTGGTGGCCTTTGTCGACGCACTGCCCAAGTCCACGGTCGGCAAAATTTTGCGCCGTGAATTGCGCGATGCCAATTCAGGCAAGGTGAGCCCATGAAAAAAAGTGTTGCGCATTTACCTGGCGATTACTGCCACGGCAGCCCACCGAAGTGGTTTGAAATCCAGGAGGGCTTCGACAAAGGCAAGTCGCTTTTCTATCTGGACTTTCAAACCCGACACGGCACCCCACAGGCCACGGTGGCATTCGTTCACGGCAATCCGGAATCGTCTTACACCTACCGCCACGTCATTGAACACCTGCGTTCATCCAAGCACTGCCTCCGGATTATGGCGATGGACCACATCGGTTTTGGCCTCTCGGATGATGCAGACTTTGAGATGGTGGAAATGCACCACGCTGCCAACCTGTTGCAACTGGTGCGGCACCTGGATTTGCAGCAAGTCACCTTGGCCATCCATGACTGGGGCGGCCCAATTGGTGTCGGCGCATTCATCGAAGAGTCCTGGCGTGTTCGCAATTTGGTGGTGATGAACAGCACCGTCTTCCCCATGCCCGCCGATGGTTACACTTATCAAAATTTTCCTTTCCCCGTCCTTCCGTGGTGCATCACGCCACGCATCGTTCCCAACTTTCTTTGGGGTGGGCTGGCGGCTTATGTGGTGTCTCATGGCAGTCCACAATCACTGCCGACCTTCGTCGCGGGCGTGGCACGTTTAATGTGGCGTCATGCCACGCGACGGATATCTAAAGATGAAGCCGAATACGTTTGGTCGGAATCTTTTCGCAGCAAAACCAATGCCTTGAGTTCCAAGCGATTTGTCAGGCAAACCCCGTTTTGGGGTCATGGATACCGCTACGTCGACACCCGCCATGGCGTGCAAGACAACCATGCTTTTTACCAAAACATTCAAAGCAAACTGCCGCAAGTTTGGGGGACTGGTCCGCAGGCCATTGGCGTTGCAGGCCATTTTGGCGATTGGGACGCCTGCGGCAAAACGTCGGTAATCCAGCAGTGGACAACCGCTTTGCCTCAATCGGTCCCACACATGCATCGCCATCCGAATATCGGTCATTTCATCGAAGAGTATTGCGGCAAAGACATCGCCGAGTCTGTTCTGCGCCTGAACCACCTGGCCTGATCACGCTCACCTTTCAACCCTTTCAGCACGAAGACCCCCATGCCCCAACTCCCCACCCTGGCCGAATGTCAAGCCAGCCTAGACATCGACCTTCACACCCTGGCCGAGCACCGCAGTCGCTGGGTGCAGACCTCGGTGGCCGAGCGCATCGCCATCCTGAACGAGATCAAGGACGCCTTGCTGCCAGTGGCCCAGACCTGGGCGGAGACGGCTTCGCGCCACAAAGGCATTCCGGTCGGCTCGCCGCTCGAAGGCGAGGAGTGGCTGTCGGGGCCTTACACCGTCATGGCGTATTGCAACCAGATGATGGCCACGCTGTCCCAGGTGCAGGGCAAGCAGCACCTGAGCGGCCTGCCCCTGCGCGAGCTGCCCAATGGGCAACTGGCCGCACGCGTGCTGCCGCATTCGCTGTGGGACCACTTGCTGTTGAGCGGCGTCACGCTCGACGTGTGGATGCAGCCGGGCGTGAACCGCGCCAACCTGGCCCAGCATACGGCCGCCGTTTACGACAGCACCAGCCCGCTGCACAAGACCGGCAAAGTCTCGCTGGTGCTGGGCGCGGGCAACATCGCGGCCATCGCGCCGCTGGATGTGTTTCACAAGTTGTTTGCCGAAAACGAAGTGGCGATGCTGAAGATGAACCCGGTCAACGATTACCTGATCGAGTTTCTCGATGCCGCGCTCAAGCCGCTGATTGACCGGGGCTTTGTGCGCATCGTGCGCGGTGGCACCGATGTGGGGCAGTACCTGTGCAACCACCCACTGGTGGAGACGCTGCACATCACGGGCGCGGGTGCATCGCACGACGCCATCGTCTGGGGAACCGGCGAAAAAGGCGTGGCCAACAAGGCCGCCAAAACGCCCATCAACACCCGGCAGATCACCTCGGAGCTGGGCGCGGTGTGCCCCACCATCGTGGTGCCCGGTCCCTGGTCGGTGGCCGACATCCGCTTTCAGGCCGAGCAAGTGGCCACGCAAAAACTGCACAACTCGGGCTTCAATTGCGTGGCCTGTCAGGTGCTGATCCTGCCCAAAGACTGGAATCAAAAATCCGCCTTTGTGCAGGCCCTGGAAAACGTGATCCACAACGCCTTGCCGCGCGGCCTTTACTACCCCGGTGCTTCCGAACGCTTGGCCGAGTTCTGCACCAACAACCCGGCCTTCAAAACCATCCAACGCCCCGGCTCGCAAGACCTGATCATGTCCACGCTGGACATGGGCAATGCCAAAGCACGCAACACCGAGGTGTTTGCGCCTGCGCTCAACCTGGTCGAAATCGGCGGGCAAGACGCCGAGGCCTATTTGATCGCCGCGATCGCATTGGCCAACAGCCAGTTGTACGGCACCTTGGGGGCGAACATCGTAATCCACCCCAGCACCATCGCCAAGATCGGACGCCCGCGCTTTGAAGCCATCCTGGCCGATCTGCGCTACGGCACCATCGCCATCAACGCCTGGACCGGCTTGGGCTTTTTGTCGGCGCAGTCTCCCTGGGGCGCGTTTCCGGGGCACACGCTGGACGATGTGCAAAGCGGCATCGGCGTGGTGCACAACACCATGCTGTTCGACAAGACCGAACGCGCCGTGGTCGAAGCCCCGTTTCGCCCCTTCCCGCGCAACCTGCTGAGCTTGTCGTTCACCTTGTTGCCACGCCCGCCGTGGTTCGTCACCAACCGCAAAGGGGCCATTTTGGGCAAGTTGCTGGTGGCGTTTCAGCACCGCCCCAGCTTGCTGAAGATGCCGCGCATTTTCTGGAACGCATTAACAGGGTAAGGCACAAGAACTCAGGACTGTGCCAATTCAAACGATGGGACGGAAAGGTGTAGCCTGATCTTGGGCAATACCTGTACAGACAATCCAGACAATATGGTCTACTCTGCAAGCAAAAGCCCCGAGACAGGTGACCATCCGGGGCTTGTGCTTTTCGATAGTTGGTGCCGCTTACTTCTTGCTAGGCGGCAAGTCCGTACAACTCCCATGCGCCACTTCTGCCGCCATGCCGATGCTTTCGCCCAGCGTGGGGTGGGGGTGAATCGTCTTGCCGATGTCCACAGCGTCTGCGCCCATCTCGATGGCCAGAGCGATCTCGCCAATCATGTCGCCCGCGTGCGTGCCCACCATGCCGCCGCCCAAGATCTTCCCGTGGCCGTGGGCTTCCGGGCTGTCGTCAAACAGCAGTTTGGTCACGCCTTCGTCACGTCCATTGGCAATGGCGCGGCCAGATGCCGTCCAAGGGAACAAGCCCTTTTTCACCTTGATGCCTTGCGCTTTGGCTTGGTCTTCGGTCAAGCCTACCCATGCCACTTCGGGGTCGGTGTAGGCCACGCTGGGGATGACGCGTGCGTTGAACGCCGCAGCGGCCAACTCTTTGTTGCCTTGCAGTTCGCCCGCAATCACTTCGGCCGCCACATGGGCTTCGTGCACCGCTTTGTGCGCCAACATGGGCTGGCCCACGATGTCGCCAATGGCGAAGATGTGCGGCACGTTGGTGCGCATTTGAATGTCGACGTTGATGAAGCCACGGTCTGTTACGGCCACGCCGGCTTTTTCAGCGGCGAGTTTTTTGCCGTTGGGGGTGCGGCCCACGGCTTGCAACACGAGGTCGTACACCTGTGGCGCGGGGGCTGTGCCGCCCTCTTCTGCTGGGGCGAACGTGACTTCGATGCCTTCAGGCAAAGCGCGTGCGGACACGGTCTTGGTCTTGAGCATGATGTTGTCAAAGCGCTTGGCGTTCATCTTTTGCCAAACTTTGACCAAGTCGCGGTCAGCGCCTTGCATGAGGCCGTCCATCATTTCCACCACGTCCAGGCGTGCGCCCAACGTGCTGTAGACGGTGCCCATCTCCAGGCCGATGATGCCGCCACCCAAGATGAGCATGCGCTTGGGCACTTCTTTGAGTTCCAAAGCACCGGTGCTGTCGACCACGCGTGGGTCGTTGGGCATAAAAGGCAAACGCACGGCTTGAGAGCCTGCAGCGATGATGGCGCGTTTGAAGGCGATCACTTTTTTGCTGCCGTTTTGTTCTTGTGCAGTGCCGGTGGTTTCCGACACTTCAAGGTGATGTGCCCCCACGAATTGGCCCAAGCCGCGCACGGTGGTGACCTTGCGCATCTTGGCCATGGCAGCCAAGCCACCTGTGAGTTTGCCAATGACTTTTTCTTTGTGGCCGCGCAGCTTGTCGATGTTGACCACCGGCTTGCCGAAATCCACGCCGAGGTCGGCCATGTGTGCCACTTCGTCCATCACCGCTGCGACGTGCAACAGCGCTTTAGACGGGATGCAACCCACGTTCAAACACACGCCCCCCAAGGTGGCGTAGCGCTCAACGATGACCACGTTCAAGCCGAGGTCCGCCGCGCGGAAGGCTGCCGAATAGCCGCCTGGGCCACCGCCCAACACGAGCACATCGCACTCGATGTCGGCCACACCTGCATAGTTCTCGCCAAAGCTCGAAGCCACGGGTGCTGGACCTGCAGCCACAGCAGGCGCTGCGGCAGAAGCAGTTGCAACAGCCGGTGCCGAAGTGGGTGCCGAAGCAGCAGGCGCAGCAGCGCCCTCGCCTTCCAGCACCAACACTACAGAGCCTTGCTTGACCTTGTCGCCCAGCTTGACTTTGAGTTCCTTCACCACGCCAGCGTGTGAGGATGGGATTTCCATTGAGGCCTTGTCGGACTCGACGGTGATGAGCGATTGCTCGGCCTTGACGGTGTCGCCGGGTTTGACCAGCAACTCGATCACGGCCACTTCGTCGAAGTCGCCGATGTCGGGGACTTGAATATCAATCAGTGCCATAAAAAATTCTTTCGATGCGGGTCAGACAAATGACCCATGTGCCAGCGACAACCCACACAGAGTCATCACGCTCAAGCAAATCAAATCAAAGCGCAATCCACGCTTGACCATGTCAGGCGCAGATTGAGGCCACTGCGCTGTACGCAGTGCACGACGCATCCAAATTTTGGTCAAAACAATCCAGGCGCTTCCCACCACAAAGAAAGCCATCTTGATTGAAAACCAAACGCTGTCGAGGTAATAGCCAGTGGGTTTTGCCCACCACAAAAGCATGCCCAATCCGCTCAGCAACATCACGCCAGACATTGCGCCAGAGAGCTTGTCCCAGGTGCGCATTTTCAGAACGATTGACTCATCCAGTGTTGAATTGGAAATCAAGCGATTCTTCTGGATACTGCTCAGAACAAGCAGAACCCAGGCGAGCACATGTGCAAATTTGGCGATGGTCAGAGTCACAACAACACGCGACGGAAGTCGCTGAGGATTTGACCCAAGAACGCGTTAAAGCGTGCCGCTGCGGCGCCGTCGATGACGCGGTGGTCCCATGTCAAAGACAGGGGCAGCATCAGGCGTGGCACAAACTGTTTGCCGTCCCACACGGGTTCCATGGTGCTCTTGCACACGCCCAAGATGGCCACTTCGGGCGCGTTGATGATGGGCGTGAAGTACTTGCCGCCAATGCCGCCGAGGCTGGAGATGGTGAAGGTTGCGCCGGTCATTTCTGCAGGGCCGAGTTTGCCGTCACGGGCTTTCTTGGCCAGCTCACCCATTTCTTGGCTGATCTGCAACACGCCTTTTTTGTCGCAATCGCGGATGACCGGGACCATCAAACCATTGGGAGTGTCAGCGGCAAAGCCGATGTGCCAGTAGTTTTTGTAGACCAGCGCATCGCCGTCGAGCGAGCTGTTGAACTCGGGGTATTTCTTGAGCGCGGCCACGCAGGCCTTGATCAAGAAGGCCAGCATCGTCACCTTCACTCCGCTCTTCTCGTTCTCTTTGTTGGTGGAAACGCGGAAGGCTTCCAGGTCGGTGATGTCGGCATCGTCGTGGTTGGTGACAGCCGGAATCATGATGGCGTTGCGAAGCAAATTCGCACCGCTGATCTTCTTGATGCGGCCCATTTCTTTGCGCTCGATGGGGCCGAACTTGGCAAAGTCGACCTTGGGCCAGGGGATCAAGCCCAGTTCGGAGCCGCCACCGCCACCGCCAGAAGCTGCTGGGGCTTTGGCTGCTTGCGCCTTGGTTTGGGCAGCGCCTGACATGACGGCTTGGGTGAAGGCTTGCACATCGGCTTCGGTGATCCGGCCTTTGAGGCCCGAGCCTTTGACTTCTGCGAGCGGCACACCCAGCTCGCGAGCGAACTTGCGCACCGATGGCGACGCGTGGGGCAAGCCCAGCGTGGTGCCGCCAGGGGCATGGGCAGGCGCTGCCACGGCAGCGACGGCTGCGGCCACTGGGGTGGGCGCAGCAGCCGGAGCCGAAGCCACGGCCACAGGTGCTGCGACGGCAGCAGCAACTGAAGCCGCCACGGGCGCTGCCGCAGCGGCCGTGCCCGTCAACACAGCCAGCAGGTCGCCAATGTTGACCTTGTCACCCACTTTGACTTTGATCTCTTGGAGCACGCCTGCGTGCGATGACGGGATTTCCATCGAGGCCTTGTCGGATTCGACGGTGATCAGCGACTGCTCGACCTTGATGGCATCACCGGGCTTGACCATGACTTCGATGACGACCACGTCTTTGAAGTCGCCAATGTCAGGCACATGCACTTCAACCGGGCCGGATGCTGCAACGACAGGCGCAGCAGCCACCGGAGCGGCGGTGGGCGCAGGTGCAGCCACGGCAGCAGCAGGCGCGGCAGCTGGGGCTGCAGCTGCACCAGCGGCTTCCACCACCAACACGATGGAGCCTTGCTTGACCTTGTCGCCCAGCGCCACGCGCATTTCTTTCACAACGCCTGCTGTGCTCGACGGGATCTCCATCGAGGCCTTGTCAGACTCCACGGTGATCAGCGACTGCTCGGCTTTGACGGTGTCGCCCACTTTGACCATCAACTCAATGACGGTCACTTCATCGAAATCCCCGATGTCCGGGACTTGAACTTCTACCAATGCCATGTTCGTCTCCAGTTTTTATGCGTACAAGGGGTTGATCTTGTCGGTTTTGATGCCGTATTTTTGGATGGCTTCGGCCACTTGCGCGACCGGCACTTTGCCCTCTTCGCTCAGCGCCTTGAGCGCGGCAACCACGATGTAGTGGCGGTTGACCTCGAAGTGCTCGCGCAGTTTGCTGCGGAAGTCGGAGCGGCCAAAACCGTCGGTGCCCAGCACTTTGTAAGTGCGGTCTTTCGGAATAAATGGACGGATCTGCTCGGCATAGGCCTTCATGTAGTCGGTCGATGCCACCACGGGACCGCTGTGTGCTGCCAGTTGTTGGCCCACAAAGGACACACGCGGTGTTTCCATGGGGTGCAACATGTTGTGGCGCTCGGCGTCTTGGCCGTCGCGGGTCAGTTCGTTGAAGCTTGGGCAGCTCCACACGTCGGCCTGAATGCCCCAGTCGGTGGCCAGCAGGGTTTGCGCGGCAATCGATTCGCGCAAGATGGTGCCCGAACCCAGCAGTTGCACGCGCTTTTCTCCGGCGGCACCCGGCTTGCACAAATACATGCCCTTGATGATCTGCTCTTCGGTGCCGGGTGTGAGGCCGGGCATGGCGTAGTTTTCGTTCAGCAACGTCAGGTAATAAAAGACGTTGTCTTGCTTCTCGACCATGCGCTTGAGGCCATGGTGCAGGATGACACCGACTTCGTGGGCGAAGGTGGGGTCATAAGACACGCAGTTGGGGATGGTGTTGGCCATGATGTGGCTGTGACCGTCTTCGTGCTGCAAGCCTTCGCCGTTGAGCGTGGTGCGGCCCGATGTGCCGCCCAACAAGAAGCCGCGAGCTTGCATGTCGCCCGCCGCCCAGGCCAAGTCGCCAATGCGCTGGAAGCCGAACATCGAGTAGTACACGTAGAACGGCACCATGATGCGGTTGCTGGTGGAGTAGCTGGTGGCCGCAGCAATCCAGCTGGACATGCCGCCCGCTTCGTTGATGCCTTCTTGCAGGATCTGACCGGCCTTGTCTTCCTTGTAGTACATGACCTGGTCTTTGTCGACCGGGGTGTACTGCTGGCCTGCGGGGTTGTAAATACCGATCTGGCGGAACAGGCCTTCCATACCAAAAGTACGGGCCTCGTCCACCAAAATCGGCACCACGCGTGGGCCCAGGGCCTGGTCGCGCAGCAGCTGCGTCAAAAAGCGCACATAGGCCTGGGTGGTGGAGATTTCACGGCCTTCGGCGGTGGGCTCCATCACGGCCTTGAAAGTTTCCAAAGAAGGCACGGTGAAGTTTTCTTCGGCCTTGGTGCGGCGGTGTGGCAAGTAGCCGCCCAACGCTTGGCGACGCTCGTGCAGGTAACGCATTTCAGGCGTGTCGTCGGCCGGTTTATAAAACGGGATCGTGGACAACTCGCTGTCCGGAATCGGGATGTTGAAGCGGTCACGCATGTACTTGATGTCGTCGTCCGTCAACTTTTTGGTCTGGTGCACGGTGTTCTTGCCCTCGCCCGCTTTGCCCATGCCAAAACCTTTGACGGTCTTGATGAGCAGCACGGTGGGCTGGCCTTTGGTGTTCACAGCCTCGTGGTAAGCGGCATAGACCTTCTGTGGGTCGTGGCCACCGCGCTTGAGGTTCCAGATGTCGTTGTCCGACAGGTGGGCCACCATTTCCAGCGTGCGCGGGTCGCGGCCAAAGAAATGCTTGCGCACATAAGCGCCATCATTGGCTTTGAAAGCTTGGTAGTCGCCGTCCAGCGTGTCCATCATCAGCTTGCGCAGGGCGCCGTCCTTGTCGCGGGCCAGCAGGCTGTCCCACTCGCTGCCCCACAGCAGCTTGATGACATTCCAACCCGAGCCACGGAATTCGCCTTCGAGTTCTTGCACGATCTTGCCGTTGCCACGCACCGGGCCGTCCAGGCGCTGCAAGTTGCAGTTGACAACAAAAATCAGGTTGTCCAGGTTCTCGCGAGCGGCCAAGCCAATCGCACCCAAGGATTCGACCTCGTCCATCTCGCCGTCACCGCAGAACACCCAGACCTTGCGGTTTTCTGTGTTGGCGATGCCACGGGCGTGCAAATACTTCAAAAAGCGGGCTTGGTAGATGGCCATCAATGGGCCCAAACCCATGGACACGGTGGGGAACTGCCAGAACTCGGGCATGAGTTTGGGGTGTGGGTAGCTCGACAGGCCATTGCCGTCCACTTCCTGGCGGAAGTTGAGCAACTGCTCTTCGGTCAGGCGGCCTTCGAGGTAGGCGCGGGCATACACACCGGGCGACACATGGCCCTGAATGTAGAGGCAGTCACCACCGTGGTTTTCGCTCTCGGCGTGCCAGAAATGATTAAAACCCGCGCCGAACATGTGCGCCAGCGAGGCGAAGGAGCCGATGTGCCCGCCCAGATCGCCGCCGTCAGCGGGGTTGTGGCGGTTGGCTTTGACCACCATGGCCATGGCGTTCCAGCGCATGTAGGCACGCAGGCGCTCTTCGATTTCGATGTTGCCGGGGCAACGGGCTTCTTGGGTGGGCTCGATGGTGTTGACATAGCCGGTGTTGGCCGAGAACGGCATGTCAATGCTGTGCTGTCGGGCTTCTTCGAGCAACTCTTCGAGCAAAAAATGGGCACGCTCAGGGCCTGCTTTTTCGATCACGGCGGACAGAGCGTCCATCCATTCGCGGGTTTCCTGGGCGTCGAGGTCTGCGCCCGGTTGTTGTGGTGTGGCCGCTGTCATGCTTGTCTCCTGTGGGTGTTATCGGCAAATGATGGCTGAATTTTCACATAAATTTCTGAATTTTTCAAATAGTGCACATTGATTTTGTATAGTGAAATTAAATGCGAATGCTTGGTCAATTTTGAAATCCTTTCAAAGCCAAAGTCAGGCCCCTGTCCCCTAAACTCCACATCATGGAATTGAACAAAGCAGCGTTGGTGGTCACGAAAGTAGGGCCTTGGGCCTGGTGGCGATCATGGTGGAAAAGCCAATCACCCAACCGGCAAGACCGATTTGCCAATTTGGCACCCGTGGCGGCGGTGGTGTTGTTTTTGGCCGCCATCGCCAGTGCGTTTTGGTACTTGCGTGTGGAAGAGATTGAGCGAGAGCAAGAGGCCATCAAACGCGATGTGGAGTACGCCCAGCAGCGGCTGCGCTTGCGCCTGCTGGAGCGGCAAGAGCAGGTCATGCGTTTGGCGCGTGACGTCTCGAACAAGGAAATACGCACCGACCAATTTTTGTCGCGGGCCGAAGCACTGGTGTTGCAATACCCCGAGTTTTTGTCGCTGACTTGGATCGATGACCGCAGGCGCATCATGGCCAACCAAAGTGTCTCCAGCATCGCACCCAGTCAACACATGCGGGCCGGAACGGTGCTCAAAATTGGTGAAACTGAAAGCCATTTCAGCTTGGCACGCGATTTGATGCAGCCCATTTACGGACAGCTGGACACCGAAACCGACAAAGACGCCCAGATTCCGGTATTGCAGTTGCACACCCCATTGAGCAACGACCAAGGGCGATTCAACGGGGTGATCCTGGCCGAATACACCATGGAGGGCTTGCTGCGTTACGGCATTCCCACCGAGGTGCTGGCCAAATATGCCGTGGCCCTGCAAGACGGCAAAGGCCGCTTGCTGGCCGGTCAAACCATACCGGGGCGCATCGCTTTGTGGAGTGCCTTGCCGGGCAGTGAAAAACCCAACAACGACTATGAAGTGCCAGTCTCGCCCGTGGGCAACGACTTGATTTTGCGGGCTCAGGCCTGGCGCACATCACAAGGCCTGGTGGGCAGTGGCCTGTTTTGGTTGGTCAGTGTGCTCAGCGTGATGACCGCCTGGATGTTGATCGGCAACTGGCGACACACCCGACGCCGTTTGCAGGCCCAAAAAGCCCTGGTTGCTGAAACCAATTTCCGCCGCGCCATGGAAAACTCCATGCTCACCGGCATGCGTGCCCTCGACTTGCGCGGCCGCATCACCTATGTCAACCCCGCGTTCTGCCAAATGACGGGCTGGAGCGATTCGGACTTGGTGGGAGCCGTCGCGCCCTTCCCTTACTGGCCCGAACAAGACAGGGAGTTGCTGACCAAACGCCTGGAAGAAGAGATCAGCGGCCAACACTCCGCAGGGGGATTCCAGGTGCGCGTCAAACGCAAAGATGGGCACTTGTTTGATGCACGCATGTATGTCTCGCCCCTGATTGATGCCAGTGGCAAGCAAACCGGCTGGATGACCTCGATGACCGACATCACCGAGCCCAACCGCATCCGGGAACAGCTGGCCAGCTCGCACGAACGCTTCACCATCGTGCTGGAAGCGCTGGACGCATCGGTCTCAGTGGCCCCGCTGGGCAGCTCCGAACTGCTCTTTGCCAACAAACTTTACCGTTTGTGGTTTGGCCAAAACACCGACGGCCATTTGCGGCTGGTCCAACAGGCCGGCTCCAGCGAGGAGGTCGATCGCGCTGACGATGTGGATGAAATGGCCGGGTTGCCCACGGAGAGTTTGACGATTGCCAAATCCGAAAACGCCGAAATTTTTGTCTCTGAACTGGGCAAATGGCTGGAAGTGCGCTCTCGCTACATCAACTGGGCCGACGGACGACTGGCCCAAATGGTGATTGCCAGCGACATCACGCCGCGCCGCCAAGCCGAAGAGCAAGCAGCACAACAAGCAGAACGCGCCCAAACCGCCAGCCGCCTGATCACCATGGGCGAGATGGCGTCGAGCGTGGCCCACGAGCTCAACCAACCCCTGACCGCCATCAGCAACTATTGCAGCGGCATGATTTCGCGCATCAAAAACAAGCAAGTCAAAGAGGAAGACATGGTGTGGGCGCTGGAGAAAACAGCCCACCAGGCCCAGCGGGCCGGACAAATCATTTTGCGCATCCGCAGTTTCGTCAAACGCAGCGAGCCCAACCGCGTCCTCTCGGATGTCTCGGCCATGGTCAACGAGTCACTGGAATTGGCTGAAATCGAACTGCGCAGACGCCATGTCCGGCTGTCGCACTATGTGGCTGCACGGTTACCACAACTTTTGGTTGACCCCATTTTGATCGAGCAGGTGCTGATCAACCTCATGAAAAATGCGGCCGAATCGATTGACAACGCCAACCGTCCCGCCGGACAGCGTCATGTGGAATTGCGCATCGTGCCCAAACAGGTCGACAACCTGTCTGTCGTGGAGTTCTCGGTCACCGACACAGGGCAAGGCTTGCCCGCCGAGGACACCGAACGGGTCTACGAGGCGTTTTTCTCCACCAAGGTCGAAGGCATGGGCATTGGCCTGAATTTGTGCCGAAGCATCATCGAATCCCACCAGGGCCGGATCACTTCTGAGAACCTCTACAATTCGGGCGAGGTCACAGGATGTCGATTCTCCTTTTGGATACCGGTCTGAACCCATTGACCACACTACAACCCACCGGGGTAAATGAATGAGTTTGATACCAAAAAAAGGCACTGTTTACGTCGTGGACGATGACGAAGCGGTGCGCGATTCCTTGCAATGGTTGCTCGAAGGCAAGGACTACCGGGTGCGTTGTTTTGACAGCGCAGAATCTTTCATCAGCCGATACGACCCCCGAGAAGTGGCTTGCTTGATCGCCGACATCCGCATGGGCGGCATGACAGGCCTGGAACTGCAAGACCGTTTGATTGAGCGCCGCTCGCCCCTGCCCATCGTGTTCATCACAGGCCATGGCGACGTGCCCATGGCGGTGAACACCATGAAAAAAGGGGCCATGGATTTCATCCAAAAACCCTTCAAGGAAGAGGAGCTGCTGAGCCTGGTTGAGCGCATGCTCGACGAAGCCCGTGACTCTTTTGCCGACTACCAGCAAGCGGCCAGCCGCGACGCGCTCCTGTCTAAGCTGACAGGCCGCGAAGCGCAGGTGCTTGAACGCATCGTTGCCGGTCGCCTGAACAAACAGATCGCCGACGACCTGGGCATCAGCATCAAAACGGTGGAGGCCCACCGCGCCAACATCATGGAAAAGCTCAACGCCAATACCGTGGCTGATTTGCTCAAGATTGCGCTGGGGCAAAACGCTCCCAAGGCCTGATCGCCCTGCCCGCCAATCTACGCCCGCAAGCAACGCCCGCACCCGCCGGGCGTTTTGCATTTTTTCTCTGACTTTTTTGAACTTTCAAACATGACCGCCCACCTCATCGACGGCAACGCCCTGTCCAAACAACTGCGCACCGAAGTCGCTGCCCGCGCCCAAGCCCTCAAAGCCCAAGGTGTGACACCCGGCTTGGCCGTGGTGCTGGTGGGTGACAACCCGGCCAGCCAGGTCTATGTGCGCAACAAGGTCAAGGCCTGCGAAGACAGTGGCCTGCACTCGGTGCTCGAAAAGTACGATGCCACCCTGACCGAGGCAGATTTGCTGGCCCGCGTGGAAGCGCTCAACAACGACCCTTCCATCCACGGCATCTTGGTGCAGCTGCCCCTGCCCGCGCACATCGACGCACAAAAAGTGATTGAAGCCATCAGCCCCGCCAAAGATGTCGATGGCTTTCACATCGCCAGCGCCGGGGCCTTGATGACCGGCATGCCCGGTTTTTGGCCCTGCACACCCTACGGCTGCATGAAGATGCTCGAGAGCATTGGCTACGACCTGCGCGGCAAACATGCCGTGGTCATTGGCCGCAGCAACATTGTGGGCAAGCCCATGGCGCTGATGCTTTTGCAAAAAGATGCCACGGTGACGGTGGCGCACTCGCGCACCCAAAACCTCAAAGCCCTGACCCTGCAAGCCGACGTGATCGTGGCCGCCGTGGGCAAGCGCAATGTGCTCACGGCCGACATGGTCAAGCCTGGCGCGGTGGTTCTGGACGTGGGCATGAACCGCAACGACGAAGGCAAGCTGTGCGGCGATGTGGACTTTGAAGGCGTGAAACAAGTCGCCAGCCACATCACCCCCGTGCCCGGGGGCGTCGGCCCCATGACCATCACCATGCTGCTGGTCAATACCCTTGAAGCGGCCGAACGCGCCTCCAAGTGATACAAAGTACCCACTGAACTGCTATTTGGAAGCCCCATGACCAACCCCTTGCTCGACACCTCTGGCCTGCCCTTGTTTGACCGCATTGCTCCCGAGCATGTGGCCCCGGCGCTGGACGAATTGCTGGCCGCCGCCGAAAAAGCCTTGGACACCGTCACCGCCGCCGACTTTCCCTCCGACTGGAAAGCCATCGCTCAGACCCTTGACGTGAGCACCGAGCGGCTGGGCATGGCCTGGGGTGCGGTCAGTCACCTCAACAGCGTGGCCGACACGCCCGAACTGCGTGCCGCCTACAACGCCGCCCTGCCCCGCGTGACAGAGTTCTGGACGCGCCTGGGCAGCGACGAGCGCCTGTACGCCAAATACAAAGCCATTGACGCGGCCAACCTCAACACCGAGCAAACCCAAGCCCGCAAAAACGCCCTGCGCGGTTTTGTCTTGGGCGGCGCCGAGTTGCAAGGCTCGGCCAAAGAACGCTACGCCGCCATCCAGGAACGGCTGGCCGAAATCACGCAAAAGTTCAGCGAAAACACGCTGGATGCGACCGACAAATTTGCCCTGTACGTGAGCGAAGACCAGCTCAAAGGTGTGCCTGCCGATGTGGTGCAAGCCACCCGTGATGCTGCACAAAAGGACGGCCAAGAAGGCCACCGCCTGAGCCTGAAAATGCCGGTGTATTTGCCGGTCATGCAGTTCGCCGACAGCGGCGCACTGCGCGAGCAGCTCTACAAAGCCTATGTGACCCGCGCTTCGGACCAAGCCCCCGACGACGCCAAGCACTTCGACAACACCCCCTTGATGCAGGAAATCTTGGCGCTGCGCCAGGAAGAAGCCCGCCTCTTGGGTTTTGACAACTACGCCCAGGTGTCGGTCGTGCCCAAAATGGCCGAGTCGCCTGAAAAAGTCACCGCCTTCTTGCGCGACCTGGCGGCCAAAGCCCGCCCCTTTGCTGAAAAAGACCTGGCCGACCTGCGTGAATTTGCCGCCAGCGCCCTGGGCATCACCGGCCCGCTCAACGCCTGGGACGTGCCCTACCTCAGCGAAAAGCTCAAAGAAGCTCGCTACAGCTTCAGCGAACAAGAGGTCAAGCAGTACTTCACCGCGCCCAAAGTGTTGGCCGGGCTGTTCAAAATCATCGAGACGCTGTTCGAAGTCAGCATCCGCGCCGACCAAGCGCCCGTCTGGCACCCGGCCGTCGGCTTTTACCGCATCGAGCGCGACGGCCAATTGGTCGGTCAGTTCTACCTGGACCCCCCAGCCCGCGCGGGCAAGCGCGGCGGCGCGTGGATGGACGACGTGCGCGGCCGCTGGCAGCGCCCCGACACCGGCGTGTTGCAAACGCCTGTGGCGCACCTGGTGTGCAACTTCGCCGAAGGCGTGAACGGCCAACCGGCTTTGCTCACACACGACGACGTGATCACCCTCTTCCACGAATTTGGCCACGGCCTGCACCACATGCTGACGCAAGTGAACGAGCGTGATGTTTCGGGCATCAGCGGTGTGGAATGGGACGCGGTTGAGCTGCCCAGCCAGTTCATGGAAAACTTCTGCTGGGAATGGTCGGTGCTGCGCCACATGACCGCCCATGTGGAAACGGGCGAGCCCCTGCCGCGTGCGCTGTTCGACAAGATGCTGGCCGCCAAAAACTTCCAAAGTGGCCTGCAAACCTTGCGCCAAATCGAGTTTTCATTGTTCGACATGCTGGTGCACTCCGAACACGACCCGGCGCAAGACTTCATGCCGCTTCTCGCACAAGTGCGCGACGAAGTGGCCGTGATGCGCCCGCCCGCCTTCAACCGCATGGCCCACACTTTCAGCCACATCTTTGCAGGCGGTTATGCGGCGGGTTATTACAGCTACAAATGGGCCGAAGTGCTGAGCGCCGATGCCTACGCCGCCTTCGAAGAAACCGCTGCCGATGACGGCACACCCAGCGTGGAAACGGGCCGCTTGTACCGCCAAGCCATTTTGGAAGCGGGCGGCAGCCGCCCAGCACTGGAATCGTTCAAGGCCTTCCGGGGCCGCGAACCCAGCCTGGACGCTTTGCTGCGTCACCAAGGCATGGTCAGCGCTTAAAAAGCGCCCAATCCATATTGGTGAGAGTGGGTCACCTGAACGCTTGAGCGGCTGATGGAAGAATGCGTGAATCTTCCGTCAAACCAACTCAGCTGGCACAAATGCCTCAGCGTCCATGACACTGTGGGCATCACAGCTGTCAGTCAGAGCTAGCCCTGCGGGCGATTGACCTCTCGCAGGTCACGAATGCTCTTATCGCCAACAAGGCTGGGCCCCACTGAATTCATCCCTTGAGGGCCAAAGCAACAACCTCACCAATGAGCTTGTGACGCTTTAGCGCATTGGGGGGCAAGGCCGGCATGGCCTTAAGCACATAGTTGTAATTGATCGTGATCAACAATTGTGCGGCTGCAAAAGCGCCTGCATCTGAAGCTGTATCGGCCAAATTGAATTGCTTTTGAGCTTGACGCATCAAGTCCACACAGTCTAAGAATATTTTTTTGGTCTGCGGATCAATACGCAAGTTTTCTTGAAAATCCTCGTGCATTGCACGGTTGGTGGAAAACTCTAGCGTTTGAATATGTTCCAACCGAATGGACATGTGCATACACGCATCTTCAACGCATGCAAAGTCCGCTAAGGAAGCCGCAATGGCGACCATTTCCTCAGAAGCCCGAGTGCAATAAAGTGCCCACAACACAAAGAGGGCCTGTTTTTTGGATCCAAAACGCTTCAAAAAGGCACCACGAGTCAAGTGAGCACGATCCGCAATCTCATCAATGCTCAACTGGCCTAAAGATTTGTCTTTGAGCAAATCATTCAATGCATCCAGAAACCGCTTTTCGGTGGCAATTGCTCTGGGTTGAAGTGGTTTTTTATACATAAATACTCAAATTCAAGTCGATGCATTTCTCATAAGTGACATTGAGTCTATCAAAAAGTGTCTGTTGGTCACTTTTAAATATAGGAAAATAACATTGATTCAATAAAGGTCTTTTTCATTAAATGAATATTTAAATGACATTAATTTTTCAAAAATACAATTTAAGTTCTAATAAAGAAAAAAAGTAAAAATCATCTGAGCAAAAAAGTTTAAAACATGATAACGAATAGAGTGTTCCCTAGAGAACTGCACCATGCGAATCTTTGGCCAAGTGTGATGCCAACACCGATTCAATAATTATACAATTTAACAAAAAAATTTATATGGAAATTTCAAACATCAATCTCTCACGGGTATTTTTCGCATTTACTGCGATGTATCATTTTTTATTTGTCCCACTTACCATTGGCCTTGCCGCGTTGGTCGCGTGTTTCGAGGGCATCGGACTTTTTACAAAAAACAGTAATTGGGCGCGGTACGCACGCTATTGGGGCTGGTTTTTTCCATTATTTTTTGTATGTGGATTAATCACAGGGTACCCTTTAAGGTGGCAAATTGATTCACATTGGAATTATTATGGCGAAGTCATACAGCAAGTCATAAGCACTGTTTTTGAATTTGAAGGAAAAATTTTTCCATTCCTTATACTCATTGTTTTGTTATTTACTTTTGGATGGAAGCTTCCAGCCAAAATTCATTTTTTTATATCATTATCTTTAGCCGTTATATTGGTTTTGCAATCATCCGCAATATTAGGTTTGAATGCATGGATGCAAAATCCTGTTTTTTCAGATATGAAAGATGGAATATTGAGTGTTCCAGATTTGTGGTCATTGATGTTGAATCCAATTTTACCTGCCAAAATTTTTCATCAGGTTATTTCATCTTGGACACTGGCAGGCATGTTGGTTGTTAGTATTAGTAGTTATTTTTTAATTAAAAATCGAAATACTGAAATTGCCAAATCATCATTCAAAATTGCAAATATATTTACACTAATTGGTTTAATTGGCACAGGAATAGCGGGACATTGGAGTGGCACGACATTAATTGAACACCAACCTATGAAATTTGCGGCAATTGAAGCCATGTGGGACACACAAAATTCTGATGATTTTATTGTTTTTGCAATTCCAGATCAAAAAGAACGTATTAATAAATATTCTATTGAAATACCAGGTTTATTAAAAATAATTACAGCAGACAGCAACACCGTCATAAAAGGCATGGACACATTAACCCAAGAAACTGTTTCGAAGATTGAGACCGAATTGAAGTCTGAAAAAAACAAAAAATCGAACTTTGATCAGCAACGAAATGGCTACTCTGGATTGATGGGTAAATCTGATGTATCAAACAAAACAAAAGATATCGAAAAGATTGCACATGAAGCCATCCCAAATGTAAAAATTGTCTTTTTCTCCTTTAGAGTCATGATGGTGTCTTGGGCCCTGCTCATGCTGATTGCGCTGATCAATGTATTCATGATCAAAAATAAACCTGAACCCTCAAAAGGTTGGCTATGGATTTGTGTTTTATCCTTGCCCACACCATGGATAGCAACAGAAGCAGGATGGCTGGTTTGTGAGTTAGGCCGTCAACCTTGGGCGGTAACCGGTTTGCTACCCACCATTTCTGGGGGGTCAAAACTGGATTCGGGTCAGACAGGCTTACAAATGCTCACATACGGCTTAATCTATGCTGCCATGTTCGGTGTGGTCACCAAGCTGAGTCTGCGGCACATCAAAAAAGGATGGCCACAAATTGTTAAATAAAATATAAATTACAATTAACTTAAACGATGAGACCTGCAAAAGTAACTGCGGGTCTCTTTTTTTTGTATGATCATGTTAGCACGCTAAATTTTCCAGAAGCTTGTGAAGAATCAAAAGCAAAAATTTCCTCGCTAATTCATAAATTAATAATATCAAAAGCACATTAATAAAATTAAATTAATACTTTAGCAATTAATAAATTATATATCAATGACAATGAACATCTCATTGCTGAGACAAGCATCACAACACATCAACGCATGCTGGTGCTACATCTATCAGATAACAGGTGACATGGCGGCAAAATTAGCCATTCAAAAATGCAATGCCAATCGTCTGCCCGTATCAGCCATGATGAATTTTTACAACATCTTTTTTATAGTCAGTGACGTTAGCACGGACAAGGTATCCCTCCTCTTTGCAAGCTTTGGCAACACTTATGGTTGTAAAGCAATTGATACAAAAAATAAGAAATCGACCCCGGTAAGGTCTACACAAATTGAATCACAAGCAAACGCATATGCACAGGACAGCTTGCAATCGAACAATACCGCCGAATTGAATAGTTTTTTCGACAATACTCAGATTATAGAAAAACTCAAGGTTATTGTATGAGCTCTACATCCATTGTCATTGATTTCAAAATTAATATTTTTTTGGCCAAAGTAAGGTCCAGCATCAGGCCTTGAATAAATTGTAATTACTTGCGAATTTCTAATGAATATTTACGCCAAACACAGTTATTTTTCACTCTGAATATTTTTGGAATTCATTTCTTATAAACATCCGATCATGATTTCAACCACCAATCATATTCGCGGCGAACAACTTCGCCAATTGCGTGAATCCCAGGGCATCACTGTTCCTAACCTAGCTCGTCACGTCCATTTGTCATCGGCCCAGATTTTGCAGCTCGAATATGGTGATGTGTTGCCAGGAAAACGATCGATGTTTTACTCATCAGCGATTGAAGAGATTGCAGCGATTAAATTGGCGAAAGCCCTCGGCGCTGACCCACAGGCACTTTGGAACAACAAAGCCATCGTCACAATCAACTCGACAGCTTCAGAGCTGCAAGAGCTTTCAGCACAAGAGAACATCAAATCCGCTGAAGCCGTTCCTATCGCAACAACAAGCTCAACTTCAGCCAGTTTCAGCCCACTCTTACCAGCTGTGAAAAATGGTAAGAATACATTCTTGCCTGTTGTCGGGTCTGCACTTGTTTTATCTGCATGTGCTGCGCTTTTGTATTCTCAACTTGATATTTCATTCAACTCGTTGACCAGCAGTGCCTTATCGTTGATCACATTAAAAGAAGTACCTAAACAGGACTCATCAATCAGATCGTTCGCGCCTTCTGCAATTCCCGCCACAGTGGCATCAGCGCCTGTCAAATCACCTCCTGAAACTGTTAAATTGGTCCCAGCATTGGTACAAGAACCAGCTCTGTTTGGGTGTGACCGTCAAAAATCACCCATCAATTTGGCTGCGGATCAGCCCCAAAAAGCCGGGATCAGTGTCTATATTGAAGCTTTGGAGGAGGTAAGTTTGTGCATTGAAGACAGTGCGGGGATTCAACACTTGGCAACGCTCAAAGCCAATGAACACAAAACATTTCGCGGCACCCCTCCTTGGTCGGTGCATGCCAGCGACCCAGCAAAAATTAATTTGTTTTTTCAAGGCCAAAAACTACACTGGCCGGAGGTCAAAGATGCATTTTTTATCCTGAAAGAAACTGCTGGTGCTTTTTAAAAGGTAGTGGCTGCCACTTGTAAGTTGAACGATTGCATTGGTGATCTCTGCCCAATAAAAAAAGCCACCCAACACTTTGAACCTGCCCCTGTTGAACGTACCTCTTAGCCATTCGATTATGCTGCCTTCTTTTGCTGTGCCGCGTGCCAGCTTTTCTCAAACTGCATCGGACTGACGTAGCCCAGGGTCGAATGAAGTCTG